>NZ_JAGQBJ010000004.1 GCF_024345575.1 Cyanobium sp. Morenito 9A2
TGGATGGGGAGTGCCTGCGGGGGGACATGCGGGCGCTGCTGGAGCAGCTGCCGGAGATCCAGGGGCGGGTGCTCAAGATGCGCTACGGCATCGATGTGGAAGAACCCATGAGCCTCACCGGCATCGGCCGCATCCTGGGCATGAGCCGTGATCGCATCCGCAATCTTGAGCGCGATGGGCTCATCGGCCTGCGGCGTCTGAGCGACAGCGTTGCGGCCTACGTGGCCAGCTGACTGACGTGGGGGCCTTCCCCCACCCGGTTGCGGGGCCTGATGCCGTAGAGCGAGCGCACCGTTTCCAGGGGCTTGTCGAAATCGTCCCAGGGGTCCCAGTCGCTGATCAGATCGCGGGTCACGGTGCTGCCATGTTCCAACCCCCTGAAGATCGTTTCAGGATCAGCCTGGTCGGTGGCGGCGGCGGTGACCGGCGTGCTGCCGATGCCCAGCTGGAACTGGGCCAGGGCGAACAGGATCGTGAAGAAGGGATCGTTGCGGCCGAAGCCGGCCTGGAACCCCAGCACGCCGCATTCCTCGGCGGCGCTGGTGCCGTAGCCACCGAGCACGTGGCAGCAGTCATGGCGCACCACCGGGGGCGGCGGCCCCCCGATCTCGCCAGGGAGACTGAAGCCGTTGGCGGCAATGAAGGCGCTGTAGGCGCGCCCCAGGCTGCCCTCGGGGTAATGGGCCAACTGGCGATAGCGCTCGGCCAGGGCTGGATCATCCTGTTGCAGCAGGGCCCGGGCCAGTTGCAGGGCCCCAGCGGGGCCCTCATCGCGCAGATAGCTCAGGGCCGCCCCCTTCTGAAAGCCCCGGCGGGCTATGTCCAGGCGCACCAGGTTGAACTGGTGCTCGAGCACGTGGCGGAAGGTCTCCACCGGGGCGTCGTCGATGCCGAGGGCCCGGGCCGTGGCCCGCAGCCTCTTCAGTTGGGCGGAGCTGGGTTCGTGCTCCAGCAGCGCCAGCACGGTCATGCCCCGCAGGATGCGCTCACGCCACTCCGCGCCAGGCACCGCCTGGGCCAGCTCTTCGGGGCTGAGGGGCTGCAGCTGATCCAGGGGAATCGGCAGGCGGATCAGGTGGTCACGGATGGCCGTGATCGTGCGCAGGGCGAGCGGGCTGGGGGCCCCCTCCAGCGAGGCGATCGCCAGCAAGCTCCCCAGGCCCGCCCGGCCGATGGCTTCGCGCTGGTCTTCAGGGGGCTGGAGTTGCGGATGGATGGTCATGGCTGGGGCGCAGATGACGCCTCCAGACCGAATTTGCTCGTGGCCAGGGGCGTGCAGGTGGCCTTGGCCTTCTCCGCGCTGGCCCCTGCGCGCATCTGGTCGGCGACGCAGCCGCAGGTGAACTCGACCATGCCGCTGGGTGGTGTCTTGCCCGCCTTGGTGAAATCACTGGCCATGGCCCTGGCACAGAAGGAGCGCACCATCTTGTCCTTGAAGGCCTGGGCGTTCGCCGCCGGTGCCCACACCTGGGCGCTGGCCGCCAGCGTGATCAGAACCCTCGTGATGACCGGCATCGATGGCGCGTGAACCAAGGCAGCACCAGCCTCCCATGGGTTTTGAATCTTGCCTGCATCGATGGGGCCAGCCTGTGGCTGTTCCAGCTCACGCCGCCCATGGACACCGGCGCCCCGAGACCATGGGCCCCAGCATGACCAAGGGTGTGTTGAGCAGCCCACTGCCCTGGAATCCCGCCGCCCTGCGAGCGGCCCTGCTGGATTGGTGGGATGTCCATGGCCGCCATGACCTGCCCTGGAAGCTGACGGCCCGGGGCGGCCGACCGGCCCCTGGCGAACCGTTGGATCCCCTGGCGATCTGGAGCGCCGAGGTGATGCTCCAGCAGACCCAGTTGGTGGTGATGCTCCCCTACTGGCGCCGCTGGATGGCGGCGTATCCCGACCTCGGCACCCTGGCGGTGGCGGATCAGCAGGACGTGCTGCTGCTCTGGCAGGGCCTCGGCTACTACGCCCGTGCCCGGAGGCTGCACCAGGGGGCGGGGATGGTGCTGGCGCGGGAGGCCGGCGGGGTGGCCGATCCCTGGCCGCGCACGCTCAAGGGCTGGTTGGCTCTCCCCGGCATTGGCCCCAGCACCGCTGGCAGCATCCTCTCCTCGGCCTACGACCTTCCCCATCCGATTCTCGATGGCAATGTCCAGCGGCTGCTGGCGCGCTTCAGGGCCTATACCGAGCCGCCTCGCCGTCAGGGGCGCCTGTTTTGGGCGCTCAGCGCTGACCTGCTCGATCCGCTGCGGCCCAGGGATTTCAACCAGGCGCTGATGGATCTGGGGGCCACGGTCTGCACCCCCCGCCAGCCGGCCTGCGAGCGCTGTCCCTGGCAGGGGGCCTGCGCTGCCTACGCTTCCGGCGATCCCCAGGCCTTCCCCGTGAGTGAAGCCCCTAAGCCATTGCCCTTCCAGGTGATCGGAGTGGCGGTGGTGCTCGATGCCAGCGGGCGTGTGCTGATCGATCAGCGCTTGGAGGAGGGGCTGCTGGGGGGGCTTTGGGAGTTCCCGGGGGGCAAACAGGAGCCCGGCGAGGCGATTGAGTTCACCATCAGACGCGAATTGGCTGAAGAACTGGCGATCGAGGTGGAGGTGGGTGAGGAACTCATCACCCTTGAGCACAGCTACAGCCACAAGCGCCTGCGCTTCGTGGTGCATCTCTGCCGTTGGTTGGCGGGCGAGCCCCAGCCCTTGGCCAGCCAGCAGGTGCGCTGGGTGGAGCCGGAGCGACTGGGCGAGTTCCCCTTTCCCGCGGCCAATGCCCGGATCATCGCTGCCCTGAGGGAACGGCCGTCCCGCTGACCAGGTCCCATCGGCGCCCAAAACCGCCGATAGGTTGAGGGCATGGCACAGGTGCTCTGCCTTGGCGAGGCCCTGGTGGACCGGCTTGGTCCTCCCGGGGGGGATCCGGCGACGGATCGCCCCTTCGACGATCGCCTTGGCGGGGCCCCCGCCAACGTGGCCTGCGCCCTGGCCCGGCTCGGCACGACATCGGCCCTGCTGGCGCGGCTGGGCCGTGACGCACCGGGTGCAGCCTTTGCGGCGCTGCTGCTCGATCGAGGCGTCGACACCCGTGCTCTTCAGTGGGATGAAGGGCGGCCCACGCGGGTGGTGCTGGTGCGGAGGGAGCACTCGGGCGAGCGCGTGTTCGGTGGTTTCGCGGGGAATCGGGGCCAGGGCTTCGCCGATCAGGTCCTTGATCAAGGGGCTCTCAGGGCTCCCCTGGCCCAGCTGCTGCCGACGGCCCAGTGGCTGCAGATGGGCAGCCTGCCCCTGGCCAGCCCGGCTTCTGGCGCGGCCTTGGAGCGGGCCGTGGAGTTGGCGGTTGCCGCTGCGGTGCCCGTGGCCCTGGACGTGAACTGGCGGCCCCGTTTCTGGGCCGTGGGACCCGAGGAGGCCCGGAATCGGCTGGTGCCCCTGCTGGAGCGGGTGCGTTTGTTGAAGTTGGCGGGTGAGGAGGCCGACTGGCTGTTTGGGCGGTTGGGGGTGGCCCGCCGCGATCCCCGGGCGATCGCCGCCGCCCTGCCCCAGGGGCCAGCGGTGCTGATCTCCGATGGCGCGGCTCCGGTGCGCTGGTGGATGGGGGGCCATACAGGTGAACTGGCCCCCGCCCCCGTGCCTGTGGTGGACACCACCGGGGCAGGGGATGCCTTCCTCGCCGGCTTGCTGCACCGCCTCTGCGCCGAGCCAGGGTTGCTGGCAGGGGCCGAGGCGGCCCGGGTGCGTGATGCCGTGGCCTTTGCCTGTGCCTGCGGGGCTCTGGTGTGTCAGGGGGCCGGGGCGATCGATCCCCAACCTGATCAAGCCCAGGTCTATGCCTTTTTGAACGAGCAGGCGGTCTCCCTCAGGGAGCCTTGAACAGACGCGCCCTCCGCCCCTCCCCCTCAGGCTCCAGGTCCAGTCGCCAGGCGCCCGAGGGCACAAAAGGGAGCCGCTCGGGCCACTCCACCGCCAGCACGGCCGCGAGCGCCAGGGCTTCCTCCTCCTCCTGCTGGTAGAGGTCGGAGGCGGCCGCGGCCGCCTCCAGCCGGTAGAGGTCCAGGTGCACGAGATGGGTGGGCTCTCCGGCCAAGGAACCTTCGTAGTGCTGGGCCAGGGCGAAGGTGGGGCTGGTGATCGGCCCATCGATGCCGAGGCCGGCGGCCAGTCCCTGCACCAGGGAGGTCTTGCCCGCCCCCAGCTGGCCCCTGAGGAGCAGCAGGCGCCCAGAGGGCTTGAGCTCTAACAGCTCGGCGGCCAGGGATTTCCCCAGACGGGCCGTGGCCTCGGGATCGGCCAGGAACACATCTCGCTGATTCATCCCTGTAGATTGGCCATTGAGCGAGCCCGAAGCCTCGGCGTCTCTGCAGATATTCCCAGGCCCCAGGCTTTTCCTGGGGGGGTTGCCGTTCCGATCGCACCCTCAACGCCGATGCCATCGGCCCCACAGTCCCTCACATTCACACTGCCGCGAACCCCCATGGTTGCCGCTCCCAGCTCGCCTGCCCTGCAGGTCACCAACACCTATGTGATCGCCGACATCGGCCTGGCCGACTTTGGCCGCAAGGAGATCGCGATCGCCGAAACCGAGATGCCCGGTCTCATGGCCCTGCGGCAGAAGTACGGCGCCGAGCAGCCCCTGGCGGGCGCACGCATCGCCGGGTCGCTGCACATGACGATCCAGACCGCCGTTCTGATCGAGACCCTGGTGGCCCTCGGCGCTGATGTGCGTTGGGCCTCCTGCAACATCTTTTCCACCCAGGACCACGCCGCCGCGGCCATCGCTGCCGCCAACGTTCCTGTGTTCGCCTATAAGGGCGAAACCCTCGATGAATACTGGGCCTTCACCCACCGCATCCTCGAGTGGGGCGATGGCGGAACGCCCAACATGATCCTGGACGATGGCGGCGACGCCACCGGCCTGGTGATCCTGGGAACCAGGGCTGAGAACGACCTCTCCGTACTTGAGAACCCCTCGAACGAAGAAGAAACCGCCCTCTTCAATTCGATCCGCCAAAAGCTGGCCGCCCAGCCCGGCTTTTACTCCCGCATCCACGCCAACATCCAGGGAGTCACCGAGGAGACCACCACCGGTGTGGCCCGCCTCTATCAGCTTCAGAAGAGCGGCGAGCTGCCCTTCCCTGCCATCAACGTCAACGATTCGGTCACCAAGAGCAAGTTCGACAACCTCTACGGCTGCCGTGAATCACTGGTGGACAGCATCAAGCGTGCCACCGATGTGATGGTGGCGGGCAAGGTGGCCCTGGTCATGGGCTACGGCGACGTGGGCAAGGGTTCAGCCCAGTCGCTCCGTGGTCTCGGCGCGATTGTGATGATCGCCGAGATCGACCCGATCTGCGCCCTTCAGGCCGCCATGGAGGGCTACCGCGTGGTGCGCCTCGATGATGTGGTGGGCGATGTGGACATCTTCGTGACCGCCACCGGCAACTTCCGGGTGATTCGCCATGAGCACCTGATCCAGATGAAGGATCAGGCGATCGTCTGCAACATCGGCCACTTCGACAACGAGATCGATGTGGCTTCGCTCAAGCAGTACCCCTGGGACAACATCAAGCCCCAGGTTGATCACATCATCCTGCCTTCAGGCAACAAGATCATCCTGCTCGCCGAAGGTCGCCTGGTGAACCTCGGTTGCGCCACAGGCCACCCAAGTTTCGTGATGTCCAACTCCTTCACCAACCAGGTGCTGGCCCAGATCGAGCTGTTCACCAAGGGGGATCAGTACGGCAAGGAGGTCTACGTGCTGCCCAAGCATCTTGATGAGATGGTGGCTCGCCTTCACCTGGAGAAGATTGGCGTCAAACTCACCGAGCTCAGTGCCGAGCAAGCCGCCTACATCAACGTGCCGGTGGAAGGTCCCTACAAGCTCGAGCATTACCGCTACTGAGCGACTTGGCTGGTCGATTGGCCTCCTTTGGTTCCTGCCCGGCCCTCCAGCCGTGCTTTTTCATGCCCCTGCTCCGTGGGCTCTAGAAGCGCTCTCAGCCTGCTGGTCTGGAAGACTTGCCACGATCCCCTCTGATCGCTTCCTGTGGCCATCGATTTGGTTCAACAGTTGCCCGCCATGATCGGATCGGCGGTGGAGGCCAATCCGAGCGCGGGTTATGGCGCGATTTTTGCCGCCATGTTTCTGGAGAATCTGTTTCCGCCCATTCCCTCTGAATTGATCATGCCCCTGGGGGGGTTCTATGTGCAGCAGGGGAAACTCGCCTTGGTTCCGGTGGTGCTGGCCGGTTTGCTGGGCACGGTCCTTGGGGCTCTGCCCTGGTACGGCGTTGGTCGCCTCGTGAACGAAGAGCGCTTGGAGCACTGGCTCGAGCGCCATGGCCGCTGGATCGGCATCAGCTCGAAGGAGCTGCGCCGCACCCGCAGCTGGTTCAACCGCCACGGCACGGCCCTGGTGTTCTGGGGCCGTCTCGTGCCGGGCATTCGCACCTTAATCTCTGTGCCTGCAGGCATCGAGATGATGCCGCTGACCCCCTTTCTGATCTGGACCACCGCAGGCAGCCTGATCTGGACCCTGTTGCTGACCCTGGCCGGTGTGGCCCTTGGGGAGGGCTACAGCAAGGTTGAGCTCTGGATCGATCCCGTCGCTCGGGTGGTCAAGGTTCTCCTGGTGGTGGCTGTGCTGGCCGGTGGCCTGTGGCTGGGCCTGCGCATCTGGAAGCAGCGTCAGGACAGCCACTGAGCCGGGCTTGGCTGGGACGTGGCCTTGGCCGAGCCCCTCAGAAAGGCACTTCCTCGGAGCTGGGCTCACCGCCCCCGTAGCCCCCGCCGTCTCCATAGGCGCTGGCCTGTTCGCCGTCGCGTTTGGAGCCCAGCAGCTCGAGGCGGTCCACCCGCACCACGGGCTTGCTGCGCTCCTCACCCGTGGCCCGGTCGGTCCAGCGGTCGAGCTTGAGCGAGCCGATGATCCCCAGCTGGGAGCCCTTGCGGACGTAATCGGCGGCCACCTGGGCCTGCTTGCCCCAGATTTCGAGGTTGAACCAGTCCGGTTCCTCATCGCGGCTGCGGCGGTTCACCGCGAGGGTGAGGTTGGCCACCACGCTGCCTGACTCGAAGTAGCGCACTTCGGGGTCGCGGCCGGCCCGGCCGACGAGGGTGACGGAATTGACGCCCATGGCGTTATCTCCTGCTTGTAGTTGAACAATGATGCGCCACTTGCTTGGGGCGTCTCGTTCAAGGAGTTCCACCCTTGGCCCCGGCTGTATCACCCAGCCTGGATCCACCCATCCAGACCGGCCGGGGGGTGGTTCGGTCGGCACTCCTATGATTCCGCCCGGCTTGGTCTCACACCTGTGTTCTTTCGACGTTTCCAGCTCTCCCGGGACATCGGCATCGATCTGGGAACGGCCAACACCCTGATGTACGTGTCCGGCAAGGGCATCGTGCTCCAGGAACCTTCCGTGGTGGCGCTCGATCTGGAGAAGGGGGTGCCCCTGGCGGTGGGTGATGAAGCAAAGCTGATGCTCGGCCGCACCCCGGGCAACATCCGGGCCGTGCGGCCCCTGCGCGATGGCGTGATCGCCGACTTCGACGCCGCCGAGATGATGATCAAGTCCTTCATTCAGAAGGGCAACGAGGGCCGCGGCATCGTTGCCCCCCGTCTGGTGATCGGCATTCCCAGCGGCGTGACCGGGGTCGAGCGGCGGGCCGTGCGCGAGGCTGGTCTGGCGGGAGCCCGCGAGGTGCACCTGATCGATGAACCCGTGGCGGCAGCGATCGGTGCCGGGCTTCCGGTCACCGAACCCGTGGGCACCATGATCGTGGATATCGGCGGCGGCACCACGGAAGTGGCCGTGCTCAGTCTCGGCGGCACCGTGCTGAGTGAATCGGTGCGGGTGGCGGGCGATGAGCTCAGCGAGGCGATCGGGGTCTACCTCAAGAAGGTGCACAACCTCGTGGTGGGCGAGCGCACCGCCGAGGACATCAAGATCCGGATCGGCTCGGCCTTCCCCGACGACCGTCACGATGACACTTCTATGGATGTGCGCGGTCTGCACCTCCTCTCCGGCCTGCCTCGCACCATCAACGTGCGCGCCGGCGACATTCGTGAGGCCATGGCCGAGCCGCTCAATGTGATCGTCGAAGCGGTCAAGCGCACCCTCGAGCGCACGCCCCCCGAGCTCGCCGCCGACATCGTCGATCGCGGGATCATGCTCGCCGGAGGCGGTGCGCTCGTGCGCGGCATCAGCGACCTGATCAGCCACGAGACCGGCATCCTCACCCACATCGCCGAGGATCCGCTCCTGTGTGTGGTCAACGGCTGCGGCCGGGTGCTGGAGGACTACAAGCGGCTGGAGCGGGTGTTGGACACCCCTGACTTCTCCCGCAACACCAACTGATCCTGATGGCCCCCGGGCGCCCCTTCCGCGTCCTGTCGCCGCGGCTGCTCATTCAGGGCTGGCCCTGGCTGGTGCTGCTGCTGGCGCTGGTGGGAATCCGCCTGAGCAAGGGGGCCTTCCTCAGCGAGCTCTACGCCCTGCTCAGTGCTCCGTTCTGGCCAGGGTCGGCGCAGAAGGAATGGGTGACATCGGCCCAGCAGCTCTCTGATCAGATCCAGCTGGCCCAGCTGCGCCTGGACAACGAACGCCTGCGCACCGTGCTGGAGCTCAACCATGCCAATCCGCGTTTGGTGATGGCACCAGTGATCTCCCGGGAGCCCGGGGGCTGGTGGCAGCAGCTGGTGATCGGCCGGGGAGAGCTCCAGGGCCTTCATCCCGGCGATGCGGTGGTGGCCCCCGGCGGCCTGGTGGGCCGCGTGGCCAGTGTCACGCCGGTGACGGCCCGGGTCACCCTGCTCACCGACACCAGCAGTCAACTGGGGGTCTGGGTCGGGCGCACCCAGCGCCACGGCTTGCTCACGGGGCTGGGCACGGCCCGACCGGTGTTGCGCTTCCTGGAGAAGGATCCCCAGGTGCGACCGGGGGATGTGGTGGTGACCTCTCCGGCCAGCACCTTGGTGCCCCCCAACCTCACCGTCGGGGTGATTCAGGCGGTCAACGACAAGGCCGTGCCGGCGCCTGAGGCGCTGGTGCAGCTCAGTGCCCCCATTGAGGCCGTTGACGGGGTGCAGGTGATGCTCACGGGCCGCCGCTGAGCCATGGCCCTGCTCTCGCGCCAGCCCTGGTACGTGGCCACTGCGCTGGCTGTTCCCATCCTGGTGCTCGCGTCTCCGGGGGCGCTCAAGCTCAGCGGGGTGCCCCCCTCCTGGGCCGTGCTCTGGCTTCTGCCATGGGCGTTGGTGGAAGGTCCCGTTTCCGGGGCCCTGGCGGGCCTGGGCCTCGGCTTGATGCTTGACGGGCTCAACCTGGGGGGTGCCAGCCAGATTCCTGCCCTGGTGCTGCTGGGCTGGTGGTGGGGGCGGATGGCGCGCCATGGGCCACCTCTGGAGCGCAGCTTCAGCCTCGGGCTCCTGGCCCTGGTGGGCACAGTGCTGCTCAACCTCAGCCTGATGCTGCAGTTTGCCCTAGGCGGAAGCTCCCTGGAGGCGCTGAGGCTAAGCGGTCTCCCGATCCTGCTGGCCCAGACCCTGCTCACGGGATTGCTGGCACCGATGATCTGCTCGTTGCTGCTGCTGTTCTGGCGCCAGCAAACCTCGTCGCTGCGGGGTTGAGCCGATGCCCCTGTTCCCCCTGATCCGTTTGCCCAGACCGCTAATCACCCGGTGCCTGATCGTTCGCGGCTCCGCCGTCGCCACCGCCCTCGTGCTGCTGCTCGGTGGCTGCGCCCGGCCCGAGACCCCGAAGAAGGAACTGCAGGTCTGGACCCTGGATCTGGCCCCCAAGTTCAACGGCTACATGCGGGCCGTGATCGCCGACTGGGAACGGCAGAACCCCGGGGTGACCGTGCGTTGGACCGACCTGCCCTGGGGATCGGTGGAGCGCAAGCTGCTGGCGTCGGTGTTCGCCCGCTCCGCCCCCGACCTGGTGAACCTCAACCCCCTGTTTGCCGCCAACCTGGCCAGCAAGGGGGGGCTTCTCGCGCTGGATCCAGTGCTGCCTCCGGCCGCCGGGTCGGCCTATCTGCCGCGCATCTGGCAAGCGGGCCGCGCCGATGGCCACCAGATCGCCATCCCCTGGTACCTGACCACGCGCATCACCCTGGCCAACCGCACACTTCTGGCCCGCTCCGGTTACCGCCAGCCCCCGAAGCAATGGAGTGAGGTCCCGGCCTATGCCGCGGCCATCAAGCGCCACACCGGCCGCTATGCCCTGTTCGCCACGGTGGTGCCCGACGACTCGGCTGAGCTGCTCGAATCGATGGTGCAGATGGGAGTCATCCTCACCGATGCCCGCCAGCGGGCGGCCTTTGACAGCCCCGCCGGCCGCCGCGCCTTCGCCTTCTGGACGGATCTCTACCGGCGCGGGCTGCTGCCCCGGGAGGTGGTCAGCCAGGGGTTCCGCCGGGCGATCGAGCTTTACCAGAGCGGTGAGCTGGCCCAGGTGGCCAGCGGGGCGGAGTTCCTGCGCAGCATCCAGACCAACGCGCCCACCGTGGCCGCCGCCACGGCCCCCTTTCCGCCCCTGGTGGGCCCCGATGGTGCCGCCAACGTGGCGGTGATGAACCTGGCGGTGCCCAAGCAGAGCAAGCTGCCGCGGGAGGCGGTCAGCTTTGCGCTGTTTCTCACCAACGCCACCAACCAGGCCCGCTTTGCCGAGCAGGCCAAGGTGCTGCCCTCGGCCAACGGTGCCCTGCGCCAGGTGGGGCAGCAACTGGAGCGCGCCAAGCCCCAGGGGGCGGCCGAGGCCCAGGTGCTTGCGGCCCGCAAGCTTTCCCTGGCCACCCTCGGCCGTGCCCGGGTGCTGGTGCCCGCCACCCCGGGGGTGAAGCGGCTGCAGTCGATCGTCTACACCCAGTTGCAGCGGGCGATGCTGGGGCAACTGAGCACTGACCAGGCGGTGACGGCGGCAGCCCAGGAATGGAACCGCTACGCCGAAGCCCGCTGGCCGTCAGGACCTGGCGGCTGAGCGGAGGGATCCCAGCCAGAGCGTGCGGGGATCCACACGCCCGTGGTTCTGGACGAATCCTTAAGAGTTCGCGAAAACCGTCTGCTCACGGTCGATTCCAGGCGCGGCGGGTCCTGGCTGAGGGGTAGTGTTGCCTTTCTTCATCCGGCTCGCCGCCATGCCTTTGGAGGACCTTCCCCGTCCTGATCAGGACGAATCCTTCGAAGCGGGGCGCAGCGAGCACCAGGCCACCGTGTTGGTGGTCGATGACGAAGCGGCGGTGCGCCGGGTGCTGCTGATGCGGCTACAGCTGGCGGGCTATCGGGTGATCATTGCCGAGGATGGCGAGGAGGCCCTGAGCCTTTTTCATCAGGAGCAGCCTGATCTGGTGGTGCTCGACGTGATGTTGCCGAAGCTCGATGGCTTTGCGGTCTGTCGTCGCCTGCGGGCTGAATCCTGCGTGCCGATCATTTTTCTCTCCGCCCTCGATGCGATCACCGAGCGGGTGGCAGGTCTTGATCTCGGAGCCGACGACTACCTGCCGAAGCCCTTCAGCCCGAAGGAGCTGGAGGCCCGCATTGCCACCATCCTCCGCCGGGTGGGCCGCGGCTCAGCCGCCAGCGAACCGCGCGACCTCCCTGTGGGCCACGGCGTGATGCGCGTTGGCGATCTGGTGGTGGACACCAACCGCCGTCAGGTCACCCGCGAGGGTGAGCGCATCGGCCTTACTTACACCGAATTCAGCCTGCTGGAGCTGCTCTTCCGCGAGCCCGGTCGGGTGGTGCCGCGGGCGGAAATCCTCGAGCAGCTCTGGGGCTACCCGCCGCGCCGCGCAGCCGATCTGCGCGTGGTCGACGTCTACGTGGCCCGTCTGCGGGGCAAGCTCGAACCCGATCCCCGCAACCCGGAGCTGATCCTTACCGTGCGGGGCACGGGCTACTCCTCCCAGCGGGTGGGCGAACCCGTCCTGGCTGGCGCCAGCGCCTGAGCGACAACCGCTCGGGCTCCAGGTGCCCCCTGTCCTGCAGGATGGGGCCTCTCGATTGACTCCCCCGCCGGTGACGGAGCAGCGCCCCAATCGCCTGGAGCAGGCTCGCCTGGAGAAGGCCCGCACCCTCTCTGAGCTCGGCCAGGGGCCCTACGCCCTGCGCTTCGATCCCAGCCACCACACGGTCGATCTGCAGCGCGACCACGCCGACCTGCCCAACGGCGCGGAACGTGACCTGGAGGTGCTGGTGGCCGGCCGGGTGATGACCCGCCGGGTGATGGGCAAGCTCGCCTTCTTCACCCTGGCCGATGAATCCGGCCCGATCCAGCTGTTCATCGAGAAGGCCACCCTGGCGGCCTCCCTGCCGGAGAACCCCGAGGCCTTTGCCCAGCTCACCACCCTCGTGGATGCCGGCGATCTGATCGGGGTGCGTGGCACCTTGCGGCGCACCGACCGTGGCGAGCTCTCGGTGAGGGTGCTGCAGTGGTGGATGCTGACCAAAGCGCTCCAGCCCCTGCCCGACAAGTGGCACGGCCTGGCGGATGTGGAAAAGCGCTACCGCCAGCGCTACCTGGATCTGATCGTCTCCCCCCAGACCCGTGAGACCTTCCGGCGGCGGGCCCGGCTGGTGAGCGGCCTGCGCCGCTGGCTCGATGAGCGGGGCTTTCTGGAGATCGAAACACCCGTGCTGCAGAGCGTGCCCGGGGGCGCCGATGCGCGGCCCTTCGAGACCCACCACAACACCCTGGATCTTCCGCTCACCTTGCGCATCGCCACCGAACTGCACCTCAAGCGGCTGGTGGTGGGTGGCTTCGAGCGCGTCTACGAGCTGGGGCGGATCTTCCGCAACGAGGGGGTCAGCACCCGCCATAACCCCGAGTTCACCTCGGTGGAGATCTACCAGGCCTACGCCGACTACACCGACATGATGCTGCTCACCGAGGAGCTGATCGCTGCGGTGGCCGAGCAGGTCTGCGGCAGCACCCGCCTCACCTATCAAGGCAAGGAGGTCGATCTCACTCCCCCCTGGCGCCGGGTCACCATGCACGATCTGGTGCGAGAGGCCACTGGGCTCGATTTCAACCGCTTCACCAGCCGGGCCGAGGCGGCGGCGGCGATGGAAGCTGCGGGGCTGGAGGTGCCGGCCCTGGCGGATTCCGCGGGCCGGCTGCTGGTGGAGGCGTTCGAGCAGAGGGTGGAGGCCGATCTGATCCAGCCCACCTTTGTGCTCGATTACCCGGTGGAAAACTCCCCCCTGGCCCGCGCCCACCGCAGCAAACCGGGCATGGTGGAGCGCTTTGAGTTGTTCATCGTCGGGCGTGAAACCGCCAATGCCTTCAGCGAGTTGATCGATCCGGTCGACCAGCGCCAACGGCTGGAGACCCAGCAGGAGCGCCGGCTGGCGGGGGATCTCGAGGCCCAGGGGGTCGATGAGGACTTCCTGCATGCCCTGGAGGTGGGCATGCCCCCCACTGGCGGCCTGGGCATCGGTATTGATCGGCTGGCGATGCTGCTCACCGACAGCCCCAGCATCCGCGATGTGATTGCGTTTCCGCTCTTGCGGCCGGAGAGCCGGGGAGGTCAGGAAAGCTCCATTTCGGACCCCGAACCGGCGCAGTGAGATAATGGACCCACTAGGCAATCTCAACCGGCCCATGAGTGGTGAGCGCGTAGGTTTCCGCTTCAAGCACGCGGATGCGGTGGTCAAGCGCAATCCCCAGGGTCGCTCCCGTCGCGGCTGGGTGATGGAGCCTGTCGAACAGACCACGAGCCGGGGCACCAAGATGCCGGCCTATCGGATCCGCTGGCGCGACAGTGAACGCCCGGAGATCGTTCTTCAGCACATGTTGATTGCCGATCCTGACCCCACCCCGCCCCCGGAAGGGGTGAGTCTGGTGCCGCCGGTTCCCAAGAAGTGAGTCCTTAGCTGCGGCCCAACAGCCTGTAGCTGGCCTGCCCCACATACTCCTTCAGCACCACAGTGCTGATCAACAGGGCTTCGGCGTCCGGCAGGCCATCTTTGATCATGCTGCCTACGGTTGGTCGGCCCCAGAGGCTCCGGGAGGCGAACTGGAAGTCGCAGGCCACGGGCACCACACGCAGGCCACTGAGCCGCTCGAAGCTGGCCAGGGCCCGGGGCAGGTGGGTGGCGCTGGTCACGAGCAGCACCGAACGCCAGCCCCGCTGCTTCGCCAGGGCCCCGATGTCACGCGCCTCTTCGGCGGTGGTGCGCGAGCGGTCATTGGTCACGATCGCCTCGGGTTTCAGGCCCAGCTCCATGGCCAGGGCCATGGTGCTGGTCGCTTCGGGCGGTGCTGGATCGTTGCCGGCGAAGCTCACCTGGCCGCCGCTCACCACCAGCAGCGGCGCCTTGCCCTGGCGGATCAGCCGCAGGCCCGTGAGCAGCCGATCGCCGGCTTCATTCACTTCCACGTTCCGGCGGGGCGCCACAGCGGGCCTGAGGCCGCCCCCCAGCACCACCACAGCATCGGCCTTTGGCATGGGATCAGGCGTGAGGGCCGCGCTGCGCTCCTCAAGGCTCCAGGCCAGGTGGCGAGCGATGACGGGCATGGCGCTGATCCAGAGCAGACCAAGCCCCGCCCCTGACACCCAGCCAGCCCAACGCCGGCGGCGGCCCACAAGAGCGCTGAGCTGCAGCAGCAGTGCCAGCCCCAGGGGGTAGAGCGCCAGGGGCAGGAGCTTGGAGAGTAGGAAGCCCATGGATCAGGACCCGCGCTTTCGCTTGAGCTGCTCCAGGTCCTGCTGGGTTTCGAACGTGGCCCAGGCTTCATCCAGATCGGCGGCCCCCTGGGCGCTTCCCTCGGCGGGCGTCCCAGGGGGCGGGTTGGCGTTGCCGGGGCGAGCGGCCAGATCGTCGCGTTCCCGTTGCAGCCGTTGGAAGTCCTCCCCCAGCTCTGCCAGGGCTTTCCAGCGATCGCGCCCCTGGCCCATCAACTGATCCACGTGGGCCTGGGCTTTTCCGGCCAATTCCTTCGCCCCGGCGCCTTGGGCCCGCTCCACCCGTTGCTGCCAGGTGGCGATCTCCTGGGCCAGGGCCAGCAGCTGGTTGCGCTGTTCGATCGCCTGCTGCTGAAGCTGCAACTCCCGCCGGCCCAGGCGCCGTGCGCGCTCCTGCAGCTCTTCGCGATCCAGCAGCGACTGCTGCTGGGGGTTGGTGCGCAGGAAGGCTTCCAACTGCTGCTCCAGCCGGGCTTCGAGTTCCTCGAACCAGCTGGCGCTCATGGCGTTGGGGTCTTCTGGGACTGGGCCGGCGCCGTGGTGATCACAGGGGCCTCGATTTCCTCCTGCAGCGGCGTGATCGCCGCCTCGCGGGAGCGCAGCAGCAGCTGGGTGAGCCGGGCAATCGCCCCTTCGCCCAGGTCATGGGTGCCGATGCGATCGAAGGCCTCCCGATAGAGCGCCTCGAGCTGCTCGATCAGGCCCTCACGCACTTGGCGCACGGCGCGCCGTTGGTCATCTCTGCTCATCGGCCTGGGGTTCCTTGGCCTCCGAGTCTGCCTGCCCCAGCAGGTGAACACTGAGGTCGCCGGCTGGATCACTCCAGCGTGCCCTGGCTAGCCAGCCAGCCTGCGCCGCCAGAGCCTCGAACGCGGCGGGGTCGTACTTGGCGCTGTGTTCAGTGATCAGGGGTTCCCCTTCGGCGAAAGGCCAGCGTTCGCCGGCCACGTTGACCCAATGATCCCGCTGGCTGACCAGGGCCATTTCGATGCGCTGGGACTCCGGTTGCCAGCGGGCCCGGTAGCGGAAGGCGGCGGGGTCGAAGTCGCCGCCCAGATCACGGTTGAGCCGTTGCAGCAGGTTGAGGGCGAAGGCCGCGGATAGGCCGGCGCGGTCGTCGTAGGCCGCCTCCAGCCGCCGGACGTCTTTGGGTTGGTCGATGCCAATCAGCAGCTGGCCTCCCGGGCCCAGCAGCCGGGCGAATTGCCGCAGCAGCCCCACGGCCTCGGCACGGTTGAAATTGCCCAGGGAGCTGCCGGGGAAGAAGCCCAGCCGATTGCGCTGCTCCAGGAGTGGGTGGTCCGGCAGCTGCTCGAGGCCGGTGTAGTCGCAGCAGATGCCCAGCACGGGCACGCCGGGATGGCGGCCCTGCAGATCGCGGCAGGCCGAGCGCAGGTGATCGGCGCTGATGTCGAGGGCCACATAGGCCGGCCTCCCGAGGGCCCGCAGGAGGGGACTCACCTTGCGGGCACTGCCGGCCCCGAACTCCACCAGCACGCCTGGACCCATGGCCGCGGCCATAGCTGGTGCCTCGGTTTCCAACAGGGCCGTTTCGGTGGCGGTGAGGGTGTACTCCGGCTGGCAGCAGATCGCCTCGAACAGGCGGGAGCCCTCCGCGTCGTAGAGGAACCAGGCCGGCAGCTGCCTGGGGCTGCGGCGTAGCCCTTCCCGCACCAGCCGCTCCATGTCGGCGGCGGCGGGGTGCAGATCGAGCAGCTGGGGTTTCAGCAGCGCCGCAGTCATCCAGCGTTCCTCGCCAGCCGCAGGCCGCTGGCCATCCAGCGGCTGCCGGGGGGGAAGAAGTTGCGGTAGGTGAGCCGGCCGTGGCCGGCGGGGGTGAGGAAGGAGTGGCCCCTGAGCACGAACTGGGAGCTCATGAACTTGCCGTTGTACTCGCCCACGGCGCCGGCGGTGGGCAGGAAGCCGGGGTAGGGGCGGTAGGGGCTCGCGGTCCATTCCCAGAGCTGCCCGCAGTCCGCCAGCAGGCCCGCGGCGGTGGCGACCTCCCATTCGGCTTCCGTCGCCAGGCGGGCGCCGGCCCAGCGGGCGTAGGCCTCGGCCTCGAACCAGCTCAGGTGGCGCACCGGTGCCTGCGGCCGCAGGGGACGGCGGCCGGCGAGGGTGAACTCCCACTCCCAGCCCTGGGCGGGGCCGCTGCCGCGCCAATAGCGCGGGGCCTGCCAACCCCGCTCGGTGGCCAGGGCCCAGCCTTCGCTCATCCAGAGTTCCGGGCGCCGGTAGCCCCCGTCGGCGATGAAGGCGGCGTAGTTGCCGTTGCTCACGAGTTGCCCGTGGAGGGCGAACGGTTCAAGCCAGTGGCGGTGGCGGGGGGTCTCGTTGTCGAAGTGGAAGCCTGTGGCCTCTTCGCCCCCATGGCCGATCGCCACCAGCCCGCCGGGATGCTCGCGCCAGCCCACCGTTCCTTCGGTGCCCGTGGCCTGGCGCGGGCCTGCGGCGTAGCGGGCTTCGGGACTGTCGGGGCCGCTGCGGTAGGCCGGTTCGAGCGGGTTGCGGGCAAACCCGTCCAGCAGGTCCATCAGCAGCAGTTCCTGGTGCTGCTGTTCGTGCTGAAGCCCCAGTTCCAGCAGGGCCAGTGGGGCGGCGCAGTGAGCTGAAGGGACCTGGTCAAGGCGCTCGATCAGGAGCAACAGCCCCGCGTCGATCCGCTGCCGCCAGGCCAGCACCTCGGCGATCGTTGGCCGGGTGAGCAGGCCGCGCAGGGGCCGTGCCAGCCGCTCCCCGATCGCGTCGTAGTAAGAGTTGAACAGATAGCCCCAGCGGCTGTCGGCCGGTTCGTGCTCGGGCAGTTCGTTCGCCAGCAGGAAAGTCTCGAAGAACCAGCTGGTGTGGCCCAGGTGCCATTTGGGCGGACTGGCGTCCGCCATGCCCTGCAGGCAGAGGTCCTCGGATTCGAGCCCGATGATCAGGGCTTCGCTCTGGCGGCGGATGGTCCCCAGCCGATGGGCCAGCGCCGCAGTGTCGGGGGGGCTCTCCACCGGGACAGGGTGACTGGGGGGAGGTTAATCCGGTCAGACCGGTGCGGCGCGGCACCTACGATCGCCCCACATCTTCTGCAGGAGCACGGCCGGCGCCATGGGCATTACCCAGGGATTCGTGGGTGCGGTCGGCCATACCCCCCTGATCCGGCTCGAGGCCCTCAGCGCGCTCACCGGCTGCGAGATTCTGGGCAAGGCGGAGTTCATGAATCCCGGTGGTTCTGTCAAGGACCGGGCCGCCCTCGGCATCCTGCTGGAGGCCGAGGCCAGCGGTGAGCTCCAGCCCGGCGGCACCGTGGTGGAGGGCACCGCTGGCAACACCGGCATCGGCCTCACCCACCTCTGCAACGCCCGCGGCTACCGCAGCCTGATCGTGATCCCCGACACCCAGTCGGCGGAGAAGATCGGCCTGCTGCGCAGCCTGGGGGCGGAGGTTCGAACCGTGCCCGCGGTGCCCTACCGCGACCCCAACAACTACGTGCGCCTCTCCGGCCGGATCGCCGCCGAAACCCCCGGGGCGATTTGGGCCAATCAGTTCGACAACCTGGCCAACCGGCGTGCCCATTACACCTCCACCGGCCCGGAGATCTGGGAGCAGACCGGCGGCCAGGTGGATGCCTGGGTGGCCGCCACCGGCACCGGCGGCACCTATGCCGGGGTGGCGCTGTTCCTGAAGGAACGCAACCCCCGGGTGCGCTGCGTGATCGCCGATCCCCACGGCAGTGCCCTCTACAGCTGGGCCACCAGCGGCGAACTGACCCTCGAGGGCAGCTCGATCACCGAGGGCATCGGTAACAGCCGGGTCACCGCCAACCTGGAGGGGGCACCGGTGGATGACGCCGTGCGCATCGACGACCAGAGTGCCCTCGACACCATCTACCAGATGCTCTGGGGCGAGGGTCTGTTCATGGGCGGTTCGGTGGGCATCAACGTGGCCGCTGCGGTGGAGACCGCCCGGCGGCTGGGCCCCGGTCACACGGTGGTGACCGTGCTTTGTGACAGCGGCGACCGCTACCGCTCCCGTCTCTACGACGCTGATTGGCTCGGCAGCAAGGGACTGCACCAGCCCCAGCGCCACCCATGAGCGCCGCGCTGATTGGCGATCGCTACCGGCTGGAGGAGGAGCTCAGCCACAGCGCCCAGGGGGTGCTGTGGCGGGCCAGCGACCTGCTGGCCGGCGAGGCGCCGATGGTGTTGCGCCAGCTGGCACCGGGCCAGGATCAGCAGCGTTTCCGCGAGCTCTGGGGCCGCCTGCAGGGGGTGCTTCATCCCCAGGTGCCCCGCTTCGGTGGCATCGTTCAGGACGGCGACAGCCTCTGGCTGGTGCGGGAGTGGCAGGGGGGTCCCACCTACCAGGAGCTCCTTGAGGCCCGCCGCGAGCGTCAGCTGGTGTTCGGCTCCGGCGAGGTGCTGCTGCTGCTGCGCCAACTGCTGCCAGTGCTGGCGGTACTCCACAGCCAGGAGTTGCTCCACGGCGATCTCACCCCCGCCAACCTCCTGCGCCGCGACCGCGACGGCCTGCCGGTGCTGCTGGATTTCGGTCTGGTGCGCGGGGTGGCGGCCAACGGTTCTGAAACGGCTGGTCTGCTCGGGGCCACCCCCGGCTTTGCCCCGCCCGAGCTGGTGCGGGGGGCACCTGCCCAGCCCTGGATGGATCTCCATAGCCTGGGCGTGGTGGCCCTGGTGCTGCTCAGTGGCCAGGAACCCGCCGAGCTGCTCGATCCGATCACCCTGGCCTGGCGCTTGCCCGCTGGGCTGGAGCCCGAACCCGGCTTCCGGGAGGCCCTGCTGCGCTTGCTGGCCAGTGACCCGTCCGAGCGCTTCGCCTCGGCGGCGGTGGCCCTCCAGGCCCTGCAGCAACTGCCCATGCCCGAGAGCACCGGTCCCGTGGCCCGGGCCGACCGCACCGTGGTGCTGGTGCCCCAGGCCAGTGTCCCTCCGCCACCGCCACCAACGGCGCTGACCCAGAACCCGGCTCCCCCCTCCAGCGCCGCCAGTGTCTCGCCAGCTCCGCCGCCGGAGCTGCCCACCCTGCGGCCCCTGGCAGTCGCCAGTGGCGATCTTCCGCCCCGCAGCCGCCAGGAGCAGAAGGAGGAGGAAGCCGAAGGCAGGCTCTGGCCGGTGGTGATCGCCCTGGTGCTCTCGGCGGTGGTGGGCACCGCCCTGGGCTGGTTGCTGCTCAGCCGCGGCAAGACCCCTGCCACACCGGATCCCGCCGCCTCCCTGCAGCTGCCGGCCAGCCTGCCGCCGGCGGAGGTGGACCAGCGCCAGCAGCTTCTCAATCGCCTGAGGGCGCTGCAGATCGATCGAACCTGGTTCCTCAAGCTGGTGGATGGCAGCTTGCTGGCCCAGTTCCCCGAACGGGGGGGGCGCCTGCCCAGCGACTCGCTCGAGGACGCGCCCCTGCGCAAAGTCTGGAACGAGCTGGCCGAAGAATGGCTGGCGCGGGTCGAACAACTGCCCCCGGAGCTGCGTCGGCGCTTGGGCAGTTTCAGCGCCGCCGACTGGCAGACCCAGCAGACCCGCCTGGGGGCCCAGGGGCTGAGCCCGGCGGTGCTGCGCCAACTCGTTTCGGGGTCAGCCCAGAATTTGCTGCCCGGCCGCTCCGGTGAGGACATCCCCCCCGAGCCCTTCCGCCAGCTCTGGTACGCGGCGGCCCAGAAGAGCCTGGCCAACGTGCAGATCGAGCAGATTCCCACCCAGGTCGGTCAGACCCGGGTGCTCTCAGCCCAGGTGGAGGCCGGGGGCGCCCGCCTGTTCCCGATCCAGATCGCCCCAGGATCCCGCCTGGTGCTGGGGGTCAACGGCTCGCCGCTGATGCAGATGAGCGTGTTCGGTGCCGATGGTGCCCTGCTGGAGGCCAAGGGTCCCTTGCGGGTGATCAGCCTCGACAAGATCACCAGCGCGCCCGTGCAGTTGCTGATCACCAACGAGGGGGTGGCGGCGGCCCTGATTACCCTCTCGCTGCGGGTGGATCCGGCCCCGGCGGTGGAGCCCACCACCCCCACCACCCCCGGAGAGCCCACGCCCAGCACCCCGACCCCCGCCACCCCGGCGCCCACGCCAACCCCGACCCCCGCACCAACCCCAAGCCCCCCCAGCGGTCCAATGCCACCGCCGCCGGTGCCCGGCAGCGAGCCCAAGACCAACTGAGTCCTCAGAGCCGGGAAATCGCCGCCCGGGTCTCCTTGGCATCCTGCTTGCGCTTTTCCTCCTGGCGCTTGTCGTGGAGCTTTCGGCCCTTGGCCAGCCCCACAGTGAGCTTGATCCAGGAGCCCTTGAGATGGAGGTTGAGGGGCACCAGGGTGAGCCCCTTCTGGTCAAGGGCGATGCGGAACTTCTCGATTTCGCGCCGGTGGGCGAGCAGCGTGCGCACCCGCAGGGGCTCGTGGTTGAAGTAGGCGCCAGCGTGGCTGTGGGGCGAGATGTGCACGTTGTGCAGTTGCAGCTCACCGTTCCTGATCAGGCAGAAGCCGTCGCGCAGGTTGGCCTTGCCGGCCCGGATCGATTTCACCTCCGTGCCCACGAGCTCCACGCCGGTTTCGAGCGTGTCGAGGATCTCGTATTGATGGCGTGCGAAACGGTTGTCCGCCAGCAGCTTGTGGGCGGCATCCCGCGCTGCCTTGGCGGTCTTCTTGCCCCCGCCCTTCGCCATCGCTCTGCCTGGAATGCTCCGACCCTAGGCAGGGGCCGGTACCCTCCATCCATGGCGATCGTTTCCTCAGGGGCAGGACGGAGCGGGGCGGGCGGCACCGGACGATCCCGCCGCCAGTCGGCCGCTGTCGCGGGTGCCCAGCCGAGCGAGCCGCGACTCGTGGATCCTGAGCCCCTGGAGGAAGAGAGCGGGCCGGAGGTCCCTGTGCTGCGGGAGGACAGCCTGCGCCCCCGCCGCCTGGCGGACTACATCGGCCAGCGGGAGCTCAAGCAGGTGCTGGGCATTGCGATTGAGGCCACCCGGAACCGGGGGGAGGCCCTCGATCACGTGCTGCTCTACGGCCCCCCCGGCCTTGGCAAGACCACCATGGCCCTGGTGCTGGCCGAAGAGCTGGGGGTGCGCTGCCGCATCACCAGCGCACCGGCCCTGGAGCGCCCGCGGGACATCGTCGGGCTGCTGGTGAACCTCCAGCCCCATGAGCTGCTGTTCATCGACGAGATCCACCGGCTCAACCGGGTGGCGGAGGAGCTGCTCTATCCGGCGATGGAGGATTTCCGGCTCGATCTCACCGTGGGCATGGGCGCCGCGGCCCGCACCCGCAGCCTGCCGATTGCCCCCTTCACCCTGGTGGGTGCGACCACGCGTGCCGGGTCGCTGAGCTCGCCCCTGCGCGATCGCTTCGGGCTGGTGCAGCGGCTCGAGTTCTACGACCTGCCCGATCTGCAGGCGATTGTGGAGCGGGCTGCGGGCCTGCTGAATCTGAATCTGGAGCCGCTGGCGGCCCTGGAGGTGGCCCGTCGTTGCCGGGGCACCCCCCGGATCGCCAACCGCCTGCTGCGCCGGGTGCGGGATGTGGCCAGCGTGGGCGGCTACGCCTCCATCGGCGCTGAGTTGGTGGGCGAGGCCCTCCTGCTGCACCGGGTCGATGAGCGTGGTCTTGATGCCAGCGATCGCCGGCTGCTGCAGTTGCTGCTGGAGGGCTACGGCGGCGGCCCCGCGGGCCTCGACACCCTGGCGGCGGGCCTGGGCGAAGACGCCGCAACCCTGGAGGCCGTGGTGGAGCCGTTCCTGTTGCAGCTGGGCTTCCTGCAGCGCACTCCCCGCGGCCGGGTGGTGACGGCCAGGGGTCGGGAGCACCTGGGCTGGCCGGAGGTGGCCTGATGGCTCCCTTGCTTGGCTTAACCCCTCTGGGGCCGCCGCTGCTGGCCCTGCTGCTGGCGGTGCAGCTCGCTCTGCCCCAACTGTTTGACCAGGCCCTGGACGCCAGCCGCCAGGGGCGTTTTGGCGACGCCCTGCCCCTGTGGGATCAGGTCCTGGAGCGGGCGCCTGATTCAGCCTCGGCCTGGAGCAACCGCGGCAACGTCCAACTCGCCCTGGGCCGGCCCGAAGCGGCGATCGCCGACCAGAACCGGTCCATGGCCCTGGAGCCGGACAATCCCGATCCGCACCTCAACCGCGGCACCGCTGAGGAGGCACTACGTCAGTGGCCCGAGGCGGAGGCGGATTACCGCTGGATTCTCGAGCGCGACCCCGCCGATGCCTCGGCCCTCTACAACCTGGGCAATGTGCGCGGCTCCCAGGGCGATTGGGAGGCGGCCCGCGATCACTTCGAAGCCGCCAGCGACGCCCGGCCAGGCTTTGCCATGGCCCGCTCCAGTGCTGCGCTGGCGGCCTTTCAGTTGGGGGAGAGCGCGAGCGCCGAGCGCCAGCTGCGCTCCTTGATCCGCCGCTACCCGATGTTCGCCGACGCTCGTGCCGGCCTCACCGCTCTGCTCTGGCGCCGGGGGGCCAGCGGTGAAGCAGAGAGCCATTGGGCCGCAGCTTCCGGCCTTGATCCCCGTTACGGGCAGCCAGAATGGTTGCTGGAGCAGCGACGCTGGCCGCCAGAGCCCGTGCACGCCCTCGAGGAGTTCCTCACCCTCACCCGCTGATGTCCCGCATCGCCACGGCTTCCCCTGATCTTTGGCAGGCGCTGCGGCTTGATGAAGCCCTGGCCGAGGCCCTGCCCCAGTGGATCGGCCTGCGCCGCCACATCCATGCCCACCCGGAGCTCAGTGGTGAGGAGCACCAGACCGCTGCCCTGGTGGCCGGTGAGTTGCGCCAGTGGGGCTGGCGGGTGAGGGAGGGGGTGGGCCGCACGGGCGTGGTGGCCGATATCGGTCCCGCCCATGGCCCCCTGGCGGCCCTGCGGGTGGACATGGATGCGCTGCCGGTGGAAGAGCGCACGGGGCTGGCCTACGCCTCCACCCGCCAGGGCTTGATGCACGCCTGCGGCCACGATCTCCACACCGCCGTGGGCCTGGGGGTGGCCCAGCTGCTGGCACCCCATGCGGATCGGCTGCAGGGCCGGGTGCGGCTGTTGTTCCAGCCGGCCGAGGAGATTGCCCAGGGGGCCGGCTGGATGGTGGCCGACGGGGCGATGGAGGGGGTCGAGGCCCTGTTTGGCGTTCACGTGTTCCCGAGCCTGCCGGTGGGCTCGATCGGCGTGCGCACCGGCGGGCTCACCGCCGCCGCCGGAGAGCTGGAGGTGGAGGTGCTGGGGGAGGGGGGCCATGGGGCCCGGCCCCACCAGAGCACCGATGCGATCTGGATCGCCGCGAAGGTGGTGAGCGGCCTGCAGGAGGCGATCAGCCGCAAACTGGATGCCCTGCACCCGGTGGTGGTGAGCTTCGGGCGCATCGAAGGGGGCAAGGCTTTCAACGTGATCGCCGACCACGTGCGCCTGCTGGGCACCGTGCGCTGTCTGGATCCGGATGTGCATGCCCAACTGCCGGGCTGGATCGAAGAAACCGTGCACGCCATCTGCCACGGCTACGGCGGTGAGGCGAGGGTGCGTTACCGCTGCATCGCGCCGCCGGTGCAGAACGATCCTGAGCTCACAGACCTGGTGGAGGCGGCTGCGATCGATCGGCTGGGTCGCGCCCATGTGCTGCGCCTGGAGCAGCCGTCCCTGGGGGCAGAGGATTTTGCGATGCTGTTGAAGCACACCCGCGGCACGATGTTCCGCCTCGGGGTGGCCGGGCCCCTGGGCTGCACACCATTGCACAGCAACAGCTTCGATCCCGATGAGGGCTCCCTGGCGGTGGGGGTGCAGGTGCTCACCCTCAGCCTGCTGCGTTGGTTGGAGCGGGAGCCATGACCCGCCGCCTGCTCGCCATCGCCTCGCCGCTGTTGATCCTGCTGGCCCTGGTGGCCCTGCTCAGCCGCCAGGAGCGTGAGCGGCTCCAGGCGGTGCCGGCTCTGCTGATCGGTTCGGGTCTGCTGGCGACCAGCGCGATTGTGCGCGGACAGCGGCGGCGGGCGCTGCTGAACGCCCTACGGTCAGGAAAGGTGGGTCATTGAGGAGAGCGCTACATGGATCTTGAGGGGCTCAGAGAGGCGATCGTCTCCGGTGATCCCAGCCGGGCCATGCCCGCCCTGGTGGGCTTGCGCCAGGTGGATGTGGAGCAGGCGGTGCCGCTGCTGCTGCTGGGGTTGGAGCAGGAGATTTTCATGGTGCGCTCCTTGAGCTGCGCGGGCCTGGGGGAGAAGCGCAACGAACGGGGCTGGGAGGCCCTGGTGGAGGCTCTGAACCACGACGGAGATCCCAACGTGCGGGCTGAGGCGGCCAACGCCCTGGTGAGCCATGGAACGCTGCGCGCCTGGCCGTTGTTGCGCGACGCCTTCGCGCGCGATGGCCAGTGGCTGGTGCGCTGCAGCATCCTTTCGGCGTTGGCAGAGCAGGCGGAGATGGCTCCGGAGGCCCTGCTGGAGCTGGCCACGTTGGCGGTGGCCGATGGTGATGGCAGCGTGCGGGTGGGCGGCACCGAAATCCTGGGCCGGCTGGTGCGGGAGGCCTGCGCCGCCGAGAGCACCGCCAAGGCACGGGAGCTGCTGGTGGGTCTGCAGCAGGACGGGGACCACCGGGTGGTGGCCGCGGCGCTCAACGGTCTCCAGGCATAGCCCGGTCGATCACCTCGGATCGGCGAACTGTGAAACAGCCTTGCTAGGTTTCCGTGGTCACTAGGGGTGCCCGGCCCAATCAGAAGGCCTGGGCTGAGATCACACCCTCCGAACCTGATCCGGGTCATGCCGGGCCAGGGAAGTGCCCCGAATTCCGCCGCCGCCCCCGGGCCCGGTGGGCCTCGGCTCCGGAGACGACCTCGCTCAGCCGTCTGTCCCTGACCGTCGCTCCGCCCGCCCCGAGGATCATGCGCAGCACCTGGATTGAGAAGCGTCGCGGCACGGCCAACGTGTCCCAGATGCATTACGCCCGCCAGGGTCTGATCACCGAGGAGATGGTCTTCGTGGCCCGGCGGGAAAACCTGCCTGAGAGCCTGGTGATGGAGGAGGTGGCCCGGGGCCGGATGATCATCCCCGCCAATATCAATCACCCCAACCTGGAGCCGATGGCGATCGGCATCGCCTCCAGGTGCAAGGTGAACGCCAACATCGGCGCCTCACCGAATGCGTCGGATCTTGACGAGGAGGTGGCGAAGCTGAGGCTGGCCGTGAAGTACGGCGCCGACACGGTGATGGATCTCTCCACCGGCGGTGTCAACCTCGATGAGGTGCGCACGGCGATCATCAACGCCTCCACCGTGCCGATCGGCACGGTGCCGGTGTACCAGGCGCTCGAGAGCGTACACGGTTCGATAGAGAAGCTCGACGCCGATGATTTCCTGCACATCATCGAGAAGCACTGCCAGCAGGGCGTTGATTACCAGACCATCCACGCGGGCCTGCTGATCGAGCACCTGCCCCTGGTGAAGGGACGCCTCACGGGGATCGTGAGCCGCGGCGGCGGCATCCTGGCCCAGTGGATGCTCTACCACCACAAGCAGAACCCGCTGTTCACGCGCTTCGAAGACATTTGCGAGATCTTCAAGCGCTACGACTGCAGCTTCTCGCTGGGCGATTCCCTCCGCCCCGGCTGTCAGCACGACGCTTCCGATGCCGCCCAGCTGGCGGAACTCAAGACCCTCGGTGAACTCACCCGTCGGGCCTGGAAGCACGACGTGCAGGTGATGGTGGAGGGTCCGGGACACGTGCCGATGGACCAGATCGAGTTCAATGTCAAAAAGCAGATGGAGGAGTGCAGCGAGGCGCCCTTCTACGTGCTCGGACCTCTGGTCACGGATATCGCCCCGGGTTACGACCACATCACCAGTGCCATCGGCGCGGCCTTGGCCGGCTGGCACGGCACGGCGATGCTCTGCTACGTCACCCCCAAGGAACACCTGGGCCTGCCCAATGCCGAAGATGTGCGTGAGGGCCTGATCGCCTACAAGATCGCCGCCCACGCTGCCGACATCGCCCGCCACCGTCCGGGGGCCCGCGACCGTGATGACGAACTCAGCCGCGCCCGCTACGCCTTCGACTGGAACAAGCAGTTCGAGCTCTCGCTCGATCCCGAACGGGCCCGCGAGTACCACGACGAAACCCTGCCGGCTGACATCTACAAGCAGGCAGAGTTCTGCTCGATGTGCGGGCCGAAGCACTGCCCGATGCAGACGAAGATTACGGATGAGGACATCGCCGGGTTGGAAGAGGTGCTCAAGGCACAAGCCAAGGAGAAGGAAGCCGCGGTGGTGTGAATAGCCAAGCTGTTTGCTGATGAGTGGCCCAGGGGAGGAACTTCTGGGCCTTTTTCTTGCCTCGGGGCATGGGGCATCCGGCGGTTGGGTTGGCACTGGATGGGGGGCTTGGCTAGTAGCGCTGGCGAGAGCAGACTATCTTCTGTACCAGGGGGAACAGTTGATACGCAGTTCCGCCTAAGACGCTGACTAGTCAAAGCCTTCAGCTCAAGGCCACGTTACCGCTGTAGTTTCATGCGATGCTTCGTGCCTTGGTTGGGTCTTCTACGGACAGAATGGCCTTGGCTCATTTGCATCACTGACCAGTCCAATCGGCGTTCGAAGGATGTGTCGTCTTTGATGGGAGCCAGCAAGGCAGCGTTGCGTTGCTGTAGCCAGGCAGCTACAGGTGAGGCAGGGTTGAAGTCCGTCAAGCAGAGCTTTTCTCCCACTGGCACGAGGTTGGCGTGATCTGATGTCTTGACCCATGGCTCATGCCAGGATCAGACGCCTCACTCTCTGGCAATCCTGGGGACTTCAAGCCCGCTGGCGCCAACGAGCAAGGTTCTTGTCGCGAGACAGCCCTTGGCTACATCGCCTGGCGACAAGTGATGACCAAAGCGGCCAGGACTCATGCCTTTCCAGGGAGTACCTCTATCAGGAATTGCCAGGAGACCATTACCCGAGCCTTTCCACCATCCTCAAGGTAGTCTCGGCTATGGACCTGTACTTGAGCGCCAGTGTGAGAAGTGAAGCAGTGATTGCCTGAGCTCTGCTGGCGAGGCAAAGGTCCACAGACGCTGCCTGTTGAGAAACGACACCTTCGAACAAGCCCCTAGAGTGGACAGGCCTCCGGCGAGTCTGCCTCGATAGCGATAGCTTCCTGCCTGCCACTCAGGGGCACGTTAGCTGTACAGGAAGCCCGTGCTGGCTATCCTTTGAGTGGTGATGGCGATCACGGATGCCGACAATCCTCAGAAGCGGCCCGTATCGGTTCTACTTCTACAGTCACGAGCCATATGAGCCTCCTCATATTCATGTTGACCGAGATCAGGCTTCATGCAAAGTTTGGCTCACGCCAGTGGCACTTTCCTCAAGCCTTGACTTTAGGGCCAGAGAGCTGCGTGAGATTGAACGGCTGGTCAGCATGAACAGAGCTATCCTGTTGAAAGCATGGGAGGAGTTTCATGGCTAACCCTGGCGAGCGGGTCACAGATGTTGCCTGCACAGAGGACAAGTTAATTGTTGACCTCGCAGACGGCCGCTCTATCTCTGCGCCTCTGGCTTGGTATCCGCGGCTTTTACATGCCACCCCTCGGGAGCGGGAGAATTGGGAGATTGCTGGAGCTGGCTTTGGAATCCATTGGCCAGATGTTGATGAGGACCTCAGTGTGGAGGGCCTTCTTCGTGGCGCACCATCGCCGCAGGTGAAGGCGCTGACCAGCTAACAACGCCATGCACCAGAGCCGCCACCGGAAAGTTGGGTTCTATTTCTTAGTCTCACTGCGGCCAGGTGATGGCGGGCGTTCGACACACATGACCACCCCCTCACCAATCAAGAGTTCCGCCGAGGAGCCGGGCAAACGGTTGGTAGTCTTGATTGATGCTGATAATGCGCAACCAGCAGTAATTGAAGCTCTTCTAGAGGAAGTCGCACTGTTCGGGGAAGCAATCGTATGAAGGATCTGCGGAGACTTCGCAACAGTGGCAAGTGGATCTTGGAAAAAGTTCCTCTACAAGCACTCGATCAAAGACATTCAACAGTTTGCTTACACCGTTGGCAAGAACGCGAAAGACAGTGCGATGATGTTGATGCGATGGGCCTTCTTTATACACGAAGGCTTGATGGTTTTTGTCTAGTCGCAAGCGATAGTGACTTCACTGGGCTTGCTGTTGGGCTGCGAGAAGAGGGCATGTTGGTGTATGGATTTGGAGAGCAGAAGACTCTGCAAGCATTATGGAATGCTTGCCATAAATTTATCTTCACTGAGATTCTACGACCCGCTTCAAAGACGCTCACTCCAAAGAGCTCTTGCGCTCCTACCGTCGCAGCCGGCTTGAAACAGTCAGCTGGATCGACAGTCGTTCTTGATATTTCGGCCGGCTTTTTGATGGAGGCCCTTGCCAAATCATTCGAAGGCACTGGCTAGTCGCATCTAGGCACATTCGGCAGCTATCTTCAAAAAATTCAGCCAGACTTTGATGCTCGTATAGATGGCTTCAAGAAACTCTCTGATCTAGTGGGAGACATCCAAATATCTTCCAGGCTGACGAGAAAGTTGGATCCGGAGGTCATCAAAAAATCTCTATGTGCGAGCAAAGAATAGTGTCTAACATCAAGATCTAGAGGGCAGGACTCAAGATGACTGGGACAACCATAGAGCTTCCTGCTGCTGCCGATCTTGGCCGTTTGATACGTCAATGCCTTCTGAGCCCACGCCTTCTCAGTTCAAGATCCTCTGCACGCCTTCAAAAAGCCCCACCCATCTGGGAGGGGCTGAGAAGGCCGAGAAACGCCCCGGCCCCAATCACGAATTGATCTAACCCAGAATCGCCTTCGCCTTCGCCACCACGTTCTCCACCGTGAAGCCGAACTTCTCCAGGCACACACCACCCGGAGCCGAAGCACCGAAACGATCGATCGAGACGGTGTCACCGTCGAAGCCGGTGTACTTGTGCCAGCCGAAGGAGCTGGAGGCTTCCACCACCAGGCGCTGGCGCACGGCGGCGGGGAGCACGGATTCGCGGTAGGCGGCGTCCTGCTCCTCGAACAGTTCCACGCAGGGCATCGACACCACGCGCACATTTTTGCCCTCGGCCCGCAGCTGGGCGGCGGCCTTGGTGCAGAGCTCAAGCTCAGTGCCCGAACCGATCACGATCAACTCGGGGGTGCCGTCGCTGTCTTCGAGGA
The DNA here is from genome assembly GCF_024345575.1 of Cyanobium sp. Morenito 9A2. Classification (GTDB taxonomy): domain Bacteria; phylum Cyanobacteriota; class Cyanobacteriia; order PCC-6307; family Cyanobiaceae; genus ATX-6F1. The sequence goes on from NZ_JAGQBJ010000004.1 coordinate 29,793, forward strand.
TGTAGCCGCCCCTGGCCACCTTCTCGGCGGCGGAGTTGGCCTGATTGGCCATCGCCTGGCGGCTGAGGGCCAGCACCGTGGGCCGCTTGCGATTGGTGATGGCTACCTGGTACGCGCCGCTGGTTTCGTTGCCATCGCCCGGGCGGATCACCAGCAGATTGGGGATCGCGCGCAGATTCGCCAGTGTTTCCACCGGCTGGTGGGTGGGACCGTCTTCGCCTAGGCCGATCGAGTCGTGGGTGAACACGTAGATCACCCCCAGCTCGCTCAGGGCCGAGAGCCGGATGGCGCCCAGGGCGTAGCCCGCGAACACCAGGAAGGTGCCGCCGTAGGGAATCAAGCCGCTGCCGTGATACGCGAGGCCATTGAGGATCGCTGCCATGGCGTGCTCACGCACGCCGAAGTGGAGGTAGCGGTTGGCCTCGGCGCCCTTCTGAAAACTCTTCTCCCCCTTGATGTCGGTGAGGTTGGAGTGGGTGAGGTCTGCCGAGCCGCCGATCAGCTCGGGCAGCTTGGGGCCGACCGCATTGAGTACGTTGTAGGAGTACTGGCGCGTGGCCAGGCCCTTGTCGGCGGGGGTGAAGCTGGGGAGCGACTGCTCCCAGCCGCTGGGCAGCTCGCCCCGCAGCCGGCGCTCGAATTCAGCGGCTTCAGCGGGGTAGGCGGAGCGGTAGGAGGCCAGGGTGTCGTTCCAGGCCGATTCCAGGGCCGCGCCGCGCTTGATCGCCTGGCGCCAGTGGTCGTAGGACGCCTGGGGCACCTCGAAGTCGCCGTAGGTCCACTCCAGGGCCGCCCGGGTGAGGGCCGCTTCCTCGACGCCCAGGGCCGCCCCATGGACGCCGGCGGTGTCGGCCTTGTTGGGGGAGCCGTAGCCGATGGTGGTGGTGACCTTGATCAGGCTGGGCCTGTCGGTGACCGCCTTGGCCGCCTCGATCGCCCGACTGATGGCGTCCACATCGGTGTTGCCCTCGGCCACGTGCTGCACGTGCCAGCCGTAGGCCTCGTAACGCTTGAGCACATCCTCGGTGAAGGAAACCTCGGTGTTTCCATCGATGGTGATGTGGTTGTCGTCGTAAAGGCCGATCAGCTTGCCCAGGCCCAGGTGACCCGCCAGGGAGGCGGCCTCACCGGAGATCCCCTCCTGGTGGCAACCGTCGCCCATGATGACGTAGGTGTAGTGATCGACCAGCGGCAGACCGGGCCTGTTGAACTGGGCCGCCAGGTGCGCTTCGGCGATCGCCAGGCCCACGGCGTTGGCGATGCCCTGGCCCAGGGGGCCGGTGGTCACCTCGACGCCGGGAGTCTCAAACGTTTCCGGGTGGCCGGGGGTCTTCGATCCCCACTGGCGGAACTGTTTGATGTCTTCGATCGAAACGCTGTCGTAGCCGGTGAGGTGCAGCAGCGCGTAGAGCAGCATGCAGCCGTGGCCGGCGGAGAGCACGAAGCGGTCCCGGTTGAACCAGAGGGGGTTCTTGGGGTTGTGCTTCAGCACGCGATCCCAGAGGGCGTAGGCCATGGGCGCCGCGCCCATGGGGAGGCCGGGGTGCCCCGAGTTCGACTTGTTGATCGCGTCGATCGCCAGGAAGCGAATGCTGTTGACGCAGAGGGTGTCGATGGACACGGGGGGTGCGGCGACCATGGGAGTGGATGGAAGGGTGAGGAGAGTGGGGCGTTCCGGGGGGGGCTAGGAAATCACCCCATCCGACGGAAGGCAAGACAGACGTTGTGACCACCAAACCCGAAGGAGTTCGAGAGCACCACGTTCAGCTTCTGTTCCCGGGCTTGGTTGGGAACGTAATCCAGATCACAGGCAGGATCAGGGTTTTGATAATTGATCGTAGGCGGTATGAGGCCATGGACAATCGCCAGCACGGAGGCCACGGCCTCGATGCCGCCGCTGCCACCGAGCAGATGTCCGGTCATCGATTTGGTCGAGCTCACCGGGATCTGGAACGCATGGTCGCCGAGGACCGTTTTGATGGCGGCGGTTTCGTTGCTGTCGTTGGCCTGGGTGCTGGTGCCGTGGGCGTTGATGTAGTCCACGTCGGTTGGATCGATCTTGGCATCGGCCAGGGCCAGCCGAATCGCCTCGGCGGCGCCGACTCCGCCAGGTGAGGGCAGCGTGTAGTGGTAGGCGTCACAGGTCATGCCGTAACCCACCACCTCCGCCAGGATCTCGGCGCCGCGGGCCTCGGCGTGCTCCAGGCTTTCAAGCACCAGCAGGCCAGCGCCCTCGCCGATTACGAAGCCGTTGCGCTCGGCATCGAAGGGCCGGCTGGCCGTGGCCGGGTCGTCGTTGCGAAACGAGAGGGCTTTGGCGCTGGCGAAGCCCGCCACCCCCAGGGGCGTGATCGCCGATTCGGCGCCACCGCAGACCATGGCGTCAGCCAGACCGAGCTGAATCAAGCGAAAGGCATCACCGATGGCGTTGGATCCGGCGGCACAGGCGGTAGCGACGGCACTGCTGGGACCCCTGGCCCCCAAGGCGATCGCCGCCAATCCCGTGGCCATGTTGGGGATCATCATCGGCACGCAAAACGGGCTGACCCGATCAGGGCCGCGCTCGGCGAGCACATGGGCCTGGCTTTCCATCATCAGAAGGCCGCCGACCCCTGACCCGATCGCCACACCGATCCGGTGCTGGTTGGCAGGGTCGATGGCCAAGCCGGCATGGACTACCGCCTGCTTGGCCGCCACCACACCGAACTTGGAGAAGCGGTCCCAACGCTTGGCCTCCTTGGGCTCGATGAAGCCGGTGGGATCGAAGTCTTTGACTTCCGCCGCGAAACGACAGGCATGATGTGAAGCATCAAAGAGGGTGATCGGCGCCACCCCGTTGCGACCAGTGCTCAGACCCTCCCAATAGGAAGTGACGTCATTGCCGATCGGTGTGACCGCGCCCAGTCCTGTGACAACGACGCGGCGGAGACCCTCCACCATCCGGATCCTCAGGCCTGCTTGTCCTGGATGTACTTGACGGCGTCACCAACGGTGGTGATGCCTTCGGCGGCCTCATCCGGGATCTCGATGTCGAAGGCCTCTTCCAGGGCCATCACCAGTTCAACGGTGTCGAGGGAGTCGGCGCCCAGATCGTTCTGAAAATTGGATTCGGGCTTGACCTCAGCGGCATCAACGCTGAGCTGCTCGGCAACGATCGAGCGGACTTTCTCGTAGATCGCTTCCTGGGACATGACCGCTGTGTGGGAGGCCGCATCCTACGGGTCGCCCGGACAGCCCCCTGGCTTATGAACAAGGGTGACGGGGTGGTGGGCGCCCGGTCTGGCTCCCCTCCGGGATGGGTACTTTGGGCACCACGCCGTTTGCTTCCGGCCGGGCATGTCCCATTCCGTCAAGATCTACGACACCTGCATTGGCTGCACCCAGTGTGTGCGCGCCTGCCCTCTCGACGTACTCGAGATGGTTCCGTGGGATGGCTGCAAGGCCGCCCAGATCGCCTCCTCGCCCCGCACCGAAGACTGCGTCGGTTGCAAGCGCTGCGAAACCGCTTGCCCCACCGACTTCCTCAGCATCCGCGTTTATCTCGGCGACGAAACCAGCCGCAGCATGGGACTGGCCTACTGATCGGCCTTCCCCTCAGGAACCATGCCCGGCCTCGGTCGGGCTTTTTTTCTGCTTGGCAATCCACTAGAAACGAGCCCACTCAGCCCTTCCCTCCATGTGCGGCATCGTCGCGGTGATTGGCTCCCGCGAGGCGGCCCCTCTGCTCCTGGAGGGGCTGCGTCAACTTGAGTACCGGGGATACGACTCTGCCGGCCTGGCCACCGTGACCGGCGGTCAACTCACCTGCCTGCGCGCTGAGGGCAAGCTAGTGAATCTGACCCAGCGCTACGAGGTGCAGGGGGCCCGGGGGCTCTGCGGCATCGGCCACACCCGCTGGGCCACCCACGGCAAGCCGGAGGAGCGCAACGCCCATCCCCACCTCGATGGCTCCGGCCGGGTGGCGGTGGTGCAGAACGGCATCATCGAGAACTTCCGCAGCCTGCGCCAGGAGTTGCAGGCGGAAGGGGTGCTGTTCCGCTCGGAGACCGATACCGAGGTGATCCCCCACCTGTTGGCCCGTGAACTGGCGACCTTGCGCCAGAGCGGCCGGCCCGCCAGCGGTCAGCTGTTGCTGGAGGGTCTCCAGCGTGTGCTTCCCCGTCTGCACGGGGCCTATGCCCTGGCGGTGGTCTGGGCGGAGACTCCCGGCGCTCTGGTGGTGGCGCGGCGACAGGCGCCGCTTTTGATCGGCCTGGGGGAAGGGGAGTTCCTCTGCGCCAGCGACACCCCGGCCCTGGCTGGTTTCACGCGCACAATCCTGCCCCTGGAAGACGGCGAGGTGGCCCTGCTCACCCCCCTGGGAATCGAGCTCTACGACGGCTCCGGCGAGCGACAGCAACGCACCCCCACCCTGCTCAGTGGCACGGAGCACGTGGCGGACAAGCGCAGCTTCCGTCACTTCATGCTCAAGGAGATCCACGAGCAATCGGAAACGGCGGCCCTTTGGGTGGCCCGCCACCTGCCCGAGCCGGGGGAGGCTGAGCGGACTGTGGCCGGTGCGGCGCCGCTGGTGGCCCTGCCGCTCGATGAGTCGGTGTTCTCCGGGGTCGAGCGCATCCAGATCCTGGCCTGCGGCACCAGCCGCCATGCTGCCCTGGTGGGGGCTTACCTGCTGGAGCAGCTCTCCGGCCTGCCAACTTCCGTTTTTCACGCCAGTGAGTTCCGCTATGCCCCGCCGCCCCTGGCCCCCCATACCCTCACCATTGGTGTCACCCAGTCGGGGGAGACGGCTGACACCCTGGCGGCCCTGGTGATGGAGCAGGGGCGGCGGGAACTGGTGGCGGATCCCAGGTATGCCCCTCGGCTGTTGGGTGTCACCAACCGGCCGGAAAGCTCCCTGGGCCGCCTGGTACCCCACATCCTCGACATTGGCGCCGGCATTGAGGTGGGGGTGGCCGCCACGAAGACTTTCCTGGGCCAGTTGCTGGCCTTCTACGGCCTGGCCATCGCCTTTGCCGAACGACGCGGCCACGCCCCTGGAGAGCTTCAACAGCTGGTGCGGGCCCTGAGGGGCATCCCCGCCCAACTGCAGACCCTGATCGACGACCACGACAACCGTTGCGCCGAGCTGGCCCACCTGTTCGCTGAGACCCACGATGTGATCTTCCTGGGACGGGGGATCAACTATCCGATCGCCCTTGAGGGGGCCCTCAAGCTGAAGGAGATCAGCTACATCCACGCTGAGGGCTATCCCGCCGGCGAGATGAAGCACGGCCCGATCGCCCTGCTTGATGCACGGGTGCCCGTGGTGTCAATTGCCGTGCCGGGATTGGTGTTTGACAAGGTGCTCTCCAACGCCCAGGAGGCCAAGGCCCGCGATGCCCAGTTGATCGGCGTGGCCCCCGAAGGCCCCGACACCGAACTGTTCGACCTGTTGCTGCCGGTACCGGTGGTCGATGAACTGATCTCGCCCTTGCTGACGGTGATTCCCATGCAGCTGCTCAGCTATCACATCGCTGCCCACAGGGGCCTGGACGTGGATCAACCACGAAATCTGGCGAAGAGTGTCACGGTGGAGTGAACTGGGGTCCCGGCCTGCGCAGACCGGGACCCGGCTCAAGGGCTCGTGAAGCACTGGGTTCGCTGGGCCATGGGGGACGCTTGGGGCGGCCCTGCCCTTTGCACCCTTGACCGCACGGGCGCTGGGTTATGGCACCAGCAGGGGGTCGCTGCGGCCATAGCGGTCTTCGAAGCGGACGATGTCGTCTTCGCCCAGGTAGGGGCCGCTCTGAACTTCGATCAGCTCCACCGGGATCTTGCCGGGATTGGAGAGTCGGTGCCTGGCGCCGAGGGGGATGTAGGTGCTCTGGTTTTCGCCCACCAGCTCCTCGACACCATCTTTTTCGACAACGGCCGTGCCCTTGACCACCACCCAGTGTTCGGCCCGGTGGTGGTGCATCTGCAGGGACAGGCAGGCCCCGGGCTTGACCTGGATCTTCTTGACCTGCCAGCGCTCGCCTTCCACCACGCCGTCGTAGTGGCCCCAGGGGCGGTAGATGCGGCGGTGGGCCTTGCCTTCGGAACTGCCATCGGCCGCCAGCCGGTTCACGATCGTCTTGACGTCCTGGGCCCGGTCGCGGTGGGCCACCAGCACGGCGTCATCGGTTTCAATCACCACCAGATCCTCCACCCCAAGCCCCACCACCAGGCGGTGCTCACTGCGCAGGTAGCAATTCCGCGCCCCCTCGCTGATCACCCGGCCCCGCAGCACGTTGCCGGCGCCGTCTTGTTCGCCCGTTTCCCACAGGGCGCCCCAACTGCCCACATCACTCCAGCCGGCTTCCAGGGCCAGCACCGATCCGCGTTCGGTCTTCTCCATCACTGCCACGTCGAAGGCGATGTTGGGGCAATTGGCGAAGGCCTCCCGCTCCAGCCGCAGGAACTCCAGATCGCTGCTGTCATGGTCGAGGGCGGAGCGGCAGGCGCTCACCACCTCAGGAGCCCAGCGCTCCAGTTCCGAGAGCACCGTGCTGGCGCGGAACAGGAACATGCCGCTGTTCCAGGTGAAGCGACCACTGGAGAGGAACTGCTCAGCGGTGGCTTGGTCGGGTTTTTCGACGAAACGGGCGATCGGCACAGGCGCGGCCCCCAGCCCCTCGGTCGCCTCGATGTAGCCGTAACCCGTTTCCGCTGAGCTCGGCACGATGCCGAAGGTGACCAGGGCACCGGCTTCGGCGGCGGCGATGCCAGCGCTGACCGTGGCGCGGAAGTGGTCGGCTTCGCGGATCACATGGTCGGCGGCCAGCACCAGCAGCAGGGGGTCCTCTCCTCGGGTCGTGGCCTTGAGGGCCGCCACCGCCACGGCCGGCGCGGTGTTGCGCCCGAGGGGCTCCAACAGGATCGCCGCTGGCTCAATGCCGATCTGGCGCATCTGCTCGGCAACAATGAAGCGGTGGTCCTCGTTGCAGATCAACAGCGGTGGGGCGAGGCCGGGCAGCCCCTCCAGCCGCTGCTGGGTCTGTTGCAGCAACGTCTCCTCTCCCTGGCCGGACAGGGGCCAGTACTGCTTGGGGTAACTGGCCCGCGACAGGGGCCAGAGCCGGGTGCCGGTGCCCCCGCAGAGGATCACCGGCACCAGGGCAATGGGTCGGCTGGCCGAGGAGCTCATGGGATCGAGTCGGGCTACGGCGTCGATGCTATGGGTCTCCTCATGGATCCAACAACCCCGGCGGCGGCGTCAGGCCCAGCCAGCCCTCGGAAAGGTTCACGGTCGGCACGATCGCCTCGACGAACGGCACCAGCACCTTGCGCCCCTGGCCCCCTCGGGGGCCGTCGGGCCTGAGTTCCACCTCCAGCAGGTCATTGCCGGCCGACAGCAGATCCACCACGGTGCCGATCGTGCGGCCGTCGGCCTCGAGGCGCACCTCCAGCCCCACCAGGTCCATCAGGTGGAACTCCCCTTCCTCCAGTTCCGGGCGGTCATCGGCGCGCACCAGCAGCGCCTGTCCCACCAGGGCTTCGGCCGCTTCGCGGCTGTCGATGCCCGTCAGACGCACGACGAACAACTCCTTGCCGGGCAGTTGGCGCCCGGCAAGGAGTTCCACCGGGCGCGGTTCCTCCTCTTTCAGCCTCAGCCAGCGGGGGCCGGGCACGGTGAAGCGTTCAGGAAAATCGCTGCGGGGCACCACGCGCAGCTCCCCACGCAGGCCTTGGGCCGCCACCAGCTTGCCCACCATCAGCCACTCGTCCATTTCCATCGCGTCGGTTGCCAGCGCCGGAGCTGATAATGGCTGCACGACGGACTGATCCCATGGCCGAATCGATCCTGCCGGGCTCCACCGTGGTGGTGCGCGATGTGACCTCGATCTACGACGGCTACCGGGGCTTTGTGCAGCGGATCAGTGATGTGCGGGCGGCGGTGCTGTTCGAGGGTGGCAACTGGGACAAGCTGGTGACCCTGCCGCTCAAACACCTTGAGAAGCGCTGAGGGCCCTGGGCCTCAGACCCACCCCTCAGTCCGAGGGCAGCTGGGCCTCCAGTGCCTCCAAGGCCCGGCGGGCCGCCCGTTGCTCGGCCTCCCGCCGGGAGCGGCCTGAACCCTCGCCCAAGGGCTTTCCCGCCAGCTCCACCCTGCTGTGGAAGCGCTCCGGGTGGCCGTGGCTGCGGTGGCGTTCCTCCAGGGCATAGCTCGGCAGCCCCAGCCCCTTGCCTTGGCTCCACTCCTGGAGAGCCTGTTTCCAGTTGTGGCGGTGGGGATCCGCCAGCAGTTCGGCGGTGGCCCGCTGCCAGTGGGGGGACAACCAGCGGTGGATGGGCAGCAGGTTCCCCCAGGCTTCGTAGAGGCCACCGATCAAGGCTTCGGTGCATTCGGCTCGCACCGTGGGGGCGGCGAGCGGATCCAGCCGGGTGGCCTCCGCCTGCAGCAGCACCGCATCGATTCCGCAGGCGGCCCCGAGTTCGGCCAAAGCCCGATCGCTCACCAGCTGCGCGCGCAGGGCCGAGCAGGCCCCTACACCGAGTTGGGGGTGCTGGTGCTGGAGGTGTTCCGCCGCCGCCAGGCGGAGGACCGCATCGCCAAGAAACTCCAGGCGCTCATGGTTCCGGGAGCGGCTGGCCGAGGTGTGGGTCAGGGCCTCATCGATCGGGGCCAGATCGGGGGCTTCCTCCAGCCCCAGGGAGGCCAGAAAGGCGACCAGTTGCTGACGGCGTTCGTTCGGGATCGGCATGGCAGCGGGTGGGGCCAGGGCCGCCAACGGGGGCTGTGGAAGGGGGTGAAAGCAGGACGTAAGCCGGGTTCTGTTCCAGATCGCCAGGCGATCCGGGGCGGTCATCTATCTGGGACCGTTGTTACCAACGGCCTCGAGCGGCGCACTTAGGGCGGGACGGGTGTCATGGCCAACCGTTGTCCCTGGGCCTTGCTCCCAGCCGGGGTTTACCGAGCCAGCACCTCTCGATGCTGCTGGTGCGCTCTTACCGCACCTTTGCACCCTTGCCTGTGCCTCGGGCAAGCCCGGGTCATCGGCGGTGTGTTTCTGTGGCACTCTCCTCACGGTCACCCGCACTGGGCGTTACCCAGCAAGCCTGGCCATTGGGGAGCCCGGACTTTCCTCAACCGGGGGACATCCCCCGATTGCGACCACCTCGCCTGCTTTCGGGGTCCATCATGCCCACGGGTGGCCGCCCGGCAGAGGGATCCCATAATGACCATCCTGGGGGCTGTAGCTCAGCCGGATAGAGCGACGGTTTCCTAAACCGTAGGTCGTGGGTTCGAGTCCCGCCAGCCCCGTCGGCCGCCCCCTTGGAGGGATGCAATCGTGCCGCTAGCGTTGGCCCGTTGCCGCACTGGAGCCATGGGACTCCGCCTTCACCTCCCGCTGGTCTTGGCCTCGGCCAGCGCCTTCACGGCTGGTTTGGTGGTTTCTGCCGGCATCGCCATGGCCCAGCAGCCGAACATGCAGAACGCCTTGGGATCCCTGCTCAACGCCCAGGCCTCCTTGCAAGCGGCCGCTCCCAACAAAGGAGGGCACCGCGATCGTGCCCTCGCTCTTGTGGCCCAGGCCATTGTTCAGGTGCGGGCTGGCATCGCCTACTCCGCCAACTGAACCAACCGGACACTCTGGAGGAGGTAGCATACGCTACGTGTGGTGGTCTACCAATTGGCGCCACTGCCGCTAGCGTGGCCGCAGTCGGCGTTCTCCGATGACCCAGCTGCACGATCTGCGCCTGAGGCTGCTGGTCCAACAGGAGAGTGAGCGCATCGCCGCCAACCAAGGCGCCGACCTTGACCTCTCCGTGGTCCAGGCCCGCTGCCTCTGCTGGCTGGCTCTGCTGGCCGAGGCCCATGAGGACCAGGCCAGCGACGCCGAGAAGCGCGGTGACGTGGAGCAGGCCATGGGCTGGTTCGCCGATTCCATGCGCCTGCGCGATGTGATCGGTGTGGTCAGTTCGATTGAAATTCCCCTGCCTGTCGTGTGCGGTTGTGACGACGATCCCGAGCATGACGACGGCTCGATGACGGCCTGAACGAAGACAGGAGCCGGCAATGCCATGATGGAATCTGAGAACCAAAGGGAGTGCGGTGCCCGAAGAGCCCTGCCAATGCCCTGACTGCCAGCGTTTCTATCGGGAACACGACCGATTGATCCGCGAAAACCCCACCCTGCGCCAGCAGCAGGAGATCAATTGGGCTGCGCTGCAATCGTTTCGCACCCTGGCGGGGCGGGTGCTCGAAGACCTGCAGAAACTCCACGGAGACACCGAGGCCCCGCCTTTGGCCCCCCCCATGGCGGCGGGGGCCAAAGGAGCGCCTGACGCCCCTGAGCCCGAGAGCGATGCCATGCAGCAGGCGATCGGCGATCTGGAGAACATCAATGCCCACCTGTTCTCGATCGAAGCCTTGATGGAGCGCATCTTCGACGTGCGCGTGCCTGAGGAAGTGGAGCAGAAATTCAAGGAGTTGGCGGGTGAGTTGGCCCCCGACCCCCTCAACGCCGATCGCCTGCGGCTCAACCGCCTGTTGCACCAAACCCCCGACCTGCCCGATCATCGCGCCTAGGCCGCAGCCGCCAGCGCAAGGCATTGGCGGGCCATCAGACCTTCTTCATCCGCCGGGATTCGGAACCAGTGGAGGGGCCCGAGCCAGCCCAATCGCTCCTTGAGCTCCTCTTCCAACAGGCGGTCGTTGGCCCCGATTCCGCCGCTCAGGGCAATGGCGTCGACACCGTTGAGGCTGGCGGCCATGGCCCCGATCCCCGCCAGCAGGCGATGCTGGAACACCTCCAGGGCCAGCTGAGCCCCCCGGTGATGGGTGGCCGCGGCCTGGCGCAGCTCGGCCCAGTCGCCGCTCAGCTCGGAGAGACCCAGCAGGCCACTCTCACGGGTAAGGGCATGGTCGATGTGATCCACTGGCAGGCCCTCGCGCATCAGGTGCAGCAGCAGCCCCGGGTCCACCGAGCCGCTGCGGCTGGCCATCACCAACCCCTCCAGGGGGGTGTAGCCCATGGTGGTGTCGATGCTGCGGCCTTCTTGAATCGCCGCGAGGGAGCAGCCGGCCCCCAGATGGCAGCTGATCAGACGCAGTTGGCCGGGGTGGCCCAACCGGTCGGCCACCGTTTCGCTCACGTGCTGGTGGTTGAGGCCGTGGAAGCCGAAGCGCCGCAACCCCCGGGCTCGCCAGCTCGCTGGCAGGGCATAGGTGAAGGCGGCTTCGGGGAGGTGGTGGTGGAAGGCCGTATCGAAACAGGCCCACGGGCTCAGGGCCGGATCCCAAGCGATCAGGGCGCGGATCAGTGCCAGGGCGGGGCCGTTGTGGAGTGGGGCCAGGGGCACCAGCGCCTCCAGGGCCTGCACCAGCTCCGGGGTGATTCGGGCAGGGGCGCTGAAGTGTTCCCCCCCATGCACCACCCGGTGGGCCGCCAGGGCCAGCTGGCCGCGCCAGGGCTCAAGCTGCTCGGCCAGCCACGGCGCTGCTTCGCCCCCACCGGGACCCTGGCCCTGCCACAGCCGCACTCCGGCGCGGTCAATGACCGCGGCCTTGAGGCTGGAGCTGCCCAGATTCACCACCAGAGCAGGGAGCATGGTGAGCTCAGTCGAGCTCACAGCTGATGGTGACCGGGAAGGGGGCCACCTGCCAGATCCGCCTGGCGTACTCGCCGATGGAGCGGTCGGAGGAGAAGAAGCCCGAACGGGCGGTGTTCAGCAGTGCCATCCGGTTCCAGCGCTCCCGATCGGCCCAGGCCTGGTTCACGTTCTGCTGAGCCTTGAGATAGGCGCTGAAGTCAGCGAGCACATAGAAGGGATCGCGGCCCGTGAGGTTCTGGAGCAGGGGGCGGAACAGGTCGCCGTCGCCGTGGCTGAAATGGCCCTGCTCCACCAGCCGCAACACCTCCGGCAGTTCCTCGATCGTGTTGACCAGTTCCCAGGGGCGATAGCCCGAGGCGTGCAGGTCGGCGATCTCTTCTGTGGTGTGGCCGAAGAGGAAGAAATTCTCCGCCCCGACCTGTTCACGGATCTCCACGTTGGCCCCATCCAGGGTGCCGATGGTGAGCGCGCCATTCATGGTGAACTTCATGTTGCCGGTGCCGGAGGCTTCGAGACCGGCGGTGGAGATCTGTTCGGAAAGATCAGCGGCTGGGTAGACCTTTTCCCCCAGTTTCACGGTGTAGTCCGCCAGGAACACCACCCGCAGACGTCCCTCCATGTCCGGGTCGGCGTTGATCGTTTCGGCGATGCCGTTGATAAAACGAATAACAAGTTTGGCCATGTAGTAACCCGGTGCCGCCTTGCCGCCGAAGATCACCGTGCGGGGGGCCTCGCCATCGCCCAGGCCGTTCTTGATGCGCAGGTAGTGGGCAATCACCTGCAGGGCATTGAGGTGTTGACGCTTGTATTCGTGGATCCGCTTCACCTGAACGTCAAACAGGGAACTCGGATCCACGAGCAGTCCGCTGGTGCGGTGGATGTACTGGGCCAGATGCTGCTTGCCGGCCAGCTTGCTCTGCTCCCAGCGCTCCAGGAAGGCCCGATCGTGCTGCAGGGGCTCCAGCCGGCGCAGCTGCTCCAGGTCGGCGACCCAGCCATCGCCGATCGCTTCGCTCACCAGGGTCGTGAGGGCAGGATTGGCCAGGGCGATCCAGCGCCTCGGTGTCACCCCGTTGGTGACGTTCGTGAACTTCTCGGGCCAGAGGGCGGCGAACTCAGGGAACAGCTGACTCTTCACCAGGTCGCTGTGCAGGGCAGCAACCCCGTTGACGTGGTGGCTGGCCACGGTGGCCAGATGGGCCATGCGCACCGCTTTGCGTCCCTCCTCATCGATGATCGATACCTTGCGCAGGATTGCGTCGTTGCCCGGGTAGCGGAGGCGTACCTGCTGGAGGAAGCGACGGTTGATCTCGAAGATCAGCTCCAGATGGCGGGGGAGAAGGCTGCCGAACAGGTCGAGGCCCCATTTCTCCAGGGCTTCGGGAAGCAGGGTGTGGTTGGTGTAGGCGAGTGAGCGGCTGGTGATCTCCCAGGCCTGGTCCCATGTCAGCCGCCTGTCGTCGATCAGGAGACGCATCAGCTCGGCCACGGCGATCGCCGGATGGGTGTCGTTGAGCTGCACCGTCCAGTGCTCCGGGTACTCCGTCACCGGCAGGCCGCGGCGCTCGAGGCTGCGCAGCATGTCCTGCAGGGAGCAGCTGACGAAGAAATGCTGTTGCTTGAGCCTCAGCCGGCGGCCCTCGTCGGTGCCGTCGTTGGGGTAGAGCACCTTGGAGAGGGTTTCCGAGCCCACCTTCTCTTCGACCGCCCCGTAGAAGTCGCCGATGTTGAAGGCGTAGAAGTCGAAGCTTTCGGCGGCGTCGGCGCGCCAGAGCCGCAGGCGGTTGCAGGTGTTGACGTGGTACCCGAGCACGGGGACATCGTGGGGCACGCCGATGGCGTGCTCGGCAGGGATCCAGCGCACCCGGTAGTGGCCTTGATCGTCTTGGTAGCTCTCGGTGTGGCCACCGAAGCCCACGAAACAGGACTGGTCGGGGTGGGGCAGCTCCCAGGGCCAGCCGCCCTTGAGCCATTTGTCGGTGATCTCCACCTGCCAGCCGTCACGAATCAGCTGGTCGAAGATGCCGAACTCGTAGCGGATGCCGTAGCCCGTGGCGGGGATCTCGAGGCTGGAGAGGGATTCCAGATAGCAGGCGGCCAGGCGGCCAAGGCCGCCGTTGCCCAGACCGGGTTCTTCCTCCATGGCGGTGATCTGCTCGAGGGACGTCACCCCGAAACGGCGCAGGGCTTCGCTGGCCTGCTGCTCGATGCCCAACATCAACAGGTTGTTGCCCAGCTGGGGGCCGATCAGGAACTCGGCCGAGAGGTAGGCCACCACGCGCTGAGGGGAGGCGCTGATCGCCTCGATGCCCGCCAGGTAACGGGTCATCAGCCGGTCGCGGACCGCATGGCTCAGGGCCAGGTAGAGATCGTGGTGGTTGGCGGCGGGGGCGAGCTTGCCAAGGGTGAAGAACAGGTGCTCGGTCATGCCCTCGAAGAGGTCGTCCGCGGCGAGCCCGTTGCGGTTGGTGTCAGCGTTGCAGCCCGGGGTGGGCAGCTTCAGCTCGATCGGGGTGGCGTTGCTCATGCGCCCACCTCGGCGGCGGTTTCGGCGGCGGCTTCAGTGGTGGCGGGGGCCCAGCGCCAGCCGGTCACCTCGGGATTGTCCATGCCATGGGCATGGGCGTAGGCGCGGTGCTCGAGAATGTGCTCCTTCATGCGCTCCTTGACGTGGGCGGCACGGGAGCCTAGGGACGGCACCCGGTCGATCACATCGATCACCAGATTGAAGCGGTCGATCTGGTTGTTCATCGCCAGCTCAAGTGGGGTGTTGATGTTGCCTTTCTCCTTGTATCCACGCACATGGAAATTGGCGTGGTTGGTGCGGTGATAGGTGAGCCGGTGAATTAACCAGGGATAACCGTGGAAGTTGAAGATGACCGGCCGGTCGGTGGTGAACAGGCCGTCGAAGTCCGCATCCGAAAGGCCGTGGGGGTGCTCCTTCGGTGCGGTCAGCGCGAACAGCTTGACCACATTGATGACCCGGATCTTCAACCGCGGGATTTCCCGGCGCAGGATCTCCACCGCCGCCAGGGTCTCCTTGGTGGGGATGTCACCGGCGCAGGCCATCACCACGTCGGGCTCGTCGGCTTCGGTGCTGTTGTCATCGTTGCTGGCCCAGCTCCAGAGGCCGATGCCCTTGGCCACGTGCCGGCGCGCCTGCTCCAGGTCGAGGTATTGCAGGTGTTTTTGCTTATCGGAAACGATGATGTTGCAGACATTGGTTTCCAGGAAAGCTTCCTCGGCCACCGCCAGGAGGCTGTTGGCATCGGCCGGCAGGTAGACCCGCACCACCTCGCCGCTCTTGTTCCCCGCCAGGTCGATGAAGCCAGGGTCCTGGTGGGTGAAGCCGTTGTGGTCCTGGCGCCAGACCGTGCTCGAGATCAGGCAGTTCCAGGGGGCGATCGGGGCGCGCCAGGGGGCGTGGTGGATGCAGGATTCCAGCCACTTGGCGTGCTGGTTGAACATCGAGGCGATCACATGGGCAAAGGCCTCGTAGGTGTGGAAAAAGCCGTAGCGACCCGTGAGCAGGTAGCCCTCCATCATTCCCACCAGGGTGTGCTCGCTGAGCATCTCCACCACCCGTCCATTGCGGGCCAGTTCGCTGCCGCCGGCATCCTCGGGAAGCAATTCCTCCATCCACACCTTCTTGCTCACCTCGTAGATCGCCTGCAGGCGGTTGGAAGCGGTTTCATCGGGGCCGAAAATGCGCAGGGAATCGGGGTTGCGGCTGATCGCATCGCGCAGCAGCGCTCCGAGGGGTGCGGTGTTGGCGACTTCGCTCTGGCCGGGCACCTTCACCGGAGTGGCGTAGGCCTCGATCGGCGGCAGTTGCAATTTGCGGCGCAGCAGACCGCCATTGGCGTGCGGGCTCGAACCCATGCGCCGGTCGCCCCGGGGTGAGAGGGCCTGGAGCGTGCTCACCAGGGTGCCGCCGGCATCGAACAGTTCTTCGGGCCTGTAGCTGCGCAACCATTGCTCCAGAAGGGCCAGTTGGGCGGGGTCGTGGCGGGGGTTGGGCAGGGGGACCTGATGGGAGCGCCAGAAGCCCTCGAGCTTGAGGCCGTTGAGCTCCTTTGGCCCGGTCCAGCCCTTGGGGGAGCGCAGCACGATCAGCGGCCAGGCCGGGCGGAAGGGTTGGCCGCTGGTTCGGGCTTGGTCGCGAATCGCCAGGATCTGGCCCACCGCCTGGTCCATCGCCGCCGCCATGGCCCGGTGCATGGCGGCGGGTTCCTCGCCTTCCACGAACAGGGGGTTCCAGCCGTAGCCACGGAGCAACTGTTCCAGCTCCTGGTGACCGATGCGGGCCAGAAGGGTGGGGTTGGAGATCTTGTACCCGTTGAGATGCAGCACCGGCAGCACCGCACCATCGCTGACGGGGTTCAGGAACTTGTTGATGTGCCACGACGTGGCCAGGGGGCCGGTCTCGGCCTCGCCATCGCCCACGCAGGCCAGGGCGATCAGGTCGGGGTTGTCGAAGACGGCGCCGCAGGCGTGGGAGAGCACATAGCCCAATTCGCCGCCCTCATGGATCGAGCCGGGGGTTTCAGGGGTGCAGTGGGAGCCGATGTGGCCGGGGAAGGAGAACTGCTTGAAAAAGCGGCGCAGCCCTTCGATGTCCTGGGATTTATCGGGGTAGATGGCGCTGTAGCTGCCATCGAGATAGGTGGGGCCGAGCACCCCCGGGGCGCCGTGGCCCGGCCCCGACAGGTAGATCATGTCCAGGTCGTGGCGGCGGATCACGCGGTTGGCGTGGGCCCAGATGAAGGCCTGACCCGGACTGGAGCCCCAGTGGCCCAGCAGCCGATTCTTGATGTGTTCGGGCCGCAGCGGTTCCCGCAGCAGCGGGTTGCCCTGGAGATAGATCATGCCCACCGCCACGTAATTGGCGGCCCGCCACCAGGCGTCGATCAGGGCCAGCTCGTTGTCACCTGGGGCAACCAGACTCTTGGGGTCGGCCTCGATGGTGAGGGGTTCCATGGGAGCACGGCACCGAACCAGCGGAAGGTAGCCAAAGTTCGGCGAGGGATAGGCATGCAGCATCACAAGCCAGGGTCTCGACACCATCGCTCCACGGTGAACCCCCGCTGGCCGATCAAAGTGGAGCAAGCCGCCTGGCCCCGCGATGACACATCCCCTGTCGGACGCCCTCAGGGCGTGGGGCCTGACCTGGGGCGGCTGGCTGGACAACCGCCGCGGCGAGTGGTGGCTGCTGGCCCAGCTTGTGCTGATTGCCCTGTTGCTGTTGCCCGCAGTCCCGGCGCCATCCGCCCTCGGGTTGACCTGGCCCCTGGCCGTCCGGCTGGTCGGGGCCGTCGCCGTGGCGCTTGGGGTGGTTGAGGGCCTGCGGGCTTTTCTCAATCTCGGGTCCAGCCTCACGCCCCTGCCCGATCCCAAGCCCGGGGCGGCGCTCGTGACCACGGGGCCCTATGCCCGCGTGCGCCATCCGCTCTACCAGGCCATTTTGATCGGTGCCCTGGGCATGGCCCTGGCCCGGGGCAGCCTGCTGCACCTGGGGCTGCTGCTGGCCCTGGTCGGCGTGCTGGGGGGCAAGGCCCGGCGCGAAGAGAACAAGCTGCTCGCCGAGCATCCGGAGTACACCGCCTACCGCGCCTCCACGGCGGCGATCGTGCCGGGGCTGCCCTGGCTTGACTGGCGCGCTTGATCCCTCAGGCTCCTGGTTCGCGGCTGCGGTCGGCCAGGGCCCACAGCAGGCTGGCGAGCACCGCCATCAGACCCAGGCTGCTGGCCCAGGCGGGCCCCAAAGCCCAGCTCAGCACCAGGTCGGTGATCAACCCCACCACCAAGGCCAGCAGCAGGCTGCTGACGATCAAGGTGACCTGCTGCAGCCGCTCATCGAGCGGCCCCTCGCCCAGGGCCTGCTCCAGCCGGGCCAGGGGGGCGCTCAGGGGCAGGTAAAGGGCCAGGGCCCACAGCGCCGTGCCGGGCAAAAGCGGTGACCAGTCGGGCACGGGTCTGGGGGCGGGTTGAGCTCCCTAGCATCGACGACCCTGCGCCGTTCCATGGCCCCCTGGTCGTACCTGGACCATTCCGTGTTCAGCCTGCGCCGCCGACCGGAAGCCCCGGTGGGGCCTGCCCTGCTGCTGGTGCATGGTTTCGGTGCTTCAACGGACCACTGGCGCTTCAACATCCCGGTGCTGGCGGAGCACCATGAGGTGCACGCCCTCGACCTGCTGGGCTTCGGCCGCAGCGCCAAGCCAGAGGGCCTCGCCTACGGCGGCGCCCTCTGGTGCGATCAACTGGCCGCCTACGTGCGCGAGCGCATCGGCCGCCCCACGGTGCTGGCGGGCAACTCGCTCGGGGGCTATGCGGCCCTGGCGGCGGGTGTGGCCCTGGGCGAGCTGGCGGCGGGGGTGGTGCTGCTCAACGCCGCCGGCCCCTTCAGCGCCGAGCAACGGGAGCCCGAAGGCTGGGGCGCCATCGCACGGGCCACGGTGGGTTCGGCTTTGCTCCGAAGCCCGGTGCTGCAGCGGCTGCTGTTCGAGAACCTGCGCCGGCCCGCGACGATCCGTCGCACCCTCAACCAGGTGTACGTGGATCGCACCAATGTGGACGCGGAGCTGGTGGAAGCGATCCGGCGGCCGTCGCTCGATCCCGGCGCTTTCGGGGTGTTCCGCACCGTGTTCGACATCCCCCGCGGTCAGCCCCTCGATGGGCTGTTCGATCAGTTGAAGGCGCCTTTGCTGTTGATCTGGGGCCTTAAGGATCCGTGGATCAACGCCGAGGGGCGCCGGGCCCGGTTCCTGGCCCATGCCCCCGCCGGCACCCGTGAGGTGCTGCTACAGGCCGGTCACTGCCCCCACGATGAGCTGCCGGCGGTGGTGAACCAGGCGCTGTTGGCCTGGCTGGGGGAGCTCTAAGCTCCCCGCCCACTGTTTCCTTCCCCGTGATCCCCATGGCCCTCGTCCAGCACGCGGATCCCTACCCCCACTGGGTCTTTACCCACCCTGCCAGCGGCGATCAGGTGCGGCTGGTGCCCGAGCGCGGCGGCCTGGTGACAGGCTGGAGCAGTGGCGAACGGGAGCGGCTGTATTTCGATGTGGCCCGTTTCGCCGATCCGGCCCGCTCGGTGCGGGGTGGGATCCCCGTGCTGTTCCCGATCTGTGGTGGTCTCCCCGATCACCCCTTGCCCCAGCACGGCTTTGCCCGGGATCGGCCCTGGTCCCTGGCGCTGCTGGAGGACGGTGAAGGGGTGCGGCTGGAGCTGCGGGAAGATCCCAGCACCCTGGCCCTGTTCCCCCACCCCTTTCGCCTGAGCCTGGAGGTGCGCCCGAAACCCTCGGCGCTGGAGATTCGCGTCCGGGTGGAGAACCCGGGCGAGCAGCCCCTGCCGTTCAGCTTCGGGCTGCACCCCTATTTCCAGGTGTCTTCGCTGGCGGCGGCGCGGATCGAGGGGTTGCCCGAGCAGGTGCTCAATCAGCTCACGCTTGAGCAGGCTTCCTCCAGCGACTTGCTGGAGGACCTGCCGGCAGGGGTCGATTTGCTGGCGGCTCCCACGGGGTCCGTCCGCCTCGTGGACACGTCCCGGGGTGAGGCGATCAGCCTCGAGACCACGGCCCCGCTCGATCTGGTGGTGGCCTGGAGCGATCCGCCCCGGCCGATGGTCTGTCTGGAGCCCTGGACGGCCCCCCGCGGCGCCCTGATCAGTGGTGATCGCCTGCTGCGGCTGGCCGCCGGAGAGGCACGCGAACTGGTCACCTGCTACAGGCTGACGCCGGCCTGAGCCACCCCTGGCAGCCGGCCCCTGGCCAGTTGCTGCCGAGGATCGAACTGCCGCTTGAGTGCCTCGATCAGGGGGCGATCGGGCGCGTCCCCCCAGGCGGCCAGGCCCGCTTTCTCGGGCTGCTCCAGCACGGTCAGGTAACCGCCGAGCTCTGTGCAGCGCCGTCGCAGCTCCTGCACGTGGAAGCGGGCCAGCTCGCCCGGGCCCGATCCAGCCGCGGCCCAGGCGAGCCCCAGGCCGCTGCCCGCCCCGAGGCTCACGGGCACCGACCGCAGCAGCCTGTGGTCCAGCAGCGTGAGGCCATGGGCGGGCAGCACCCCCAACCGCAGCAACCAGCGCCCCTCCTGGGGGGCGGGGTGGCTCAGCAGGCCATCGCCCAGGCCCAGGGCCCGCAGGGCTTCCAGGCGCTCACTGTCGAGGGGTTGCGCACGAACGCCCTCGACGCGGGCTTCGGTGCCGATGGCGGCGATCTGCTCGGCCAGGGCTTCGGCGCTGACGCTGGCGAGGCTGATCAGCAGCGCCGGGCTGGCCTCCAGCCCGGCCTCGGCGGTGAGGGCCGCCCCCCAGAGGTCGATCAGTTCGGGGGTGAGGCTGGAGCTGAGCAGCCAGCGACGCAGGCGTTCAAGGGCCGAGCTCTCCCCCAGCAGCAGCAGACCGCGGCGCTGGGGCGGCACGGGCGTCGTGCGCAGGGTGAGCTCGGTGATCAGGCCCAGGGAGCCCCAGCTGCCCGTGAACAGGCGCATCAGGTCATAGCCCGCCACGTTCTTGACCACCCGGCCGCCGGCGTGGGCGGCGGTGCCATCACTTCTCAGCAGGCCAAGGCCAATCACCTGGTCGCGCACCCCCAGGTGGCGCTGGCGCAGGCCCCCGGCCAGGCCCCGGGCCACCAGCCCGCCGACGCTGCCGGCATGGCTGCCATCGGCGCCACTGCCCCAGGGCCAATCCATCGCCAGCCACTGGTGCTGTTCCGCCAGCGTTTGCTGCAGTTCCTTGAGCCCGAGACCCGCCTGCACGGTGACGGTGAAATCGCCGACGGCGTGGTCGATCAGTCGGTTCAGGCGGCGGCAGCTGACGACGGTGGTCTGTGGGCTGGGGGGACCCCAGTGCAGGCGGCTGCCATGGCCGGCGGGCAGCCAGGGGGTGGCTTCGGCGTGCAGCTGGCGCACCAGCTCCGGCAGCTCCCTGGGGTCTGGGGTGATCACGGCACGATGGTGCCATGCGCAGCCGCCCCACGATTGTCGTTTTTGATGACGACCCCACCGGGTCCCAGACGGTGCACGGTTGTCCGCTCCTGCTGAGCTGGGAGCAGCCGGCCTTGGCGGAAGCCCTGGGGGCCCCTGAAGCGCTGCTTTTTCTGCTGACTGACACGCGTGCCCTGGCGCCCGAGCAGGTGGCCCCGCGGCTGCGGCAGGTCTGCCGGGCGCTGGCGGCGGCCCGCGGCGAGGTGGGGCTGGAGCACTGGCTGCTGGTGAGCCGCGGCGATTCCACCCTGCGGGGCCATTTCCCCCTGGAGGTGGAGGCGATCGCAGCAGAGTTGGGGCCCTTCGATGGCACGTTGCTGGTGCCGGCCTTCCTGGAGGGGGGGCGCACCACGGTGGACGGAGTGCACCTCTTGTATGGCGAACCCGTTCACACCACGCCCTTCGGCCAAGACCGCCTGTTCGGCTTCCGCAGCAGTGCCTTGCCCGAGTGGGTTGAGGAAAAGACCGCTGGCCGCGTGCCGGCGGCGGCTGTGCGGCGCATCGGCCGCGCCGAACTGGCGGCGGCGGCGGCGGGCCCCACGGGGGCCCGAGCCCTGGCGGACACACTTCAGGGCCTGCGCGGCAACCCATTCGTCGTGGCGGACGCGGAGCGGCCCGAGCAGTTGGAGGCCCTGGCGACGGCCGTGTGGGCGGCCCAGGCGGCCGGATCACGCCTGCTGATCCAGTCAGCGGCGGGCTTGATTCGGGCCCTGGCGGCTCTGCCGCCCCAGCCCCTTGATGCCGCGGGCCTGGTGGCCCTGCGGCGCGGCCCCGCCCCGGGGGCGGTGCTGGTGGGCTCCCATG
Organism: Cyanobium sp. Morenito 9A2; assembly: GCF_024345575.1. Lineage (GTDB taxonomy): Bacteria > Cyanobacteriota > Cyanobacteriia > PCC-6307 > Cyanobiaceae > ATX-6F1. The sequence continues at coordinate 51,162 of NZ_JAGQBJ010000004.1, forward strand.
TGCCCCTGGCGGACCTGCAGCTGTCGGCCCTGCTGGCGGAACCGGGCTGCGGCGGCGTGGAGTTGCCGGTGGAGCGCGTTTTAAGCCACCTGCGCCAGGGGCGCCCGCTGGAAGACGGGTTCGAGGCGGAGCTGCTGGACGCCATCGCCGCGCTGCGCCGGCAGGGCCGCACCCCCGTGCTGTTCACCAGCCGCGGAGAAGCGAGTTGCGCAGACGGAGCGGAACGCCGGGCCTTGGGCGAGGCGCTGGCGGGACTGATGGCCCGGATCGCCGCCGCCCTGCCGGCGGATCTGAGTTACCTGATCAGCAAAGGGGGCATCACAACCCAGACCCTGCTGGGCGAGGGGCTGGCTGCGGCGGCGGTGCGGCTGGAGGGTCAACTGCTGCCGGGACTCTCCCTGGTGCGGCTGCCGGCCGATCACCCCCGCTTACCGTTGCTGCCGCTGCTCACCTTCCCGGGGAACCTGGGCGAGGCGGGCACCCTGGCCCAGGCCTGGCGGCTCATGGCGTTTGAGGAGCCCGAGACCGAGCGACCTCGTCCAGCCGGAAGCACCTAGGGTCACGCCCATCTTCACGGGCCCGGGCAGTCGGTTTCCCAAACTCTCCATGACCTTTCCAGCGCTGTTGCTTGAGGTGGGCAGCCACGAGTTTGAGGTGGCCGAAACCCTGATCGGGGTCGGCCGCTTCGTGTTGATCTTCATCGCCGCCCGCGCCCTGGCCGAGGTGCTGGTGCGGCTTCAGTTGCCCACGATCCTCGGGGAACTGATCGCCGGGGTGCTGATCGGCCTCTCGGGCCTGCACCTGATCCTCCCCCCGGAGACCCAGGGGGAGGTGAGCGCCTGGTTCGTCAACACGATTTCTTCCCTGGCCCACCTGGGCCCCACGGAGGTGCGGGAGATCTACGCTGAAACCTTCCCAAGCCTGCAGGCGGTGGCCACCCTTGGCCTGTTCTCGCTGCTGTTTCTCACGGGCCTGGAGAGCGACCTCGATGAGCTGATGGCGGTGGGCGCCCAGGCTTTCACCGTGGCGACCACCGGGGTGGTGCTGCCCTTCGCCCTCGGCACCTTCGGTCTGCTCTGGATCTTTCACGTGCCGCTGATTCCGGCCGTCTTCGCCGGCGCCTCCATGACCGCCACCAGCATCGGCATCACCGCCAGCGTGTTCAGCGAACTCAAGTTCCTGCGCACCAAGGAGGGGCAGATCGTGATCGGCGCCGCCGTGCTCGATGACATCCTCGGCATCGTGATCCTGGCGGTGGTGGTGGCCCTGGCCTCCAGCGGCACCGTGGCCATCGGCCCGATCGTGAAGCTCTGCCTGGCCGCTGTGGTGTTCGTGGTGGTGTCGCTGGTGCTGAGCCGCACGGCCGCCCCCCTGTTCGATTGGGCCCTCGATCAACTCAAGGCCCCCGGTGAGGTGGTTGTGGCCTCGTTCCTGGTGCTGTGCGTGGCTTGCTTCGCCTCCCAGGCCATTGGCTTGGAGGCGGCCCTGGGGGCCTTCGCCGCCGGACTGATCCTCAGCAGCTCCCGCCACACCAAGGCGATCGAGGCGGCAGTGAAACCCCTGGTCGCTCTGTTCTCCACCGTGTTCTTCGTGCTGATCGGCACGACCATGGACCTCTCGGTGCTCAATCCGATGGATCCCGCCAACCGGGAGGGCCTGATCGTCGCTGGCTTCCTGCTGGTGGTGGCTGTGGTCACCAAGGTGGTGGCAGGCTGGAGCTACGTCAGCAAGGACCCCACCAACCGGCTGGTGGTGGGGCTGGGAATGATGCCCCGGGGCGAAGTTGGCTTGATTTTCCTGGGGCTTGGCACCCAGGCGGGCCTGCTCACGCCCTCGTTGGAGGCGGCCATCTTGCTCATGGTGATCGGCACCACTTTCCTGGCGCCGGTGCTGCTGCGGATCGTGATCAGCCGGCAAGCCGCCCCCGCTGAGCAGCCGGCCTGATGGCGGCCTCTGGCTCGGCTTGACCCTCGCTCGGTTCAGCCGCAGAGCGCTTGGCGCCTCACCCAGCTGGCCCGGAAGCTCCCGTGCACCCGCTCACCCCTGGGGCTCACCAGGTCGAAGCTTCCGAGCACCGGCTGGCCTGGAACCACCGAACGGAAGCTGACCCGGCCCTTGAGCAGGCCGTCCAGGCCTGGTCTTGGCTGCAGGGTGATCGATCCGATCCGGTCGTCGGCAGGAAAACTGAACTGGGTTGGGTGGCTCAGGGTGGGCGCTTTCCAGATCGCAATCGAGAGGATGGCGGCCGGTCGGCTGGGCCGGGCGGGCCAGGGCATGGTGACGGTGAAGGCGGCCCCGTCCCAGGGGGCGCAGTCGTTCCAGATCTGGGCGCTCAAGGGCGTGGCGGCGGGTCCGGGTTGCTGCGTTGGGCTGGCCAGCAGGTCGGTTGGCAGCCCCAGGGCCAGGAGGGCGCCCACTGGGGCCAGGGCCCTGAGGACAGCTGAGGGGGATGGAGGGGCCATGGCGGGATCAGGGGTTGGAGGCCGTGCGCTGGGGGAAGGACAACTCCAGCACCAGGCAGCCCTCCTCGGTGCGAAAGGGCCCATGGACCTCACCCGGCGGGCGGCTGGCGTAGTGGCCGGCCTCCAGCCAGATCCCGAAGGCGGCATCGAACAGCCGCCCGCTGACGATGAACACCTCCTCCGGGTAGGGATGCACCTTGGCGCCGAAGGCGGCCGTATCAGCGCCGGGATGGAAGCGGGTCAGGCGGGTGATCTCACCGGTGGCGGGATCGTGGCTCAACGTGAGTTCTTCGGCCAGCTGCTCAAGCCCCGTCACCGGCGTCCAGCGGTGGAGCTGGTCTGCGGCGAAGACGTTCCAGTAGCGGCTCAGGCTTTTCAGGTTGGCTCGGGGGGTAAAGGGTGGTTCTGGTCAGGCGCAAGCTGCAGAACAGGGCCTGACCTCTGGTGCCCGGGCGTTCAACGGCTGCTCAGAGAACGCCGCGCTCGAGCTCATCGAGGTAGAGGAAAGTGGGGGCATGCACGCCGGCCTCCTGCCGCAGTTTGACCAGTTCCGGTGATTCAAAGAAGAGCCGGGCCGCTGCAAGCGAGGTCCACGCCGAGAGGTGAACCAACTGCTGGGGATCGGAGGCGTCCCGGAGCAGCTGGAAGCTGATCTCACCGGCCTCGCGGCGGATCGTGGCGGCGTCATCGAAAAATCGCTTCCAGGCTGGATAGCTTTCCACCGCGTGGAGGATCAGCACGTGGGGCATGGGCTCTGAGCGGAGCTCCTGAGTCAAGCAGCGCAGCCCGAAGCCTCAATGGGATCAATCGCCTTGGCCCGGCCCCCTGGGACCGTTGTCATACTTGCGGCTCAGGCGGTCCAGTTCGCTGCGCAGGTCATCAAGATCGCTGCGGTTGCGCTCCCTTTCCTGATCGGGGTACTGACGCAGGGAGCGGAACATCAGGCCGGCGCCGCCCCCGACCATGGCCACCATTGCCAGCAGGCTCCAGAGGCTGGTGGGCCGGAAGCTGAACACCAGGCTCTGGAGCACCAGCACCCCAAGGGCGGCGGAGCTGGCCCAGATCAGGAACCAGGCCAGTTTGCGGTAGGTGCCCGCGAGCAGCAGGGCGGCGCCGATGGCGAGGGGCACCATCAGCAGCCCGAAACCCTGGCCATTGTCGAAGCCCATCAGCCCACCGAAGAAGCTGCCTCCGCGGCCGACCGAGCCCCTGCCGAACCAGCCCCCCAACCCCAATGACCCCTGGGATCCCACCATCACCTGGCTGGTGAACAGCACGATGCCGGCGGCGAACAGGGCCCCACCGAACAGGAACTGCAGGAAGTCCTGAGTGGGCTTGCGGCTCATGGGACATGCCCAGGGGGAGCCATCCTGTGCAAGGGGGGTCAGGCCTGTCAATGGCGACCCGTCGTCCTTGGGCCTTCACCAGGGAAACGCCACCGTCACCCCCACCACCTCCACGGCCGGATCCGCCTGGACGATCGCCAGCAGATCCGTCTGCAGCCGATCCACCCAGGGCCCTGTGTTCACCCAGCCCAACCGCCTCCAGCTCCAAACCTTCGGCCCCGGTGCCCCTGCGCTCAGCACATAGTTCCGAGGCCCCTCCTGATCCGGCTGGCTGTAGACGCACACCCCGCAACTGAACGGAGCATCCTTCAGCTCCACCCACCAACCCCAGTCTTCGCAGCAGACGAACGCTGCCCTGTGGCCGCGCCCGATCAGCGCTGTCTGCAGGTAGCGAGCCAGGGACTGGCCCACGGTGCCCGGATTGGTCCAGACCTGCTCCTCCCCCGGGAGCTGGGGAAACTGTGCGGAGTGGATTTCAATGAAGCGGGCCAAGGCGAGGGGTTGTGCCGATGGATCGAGGCGGTGCCTGCGCTGACTACACCAGCCTCAGCCGCCTGAGAGGCTCCGCTCCAGCAGCTGAATCGGGTGCAGCACCTCGATCGCTCGCCCGGTGCCATCCATGTGCTGGCGGATCTGCAGGGTGCAGCCGATGTTGGCGCTCACCGCCAGATCGGCACCGGTGCCGGTGAGATCCTGTGCCTTGAGGCGGCCCAGTTCGGCGGCCTCATCAGGTTGCACCAGGTTGTAGATGCCGGCGCTGCCGCAGCACACTCCCGCCTCGCTGGCCTCGCGCAGCTGCACGTGGGGGATGCGCCGCAGCAACGCCCTTGGCTGCTCGGAGATCCCCTGGCCGTGAAGCATGTGGCAGGCGTCGTGGAAGGCCAGCCGCAGCGGCCGCTCGGCGCTGGCGGGCGTGCCATCGCCGTGGCGCAGGGGCTTCAGGCGGATCTTGACGGCTTCGCTGAGGCCCACGCGCTCCAGAAATTCCTGGATGTCCTCCACCCGGGCGGCGAAGGCGCTGCCACGGGCGGCCCAGGCGGGTTCGGCCGCCAGCAGCCGCTCGTAGGCCTTGAGGGTGTGGCCGCAGCCGGAGGCCGCCACCAACACGGCCTCCAGGGGTTCACTCCCCGCCGGCTTGCCCGGGCCGACCACGGCATCGAAGGCGTCGATCAGATCCCCCGCCAGCGCTCGGGTCTGCTCCAGTTCCCCCTGGTGGTGGGTGACGGCGCCGCAGCAGTTCTGGGCCGGGGGGATCACCACCTCGATGCCATTGGCGCTCAGCACTTCGATGGCCGCCCGGTTCACCGCCGGATCGAACAGCCGCTGCACGCAGCCCAGCACCAGCCCCACCCGGTGGCGCCGCTCGCCCTGGGCGGGCACCACCAGCGGGAAATCATCTGTGAACGCCTGGGGTGCCAGGGGCGGCAGCAGCCGCTCCATCGCCTCCAGCTGCGGCCCGAGCAGCCTGGTGAGGCCACTGGAGCGCGCCAGCCGTTGCAGCGGCGTGCCGGCATAGAGGCGCAGTGGCGCCAGCAGGGCCCGCAGCCTCCGGGGGTAAGGCAGCAGCGCGAACAGTAGCTGGCGGAAGCGGCGCTGGCCTGGGCTGCGCAGGTCCGGCGCGTTGAGCTTGGGGCGGGTGGCCTCGATCAGCTGGTCGTAGCGCACGCCCGAGGGGCAGGCCGTGACGCAGGCGAAGCAGCCCAGGCAGGAATCGAAGTGGCCCGCCACTGTGGCATCGAGTTCCAGCTCACCCGCCTCGATCGCCTTGAGCAGGTGAATCCGCCCCCGGGGCGAATCCATCTCCGTGCCCAGCACCCGGTAGCTGGCGCAGCTGGGCAGGCAGAAGCCGCAGTGCACGCAGGGGTCGCTGGCCAGGTTGAGGGGGCCCGCCAGGGCGGTGGCGTCGCGGGCCGTGGCGGACGGGGAGGCGCTCATGGGGGCCAGTCTGCCCCGCAGGCTCACCCCCCGAAGTGGCGCACCACCGCCTCGGCGAAGCCCGAGCAGCTCACGGGTTCCACCCGCGGCTCCATCAGCCGCGCCAGGTCGTAGGTGACCTCGCCATGGGCGATGGCGGCGCTGATCCCGGCGGTGATCAGATCGGCCGCCTCCTGCCAACCCAGGTACTCGAGCATCATCACACCGCTGAGGATCACCGAGCCCGGGTTGATCCGGTCGAGACCAGCGTGCTTCGGCGCCGTGCCATGGGTGGCCTCGAAGATCGCCGCTTTGTCACCGATGTTGGCCCCCGGCGCCATGCCCAGGCCCCCCACCACCGCGGCGGCGGCATCGGAGATGTAATCGCCGTTGAGGTTGAGGGTGCAGAGCACCGAATACTCCTGGGGCCGGGTCTGGATCTGCTGGAAGATGCTGTCGGCGATGCGGTCGTCGACCAGCACCATCGATTTCCACTTGCCGTAGCCGTGGCTTTCGCCGATGGCCTCGATCACCCCCTTCACCTCCTCATCCACCGCCGCTTTCTTCTCGGGGGTGAGGCTGTCGTAGCCGGGTTCGATCAGGCGCGCGTTGGCCTCGATCGTGAGGCCATGGTTGCGCTCCAGGTTGGAGAGGATCCAGCTTTCGCGCTCGGTCACGCAGACGTCGCGGAACTCGCTGGTGGCCAGCTCGTAGCCCCAGTCGCGGAAGGCCCCTTCGGTGAACTTCATGATGTTGCCCTTGTGCACCAGGGTCACATGGCGCTTGGCGCCCTCGAGGCCGAGGGCGTGCTGGATCGCCTTGCGCGCATGGCGCTGGGTGCCGAACTTGCTCACCGGCTTGATGCCGATGCCGGCGCCGTCGGGGATGCGGCGACCCTTGAGCTTGCCGTTGGCGGGGATCACCTCGTCGTTGAGGTGGCGGATCAGTTCGATGCCCACCGGGTCATCGGAGGCCCACTCGATCCCCATGTAGATGTCTTCGGTGTTCTCCCGGTAGACGATCACATCGAGATCCTGCGGCCGCTTGTGGGGGCTCGGGGTGCCGTCGTAGTAGCGGCAGGGCCGCACGCAGCAGTAGAGATCGAAGATCTGGCGCAGGGCCACATTCAGGGAGCGGATGCCGCCACCGATCGGAGTGGTCAGCGGGCCCTTGATCGCGACGCCGAACTGCTCGATTGCCGTGAGCGTGTCCTGGGGCAGGTACTGGTAGGTGCCGTAGAGCTCGCAGGCCTCATCGCCTGCGAACACCTTGAACCACTCGATCCGGCGCTCGCCGCCGTAGGCCTTGGCCACCGCCGCATCCAGCACCCGCTGGGTGGCGGGCCAGATGTCGACGCCGGTGCCATCGCCGCGGATGTAAGGAATGATCGGGTCGTTCGGGACGATCGGTTGGCCGTTCTCGAAGCGAATCGCCGTGCCGCTGCTGGGGGGCGTGAGCTTCTCGTAGGCCTTCTGTTCGGTGATCGCCATCGACGCCAGCGGTTGCGGAGCGCCGAGATTAGGTTGCGCACACGCCCCGTTCTGCTCAGGGGAAACGCCATGAACGCGGCGGATCAGGCACGCACACTGGAGATCACCCAGGCGATCGCGGCTGCGGCGGCCCTCCTGCGTCAGCAGTTTCCCGCCGCCAAAGCCAACCTCAACCCCTGGCGCGACGACCCGATCACGCGTCAGTTCCAGGAATGGGAATCCATTGACCTGGCCTTTCACTTCCCTGGCTGGAGCCCCAGGCTCCAGTGCCGCAGCCTGCTGGTGCAGCTGCGCCTGGCCCAGCGACCGGAGCGGGGATCGGCCGAGCGTCCACGGCTGTTGGGGGTGTTGATCAGTGGCATGACCTTCCACGGGGAGCAGTGGCGCCTGGCCACCGTGGGCGACTGGGAACCCACGGGCCCCCAGCCGCCGGAGACCGCCGTGGTGGCCAAGCTGCAGACCTTCTGCCGGGAGCTCTTTGAGCTGTTTGAGGGCAAGCGCTTGGCGGCCTGAAAGGCCAGGACTCACCAGAGCACACGAACCAGATCGCGCTGGAGGGCTCGGTCCGAGGTCACCGGTTCATGGCCGTGGTCGACCGCTCGGCCAAGGGGCAGTTGATCGATGGGATCGCGCTGATGGTCGGGCCGCACGATGCGTGGGGTGATCACACCCTCGTGCAGGGACAGGGTTTGGAAGCCGTGGCGCTCCCGAAGGATGGGTGAGGCAGGCGGGCTCGGGAAACGGACGTTGTCCGGCGGGGGCGCTTGCAACCATCACCCCCCTCTCACCGCGCCCAGAGGCAGGGGTCTGGCCGGAGCGACACGGGCGGCCCTGGCCCTGTCCGCGAGCATCCCAACCGTGGGCATCTTTCAGAACAAGCTGCAGCTCTCCAGCCGCAGGCCAGGTTCCTTGGGGCCAGCCCAGCGAAGCCGGCCTGACGCTCACCAGCAAGGTCACCAGATCAAGCGGGACGGGATGGGTATGCCAGCCTGCACCGCCTGGCCGGGTTGACGGCGCGCGCTGGGAGAGGGCCTATCAGCGGACGACACCCGGCCATGGCCCTGTGGCGCTGGCTGATCGCCACGTTTTCCCCCCTCTCGCCCGATCGAGCCAGGCGGCGAGGCGGGCTTGGGCCCCTTGGGCCCAGAAGGAGGTCGTTCGCTGGGCACCAACCTCGGGAGCTGATGGGCGGCACAACGCTTGAGCTGATCCCTGGTTTGATCGGTGGACCGGCCCGATCGAGGGGATGGCCGGGCGCGTAATCCTTCGCAACCTTGACGCAGTCTGCGGAAGGCCGCACGTAGCTTTGGCCCACTGCCCTGTCGCGTTTTCGAGCGCCCTTTTTCGACGATGTCCGTCGCCCTTGCCACCCAGTTGCGTGAAGGGACCAAAAAGTCCCACACCATGGCCGAGAACACCGGTTTCGTGACCTGCTTCCTGAAGGGGGTCGTCGACAAGGTCAGCTACCGCAAGCTGGTGGCTGACCTCTACTTCGTCTATGCGGCGATGGAGGAGGAGATCGGCAAGCTCAAGGACCACCCGGTGGTGGGTCCGGTGGCCTTTGAGCAGCTCAACCGTCGTGAAAGCCTTGAGGCTGACCTGGCCTACTACTTCGGCCCCGACTGGCGCCATCAGATCAAGCCCTCCCCCGCGGCGGCGGCCTACGTCGCGCGCCTTCATCAGGTGGCGGCCGAGTCGCCCGAGCTGCTGGTGGGTCACCATTACACCCGCTATCTGGGTGATCTCTCAGGGGGGCAGATCCTCAAGAACATCGCCCAGAAGGCCATGAACCTCGGCGAGAGCGATGGCCTGCACTTCTATGAGTTCGATGCCATCGCTGATGACAAGGCCTTCAAGGTCGCCTACCGCGCCACCCTTGATGAGCTGCCGATCGACCAGTCCACGGCCGATCGCATTGTCGAGGAGGCCAATGAGGCCTTCCATCTGAACATGACGATGTTCAAGGAGCTGGAGGGCAACCTGGTGGCGGCCATCGGCAAGGTGCTGTTCGGCTTCCTGACCCGCCGCCAGCGGGTGGGCAGCACCGAGGCTGTGGCCGCCTGAGCGGCCGGGTTTGCGTCCGCTTCGCTTCCTGGTCCCCGGCACGTCGGGGAAGTTCCGCTGCGGCGGTCTGCAGGTGGAGTTACAGACCGCCCGTCTGGTGGGTGCCCTCACGGGCAGTGAGGTGGTCACCTACCGGCGCCGGGAGCCCGGTCGGCCGTTCCTGGGTGATCTGCTGCGCAACGAGCGCCCCCCTGGCCCCGCTTTATGGGTGGTGAGCTGGGGCTTCGACGTGCCCAAGCAGCTGCGGCGTCTGCGGGGGCGTCCCAGCGCCTATCACGCCCACAGCAGCGGCTACGGCTTCGATCTCCCCCCCGGGGTGCCGGTGCTCGCGGTGAGTCCCAACACGCTGGGCTACTGGGGCGATCGGGCGCCCCGTCAGCCCTTGTTTCTGGTCCCCAACGCGATCGAGTCCCGTTGGGGCGACGACGGCGCCGTGCGTGATCCGGCCCGGGTGGCCCAGAGGCCGATCGATGTGCTGGTGCAGGCTCGCAAGAGCAGCGCCTACGTGCTCAGGCAGTTGGTGCCGGCCCTGCGGGCCAGGGGCCTGCGGGTCGAGGTGCAGAGCGGTTGGGTGCAGGACCTGGTGGATCTGTTCCGTTCGGCCAGGGTTTATCTCTATGACTCCGCTGATTATTGGCGTGGCCGCGGCGTGAGCGAGGGCTTCGGCCTACCGCCCCTGGAGGCGATGGCCAGCGGCTGTGTGGTGTTCAGCAGCCTCAACCATGCCCTGGCCGATGGCCTTGACCCTGGCCGACTCGGTCACCAGATCGGAGCTGGCACGCTAAGCGCCGATGTGGAAAGGATCGCGGCGGCGGTGGCCGACCCGGCCGCCTTCCTCGCCGATCCCCAGCGCCTGGCCGAGCGCCTGGCCCAGTGCTCCGAAGGGGCGCTGCAGCTGCGCTGGCGCGAGGCCCTGGTGGCGATTGATGCCCACTGGGACCGCTTGCTGGCGGGGGAGCCGCCCCTGATGGCCCCCAGTCCGTTGCAGGTGCGCCTGGCTCAGCTGCGGGGACGGCTCAGGCGCCTGGGCGGCACGAGGCTTTGATCGAGCAGCCTGATCGCCTGCAGGTGCTGGTGCTCACAGGCGGGCTGATTCACCTGGTGAACCAATTGGCCGTGGTGTTCGACCTGCCCGAGGTGCAGGCCTCTGGCGCCGAGGTGGGCCTGATGTTCACGGGTGTGATCACCGGTGATGCGCAGGGGCTTGGGGCCCAGCATCAGGCGGTGCAGAACTGGCTGGCGGTGTTGCAGCGTGAGGATCCCGTGCACTTCGGCGCGGTGGAGCTGATCTCCTGCGCTGAAGATCTCCGGCCTGGCTGGGATCTGGTCTGCCTCAACAACCTGTGGCAGGGAGCGCAACGCGATCCGGTGGAACGATTCGGGATCGCCACTGTGGTGGTGGGTGGCGATGGGCTGGGCCTCTATTACCGCACAGGCCGGGAGCTGCGGGCGATCCTTCCCAGTCTGTTGGGCTGTCCGATCGCCTTCGGCGATCGCGAGGTGCGTTATGTGCTCAACGGACGCCAACCTTTTTGGCATCGACCTCCTGGTCCCGCCAAGCCGGTGTCAGAGGCGATTCGCCGACAGCTGTTCGACGCCCTGGTGGCGAGCCAGCGGCAGCGGTGTCAGGTCTTTGTTCAAGACTGCCTGGAGCGGACGCCGCCGAACCGGCCCTTCTGGCTCTGCTCCGTTCCCAACCTGGCTCACCAGTTCCCTTTGAACCAGCTGCCTTTTTCGGTGCTTGAGCGCTGGTTGCAGCAGCTGGGCCGTGGTCATGGATTCGATCGCCAGCGGGATGCGTTGCTGCTCATCGACCATCCCAAGGCCCCAGCCTGGGGAAGCTTCGGGTCTGATCTTCCCGCTGGTGTCAGCGGACGGATCCGTAGTGCCGTGCCGCTGGAGGTGCTGGTGCGGGCCCTTGAGGAGGCGGCGCCTGGGCGATCAATTGTGGTGGCCGGCCTGAGCTCGGCTCTTTATGGCGTGCGCTGCCTCACCGGGGCGGCTGTGGTGTGGCTGTCACTGGCGCCGCTCTGGCTCGGCAATCGCCTCTACAGGCGCAGGCCGCTGGAGTTTCTCCACAGGGCGCTGAGGGTGAGGCGGATGGCGCAGCTCACGGCGCAACTGCGGAGCGATCAATAGCGCACCTCCCAGGGCCAGCGGTCGGGGATGCAGAGGAACGAGTCGTTCGCCCCGCAGGCCAGCGTTTCGGTGTTGAGGATGCGCCCGAACAGCCAGTAGTGAAGGGTGACGAGCAGGGCGGGCAGCAGGTAGGCGTAGGCCTGGTAGCGGTGGATCCAGGCCAGATAGGTGATCAACAGAAAAAACCCCACACCATCCGCCAATCGGAAGGTGATCTGGGGAAACCACTCCCATTCGACCGAGGCCTGAATGAGCAGAAACAGCACGGAGAACAGGGCTAGCTGCCGGCTCAGAGAACATTTCAGCAATCGCATCACTCCGAGGTGCCGTTGCCAGCAGGTGAGGGCCAGTCCCAGCGCCAGGGCCCATTGCAGCCGCTGAACTTCCCGCAGCACGGCGTAGTGACTGAAGAAGGTTTCCCGGGCGGCATAGACGGAGACTTTCTGCCAGGCGATCGGCGCGACGGCGATCAGCAGGGCTGCGAGGACGCCCATGGTCAGCCACCAGCGCCAGCGGCCCGGGGCCGTTCCGGTCGCCCGATCGCGCAGCAGCAGGGGGGAAAGGCTGAGCAGCAGGTTCGTGGGGAAGGTGGAGTGGACCAGGGCAGACCAGAGCACCCCAACCGCGATCAAGGGACGACGGAGCTCCACCAGGCGCCCTGACCAGAGCATCAGGGGCAGCAGCAGCAGCAGGGCCAGGGCCTGCCTGGTCACGCCGTTCTGCAGAAAACTCCGCAGCAGGGGGCTGCAGCAGATCAGCAGACTCGACCAGCCCCCCCAGGCCAGGGCCCGCCAGCGCCAGGCCAGCAGGAGCGGTGCGGCGGCATACCCGGCGGCCACCAGTCCGTGCACCGCCGCCATGCGATACGGCAAGGCCAACACCAACGGGCCCACCAGCAGCCAGAACGGTTCCCCTTTGGTGCCACCACCTGGGTAGATCGCGAAGCCGTGGCTCAGCTTGGTGATGTCACTGGTCCCCCAGCTGGCGAGGGTGAAGAACAGGGCCACCAGGCTCAGCAGCACCGCTGCTCCGATCCACCAGCCGCGCCGGCGCCCGTTGACCCCGGCCCATGACATCCAGGCGGCCGCCGCCAGTTGGCACCCGAAGAGGCCGGCCATCAGCAGGGGGGCTGCGGTGACCTGATCGATGCGGAAAGGACCTTCGGTCGGGAACGGGGTCATCGTCGGGGTCGAGGCTGACGGCCCATGGCGTGCTTTCGCCACAGGTCACGGAGTGACGCCTGCCCCTGCACGGAGGCAAAGCCCCAGTAGGGGTCAAGCAGCGTTCGTACCGCCGTGGTGCTCTCCCCCGATCGCAGCCGTTCCCGCAGCTCGGCGCTGAGCCGTTGCCGCTCCTGCCATTCGCGCACCTCCTCCTCCCCTTTGGCGTCGGTGAGTGTGGTGACATCTTGCTCGACCTCCACATCGATCCAATGCAGCCGCCTGCCGAGGGCCACGCCATAGCCCAGGTGCGTTCCGAAGGCGTTGCTGGCCAGCCCATCGCTCAGCTCCAGCAGGGTGCGCAGCGCATCGAGGAACCAGGGGTTGGAGCGATGGCCGTTGCAGGCCACGATCCAGTGCGGCGGCAATCCGTGCAACTGGGGATCCTTCCAATGGCGCAGCCAGATCACCGAGCGGTAACCGCTGGCCTCGGCCCTGGCGCGCACCGCCTCGACACAGCGTTGATGGTCCATGCGGCGTTCGACCTGATCCCAGCTGTGGGCCAGCACCACCAGGAGGGTGGGGCCGAGCTCATGCCTCAGCCCGGCGATGGCTTCCGCGTCGAGCACGGGCCGCGCGTAGGCGATCCAGGGGCCGATGGCCATGGCCGGCAGGCCAAACCGTTCGCTCAGCCAGCGGGCCCGCAGGGGACCCATGCAGAGGTAGCCCTTCGTCCAGGGCTTGGGGCTCTCGAAGGTGGACCCCTGGGCCACCTTGAGGCCGTGCTCCAGGAGGAAGGGCATCGGACGGCCGATCAGGGGCAAGCCGGCCTGACGTTTGAGCTGCACGTCGTGGCCGTAGTGGTGGGAAGAGTTCTCCAGCTCCCGGCGCGCTGGGCTGAAGAAGTTCTTGCGTCCTGTTGAGGACTGAAAGACTCCCTGATCCCAGAGGTCGGCGCTGACCTCTGGGGCGAAGGGGCGAGCGCTGAAGGCCTGGTGCACCAAGCCCCTGTAGGCGGCCAGGGCCATCCACTGGTCCCGGTCCAAACGAGCCACAGCTCCCAGGGGGCCGAGCCGTCCAGCGCGCACCCAGTCGCGCAACAGCAACCGCAGGGCCTTGCGCATCCCCCCCGCCGGCTCAATCATTACGCTCTCGCCAGCCCCTGCTTGCCAGGGGATTCCAGAGACCGCGGGCCTGCAGGATCGCCTCGGCCAGCCCCCGCACGGCCCCATCGCCTCCCCGGCGGCTGAGAACCCAGTCGGCCTGGCGGCGCAGGGGGGCCACCGCATCGGCGGGAGCAATCAGCAGTCCAACCACGGGCCGTACCGCCAGATCGTTGAGATCGTCGCCGACGTAGGCCGTCTGCTCGGGGGCAACCCCGAGCGACCTCTGCAGCGCGTCCAGAGCAGCGGCTTTGTCCTTCACACCGGTCACACAGTGGCGGATACCGAGGTAGCGGGCCCGCTGTTCGGTGGCTCCGCTCTTGCCGCCGCTGAGCAGGGCCACCTCCAGGCCGGCCTGTTGCAGCAGACGGATGCCCAGACCGTCTCGCACATCGAAGCGCTTGATCACCTCACCGGATTCCGTGGTCCACAGCCCACCATCGGTGAGCACCCCGTCCACATCCAGCACCAGTAAGTTCAGCGTCCGCAAGTGCGGGTTGCAGCGCCATTGGCCCAGCAGGGAGCCAACCCGCAGCCAAGCTCCCCAGGCGGTCACAGCACGCTGACGGCTTCTCCCTGGCTGAGCAGGGGGGCTCTGATCGCCAAGAGCTGCTCCAGCAATGGCTCCAGGCGATGCAGGGGGACCATGTTCGGACCATCGCTGAGCGCCTGGTCGGGGTCGGGGTGCACCTCCAGGAACAGCCCATCGACCCCCACGGCAACGGCCGCCCGCGCCAGGGGCGCCACGAATTCCCGCTGGCCGCCGCTGCTGCTGCCGCGTCCGCCGGGCTGCTGCACCGAGTGGGTGGCATCGAAGATCACCGGACAGCCCAGGGCCTTCAGCTGCGGCAGGCTGCGGTAATCCACCACAAGGGTGTTGTAGCCGAAACTGGAACCCCGTTCGGTGAGCCAGAGGTTCCGGGCGCCAGCCTCCCGCAGCTTGGTCACCACCTGGGCCATGTCCCAGGGGGCCAGGAACTGGCCCTTTTTCACGTTGATCACCTTGCCTGTGCCCTCCACCGCCCTGGCCGCGGCCAGCAGCAGGTCGGTCTGGCGGCACAGGAAAGCAGGTATCTGAAGCACATCGACCACGGCGGCCACCGGCGCGGCCTGCTGGCTCTCATGGATGTCGGTCAGCACCGGCAGACCGAAGCGGCGCTTCACCTCCGCCAACACCTCAAGACCCTCTGCCACCCCGGGTCCGCGGAAGGTGCCGCCGGAGCTGCGGTTGGCCTTGTCGAAGCTGGCCTTGAACACGTAGGTGATGCCCAGTCGATCGGTGATCGCCTTCACCCGTTCCGCCACCGAGAGCACCAGTTCGGGGCTTTCGATCACACAGGGGCCGGCGATCAGGGTGAAGCTCATACGATCAGCTGACGAGTTTGCGTTCGAGCGATGCAAGATCCCGGAACGTGTCCGATCGGTTCTGCAGCTCTTCGAACGTACCGGAGGCCTTGATGCTGCCGGCCTCAAATTCATAGATGCGGTCGCAGCGCATCACCGTGCTCAGCCGGTGAGCGATCACCACAGTGGTGCAGCGACGCCCGACCATTTCCAGGGCTTCGATCACTTCGTTCTCGGTGCGGTTGTCGAGCGCGCTCGTGGCTTCGTCGAGGAGCAGGAAACGGGAGCGTCGGTAGAAGGCCCGGGCCAGGGCCAGGCGCTGCCTCTGACCTCCGGAGAGCTGGAGACCGTTTTCACCGACCGGGGTGTGGAGTCCGAAAGGCATCTCGCTGACGAATTCCGCCAGCTGGGCGGCATCAAGGGCATCCCAGACCTCATCGAAGTCGATGGCGTCTTCCGGCAACCCGAAGGCGACATTTTCGAGAACGCTGGCATCCAGCAGGTTGATGAACTGGGGCACCTGGGCGCAGCTCGCCTGCCAGGCCGGCACGTCCAGATCGTTGACGGGGATGCCATCGAGTTCCAGGTGGCCCTGCTGGGGCGCCAGCAGGCCCAGCAACAGATGGGCGGTGGTGGTCTTGCCGCTGCCGGTGGACCCCACCAGGGCAATGCGGGAGCCCACCGGAATCGAGAGCGTGACCCCTTTGAGCACGGGCTCCTGGCTCCCTGGATAGCTGTACCAGATGTCGCTGAGGCGGATGGTGCGGGTGGGGAAGATGCCCTCGGGTGTGGGGACGCCGGGGGTCCGCACGGTGGGTCTGGACTGGGGCAGGTCCAGATACTCGAGGGTCTTCTCGATCACGGGCAGCCCCGCCCGCAACTGGGTCAGGGCTGAGAAGAAATCCTGCAGGGGCGGGGTGAGCCTGAGGGCCACCACGGCCATCGTGGCGAGGAAGGGAACGATGTGAACAATCTGGCTGCGATCGCCGCTGAGCAGTGCCGGCACGGCCCCGACGGCAAAGATCAAGGTGATGCCGAAGGGCTCGATCAGCATCCGTGGCATGACGGGCAGCAACTCCGAGGCCCAGGAGAGTTGCTTGGCCTTCTCACCGGTGGAGACGAAGGCATCGCGAAAATAGGGCTCCGAACCGGTCAGCCGGATGTCTCGGATCGAACCCAGGGACTCGGCGAGGATGTGGGCCGATCGGGTTTCCAGGCGCAGTTTCTGCTTGGAGGCATGGCGGAGGTAGGGGGTGATCAGAAGCGAGAGGACCAGGTAGGCGGCCACCAGGCAACTGATCAGAACCACCGCCAGCCAGCGCCCCACCACCAGCACGCCCAGGGAGAGCAGCAGGATCGAAAACACGCTCCCCACCATCCGCAGCAGCGGATTGACAACGGAGTTGGAGGTTTTCTTGATATGGCTCAGCAGCAGGGTCGAGAGCTTGGAGGTGCTTCTGCTGAGGTGGAACTCATAGCCCTGGGCCAGCACTCTGGAGTGGATCAGATTGCAGAGATCAATCCAGATTCGTGCCGTTAATCGCTGCTGGCAGAACTGAAGTCCGAGCTTGCTCAGGGAGCCCACCCAGGACAGCGCGACCAGCAGCACGATCAACCACAGACTCTGGTCGATCGCATTGCCGCCGAACACCTTCACGCCCGGGACGGTGTCCTTCAGATCACTCCCGACGAGGGATCCCATCAAACGGGCCACCATCGCCACGGTGGCCAGGTCGATTAGGCCAGGGACGATCGAGAGCGGCACCAGCACCAGCAGCGCCCGGAACCGCTCGACTGGAAGGTAGGCGAGCAACCGGCGCAGCTGCTTCACCGTTCTGCTGCTGAACCTGACGGGCGGGCGGGGCATCGATCGGTGCGAAGATCCCAGCGGAGCAGGGCCATGGCGACTAAACGGTATGTGACCTGTTAGGCCACGGTTGAGATCCCTGGCCAGCCCTGCAAGCGCCCCTATCAAGAGGAGGCGGGCCATACACTCGCGCCACCGCAGGGGAGGGCTGAAATGTCGGCACTGACGCGCTGTCTTCAGGAGGAGGCCGCCGCGATCGCCGCGGCGGCCGATCGTCTGGACAGCGCCCAGGTGGACGCGGCACTCACCCTGCTCGATCGCTGCGCCGACCTGCGTTCCAAGCTGGTGATCACCGGCGTGGGCAAGAGCGGCATCGTGGCCCGCAAGATCGCCGCCACCTTCTCCTCGATCGGGCTGATGGCCCTTTATCTCAACCCCCTGGACGCCCTGCACGGGGACCTGGGGGTGGTGGCACCGGAGGACGTGGCCCTGCTGCTCTCCAACAGTGGTGAGACCCAGGAGCTGATCGAGATCCTGCCCCATCTGCGCCGGCGCGGCACCGCCCGGATCGCCCTGGTGGGCCGGATTGACTCAAGCCTGGCACGGGGCTGTGATGTGGTGCTGGACGGTTCGGTGGATCGGGAAGTCTGTCCGTTGAATCTGGCCCCCACCGCCAGTACGGCCGTGGCCATGGCGGTGGGCGATGCCCTGGCGGCGGTCTGGATGGAACGGCGGGGCATCTCGCCGGCGGATTTTGCCCTCAACCATCCCGCCGGTGCCCTCGGCAAGCAGCTCACCCTCACGGTTGCCGACCTGATGGTGCCCGCCGACCGTCTTCATCCCCTCGATGAGGCGGACAGCCTCCAGGCGGTGATCGCCCAGCTCACCAGCGATGGGGTTGGGGCCTGCTGGGTGCGGAAGCCCGGCCAGGGGGGACGGCTGTCGGGGCTGATCACCGATGGTGATCTGCGGCGGGCCCTGGAGCACCATCCCCCGATGGCCTGGGCCACGCTGCGCGCCGCCGAGCTGATGACGGCCGATCCGATCACCGTGGGCCCCGAACTGCTGGCGGTGGAAGCGCTCGAGCGGATGGAGCGCAACCGGCGCAAACCCATCGGTGTGCTCCCAGTGCTGGCGGACCAGGGGCCGATGCTGGGCCTGCTTCGCCTGCATGACCTGGTCCAGGCGGGGCTTGGTCCTTCCAGTCGTTGAGCGTTCAGACCCCGCGCGCGAGCACGCGGGCCTGCTCCAGTTGGTCCTCGGTGTCGACCGAGAGGAAGTCCCCGTCCACGGGGAAGGTACCCAGGGTGATGCCGGCTTC
The DNA here is from genome assembly GCF_024345575.1 of Cyanobium sp. Morenito 9A2. Lineage (GTDB taxonomy): Bacteria > Cyanobacteriota > Cyanobacteriia > PCC-6307 > Cyanobiaceae > ATX-6F1. Next base: position 69,372 of record NZ_JAGQBJ010000004.1, read on the forward strand.
GATCAGCCTCAACTGCTCGAGTTTCTCGGTGTGCTCCAGCGGCGAGTGGGGCAACTGGCCCCAGCGGGCCAGCACATCGGCCCGGTAGCCGTAGAGGCCCACATGGCCCCAGTAGGGAGCATGGGCGTGCCAGCGCTCGGGTTCCTCACCGCGCACGTGGGGCAGGGCCGAGCGCGAGAAGTAGAGGGCACGGCCGTCAGCCGCCACCAGCGTTTTCACCACATTGGGGTTGTGGATCTTCTCGGGCCCCATCAGGTAAATGGGGGTGAGCACCTCGGGGGTGGGATGGCGCTGCTCGAATTCCTGAGCCATGGCGTCGATCACATCCGGGTCGATGAACGGCTGATCCCCCTGCACGTTGATGATCACCGTCTGCGCTGGATCACTCGCACCGGCGAGGGCCACCAGCTGGTCCACCACCGAGGCGAGACGATCGCTGCCGGAGCTGCAGGCCGGGCTGGTCATCAGAACCGGGAAGCCCCAGTCCTCGGCGGCCCGCCGGAGCCGGTCGCTGTCCGTGCAGAGCACCACGGCGGCCGGGCGACGGGCGGCCCGGCAGCACTCCAGCACCCGTTGCAGCATCGGTCGACCGCCGATGTCGGCCATCACCTTGTTCGGCAACCGGGAGGATTCGAGCCGGGCCGGCACCGCCACCACGCATTGCATCGGGCTGTTCTGCCAGTTCGGGCCGGAGCCTATCGCCACAGGGCTGTCTGTTCCCGGGCCTGACGCACCAGGACCGCAACCTCCTGCGGGTCTGCCGGCGGGCGGGTCCCCGAGGCCATGGCGCGGTAGAGGTCGGCCACCCTCCACGCCTCCGTGGCGGGGTCGTCGCCGAAGCGGGGGATCAGGTGCAGATGCAGGTGGCGGGCCCCCTCGCCGAAGGCGATCGCGTAGACCCGATCACAACCGGTGAGCTCGCGCACCAGGGAGCTGCCCCGCTGCAGCATCGGCCCGAAGCCGGCAGCCTCCTCGGCGCTGAACTCGATCGGACCGCCCAGGTGCCGTCGCGCATCGAGCATCAGCCACCCCGCCAGCGGGGCGGGCAGCGGGTGGTGACGCAACAGCCAGAGCGGCTCACGGTGAATCTCGAAGCGGCTGATCGCTTCCTGGTCGTTGTGCAGGCGGCAGACACCACAGCCTGGCTGCGAAACTGGGGTCAGCAGCGGGTCGGTCATCGCCACCGTTCCTCCCCGGTCGGCACCTGTGGTGCTCAGCGTGGCGTATCACAGTCAGCCAGCGCTGGAGCGGCTTGCCCACGACTTGGTTCACCAGAGCCTGTTGCCGCTCCTCTGGCTGGTGGTGGACAACAGTCCAGATTCGGCTCCCTTGGATGCCGCGCGCCTGCAGCCGGCGGGCTCCCAGGGGGAGAGGCTGGATCTGGAGCTGGTGAGCGGCCAGGAAGGAGATGGCTTCGGGGCCGGCTGCAACAGGGGTTTCGACCACCTGGCCCAGCGGGGTCTGCGGGGCTGGGTCTGGCTGCTCAACCCCGATACGGCGCTTCCGGAGGGGACCGAGCTGGAACGGCTCTGCCAAGCCCTGGACGGGCAATCCGCGCGGGCCCTGGTGGGAACGGCCGTGCGCGACAGTGACGGCCGGCCGGAGGCCAGCGGTGGCTGGATCGATCCGGGTCTGGATTTCCGTCGCCGCCGGCTCGGCCCTGACCAGATGAACAACGTCGAATCGCTCGCCGTCGACTGGCTGAGCGGTTGCAGCCTGGTGCTCCAGCCATCCGCCCACACGCCCCCCGCCCGCTTCGATCCGGTCTTCCCCCTCTATTACGAAGACATGGACCTCTGCCTGCGCCTGGCTCGCTCCGGCGCCTCCGTGCTTTGGCTTCCGTCTCCGGCGGTGATCCATCAACGGGGCGCGGGCAGCCACACACCCAGCGAGCGCCGGCTGGGGCTGTCCACCCTGAGTTATGTTCTCTTTCTGAGGCGCCATCGGCCTGGCTGGGTGACGCTTGTGCGCAGCCTGCGGCTTCTTTTCACCAGCCTGCTGCGGTTGCCGTTGCAACCGAGGCGCAGCGTTGCCGTGCTCCGGGCGATGCTGGCTGCCTGCCGATGAGTGGCCGGTCTCCCCTGGCTCTGTTCAACGGCAGTTACCTCTGCCGGAGGCCCACCGGCATCGGTGTGGTGGCCCGTGAGCTCGTGGCGGCGCTGGATCCCGCCCTCGTTCCCCTGCTCGACCCGCTCTCTGGTGAGCGTCCCGGCAGCGTGGAGATCCCTTCCGATCTTTCCCCTGAGCACGGCCGGGACGGCCACCTGCGGCGCCTGCTCTGGACCCAGCGCGAGCTGCCGAAGCTGATGCGGGAGGGCGGCGCACCGCTGTTGCTCTCCCCCCTGCCGGAGGCGCCACTGCTCGCAGGCGTGCATTCGATCGTGCTCGCGCACGACCTCCTGCCACTGCGCTACCCCCAGCTGACGCCGCTGTTGGCCTACCACCTCGCCTACGTGCCGCTGGTGTTGCACCGGGCTGTGCGGGTGCTGTGCAACTCCGAGGCCACGGCGCGGGAGGTGCATGGGCGCCTCGGGGTGCCGCTACGGCGCCTGGTGCCGATTCGGCTCGGCTTCAATCCCGGCCAGCTGCGGCCGCTGGGGCTGGAGCGCCAACCCTTCTTCCTGGTGCTGGGCCGCCACGACCCCCACAAGAACCTGGAGCGGGTGCTGAAGGCCTTCGCCGCCCTGGCGGATCGGGAGCACCGCCTCACCCTGGTGGGCCCCCACGACCGGCGTTACACCCCGAAGCTCCAGCGCCTGGCCGGGGAGCTGGGAATCGCCAGCCGCTGCGATTGGATTCCCTGGGTGAGTGACCTGGAGCGCCTGCAGCTGTTGAACCGCTGCCGGGCCCTGGTGCTGGTGAGCCTGTGGGAGGGGTTCGGTCTGCCGGCCCTGGAGGCCATGGCCTGCGGGGCCCCGGTGATCGCGTCCCGCGCCGGCGCCCTGCCGGAGGTGGTGGGGGAGGCGGCGGTGCAGGTCGAACCGCGGCGTACGCCTGAAATCAGGGCGGCGCTGGCGGCACTGATCGCCCAGCCGGACCTGGCCCGTCGGCTCTCGGCCGCGGGGCAGCAGCGGGCGAGCGGGTTCTCCTGGAGCGACACGGCCGCTCAGGTGGAAGGATTGCTGCGGGAGCTGGCCTGAGCGGGCTGATCCTCCTGGACCAGCCAGCGTTCGGCCTCCTGCCGGTAGCTGTGACGGACACCCTCAGCGCTGATGCCCGCCCGCAGCTCCGCCAGCTTGGCCTGCACCACGAAGCGGTAGATCGTCATCATCACGGTGAGCTGCAGGCCGCGCCAGCCGAGCCGGTAGCCCCGGCCCCGCAGCCACCGCCCCCACCACTCCCGCCGCAGGGACACCAGCAGGGCCCACAGAAGTGAAGCCCGCTGCCCCTGCGCCCGCGCCTCGGCCGCCTCGATCGAGGTGTAGGTGTTGAGCTTGGCGAGGAAATGGGAGAGGTCGATGTAGTTGAAGTGGACGATGCCGCCGTCCTGGCCGTAGCTCAACCGCCGCTGGCGGGCATCTGGACGGGCATGGAAGAAACGGTGGATCTCGCCGGTCACACCAACCGCTGGCCGCCGGAACAGCCGCATCTGGGCGTCTTCGTCCGGCCCCCAGCCCATGCCCGGCAGCGCCGCCCCCAGCAGGTAATTGAGCCGCGGAATCCAGCAGATGTCGCAGCTGTCCTCGGCCACCACAGCCAGCAACCGCCGTGCCAGGGGCGGCGGGATCAGTTCGTCGGCATCCAGCACGAGCACCCAGTCATGGCGGGCCTGGGCGATGGCATAGGCCCGGGCCGGATCGGCGAAGCCGAGCCGCTCGTGCAGGCACACCCGGGCACCGAAGGAGTGGGCGATCGCCACGGTGGCGTCGTCGCTGTGCATGTCGCAGACCACCACCTCCGCCGCCCAGCCCTGCACCGAGCGCAGGGCGTAGGGGAGATTGGCCTCCTCATTGAGGGTGTTGATCACCACCGAGATGGGAACGGGAGAGGGTTCCATCAGGGCGCGGTCAGGAGGGGACCGGGCTGAGCAGGCGGCTGGCGGGCCGCTGGGCGCAGAGGCACTCCACCATGGCTTGGAGATGGGGGTCCACTGCCGGCGGCAGGGCCACCAGCAGGGGCCAGTCGACGGGGCGGTGCACCAGGGCCATCACGAGCAGGAAGCTCTCGCCGACTAACAGCGGACCGGCGAAGTGAAGCACCAGCCAGTCTGGGTTGGGCCGTGGCAGTGCGGAAGAAGAGGTCTTAGGTGGTGCGGGCGGCGACTGGGCCCCAGGCCAGCTGCGTTTGCCGGCAGCTGGGTGGGCCAGCACAAACCGCGGCAGTGGTAGGTCGATCTCCACCGGCGGCAGCCGATCGAGGCCGGGGGCATCCACCACCAGGCTGGCCGGCTGCTGGCCAGAGGCCAGCAGGGCTCCACCACCAGGATCCTGCTCGGGAAGCGGAAAGGCCCCTAGCTCCCGGCAGGCGTAATGGGCGCACCAGGGGGCCCGGAACGGCACGGCATCGGAAAAGAGGTACAAGGGGGTTGCGGCAGGGAACTGGTCGGGGGTGAGGGCGCGGGGCCGGGCGCGGTATTGGTCGAGGCCGTCATCCAGCAGATGGATGTGGCGGCAGCGCGACAGCACGAAGCCCAGGGCGCGCCCCGCCCCGCGCCGGTGGGGGATGTAGATGCGTTCGATCAGCCCCAGCAGCGCCAGCAGCACCAGCACAGCCATCGTCCAGGGGCTGCTCGGGCCGCGCAGGTGGCCGATCCCTCTGGGCCAGGGCTTGCTGGCATCGAGCCGAAAACGGCTGGGTTCCACCAGCAGCAGGCTCAGATCACAGGGGCGTTCCAGCAAACGCTGGCGCCAGGCGGCCAAGTAGTTCACCTGGTTGAAGCAGAGGTAGAGGCTGATTCCGCTCACGCCCGCATCGCTGGCTTCTGCACGGATGGAACAAGCATCAGGCCTGATTCAGGAAGCTGAGGTTCAGGTTGGCAGCTGGTTGAGCCCGAGGGCGAGCTGAGATGGAACAGATCCAGGACATCGACAGGCATGGACAGGGAGGGGGCTGACAATCGTCCCGTGCAGGACGAGAACCAGACCGAGGACGAGCCGGGCTCGGCACGGTTGAGCCTGGGGAGCGTGGTCTGCATTCCTGCGAACGGAGTCGGCGATGAAGAGACCCGCTACCCATCCGTGGCCGGACATGGAGAACAACCACTCTTGATGGATGGCCCAAGATCGTGCGGCGTTAGATGCAGGTCATGAGCTTGTGAAAGCTTGTATCCATCAGGCCTTGTTTCAGGCACTCGTGCAGGAAGTTGAAGTCATCGCGATAGAACTGTTCTGCGATGGACTTGAGGGATGAATTGTAAAAAAATTTGTAGCCGGGAATCGTTTTGCTTTTAATGAGTTCGAGTAGTTGGGCTGAGTTGAGTTTCCAGATTTCACTGGCGTAGGAGGCTTCTGTTTCGATTGACTGCGGACAGTCCATGTTCTTGGCTCCGAATTTGTTGACTCGAAAGGGCATCTCTACGCTGGTCAGAAACATGGAATTAATGTATCTCTCTAGAGGTAAAAGGTTTTCCGAGTTGAAGATGAGATCAAAAGTCCTCCGCTTATAGGCTGAGATCTGGGGGGTAAAGTGAAGTTTGTCGATCAGTCTGAGGCCGTTTGCGCTGAGCTCGTGCAAAAAGTTCTCAAAGGTATGGAGCTCGATCCGGGGGTTCTTCCGCCTGGCTGCTTCGACATACTTTGTGTGCTCGACATACTTGTTCAGGTATCCACTGATGAGGCGGTTGTAGGGATTCCGAAAGACAATGATGTTGATTTTTTCCTTGTTGCGTGTTTCGGTCTGCTTTGCGACTTCCCAGGCAAAGTCACTGACGCTCCTGCAAGAACACTTGGGAGAGGTGAAGATCGTCACATTATTGATCTTGTTGATCAATGCTCTGGGCGCCATGCGGCCGGACCCCTTTCGGTATTCTTCAGCACAGGTTACGCCTCGGCTCGATCGGGTTTCTCTCTACGACCGCCAGGTGGGCGGACCCCAGGCGTTGGGGATGGCAAGCCAGGAAGCGCCAGCAGAAGGGGGCCTCCTTGAGGGATGTGCAGAAAAATCATCTCGCGGTAGGTGTTTTTTCCCGCTCTCAATTGACGTCCTGCTGAATTCGGCTGACGAGCCTCTCTACCTTCGGCTGGTTGGATTTCGGCACGTTATCCCTGTCTCGAGGCTCTGTTTGGTGGTCCCACTGGACAAACATCTGGGCAACGGACGGATGAGGTCAGCACCATGGTGGGCTTGTGGATGTTGCTCAGGCGCATCAGCTTGTCGGCGATCACAGGCCGCCCGTAGCCCCCAGGCCGGGTGGTGCCTGCGGTGAGGGTCGGCCCAGCCGCCGCATCCCGGCCACGAACCCTTGGTGTCGTCGTTCCTGTCGGCGGCGTTCCCTGTTCGGTGGTCACCAGGACCATCGGCAGCCATGACCCGGGCCGCCCCCCCCCCCCCCCGTTGGGCGAAGCCCACCGCTCCGCAGAAGTTGCTTGAAGGGATGTGAGCCGCCAGGTTGTGCCGGCTCTCCATGGGCCCATGACCGCGGTAGCTCAGCAGAGCTGGATGGGTCTGGGAGGTCCTGGCCAGAAGAGCCTCCGGATCCGTGCTGGAGACGTGGGCCCCGTTGGTGAGTTGGATGCAGCGGATGTCGCCTATGGCCCGTTTCTGTTCTCCATGGATGCACCGAATCCCCCGACAGGAGCTGCGGATGGCGGCGGATTGTCCTGGCCATGGATCCGACCTGGGGAGGCGTCTGGCGCCCGGGCCTGCGGCAGGGTTCCGTCCACTGAGACATGCCTGTCGCTGAGCAGCGGTTTCACCTCGGGCGCTCCGATCAACGGCTCGGGGACCTTGCCCATGACATCCCCATTGAGGAGCTCCCGGCACGCTCGGCCTCGATTGGGGTGACGTGGGTTGGTGCCGATCGGATCATCAGGGCCTGGGCCGACGGAGCCAGAGGTCCGGCGAAGCCGCGCCAGCGGAGCCGCGGGTTTCAGGACCCCGCTCCAGCAGCCCCTCCCTGGGGCGGCCGAAGAACTTCTGCTGCAGCCAATCAGCGGGCTCTGCTCGGGCGGCACCGAAGGGCGTCCGCCTGAGGCCTACGGCCGCAGAAGGCGGGAGAGCGCCGAGCTGTGGCCTGATCGGCCAACGTTTGAATCCGCCCGGGCGGATGGATCGTCAATGGTCGATCTCGATCGCGACGCAGGAGACCAGGGAGCCGCTGCTCTCCGGCTGACCTCGGCACGTCGGTTGTGCTCTTGCTGCTGCTTCTCTGGGCCTGATGGGTTGTCAGCGAACGCTCTGGGCCTTTCCAGCGTGGCCACCGAGGTTTGTCCCTGGCCACGCCGGTGCACCGACCCACCCAGCGGGGCCAGCGCAGGGGCAGAGGTGAGCGCGGTCAGGCCCTCCTGAACAACTGCTTCAGTTCCATCAGCAGCCCACGGGTCGAGGCCAGCAGGCAGACCGGAATGGCCAACAGCTGCCGGCCGGTGTACCAGTAGAGCCGGTGCCACCAGCGCACCTGCCAGCGGCCCTGGCGGGCCGGTGGAAACAATTTGAACGGCATCACGGCCAGAAATGTCTCGGGGATGGCAAGGAAGCAACCCCAGAACATCATCCGCCGCACATGGCCGATCTCCTCGGCGACCTCCGGGGAGGGTGATGGGATCGAGTCGGGCTTGACCCGCCAGCTGCCATCGGGCTGTTGGTTGTACTGGCTGGCGATGGAGTGGCTGCTCCAGGGGTGGTAGGCCACCAGCAGGCGGTTGGACAGGCGGGACGCGCGCATCCGGGCAGTACCGAGCGACTGGCCGATCAGGCTTCGTTGTTCGCCGCTCCACAGCTCCGCCCGTTCCGCGTCCGTATGGGCGATCACCTCCAACCAGGGGGGGGGGATCGCCAGGGGCTCCCGTCGGCTGAACACCCCAAGCCGGATCTTCAGATCCTTGTCATCGAAGCCGTAACCCACCAGGTATTCGTTGAAGCCGCCTACGGCGGTGAACAGCGTCAGTGCGATCAGGAACTGGCCCTTGCGCCCATCAGGACCGCTGCCCAGGGCGTAGGCACCCTCCCCTGGGCCTGAGCTTCCGGATCCGTCAGGAAGCACGAGCGTCGGTTCGAACGCGGCGGTGGGCCAGCAGTCGGCATCCAACTTGAGAATCCAGGGACCCCGCGCCAGGGAGATCGCGAAGTTGTAGGCGCGGCAGAGGTTCCAGATCGATTCGCCCTCCACGCGCACCAGGCGCAACCGCGGATCGGCAGGGAGGTCCTCCCGCCGCAGGGGTTCGTTGCTGCTCCAGTCGACAATCAGGTGCTCCTGATGGTGGCTCCAGAGGGCCAGTTGGGCGGAGGAGTGCAGCAGGTGGTCGCGTCGGTTCATGCAGACCGTGACGACGCTGAGGCCGGGCGCGGTCAATCCCACAGCTTGAGGGCGTCATCCCGGGCGGAGAACCATTCCGCCGCCAAGGGGCCGCCCATCGTGCGCATGTCCCGGAACCACGGTCCACCCAGGGTCCAGTGCAGCAGAGCCGGGCCACCCGCATCGACCGCAGCGCCAGGCGGCACCTGCACATCCACCAAGTGGTTCCAGCGCTCCGGTAAGGCGCCGATCTCGTGGTCGCCGTGCAGCCAATGGAAGCGGTGCAGATCCAGGCCGGTGGCCGTGCTCACGTACTCCGGTGTCAGGGCGGTGCAGCGGGAGCAGTTGAACAGCATCACGGAACTCCAGTTCTTCTTGGGGTAGGCGCTCTGGGTTTCGCCGAGGAACTTGGTGGATTCGGTGGGTCTGTGATCGTGCTGCACAACCATCAGTGCATGGCGCTCATCGCGAAGGGCCCAGAGATCGGCGATGTCGGAGCGGCAGAGGATGTCACAGTCCATGAAGATGGCCCAGCCGCTGTAGTTGCTCAGCCAGGGCACGAGGAATCGGGTGAAGGAAAAGGCCGTGCTCTGGCGTGGATCACGGCTCCTGGTGTAGACACCCGCTAACTGCTCGGCGACGATCGGTGTGATCGCCAGAGGCAGCGAGGCGTGCTGATAGAGGCTGTCGATCAGCACGTTGGTGGCGGCCCGCTCGCGAGGGTCGTAGCCGATGAAAATGGGGATCGTTCCGAGCGCGGCTGCCATGGGGGTGTCTGGGGCGGCGACCACCGCAGGCTGAGGGGAAGCGCTGCAGCGAAGTGAAGCAAGCGGGCCAATTTAGCCGTCGGTCTCAAGGCAGTGGGTTTCGGCCCGACACTCAGGCCCAGAATTCCCAGCGATCCATCACCTCACCGGGCGTGTACTTCCGCAGCTGAGCCGCCACCCGAGACGGGAACAAGGCCCGCGCCAAGCGATGGCGCAACAGCATGGCTGCGCCCTTGACGGCATGTTTGATGGTGGTGGTTTTCTTGCCCCTCGCCAAATCCCAGTAGCGATAGCTCTTGTAGGGTATATTATAAGCCTCCGTGATGATGTTGTAGAGTCTTCTTGGTAGTTGATTGTCGCTCTCCAGGTAGGGAGTTACCCCGTGCAATGACGATTGGCCGTTTAGAAGAGCAACGAAGCGATTGTGGCGGTAGGCAATACGCTTCACCGGTTTCACGACATAGGCATTTCCCTTTAAGCGGGTGCCATCGAAGACATGGCCAGGGCCGCATTCGTAGAGGATGAGGTCGCCACCTACGGGAGGCATGTCTGCAGGATGGAGATATAGCAAGCCAGCGAAAATCTCATATTTGTCATCGAGGTGGGGTTCCAGTCCGGCGAATTGTGGTGGGTTGATCCCCGGCTGGATGTCGTAGGAGAATGATGGAATCCCCTCAAGCCAGTTCTGCCGGTCGTCCGGAGACATCCGAGGCAGGAAAGGGTGCTGGTCAGCCCCGGGCTCAAGCTGATCCTCCAGGAAGGGGCGCAGCTTGGTGAACACCGAACGCACGAGCGTCTCAAGCCCCAGGGCTTGGTAGAAGCCCTTGAGATCGTCAAGTCTGGGGTCGTCACAGGCCTGAACTGTGGCCAGATCCAGGCTGGCCCTTGAATTGGCCTGGAGATCCTCGGATCTGGAGGCCAGATCGCTGATCAAGCCACGATTTGGAAAGCCACGGATGGCTGCTGCCAGAAGATCGTCGGGCAGAAAATCATCGATGACCAGATGAGGGAAGGGATGGCGATGAACGTCAGCCTCTTCAAGCCGTTCTGCCCAGGTCATCCCCATCGGTTCAGATCTCCACGTTGGCTTTTGGCAGCGACTGGAGGCAGGAGGCCAGTTCTTCCCCTGCCCATCGGTTCGGGAGTGTCCTGAGGAACTTACCCGGTTTCGCCGATGGGGTTTCCAGGTCCTTCTTCCTAGGCTCCCCGGCATGGCTGCCCCCTCCCCTTCCCCCTCTTCAGAGCCAGGTCAAGGCCAGGCCGCCCGCTCGACCTCCTTTCTGGCCGGTCTCAACGACGCCCAGCGCCGGGCGGTGGATCACCACAACGGTCCGTTGCTGGTGGTCGCCGGGGCGGGCAGCGGCAAGACCAGGGCCCTCACCCACCGGATCGCCCACCTGATCGGTCACCACGGTGTCGATCCGGCCCAGCTGCTGGCGGTGACGTTCACGAACAAGGCGGCCCGGGAGATGAAGGAGCGGCTGGAGCTGCTGCTGGCCCAGAAACTCGCCCAGAGCCAGTTCGACCAGCCCTTCAGCACCCTGGGTGCGGTGGAGCAGCGCCAGTTGCGCAGCCGCATCTACCGCGAGGTGATCAAAGACCTCTGGATCGGCACCTTCCACGCCCTGTTCGCGCGGCTGCTGCGCTTCGACATCGACAAGTACACCGATCCCGAGGGGCTGAGCTGGACGCGCCAGTTCTCGATCTACGACGAGGCCGACGCCCAGACCCTGGTCAAGGAGATCGTCACCCAGGAACTTGGCCTGGATCCCAAGCGCTTCGAGCCCAAGAAGGTGCGCTGGGCGATCAGCAACGCCAAGAACCAGGGCTGGCTGCCCGAGCAGCTCGAGGCCGACCAGCAGGGCCAGCGGGGCAAGCTGATGGCGGACGCCTACCGCCGTTATCGCCGCGCCCTGGCCGCCAACAATGCTCTCGACTTCGACGACCTGCTGCTGCTGCCGGTGCAGCTGCTCACGGCCAACGAGCAGATCCGCCACTACTGGCACCGGCGCTTCCGCCATGTGCTCGTCGATGAATACCAGGACACCAACCGCACCCAGTACGACCTGATCAAGCTGATCGTGACCAACGGCGAGGAGCCCGAGCGCTTCAGCGACTGGGGCGACCGCTCGGTGTTCGTGGTGGGGGATGCCGACCAGAGCATCTACAGCTTCCGGGCGGCTGATTTCACGATCCTGATGGGCTTCCAGGACGATTTCGGCGATCGGGTCGCCGATGACACCACCCGCACGATGGTGAAGCTGGAGGAGAACTACCGCTCCACAGCCACGATTCTGGCGGCCGCCAACGCCCTGATCGCCCACAACACCGAGCGCATCGACAAGGTGCTCCGCCCCACCCGTGGCGACGGCGAGCCGATCACCCTCACGCGCTGCGACGACGAGATCGCCGAGGCCGAGGCCGTGGTGCACCGGATGCGGATGCTGGAGGCGGCCCATCCCGAGCTGCGCTGGGGCGACATGGCCGTGCTGTATCGCACCAACGCCCAGAGCCGGGCGATGGAGGAATCGCTGGTGCGCTGGGGCATCCCTTACATCGTGGTGGGAGGCCTGCGCTTCTACGACCGGCGCGAGATCAAGGATCTGCTCGCCTATATGAAGCTGCTGGTCAACCCGGCCGACACCGTCAGCTTGCTGAGGGTGTTGAACGTGCCCAGACGCGGCATCGGCAAGACCACGGTGCAGCGGCTCACCGATGCGTCCAACCAACTGGGGATTCCGCTCTGGGATGTGATCAGTGATGCGGAGGCGGTGCGGTCCCTGGGGGGGCGCTCCGCCCGGGGGCTGCTGCAGTTCGGCGAGTTGATCGGCGATCTGAGCGGCCGCCTCCAGGACGCGGCCCCCGCCGAGCTGGTGCAGCGGGTGATGGAGCAGAGCGGCTACGTGGCCGAGCTGATCAGCGAGGGCACCGATGAGGCGGAAGAGCGCCGCCGCAACCTGCAGGAGCTGGTGAATGCCGCCCTGCAGTACCAGGAGGAAAACGAGGAGGGCTCCTTGGAGGGCTTCCTGGCCAGCGCCGCCCTGGCCAGCGACGCCGACAGCAAGGACACCGCCGCCGACCGGGTCACCCTGATGACCCTGCACGCCAGCAAGGGTCTGGAGTTTCCGGTGGTGTTCCTGGTGGGGCTGGAGCAGGGGCTGTTCCCCAGCTACCGCTCCCTGGAGGACCCCGCCGCCCTCGAGGAGGAGCGGCGCCTCTGCTACGTAGGCCTCACCCGGGCCAAGGAGCGCCTGTTCCTCTCCCATGCCAGCGAACGGCGGCTCTGGGGCGGCATGCGAGAGCCTGCGGTGCCCTCGGTGTTCCTCTCGGAACTGCCGGCCGAGTTGATTCAGGGTGACATCCCCCACAGCGGCGGTGCCACTCTGCGCCGGGAGCAGCGCTTGGAGCGGCTCACTCGGGTGGACCGCAGCGACAGCCAGCGGGTGCAGGCCGGCGGAGCGGCGGGGGCCCCGGCCAACGCCGTGCGCCGCAAGGGGATTTCCCGCAGCTGGAGCGTGGGCGACCGGGTCCGCCACGCCAACTTCGGCGAGGGGCAGGTGACCCACCTGTTCGGCAGTGGCGAGAAGGTCTCGATCGCGGTGAAGTTCGAGGGCATGGGACCGAAGATCCTCGACCCGCGTCTGGCGCCGATCGAAACCCTCGATGGCGACCCGGCCTGATGGAGCTCCCCGGGCTGCCGCCGGGGCTGTTGGAGGCCCTGGTGGCCAGTGCGGCCGGCCGGCGGCTGGCCCTGGTGGGGGGCGCCGTGCGCGATCTGTTGCTGCATCAGGTCCACAACGACCCCTGGCGCGGTCTGGTGGATCTGGATCTGGTGCTGGAGGGCTCGGCCCCGGAACTGGCGGAGCGGCTGCGGCTCTGGGCCGGTTCGGAGCGGCTGGGGTTCTGCCACATTCACGGGGCCTATGGCACGGCGGAACTGGAGCTCGATGGGGTGCTGCTGGATCTGGCCAGCGCCCGCCGGGAGAGCTACCCCGCCCCTGGCGAGAACCCCGTGGTGCGCTTGGCGGCCTTGGCCGATGACCTGGCCCGCCGCGACTTCACGATCAACGCCATCGCCCTGGAGTTGGCCCCCGCCGCCGGTGGGGTGGTGGCCCTGGCCCTGCTGGATCCCCATGGCGGCCAGGCGGATCTGGCGGCCCGTCGCCTGCGCCTGCTCCACGGCGGCAGCCTCAGCGATGACCCCACCCGGGTGCTGCGGGCGGCCCGCTACGCCGCCCGGCTTGGGTTCGAGCTGGCGCCAGGCAGCCTGGAGCAGCTGCGGCGAACCCTGGCCGCCTGGCCCTGGGCCTGGCGGCCGGGAGATCGGCCGGAACTGGCCCCGCCGGCCCTGGGCACCCGTCTACGCATGGAGCTCGAGCTGCTGCTGGAGCGGGAGGACTGGCGCGCGGCCATGGCGCGGCTTCAGGACTGGGGGGCCCTGCCGTTGGTGGAAGAGGCCCTGCAGAGCGACCGCCACTGGCGGCGCCGGTTGCATTGGGCCCAGCGCTTCGGGCTGCCCCTGCTGCCGGCCTGGCTGGCGGCGGCGGCCGATCCGCTGGCGGTGGCCGCCCGGCTGCAGCTGCCCCACCACGGCCAGAGGCTGCTGCAGCAGTTCGTTCAGCTGCGCCACTGGCTGGCGGAAGAGCCGGGCAGCACCCCCGGCTGGCCCCCTTCTCGCTGGAGTGAAGCGCTGGAGGAGCGAGGTGGGTCGGCGGAGGCGGTGGCCCTGGCCCTGGCGGTGGGCCTCGGCCCCCGGCGGCCGCTGCTGCGTTGGTGGCTGCGCTGGCGCCATCTGCCGCCTCCGGTCACCGCCACGGAGCTGATCGCCGGGGGGCTGGCGCCGGGCCCGGCCCTCGGGCAGGCGCTGCGGGCACGGCGGGCCCAGCGCCTCGATCAGGAACGCCGCTGAGTTCGCTACCTTCCCGGCTCCCGCCCGAGACGGCCATGGCCACCGTGATCAAGTTCAGCTCCGAGGACTGCGGCACCTGCCATCGCATGGCCCACTACGACGCCAAGGTGGCCGCAGAGCTGGGGCTTGAATTCGTGAGCGTGATGCTCCAGGACACCAACACCTACCGCAAATACCGTCCGGTTCTGCTCAGCCAGTACCCCAGCAAGGACGGGATGGGCTGGCCCACCTACCTGGTGGTGAGCGATCCGGAGGGCAGCTTCGAAGTCCACGGTAAAGTCAAGGGAGGCCTGCCGAAGGGGGAGTTTCGCGAACGGCTGGCGGCCGCGGCCGGCCTTTCCGCCCCAGGGGCCTGAGGGACTCGGCGGCGGGGTCTGCTGCTTTCAGCCAGGGCTGACCCGTCCGATCACGGTCGCCTGGGGGAAACCAATCCCGCGCAGGGCTTGCAGCGCTTCGGGGGCCTGGGCACTGGGCAGGGCCACCAGTAGCGGGCCGCAGGTCTGGGGATCGACCAGCAGGCCTTCCAGGGCCCTTCGGCTGACCCCAGGGCTGAGACCCGTGACCTGGATGGGCCCCTCCAGAAGCACCAGGGCACGGGCGTTGGCGGGGGCGAGGCTGCTGGCGAAACCGCGCTCCAGCAGCGGGAGGGCCCCCTCCAGGCTGGGGATGGCGGCGGCCTCCAGCGCCACGGTCAGCCCTGGCTGCGTCCGGTGGCTGGCCTCCACCATCTCCCCCAGGTGCCCCAGCAAGCCGAAGCCGGTGATGTCGGTGCAGGCATGCACCTCGAAGCCCGCCAGCAGTTCCACAAGTTCCGCCTGGCTCTGGCCCATCAGGGCCAGCGCCCCATCGATCCATTCCGGCCTGGCCGCCCCGGCCTGGGCGGCGGCGAAGAGCACACCGCTGCCGATCGCCCGGCTCAGCAGCAGCGCATCCCCCGGCCGCAGGCCCCCCTTGGCCCAGAGGCGGCCCGGCGGTGTCTTCCCGTTCACGGTCAGCGCCAGGCTCAGCTCCTCGCCCGCCTCCAGTCGCTGCAGGCTGTGGCCGCCGAGGAGCCTGGCCCCCAGGGGGTCCAGCACTGCACGCACCCCCGCCAGCGTCTGCACCAGCAGCTCCTCCTGCAGGGACTCCCCCAGGCGCGGCAGGGTCACCAGCGCCTGCACCGATTGCAGCTGGGCGCCGCAGGCCCACAGATCCGAGCAGGCGTGGAGGGTGGTGAGCCGGGCACTGAGCCAGGGGTCGTCCACCAGGGCCGGAAAGCCATCGACGCTCTGCAGCAGCCACCCGCCCTCAGCTGTGGCGCCCACCACGGGGGCATCGTTCGGATCCGAGGTGGCTCCCGGATCGAGGCGGGCCAGGGCGTTGCGCAGGGGGGCGGCGGCCAGCTTGGCGGCGCAACCCCGGCAGGCCATGGCTGCCGCGCTCTCGTCAGGGCTGCCTGTCATCGCCCCCAGGTCCGCGAAGCCCGCCATGAATCGCCGGTCGATGCGGTTCTTCCAGCGCCAGAGCAAGGGCGAGGGCCCCAGGGCGAAGGGGCCCCAGAAGGCCACGGCCTGGGGCTGGCCAGCTTCGGCAGCATGGAGCGCCCCGCCATCGCCGAGCAGCTGCAGGGCCCAGGGCTGGGGGTGCCAGCGGCGCAGGGGTCGCCCCGTCCCCTGCGCCGCCCGGTTGGCTTGAAGCGCCAGGCGGCGCTCCAGATTGGCGGCCAGCACAGGGGCGGCCCGCACCGCCCATACCCCTGAGGGGGGCCGGGGGGCTGCATCCATCAGAGCGCAGTCGCCGCTGGCGAAGACATCGGCCTCCCCAGCCACCTGCAGGGTGGCCTCGGTGCGGAGCCGGCCGGAGGCCGGATCGGTGGCCAGCCCTGAGGCGGCCAGCCAGGCGGGGGCGCGGCTGCCGGTGCAGGCGAGGTTTCCCGTGCCCGTGTCCCCAGCGTTCCGCTCGATGGCGATGCCGGCGCGAGCCAGCAACCGCTCTCCGCAGGCGTTGGCGGCCTTCGAACCCAGGTGCAATCGTTCACCCCGCAGCACCAGCCGCGGCCGAACCGAGCGCCGCAGGGCCAGGGCCAGTTCCACCGCCGCGGCGCCGCCCCCGAGGATTCGCCGCTCCGCCGCCTGCCCAAAAGCTCCGGCGTCCAACCCCGCGCACCAGTCCAGAAAAGGTTCCAGGGGCTTCACCGCCACCGCACCGTCGGCCACGGCTGCCGTTTCGGCGCCCACATCGAGGCTGAGCAGATCCCAGCGCAGGGGCGCCCGACCGGCCAGCCGCAGCTCCCGCCGCTCCCGATCCAGAGCCACGATCTCCGCCCTCACGAAGCTCACCCCCGCCAGCCGGCAGAGCCGGCGCAGGTCGATGGCGCAGGCGTCGCGGGGGTAGAGCCCCGCCACCAGGCCCGGCACCATCCCCGAATAGAGCGCCGTGCTGGCGCGGCTCACCAGGGTGATGAGGCAACGCTTTGGCCGGCGCTGGGGGTGCATCACCCAGCGCTTCAGCACCAGGGCATGGCTGTGGCCGCCGCCCGCCAGCAACAGCTGATGCAGGGCTTCGGGGGCGGGCTTCACCCGGAGCTTTGAGAGCCGGGACTGTCGTAACCGTCAGGGTTGGCGCTCTGCCAGGCCCAGCCGTCGCGACAGATCTCCTCGAGGCCGCGGCGGGTGCGCCAGCCCAGGCGTTCTGCCGCCAGGGAGGGGTCGGCGACGGTGATCGCCGCATCACCGGGACGCCGATCCAGCTGCTCGTAGGGCACCGATCGGCCGCTGGCGGCCTCGAACGCCCGCACCACTTCGAGCACCGAATGGCCCTGGCCGCTGCCCAGGTTGAGGGAGAGCAGCTGGGGCCCTTCCGCCAGCAGCACGTCCAGGGCCGCTTTGTGGCCCTCGGCCAGGTCCATCACGTGGATGTAGTCGCGGACGCCGGTGCCATCGACCGTGGGCCAGTCGCGGCCATAAACGGTGAGGCGTTCGTGCCGGCCCACCGCCACCTGGCTGACGAAGGGGAACAGGTTATTGGGCGTTCCCAGGGGGTCTTCGCCGATCCGGCCGCTGGGGTGGGCCCCCACAGGGTTGAAGTAGCGCAGGCGGGCGATGCGCCAGCGGGCCAGCTCCGGTGCTTCGCTGGCCACCACGTCCGCCAGCAGCTGCTCTACGGCGGCTTTCGTATGGCCGTAGGGGTTAATCGGCGCCACGGGGGCCATCTCGTTGATCGGGATCTGTTCCGGGAAGCCGTAGATCGTGCAACTGCTGCTGAACACGAGCGTGTGGCAGCCGTGCTCGGCCATTACCGCCACCAGGCAGCGGCTGCCGCTGAGGTTCACGTCCCAGTAGCGCAGGGGCTCGGCCACCGATTCCCCCACCGCCTTGAGGCCCGCGAAATGCACCACCGCCTCGATCGGGGCGGGGGCGGCCGCAAAGGCCCGCTGGAGATCGGCTCTGGAGCGGATGTCGCCCTCGATCCAGCGCAGCCGGCCCGCCGCCTCTGATCCCACCAGCTCCATCACCCGCCGCAGCGCCTCCGGCGAGCTGTTGTCGAAGTTGTCGAGCACCACCAGGTTGTGGCCGGCCTCCAGCAGCACCACGGCCGTGTGGCTGCCGATGAAACCGGCGCCGCCGGTGATCAGTAGCTGGGTCATCGTCTGAGGTTAGAACTGGGGCCATCGCCCAAGATGGCCCCAGTTCAGGCCCCGGGTGTGGAGAAACTGCAGAGCCTGCGGGGCATGGTGGACCTGCTGCCCGCTTCCACGCCCCTGTGGCAGGGAGTGGAGGCCAGCGCCCGGGAGCACTTCCGCCGCGCCGGCCTCGCCGAGATCCGCACGCCCGTGATGGAGGTCACCGAGCTGTTCGCCCGCGGCATCGGCGAGGCCACCGATGTGGTTGGCAAGGAGATGTATACCTTCCTGGACCGGGGCGAGCGCCGCTGCACCCTGCGGCCGGAGGGCACCGCTTCGGTGGTGCGCGCCGCCCTCCAGCACGGTCTGCTGAGCCAGGGCCCCCAGCGGCTCTGGTACGGCGGGCCGATGTTCCGCTACGAGCGGCCCCAGGCGGGGCGCCAGCGTCAGTTCCACCAGATCGGCGTGGAATTTCTGGGCTTCGCAGACCCCCGCAGCGACGCCGAGGTGATCGCCCTGGCCTGGGATCTGCTGGCGGACCTGGGCGTGCGGGGCCTGGCGCTGGAACTCAACTCGCTGGGCAGCGCTGAGGATCGCGCGCGCTACCGCCAGGAGCTGGTGACCTTCCTTGAGGCCCGCCGCGATCAGCTCGACCCTGACTCCCAGGCCCGCCTGGCCACCAATCCCCTGCGCATCCTCGATTCCAAGGACGCCGGCACCCAGGCGCTGCTGGCGGGGGCCCCCACCCTCGCCGCTGCGTTGGGCGCAGAGAGCCGCGAGCGCTTCCAGCTGGTGCAGGAGTCGTTGACGGCCCTGGGGCTTCCTTTCCAGCTCAATCCCCGCCTCGTGCGCGGCCTCGATTACTACAGCCACACCGCTTTTGAAATCACCAGTGATCAGCTCGGCGCCCAGGCCACGGTCTGCGGTGGCGGCCGCTACGACAGCCTGGTCGAGCAGCTGGGCGGAGCACCCACGGCGGCGATCGGCTGGGCGTTGGGGATGGAGCGGTTGCTGGTGCTGCTTGCCCAGGGGGATCCAGCGGCCTTGCCGACGGCCCCGGCCCCCGATCTCTATGTGGTCAGTCGGGGGGAGCGGGCCGAACCCTTGGCCCTGGTGCTGGCACGCGGGTTGCGCCAGCGGGGCCTGTCGGTGGAGCTGGATCTGAGCGCCTCCGCCTTCACCAAGCAGTTCAAGCGCGCCGACCGCAGCGGCGCCCGCTGGGTGGCAGTGATCGGCGAGGGGGAGGCGGAATCGGGCGTGGTGTTGCTCAGACCGCTGCGGGAGGGCACGGGTGATCCGGCCCGGGAGCTGCGTCTAGCCGTGAAAGACCTGGATGGCCTGCGGTTGCGGTTGGGCTGAGACGTTGCTGGTCTGTTGTCTTGGTGCTCAGTTCCTCTGCGGCAGGTCACGGGGCACAGCCCCCTGTCCCAGGGCCACCAGCCGCAGGGTCTTGATCAGGATCAGCACGTCCAGCATCAGGTTGGCGTTGCGCAGGTAGTAGAGGTCGTAGCTGAGCTTCATGCGGCTGTCTTCGATGCTGGCGCCGTAGGGGTAGCAGACCTGCGCCCAGCCGCTTAATCCAGGCCGGACCCAGTGGCGCACCCGGTAATGGGGAATCGCCTCTTCCAGTTCCCCTTCCAGCTCCGGGCGCTCCGGGCGAGGGCCGATCAGGCTCATGTCGCCCTTAAGCACACTCACCAACTGGGGCAGTTCATCGAGGCGGAGCTTGCGCAGCCAGGCGCCGATCCGGGTGATCCGGGGGTCATTCCGCTGGGCCCATTGGGCCCCCTGGGTTTCCGCCCGCACCTCCATGCTGCGCAGTTTCCAGATCTCAAGGGGCTCCCCGTACATCCCTGTGCGCCGTTGGCTGTAGAGCACCCTGCCGCCGTCGCTGATCTTGATGGCCACGGCCGCCAGGGTCAGCAGCGGTGCGCTGAGCACCAGCAGCAACGAGGCAACCGCCAGATCCCCGAGCCGCTTCAGGCGCCAGCCCCAGCGGCCCGGTTGCAGTTCGAACCCTTCCGCCTGCACGAGCCAGCGGCTGGAGAACAACTCAGGGGGTACGCGCTGGAGGTGCTGCTCTGCCCAGACCACCAGGCTGCACACCGTGGTTCCCTTGCCCCGGATGGCCAGCAGCTCCTGGAGCAGGCCGTCGTCGAGCGGAGCCGCCTCACTCACGGCGATGCCATCGAGCCCGGCCTCGATCCGTTGGTGCTGCAGGTGAAGCGATGCTCCGTCGCAATAAAAAAGTTCCAGCCCCTGGGCCTCCAGGTCATGGAGCAGTTCCTGCTGCAGGATCCTGATTTCATCGCCGTCTCCCACCAGCAGCCATTGGTGCCTGCGCCGTTGCCTGCGGCTCGCCCACAGCTGGGCGAGCGCTGACACACCTGTGGTGGCCGCCAGCAACGGCAAGATGAAGCTGCGGAAGGTGCGCGGATCGTCGATCTTCAGGCCCCAGCTCAAGATCACCACCACGCTGGCCAGCACCAGCAGCGCCACCAGAACGGTGGCCATCAGACGCCAACGCTGGGAATCCCGTTGACCTTGCTCCGGTTTGGAGTAGCGCCCCAGAAGGTAGGAGGCCCCTACCCAAAGCATCACGAGCGCCCATACCGAGGGAGTGAACCCTGCCCAGCGGCCAAAACGGTGCCAGAAGAGCAGGTTGTAGAACCCCAGCAGCAGAGCGGCATCGAGAAGGGTGAGCCCCAGCAGCAGCCAGCGCTGCCTCAGCCAGGGGGTCCTCCACCACATGCCGGTCGCCCTGTCTAGGAGAGCGACTCTATGGGTCGGCCTGCGTGGCTGGGATACTGGGCGCCTTGGAGACCGGCATCCGCAGTCCTGGCGATTTCATGCAGAGTACGAACCGTTCGAAGACCGCCCTGATCACGGGCATCACGGGTCAAGACGGCTCCTATTTGGCTGAGTTGCTGCTGGAGAAGGGCTACCAGGTGCATGGCATCAAGCGCCGCGCCAGCAGCTTCAACACCGATCGCATCGATCACCTCTACCAAGATCCCCACGAGCTCGACAGCAGCGGCACCTCCCCCCGGCTCACGCTCCACTACGGCGATCTCACCGATTCCACCAACCTGATCCGGATCATCCAGCAGGTGCAGCCCGATGAGATCTACAACCTCGGCGCCCAGAGCCATGTGGCGGTGAGCTTCGAGAGCCCCGAATACACCGCCAATTCCGATGCCCTCGGCACCTTGCGCATCCTTGAGGCGGTGCGGATCCTCGATCTCACCGCCCAAACCCGCATCTACCAGGCCTCCACCAGCGAGTTGTACGGGCTGGTGCAGGAGATCCCCCAGAGGGAGAGCACGCCGTTTTATCCGCGTAGCCCCTACGGCGTTGCCAAGCTCTACGCCTACTGGATCACGGTCAATTACCGCGAGGCCTACGGGATGTATGCCTGCAACGGGATTTTGTTCAACCATGAGAGCCCCCGGCGCGGTGAGACCTTCGTGACCCGCAAGATCACGCGCGGTCTGGCGCGGATCGATGCGGGCCTCGACGAATGTCTGTTCATGGGCAATCTCGATTCCCTGCGGGACTGGGGCCACGCCCGCGATTACGTCGAGATGCAGTGGCGGATGCTGCAGCAGCAGGGCCCACCGGAAGACTTCGTGATCGCCACCGGCCGCCAGGAAACCGTGCGGCGCTTCATTGAGCTGAGCGCCGATCAGCTGGGCTGGGGTGGCATCGTCTGGAGCGGGGAGGGCATCGAGGAGATCGGCACGCGCGCGGGCACCGGCGAAGTGGTGGTGCGCATCGATCCGCGCTACTTCCGCCCGGCGGAGGTGGAAACGCTGCTGGGAGACCCTGGCAAAGCCCACGAGAAATTGGGCTGGACTCCCACCACCACGCTCGAGGAGCTGGTGGTGGAAATGGTGCGCCATGACGTCGAGGAGGCCAAAAAGGAGGCTTACCTGCGCCTCAAGGGTTTCAACGTGGTGGGGTCGATGGAGAATCCCCCCAGCAGTGCTTCGGTGATCGTTTCTACCGGCACAGGCGATCCATGAGTACGACCGCTGCTCCCCACTCACCGCTGATCAGCCCTGCTGACGGGATCTTTGTGGCCGGTCACCGGGGCATGGCCGGCGGTGCGATCGTGCGCGCCCTGGGCGCGGCCGGCTACGGCCAGCTGCTCACGGCGTCCCGCAGCGAACTGGATCTGGAGGATGGACCGGCCGTGCGCGCCTGGTTCGAGGCCCGGCGCCCCGATGTGGTGGTGCTGGCGGCCGCCAGGGTGGGTGGCATCCACTCCAACGACACCTACCCCGCCGATTTTCTGCTCGACAACCTCAAGATCCAGACCCATGTGATCGAGAGTGCCTGGCGCACGGGCACCCGGCGCCTGCTTTTTCTGGGCAGCAGTTGCATCTATCCCAAGTTCGCTGAGCAGCCGATCCCAGAGACGGCTCTGCTCACCGGCACCCTTGAGCCCACCAACGAGTGGTACGCGATCGCCAAGATCGCCGGCATCAAGCTATGCGCGGCCCTGCGCAAGCAGCACGGCTTCGATGCGATCAGCCTGATGCCCACGAATCTCTACGGGCCGGGAGACAACTACCACCCGCTCAACTCCCACGTGTTGCCGGCCCTGATCCGCCGCTTCCACGAGGCTGCCGAGGCCAAGGCCCCAGCGGTCAGCTGCTGGGGAACCGGTGCACCGCTGAGGGAGTTCCTGCACGTGGATGATCTGGGCGCGGCCTGTGTGTTCGCCCTCGAGCATTGGGATCCTGCCGCTCCTGGCGCCCCACGGGATGATCAGGCTCAGCCGCTCACCCACCTCAATGTGGGCACAGGTGTGGACCTCACCATCAAGGAGCTTGCCGAGGCCGTCGCGGTGGCCACGGGCTTCACCGGTGAGATTCTCTGGGATGCCAGCAAGCCCGATGGCACCCCCAAAAAGCAACTCGATGTGAGTCGCCTGGCGGCCCTGGGCTGGCGGGCCAGAATCCCCTTGGCCGAGGGCCTGGCCAGCACGGTGACCCTGTTCCGCGACCAGCTTCAGCAGCAGCTGGTGCGGCTCTGATCGTTTCTGTTCCCCGTCCCTCCTGCTTGATGCCCGCTTCGCCCACCCGCAACCTTGTCACCGGCGGCGCCGGTTTCGTGGGGTCCCACCTGGTGGACCGGCTGATGGAGGCCGGCGAGGAGGTGCTTTGCCTCGACAACTACTTCACAGGGCGCAAGGAGAACATCGCCCGCTGGATCGGCCATCCCCGCTTCGAACTGATTCGCCACGACGTCACCGAACCGATCCGGCTTGAGGTCGATCACATCTGGCATCTGGCTTGCCCCGCCTCTCCCATCCATTACCAGCACAACCCGATCAAGACCGCCAAGACCAGCTTTCTGGGAACCGCGAACATGCTCGGCCTGGCCCGCCGCGTCGGTGCCCGCCTGCTGCTCGCCTCCACCAGTGAGGTCTACGGCGACCCTGAGGTGCACCCCCAGCCCGAGAGCTATCGCGGCAGCGTCAACACCCACGGCATTCGCGCTTGCTACGACGAAGGCAAGCGCGTCGCCGAAACCCTCTGCTTCGACTATCAGCGGGTCCATGGAGTGGAGATCCGCGTCGCCCGCATCTTCAACACCTATGGGCCGCGCATGCTCCCCGACGACGGCCGCGTGGTAAGCAATTTCATCGTCCAGGCCCTGCGGGGTGAACCGCTCACGCTCTACGGCGAGGGAGCCCAGACCCGTTCGTTCTGCTACGTCGACGATCTGGTGGAGGGTCTGGTCCGGCTGATGAACGGCGCCCATCCCGGGCCGATCAACATCGGCAACCCTGGGGAGTTCACCATCCGCCAACTGGCGGAGCTGGTGCGCGCCGCCATCAACCCCTCCCTGCCGTTCACCACCCAGCCCTTGCCCCAGGAC
Source organism: Cyanobium sp. Morenito 9A2 (assembly GCF_024345575.1). Lineage (GTDB taxonomy): Bacteria > Cyanobacteriota > Cyanobacteriia > PCC-6307 > Cyanobiaceae > ATX-6F1. The sequence continues at coordinate 92,930 of NZ_JAGQBJ010000004.1, forward strand.
GACCCGCTCCAGCGCCAGCCCGTGATCGACCTGGCCCGCACAGAGCTCGGCTGGGAACCCACCATTCCCCTGCAGCAGGGTCTTGAGAGCACCATCGCTGACTTCCGCGCCCGCCTGGAGGTGGCCCCTTGATCCACTCCATCTGCTGCATCGGTGCCGGCTACGTCGGCGGCCCCACCATGGCCGTGATCGCCGATCGCTGCCCACAGATCCAGGTCACCGTCGTCGATCTCAACGCCCGTCGCATCTCTGCCTGGAACGACGACGACCTTTCCAGGCTTCCCATCTACGAGCCTGGCCTGGCGGAGGTGGTGGGTCGCTGCCGGGGCCGCAACCTGCACTTCAGCACCGAAGTGGAGGGCGCCATCGCCAGCGCCGACCTGGTGTTCCTCTCGGTCAACACCCCTACCAAAACCAAAGGGGCTGGGGCCGGGCAAGCCTCCGACCTGCGCTGGATCGAGACCTCGGCTCGGCAGGTGGCTGCGAACGCCAGCGGCCACACGATCGTGGTCGAAAAGAGCACCCTGCCGGTGCGCACCGCCGAAACCGTCAAGACCATTCTGGCGGCGGGTCCGGCCGGCAAGAGCTTCGCGGTGCTCTCCAACCCCGAGTTCCTCGCCGAGGGCACGGCGATCACCGATCTGGAAAACCCCGACCGGGTGCTGATCGGCGGCGAGGACGCCTCGGCCATTGAGGCCCTCGCCTCGATCTATGGCCACTGGGTACCCGCCGAGCGCATCTTGCGGACCAACATCTGGAGCAGCGAGCTCTCCAAGCTCACCGCCAACGCCTTCCTCGCCCAGCGCATCTCCTCGATCAATTCGATCGCCGCCCTCTGCGAGGCCACCGGCGCCGATGTGATTGAGGTGGGCCGTGCCATCGGTACCGACTCGCGCCTCGGCTCCAAGTTCCTCAAGGCGGGGCCGGGGTTTGGCGGCAGCTGCTTCCAGAAGGACATCCTCAACCTCGTCTACCTCTGCGGCCACTACGGCCTCCACGAGGTGGCGCGTTACTGGCAGCAGGTGGTGGAGCTCAATGCCTGGCAGAAGCACCGCATCGCCAGCAAGGTAGTGGCGAGTCTGTTCGGCACCGTCACCGGCAAGCGCCTCGCCATTCTCGGCTTCGCCTTCAAGGCCGACACCAACGACACGCGCGAGGCCCCAGCCATCACCATCTGCCGCGATCTGCTCGAGGAGGGCGCCCAACTGGCGATCTACGACCCCAAGGTGGACGGCGAGCAGATCCGTCAGGCCCTGGGGGTACCACCCAGCGCAGGGGCCCCAGCGCCCAGTGACGATGGCCTGTGGCAGCTCGCCGCCGATCCACTCACGGCCGCCAGCGGCGCTGATGCCATCGTGATCCTCACCGAATGGAAGACGTTCAGCTCCCTCGACTGGTCCGCTCTCTCGGCCGTGATGCGTCAGCCCGCCTGGGTTTTCGATGCCCGCCGCATCGCCGACGCCGGTGCCGCCCGCGCCGCTGGTCTCAAGGTCTGGCAGGTGGGCCTGGGTTGAGATGAATGGTGCTGACGTGGGGGCTTCTTCTGTGCTGGTCACCGGTGTTGCAGGCTTCATCGGTGCGGCCGTGGCCGAGCGGTTGTTGCAGCGTGGCGAAACGGTCGTAGGCCTCGACAACCTCAACGCCTACTACGACCCAGCCCTCAAAATGGCTCGGCTGGAGAAGTTGCAGGCCTTGCCGCAGGCCGCCGGCGGCGCTTTCCGATTTCACCGGCTGAATCTGGAGGACGGTGCGGCGCTGGGGGACCTGTTCGATGCCGAGCGCCCGGATCGGGTGGTGCACCTGGCGGCGCAGGCGGGGGTGCGCCATTCGATCGAGAACCCTGCGCTTTACATCCAGAGCAACCTGGTGGGCTTCGGGCACATGCTCGAGTGCTGCCGCCACCGGGGGGTCCAGCATCTGGTCTACGCGAGCAGTAGCTCGGTTTATGGCGGCAACCGCCGGATGCCCTTTTGCGAGCAGCAGCCGGTGAATCATCCGGTGAGCCTCTATGCGGCCACCAAGAAGGCCAACGAACTGATGGCCCACACCTACAGCCACCTCTACGGTCTGCCCGCGACGGGCCTGCGCTTCTTCACGGTGTACGGACCCTGGGGGCGTCCGGATATGGCACCGATGCTGTTTGCCCAGGCGATCCTGGCGGGGGCGCCGATCCGGGTGTTCAACCAGGGTCGCATGCAACGCGATTTCACCTACATCGACGACATCGTCGAAGGCGTGATCCGCTGCCTCGACAAGCCTGCCACCCCGGATCCATCCTTTGACCCACTCGAGCCCAACCCGGCCACGGCGGCGGCTCCCCACCGGCTCTTCAACATCGGCAACAGCCAACCCACAGCGCTGCTCCGCTTTATCGAGGTCCTCGAAGACGCCTTGGGAGTGAAGGCCATTCCTCAGTTCGAGCCCATGCAACCGGGCGATGTTGCCGCCACCGCCGCCGACACCTCAGCGCTGGAGGCTTGGGTGGGATTTGCTCCCCACACCCCCCTGGAGCAGGGAATCGGCCGGTTCGCCCGTTGGTACCACACCTACGGCCGGGTCTGAGGCCCCCTGAACACCGGGCCCCTGGCCCTTGGGTAGCCGGGGCCTTCAACGTTGGTCGACGTAGGCCTTGCCATCCACTCGGAGGTTGCGCAGGCGCCGGGCTTCCCGGGGGGTGGACTGGCTCACGGTGGAGTTGCCGCCGATCGCATCGACATGGGCCACCTGCTGCCAGAAGTCCCGTTTGGCCCTGCTCACGCTGTGACTCACCCGACCCTGGCGCACCGCATGGCACCAATGGGCCATACCTCACTGGGGACAGAAGAGCTGCTCAAGCCACTCGTTGCTCAACACCAGCACCCGGGTAGTCGTTGATCACCAGCCGCGCCCGCCTGTTGGCCATGCCCCGGGCCTTCAGTTGATCGGGGGTGGGCAGGTGAAGGATGTGCTTCTTGCCGTTGCCCCCCACCCGTTGCTCGGGGTGGGAAGGGCAGAACAACTCCCGGGGGCGGGCCGCCGCGGGCGGCGTTGGGGCCTGGGATCGGTTTAGGAAGGCGAAACAAGCGAATAGTCGCTGGGCTCAGATTGAGTCGGATGGCCGGATAGTCCAAGCCCTCAGATCGGGTCGGAAGGTCTGCGACGTGGGAAGGGCCAAAAAAAACGGGCCCCAGGACCCGCTTGATTCGTGTTGGGGCGAAGGACCTGGGATCAGGCCGAACCCACACCCACGTAGGAGCCATAGAAGAACAGACCGACCACGAAGATCACGGCAATGCCTCCGGCGGTGGCCACCAGCCACAGGGGCAATACGCCTTCGGTCCAACGGCTGCGCCAGGCGACAGCAGGACGGCCATCGGGCAGGCGGTCAGGCAGACGGCCGTCGGGCAGTGTGGATTTCTTGCCGCTCATGGCTGAGGCTCCGGATCAGTTGAAGAAATAACTGGTGAAAAGCACACCGGTGACGAAAACCAGCAGCAGCCCCAAATAGAGGCTGGTGCGGTTCAGTTCAACCGGCAGGTTGTTGGGGTTGGTGTTGCGTTGCATGGCCAGAGGGGTTCAGCGACGGACGAACTGCATGGCCGCCAACGCACCCAGAAAGAACACCGTCGGAATACCGAGGGCATGCACCGAGAGCCAACGCACCGTGAAGATCGGATAGTTGCGCGGTGTGGTGGCGATGGGGGATTGACTCATGGCCTATTTCAAGCGCAGATCGAGTTGGCTCTTGGCCTCGTAGCGCTGGCTCACGACCGGAGCCTTGCTTTCCTGGGATTGGAAATAAGCATCCGGACGAGGAGTTCCAAAGGCGTCGTAGGCCAGACCTGTGGAGACGAAAAAGAATCCGGCCAGGAAAATCGCCGGCAATGTGACGGCGTGGATGACCCAGTAGCGGATGCTTGTGATGATCTCGAAGAACGGGCGTTCTCCGGTGGAGCCGGCAGCCATAGCAGCGGGCAATTCAGCCCAGCGATCCTAAGGGTGCGGCACAGGCGATCGAGGCCGCGGGCGTTGGTTGGTTACAGAGGGACGCAGTTCCCGTGTTTGGCTTGGTCCAACGCCGGGGCACCGATCCTTCAGCCCACCCAGCGCAGCAGGTGACCGCGCTCTCCAAGCACGAAACCCTTGTCGTCAGCAGTGAAGACGATGCGGCTGAAGTTCGTTCCCTGGCGCAGACCCACTGGGTCGGTGCTCCAGTTGTGGCCGCCATCCCGGCTCATCAGCAGGGTGCCACTGCCGCCACCGGCCCAGATCGCGCCAGTGGGGTCCCAGGCCATGTCGAGGTAGCCGTAGCCGTTGACGATGGGAACCACTGGTTTGGCCCAGCTCTCCGGGTCGTCCGCCGTGCCGTCGAAGCGCATCTGGGCCCCGCGGGAGAGCATCCAGAGCTGGCCGTCGGGCTGCTGACCCATGCTCTGCAGCCGCTGGCTGCTGATGCGTTGGTGCGGTTGCCAGGCCCCCTGGCCGGGCTCCCAGGTGGCGAAGTAATTTCCCAGGCTCGAAACACCCACATAAGACCCATCCCTGCCGCGACGAAGGTCGCGCAGGGCGCCGGCGGCATCTCCAACCTTGGCTTGCCAGGTGCTGCCGCCATCGGTGCTGGCGTAGATGGCGCCCACATTGGTGGCCAGTTCAGCCTGGTTCGGTCCGAGGGCGGTGATCAGGTACGGCTCTCCGGGGAGCTTGGTGTCCAGCAGCAGCCGGGTCCAGCTCTGTCCGCCGTCGTCGCTGTGCAGCAGCAGGCCAGGCTGGCCGGCGATCCAGCCCTCCTGGCCGCGGAAATCGATGCTGAGCAGCCGGAAGTTTTCCTCAGCGGGCAGCTCCAGGGCGCGTTCCTGCCAGCTGGCGCCGCCGTCCCCGGTTTCGAGGATCAGCCGGTTGCTCCCCACCAGCAGGCCATGGCGGTCATCGGTGAAGGCCAGATCCAGGGGGTTGGAGCGGCTGGGCAGCTCCACCGCCTCCCAGGGGCTGGCCTCGGCGACAGGCAGAAAGGAGCGGGAGCAGCCGCCTGCCCCAAGGGCCAGGCCCAGGGCGAGGACGAGGCTGAGCAGGGTGGAGAGCAGCGGCCGTTTCACGGGACTCAGCGAAGGGAATAGAGAGACAGGAAGAAGGCAATGGCCAAGGCAAAGGCGCTGAAGATCAGCACGTTCTTCTGGCCGGGGGTCAGCTGGTTGACCCCCAGGCCGAAGCCCAGGTTTTCCTCGAAGCCACTGGGCTTGTTGCGCGGACCGATGTCCTTGAAGGCACCGATCTTGCTGCGGCAGACCGGGCAGCGGAAGCTCAGGGGATCGAGGTCTTCGAAGGCGACGCCGGGTTCGATCCCGAGCTTGCGGATGCCCTCGGCGGGGTCGAAGACGAAGCCGCAGCTGAGGCATTCGAACCGGTGGTCGCGGCCGTCATCGACCGCGGCAGCACCTTCGCCTGCTTCAGCACCGGCAGCTCCTTCAGCAAAGGGCTGAGTCGCTGGATCCGGTCCGTCTTCGGGGCGGGACGCCTCGCTGAGCCCCCCGGCGACAAGCGCCGTTGTGGCTGCTGGCTGTGGGGGCGGTTCGGGGGCGTCCAGAGCCTGGTCCTGGGGGGAAGCCATCGGTGTTGTCGCCCACTGCGCTGGGGTCAATCTATCGAGGGGCTTCGGATCCAGTGGCCGCAGGCTTCAGCTCTGGCCCACAGGTGCCAGACTGCGCCCCAGGTCAGTCCCTCCCATGTTCGTTCTCTCCGGATACGACGCCTTTCTGGGCTTTCTGCTGATTTCGGCTGCGGTTCCGGTGTTGGCCCTGGTCAGCAACAAGGTGCTCTCCCCCCGCTCCCAGGCGGGGGAGCGGCAGCTCACCTATGAGTCGGGCATGGAGCCCATCGGCGGGGCCTGGATTCAGTTCAACATCCGCTACTACATGTTCGCTCTTGTCTTCGTCATCTTCGATGTGGAGACAGTCTTTCTCTATCCCTGGGCGGTGGCCTTTCACACCCTGGGGCTGCTGGCCTTCATTGAGGCCCTGATTTTCATCGCCATCCTCGTGGTGGCGCTCGCCTATGCCTGGCGCAAAGGCGCCCTGGAATGGAGCTGAACCATGACCCTCACCACTTCTTCACCCACCTCCCCGTCCAACCAGGGGATTGATGCGCTGCGGGACCTGCGGGCCGCCAGCTGCAACCCTGTGGGCGCCCCTGGTGTCACCAACGCCCTCTCGGAAAACATCATCCTCACTAGCCTGGATGATCTCCATAACTGGGCGCGGCTGAGCAGCCTCTGGCCGCTTCTCTACGGCACCGCCTGCTGTTTCATCGAATTCGCGGCCCTGATCGGTTCCCGCTTCGACTTTGACCGCTTTGGCCTGGTGCCCCGCTCCAGCCCGCGCCAGGCCGACCTTCTCATTGTTGCCGGTACGGTCACGATGAAGATGGCTCCGGCCTTGGTGCGCCTCTATGAACAGATGCCCGAGCCCAAGTATGTGATCGCCATGGGGGCTTGCACGATCACCGGCGGCATGTTCAGCGCCGACTCCACCACCGCGGTGCGAGGGGTCGACAAGCTGATTCCCGTTGATCTCTATTTGCCCGGTTGCCCCCCGCGCCCTGAGGCCATCTTCGATGCGGTGATCAAGCTGCGCAAAAAGGTGGCAAACGAATCGATTGCTGAGCGGGGTCAACTGGTGCCCACCCACCGCTACCTCACCATCGAGCACCAAATGGTGGCGGTCCTGCCGATCGTCGATGGCACTTACTTGCGCGCTGAAACCCAGCGGGCGGCCCTGGCCGCCTCGGCCGCCCTGCCCGTGGCCCTGACTGAAACCGTCCCCTCTCTCCAAGCCCAGGGCGATGCCTGATCCCACCGATCTCAGCTCCACTCCCGAAACGGCTTCGGCCCTGGCCGCGCCCCCGAGCGGCCCATGGAGCCAGTGGCTGAACTCTGAAGGTTTCGAGCATCAGGCTCTAGAACCTGATCATCTTGGGGTGGAGCTCATCGGCGTGGAGCCGTTGGTGCTGCCGATCGTGGCGGCGGCCCTGAAGTCCCGTGGCTTCGATTACCTCCAGGTCCAGGGTGGCTACGACGAAGGCCCGGGTGGACGCTTGGTGAGCTTCTACCACCTGGTGCGCCTCGCCGCCGCTGCAGATCCCAACCCTGCCGCCGGCAGCCACCCCGAGGAAGTGCGCCTGAAGGTGTTCCTGGAGCGTGACGGTGATCTCACGATCCCCAGCCTCTACGCCCTCTTTCGTGGCGCTGATTGGCAGGAGCGGGAGACTTTCGACATGTACGGCATCCGCTTCGAGGGGCATCCCCATCCCAAGCGTTTGTTGATGCCCGAAGACTGGAAGGGCTACCCCCTGCGCAAGGACTACGTTCAGCCTGATTTTTACGAGCTCCAGGACGCCTACTGACCCTTGCTGCGGCGGAAAAAGCGCATCACCGCCAGGGCGAGGCTGCGGGGGTCGTGGCGCAAGGTGGCACTCGGACGGCCCCCCTGGAGGGGCGCCAGGGTCACCTCGTAGCCCCGGTTGCGCAGCTGGCCCAGGTCACAGATGACGGGTTCGGCGCCGCGGTTGCGGTAATGCGCCACGAGCGCTGGATCCTCCAGGGATTCCTGGGCCAGAACAGCGCTGAACAGCCGTTGCTCCACCCCCAGGCTGGCCAGCTGGGCCTCGATGGCCCGCAGATGCCCCCCCACGTCCAGTCCATCGGTTTCGCCGGGCTGGGTCATCAGGTTGCAGATGTAGAGGCGTGGGGCTTTGCTGCGGGAAATCGCCTCCACCAGCTCCGGTACGAGCAGGTTGGGGAGGAGCGAGGTGTAAAGGCTGCCAGGACCCAGCACGATCAAGTCGGCGTGGGCAATCGCCTCCAGGGCCCTGGGCAGGGCGGGGGGGCGATCAGGGGTGCAGCCCAGGCGCACGATCGGACTCGAAGCCTGGCCGATGCGCGATTCCCCCTCGATACGTTCGCCGTTCTCCAGCTCGGCCCAGAGGCGCACGTCCGCGTTGGTGGCGGGCACCACCTGACCCTGCACCGCCAGCACCCGGCTGCTGGCGGTGATCGCCGATTCCAGGCTGCCGGTGATCGCTGTGAGGGCAGAGAGAAAAAGGTTGCCGAAGCTGTGGCCCTCCAGCCCGCTGCCGGCCTTGAAGCGGTACTGAAACAGACGCGTGAGCAGCGGCTCTTCGGTGGAGAGCGCCGCCAGGCAGTTGCGGATGTCGCCAGGGGGTTGCACCCCCAGCTCCCGCCGCAGCACACCACTGCTGCCACCGTCGTCGGCCACCGTGACGATCGCCGTGAGATTGCTGCTGTAGCGCTTGAGGCCGCTGAGCAGCGTGGACAGGCCCGTTCCGCCGCCGATCGCCACGATCGCCGGCCCGCGGTTCAGGCGCCGCTGGGCGAGGAGCGCATCCACGAGTTCCGTGCCTTTCTCCGGTGCCAGGGCCTGTTGGATCGAGCCGAAGCTGCGGCTCTGACCCAGCCAGATCAAGGCACCTCCGATGACCAGCACCAGTGGACCGGTGATCGCTCGCGGCATCACGGTGGTGATGTTCTTGAGCAGCCAGTTGAGTGACTCGAGGAACCAGTAGATCGGCTTGAGATCCGCCCAGACCGCCGCCCCCAGCAGCAGAACCAGTAAACCGATGCCTGAGGTGAGCATCCAACGCTTCACCACCAGTCCCGGCTGAAGCCAGCGGACCGCCCGCCGTGAGCGGCTCATCAGGTCTTGCTGGCGCAGATGGCCGCGGCCCACCCAACTGGGGCGTTGGGAGCGCCGGCGGATGGCGCGGAGGCGCGGGCTGGGGGTCTTGGGGCTCAAGCCACTGGCGCGTAACGCCGATGGGGAATGCCAGAACTGTACGAACCAAAGCGAGGATGGCCCCAGCCCTGCCGCCCTCCGCTGTGATCGATCCGGTTCCGAGCACTGAGCCCGTGGCGGAGATGGAGCGTCTGACCATGCGCTGGGGCGAGCGCTTCGTACTTGAGGAGGTGGATCTGGTGCTCTCCCCCGATGAGCGCCTGGTGGTGGTGGGGCCGTCTGGGGCAGGCAAGTCCACGATTCTTCGGATCATGGCCGGCTTGCAGTTGCCCAGCAGCGGCACCCTGCGCCTCCACGGATCGGAGCAGCGCTACCTGCGCCTCGACCAACGCCACCCCCCGGACGTGCGCCTGGTGTTCCAGAACCCCGCTTTGCTGGGCTCGCTCACCGTGCAGGAAAACGTGGGCTTCCTGCTCTACCGCCATGGCCGGCTGCGGCCGGCGGAGATCCGTGAACGGGTCCGGCAGTGCCTGGAGGCGGTGGGGCTCTACGGCATCGAGGACATGCTTCCCGGCGAACTCAGCGGTGGCATGCAGAAGCGCGTGAGCTTCGCGCGGGCCCTGATCGATGACCCCACCAAGCCGCCGGGCCGAGCCCCGTTGCTGCTGTTCGATGAGCCCACGGCCGGACTGGATCCGGTGGCCTGCACGCGCATTGAGGATCTGATCGTCAAGACCACCGAGGTGGCCAAGGGATCGGCGGTGGTGGTCAGCCATGTGCGCAGCACGATCGACCGTGCCGCTGATCGGGTGGCGTTGCTCTACGACGGTCGTTTTCGCTGGATGGGCCGTGTCGAGGAGTTCCGCCGCAGCGACAATCCCTTTGTTGAGCAGTTCAGGAGCGGTAGCCTGAACGGCCCGATGCAACCGGCGGAGCTCTGAACCCATGCGCCGCAGTCTGCGCGAGGCGATTGTGGGGTTCTCGTTGCTGGCGGCGATCGCCGGCGGGGTGGGCCTTTGGGCCTGGCTCAAGGGTATTTCCCTGAATCAGAACATCTGGACGATCAAGGTGCGCTTTGCCGATGCCGCCGGTCTCGCGGATCGTTCCTCGGTTACTTACCGCGGCGTGTTGGGGGGCAGTGTGCGCAAGATCCAGGTGAGCTCCGGCGCAGTGGAGGCGCTGCTGGAGATCAGCGACCCCAATTTGCGCCTGCGGCGCCCGGTCATGGCCGAGGTCACCACGGGCTCGCTGCTGGGCGGCGACGCTGAGGTGGCCCTGATTTCCACGGCCCCACCGAGTGGCGAACCAACCGCCCGCCCGGGTTCCCGCGATTGCGATCCCAAGGTGATGGTTTGCTCCGGTGGCGAGGTGCCCGGGACTGTGGCAGCCAGTCTCAGCAGTGTCACCAGTTTGATGCAGAACCTTCTCAATCAGGCCAATGAGCAGCGGATCGTGCCCCGCATCGCCGATCTCACCACCAGCATTGATGGCACGTCCAAGCAGGCCAACCGCTTTCTGGGTGACTCACGTGTGCTCGTGAGGGATCTCAACGCTGCGGTGCGCCAGGCCGATCCGATCCTGGCCAATCTCAAGACGGCCACCGCCGAGGCGGCCCAGGCCACGCGCCACATCCGTAACGTCGCTGCCGCCTTCGACAACCCGCGCACCGTTGCCCAACTGAAAACCACCGCCGCCAACGCCGAGAAGCTCACCGCCCGCTGGGAGGCCGTCGGCGGGGACGTCAACAAGCTCACCGCCGATCCCCAGTTCATGGATGGGGTGCGGAGCGTGACCCTGGGCCTGGGCAAGTTCTTCGATGAGCTCTACCCGGCGCAGGCCGGTGACGCCAAGACCGGAGCGAAGTCAGGGTCCAAAACGCCGGCCGGGGCGCCGATTGGTCGGCCGGCCGTGCCGATGCGCTGAGGTCACCACAGTCGCACAGTACCAACCCCCCTCAGAGGTTGGCGACGGCCTCCATGGCGATGGCGGCGATCGCCTGGTCGCTGGCCTTGGGTAGTTGCACGTAGCGTCCGCCGGCGGCTTCGGCCAGCTCCTTGCCCATGCCGCTGCCGATGAACTTGCGCTCGGTGTCGATCACCAGCAGCTTCAGGCCCAGGGATCGATAGCGACTTGCCACCTGCTTGACCTCCTCCCTGAGGTCCACGGGCTCCTCCCCCTCCAGCTGGGGTTGGCCCAGGGAGCGGCCCAGGGGCACATTGCCACGGCCATCGGTGATCGCCACCACCACCACCTGGCTGAGGTCGCCCGTGGCCAGGGCATTGGCCCCCACCCGCGCCGCCTGGCTGAGGCCGTGGGCCAGGGGGGAACCGCCGCCGCAGGGCATGGATTCGAGCCGCCGCTTCGCGGCTGTGATCGAGCGTGTGGGGGGCAGCAGCACCTCCGCCTGCTCGCCCCGGAAGGGGATCAGGGCGACTTCGTCGCGGTTCTCGTAGGCTTCGGTGAGCAGCCGGATCACGGCCCCCTTGGCGCTCTGCATGCGGTTGAGGGCCATCGAGCCGCTGGCATCCACCAGGAAGATCACCAGGGCGCCCGCCTTGCGTTGCAGCAGCTTGGCGCGCAGGTCGCCGTCTTCGACGATCACCGTGCGCTGGGGTTCGCGCAGCCGGCGTTGCTTCTGGTGCGGGGCCGCCGCCCGCAGGGTGGCGTCCACGGCGATGCGGCGCACGGGCCCCCGGGGCAGCATCGGCTTGACGTAGCGGCCGCGGGAGTCGCTGAGCACCACCGAGCGTTTGCCGCTGCTGCCGCTTCTGGTCCTGCCGGCGTTGAACACCAGTAGGTCGGGGTCGATGGCGATGGCCTCGGGATCGAGCAGGAACTCCTCGGGAATCGAGGGGGGCGCCTGGTCCTCGGGGCTGTCGTCTTCGGGTTCGTCTTCGGGCTCCTCCGGCCCGTCGTTGTCCTTTTGTTGGCCCTCGGGGGGCTCGGGTTGCTCGGGCGGTTGTTCCCCCTGGGACGGCGGCGGGGGTGGTGGCTCCAGGGGCTGCTCGGGATCCTGCGGCGGCAGCTGCCGAGCGCGGGGGGCAATCACCAACCGCACGGCCACCTGCAGGTCGTCGGCCTCCACCCGGTCGCGGCCGGAGAGGGCCGCATGGGCTTTGGCCACACGCACCGCGTAGAGCTCCGCCCGGTGACCCTCGACGCCACCGCGGATCGCTTCGTTCACCAGATAGGCGATCTGCTCCCGGGCGATGGTCACATCCAGCAGCCACTGGCGGGCCAGCAGCAGCTGGGTGGCCAGGGCGTCGGTTTCCTCCTGCCATTGGGCGCGGAACGGACCGCTGGCCTCGCCGTGGGCCAGCACCGCCTCGGTGATCTCCACCCGCTGGGCGGTGCTCACCACCTGGTTGGCTGAGAGGGCGATGGCGAAGCGGTCGAGCACGTGGTCGCGCACCGCCCCCTCCTCGGGGTTGTAGGTGGCGATCAGCAGGGTGCGGCAGGGGTGGCTGAGGCTGAGCCCCTCGCGCTCGATCCGGTTCTCGCCCGAACCCACCGCCGCCAGCAGCAGGTTGATGAGGCTGTCATCGAGCAGGTTGAGCTCATCGACGTAGAGCACACCGCGGTGGGCCTCCGCCAGGAGCCCCGGCTGGAACACGGCGCTGCCGCTGGCCAACGAAGCGGTCACATCCACCGAACCCACCAGCCGGTCTTCGCTCGCCCCCAGGGGCACCTGGATGAAGGGAGCCGGGATCACCCGGGTGGCCAGCAGGGCGCTGCGGTCGGCGCCGCTGGCATCGCCCCCCAGCTCGGTGATGCGCTGGCGCGTGGCCGCGTCCCATTCGTCGGGGCGCCGGGGATCGCCATTGAGACTGCCCTCCACCACGTCGATCGGCGGGAGCAGGGCATGGAGACCGCGGGCGAGCACCGATTTGCCCGTGCCACGGCCGCCTGCGATCACCACTCCACCCAGAGCAGGATCCACCGCCGCCAGCAGCAGGGCGAGTTTCAAGGTGCCGTGGCCGGTGATGGCTGCCAGGGGGAAGCCGCTTGCGAGCATGGGGGACCGGCCCGTGGACGTGCGCGCCAGTCTCGCTGATCAGACCCTGGCCATCGGCCTGGGGGCCAATCTGGGCGATCCGCTGGCCACGCTGGTGGGGCTGCGGCCCCTGTTGGAGCAGCGGCTTGAGGCGCTCCTGGGGGCCGGATGCTGCCGCTGGTCCCCTTTGTTTCGCACGGCGCCCGTGGGCGGTCCCCCTGGCCAACCTGTTTATCTCAATGCCGCCCTGGTGGCCGATCTGCCCGAGGGCGCCCATGGGTGCCCCGACCCGCTGGCGCTGCTGAAGGAGCTCCTCGCCCTTGAGCGCCGCTTCGGGCGGTTGCGACGGGAGCGCTGGGGTCCGCGCCACCTGGACCTCGATCTGCTCTGGTGCGGCCCGCAGCGCCTGAGCCTCCGGGAGCTGGAGCTGCCCCATCCGCGTCTGCTGGAGCGGGCCTTTGTGCTGGCGCCTCTGGTGGCCATCGATCCCCAGCTTCAGGTGCCTGGGGCCGCCGGCCCAGTGGCCGATCGGCTGGCGGCCTTGCCTCCTGAGGCGGTTCAGCCCCCACCCGAGCCACTGCCAGGCCGAGAGGACTGGCCAGAAGGAGAAGGCCTCTGACCAGTACGGATCACGACCCAGGGCCGCAGGCGGCCACACTGGGGGCCCCTCCGGCCGCGGCCATGGCGCCCCTCCCTTCTCCTGAGCCCTCGCAGCTGCTGGCCACCGAGGCGGTGCTGGAGGCCCGCAAGCTGCGCTTCGAGCTCAACCGGGTGAAGCTGCCCATGGGGATCGAGGGACGTTTCGGCGTCATTCGACATCCGGGGGCGTCTCTGGCGGTGCCGGTGCTCGATGACGGGCGGGTGGTGATCCTGCGCCAGTACCGCTTTGCCGTCGCCACCCGGTTGCTGGAGTTCCCCGCCGGCACCCTCGATCCGGGCGAGACACCGCTCGGCACGATGCGGCGGGAGCTCCAGGAGGAGGCGGGCTACAGCGCCGAGCGCTGGGAGGAGCTCGGGGTGATGCTGCCCTGCCCCGGTTACTCCGATGAGGTGATCCACCTGTTCCTGGCCCGGGAGCTCTCGGAGCTCTCCGAGGCACCCGCCGGCGACGACGACGAGGACCTGGAGGTGCTGCTGCTGGAGCCGTCCGAGCTGGATGCGGCCCTTGCCAGCGGCGATGAGGCCCTCGATGGCAAGAGCGTGACCGCCTGGTTCCGCGCCAAACAGCGGCTGGGCCTCTGATGGCACCACAGCGCTGGCTGGTGTGGCAGCGGCGCGATCTGCGCCTGGCCGACCACCGGGCCCTGGCGGCGGCGGTCGCCGCCACCCCGGCGGTTACGGGGGTGTTCGTGCTCGATCCAGCGGAGCTGCAGGCCGCTGATCAGGCCCCTGCGCGGGTGTGGTTCCTGCTCGAGAGCCTGCGGGAGCTGGGGCGGCGCTGGCGGGAAGCGGGCAGCGAGCTGCTGCTGCTGCGCGGTGATCCGCTGATCGAGCTGCCAAGGCTCGCGCAGGCCATCGGCGCCGAGGTGGTGGCCTGGAACCGGGATGTGGAGCCCGCCGCCCGGGAGCGGGACCGGCGGGTGGCGGCCGCGCTCCAGGCCCAGGGCACCAAGGTGCTCGCCCTCTGGGACCAGCTGCTGGTGCCGCCGGAGCAGCTCCAGACCGGCAGCGGCGGCCCCTACCGGGTCTATGGGCCCTACTGGCGCCGCTGGCGTCGTCACGTGGAGGGTCTGGGCCAGGAGCTGGTGCCCATGCCGGCACCGACGGATCTGCTGGGTTTCGATCCGGCGGCCCTGCCGGAGCCCGCCACCGCTCTCTGGCGGAGCTTGCCGCTGCTGGGGGAGCTGCCCACGGCTGAGGCGCTGGGGTTTCCGTTTGCGGGGGCCGCCCTCTGTCCCTGTCGCCCGGGGGAGGCGGCCGCCGCCGAGCAGCTGGCCCGCTTCGCCCAGGGCCCTCTGCTCGACTATGACAACGGCCGCAACCTGCCCGCCCTCGCCGGCACATCCGCGCTCAGTGCCGCCCTGCGCTTCGGCACGCTCAGCCCCCGCCAGGCCTGGGCCGCGGCCCAGGGAATGCTGCCCGCCGCCGGCAGCGATGAGCAGCGCCAGGCGATCACCGTCTGGGAGCAGGAGCTGGCCTGGCGCGAGTTCTACCAGCAGGCCCTGTTCCACAGCCCCGAGCTGGCCGATGGTCCCTACCGGCCCCTTTGGAAGCAATTCCCGTGGGAGAACGACCCGGTGCGCGTTCAGGCCTGGAGCGACGGGCTCACGGGTGTGCCGATCGTGGATGCGGCGATGCGCCAGCTCAACGAATCGGGCTGGATGCACAACCGCTGCCGCATGATCGTGGCCTCTTTCCTGGTCAAGGATCTGATCTGCGATTGGCGCCTTGGTGAGCGCGACTTCATGGGCAAATTGGTGGATGGCGATCTGGCCGCCAACAACGGCGGTTGGCAGTGGAGCGCCAGCAGCGGCATGGATCCGAGGCCCCTCCGCATCTTCAATCCCTCCACCCAGGCGGGTCGCTACGACCCCGAGGCGTCCTACATCCGCACCTGGCTGCCAGAGCTGGCCCACGTGGCCGCCGCCGATCTGGTCAGCGGTTCGATCTCTCCCCTGGAGCGCCGCGGCTACCCTGAGTCGATCGTGGAGCACAAGCGGCAGCAGGCGCACTTCAAGGCTCTCTATGCCTCCCTGCGCTGAAGCGGTTCAGGGCTCAGGCGGCCAGGGGTTGCTTGACAAGGGCCTGGACGACTTCGACCACCCGTTGCTGCTGGGCGGGGCGTAATTCCGGGAAGATCGGCAGGCTGAGCACCTCAGCGGTGAGCCGCTCGGTGATGGGCAGGCTTCCGGGGCCGTAACCGAGTTCGGCGTAGGCTGGTTGGCGGTGGATCGGAATCGGGTAATAGATGATCGTGCTGACGCCGGAGGCCTGGAGCTCCTGCTTGAGCCAGTCGCGGCAGCAGCTTTCGGGCAAGCCGAAGTCGGCGCTGTTGGCGGCGGGGCTGCATTGATCCGCGCAGCTGGTTTGGCTGACGGGACAGTTGGGCACGCGCACCACGAATTGGTTCCAGCTGTGGCCAGCGGGTCCGGCCTCGGGCAACCTCAGGTTGGGGAGGCCGCCGAGTTGCTGACGGTAGGTCTGGGCTAGCGCCCCGCGCCGTTGCACCCAGCTCTCCAGGTGGGGCAGTTTGACGTTGAGGACGGCCGCCTGGAGGGCGTCGAGGCGGCTGTTGTAGCCGAGGTTGGTGTGCAGGTAGCGGCGGGGCATGCCGTGCACCGCCAGTTCCCGCACCCGCTGGGCCAGGGCGTCGTCGCGGCAGGTGACGGCGCCGCCATCGCCGGCGGCCCCAAGGTTCTTGGTGGGAAAGAAGCTGAAGCAACCGGCGTCGCCCCAGCTGCCCACGGGGCGCCCGGCCCAACTGGCGCCGGTGGCCTGGGCGCAATCCTCGATCACCTGGAGGCCGTGGGCCGCGGCGATCGCCATCACCTGCTCCATGTCCACCGGGCGTCCGAACAGATGCACCGGCAGCAGCGCTTTTGTGGCCGGTGTGATCGCCGCCTCCACTTGATCCAGATCGATCAGGTAGGAGCTCTCCTCCACATCCACGAACACGGGTGTGGCCCCCACGGCGCTGATCGCTTCGGCGGTGGCGAAGAAGCTGAACGAGCAGGTGATCACCTCATCGCCGGGGCCGATGCCGAGCCCCCGCAGGGCCAGCACCAGGGCATCGGTGCCGCTGTTGCAACCGATCGCATGGGCGCTGCCCGTGGCGGCGGCGAAGCTTGTTTCGAAGGTGTGGGTGGTGGCCCCGCCGATGTACTGGCCACTGCGCAAGACCTGCAGCACGGCAGTGTCAAGGTCATCACCGAGCTGCTGGAGTTGCTCGGTGAGGTCGAAGGGGGGCACCTGCATGTAGGGCACCTTAAGCCCAGTCAGGCGCTTGGCCGGGGTGCCATTTGATGTTGCAGCCGATCGCCGCAATCTGCCCTGCGCCGGGCCGCTGGCCGTTCAGAACAGCGCCCAGGGCCGCGCGCAGATCCGCTCCATCGGCGGTCTGGCCGTTGCCGGGACGGCTGCCGTCCAGCTGGCCCCGGTAGGCCAGAACGTGGGCGTCATTGAAAAGGAAGAAATCCGGAGTGCAGGCGGCCCGCAGGGCCTTGGCCAGGGTCTGATCGCCATCCAGCAGGTAGGGGAAGCGCCAGCCCTGGAGGCTGCGTTGCTCGGCCAGGCCCTCGGGGCCGTCCTGGGGATGGGTGGTCAGGCTGTTGCTGGCCACCCCCAGCAGCTGGACCCGCTTGCTGTAGTCACGTTCCAGGCGGCCGATTTCAGCCTCCACATGCTTGACGAAGGGGCAATGGGCGCAGAGCACCATCAGGAGCACCGGCAGGCCAGGCAGGTCGGCGTTGCTGAACCGACCGCCCCCCAGTTGCGCAAGGGAGAAGGGCGGCAGGGGTGTGCCCAGGGCCAGCATCGTGGAGGCGGTCAGAGCCATGGCGCCAGTGGCTGTGGTTCATCCAGTGACCAACCCACGCTAGGAAATGCGGGAAGATCGGCAGCCGCTGCCAGCGCCGCTTGCGTCTCCACGTCCAACGAGCCCAGGCGGCGGTGCCTTCTCTGCTGACGGCGGTGCTGGGGCTCGCCCTGGCGGCCTGCGTGCCGGCCCATCGCCGAGCCAGCTGGAGCCATTTCCCCCTGCCGCGCAACCAACCCCACGACGGCCTGGCGGTGGTGAGCCAACCCGACGGCTATGGCCTCCACATCTGGCTGGAGACCGACACCCGAACAGCAGGGGTCTGTCGGCCTCGCTGGGTGGTGGATGCGGCGCGTCTGTTCAATGGCAACGGCAGCGCCCCCTTCAGCTCGGGCCTCGCCCCCCGCGCCGAGTGGTTTGAGGCGGTGGCCCGCCAGGATGTGCGAGACGCCCTGCGGCGGGAGCTGGAGGCCCTCTGCCGGGAGCGCGCCCCGCGCAGCAGCTGGAGCTGGGTCGAGCCGCCCCGCCGCCCCGAGCAGGTGACCGCAGAGCCGTTCCCCCTGCTGGAGGAGAAGCAGCTGCTGGCGGATCCCGAGCAGGTGCGCCGGCAGGAGGACGCCATGGGTGGCGCAGCGCCGGAGGGGCCTCCGCCCTGAACCCTGGTGTTGGGGAGATTCCGTCCTTGGGGGAGAATCGGCGGATTCCTGACCCCCCGACGATGCTCCTCGATCTGCGC
The DNA here is from genome assembly GCF_024345575.1 of Cyanobium sp. Morenito 9A2. Classification (GTDB taxonomy): domain Bacteria; phylum Cyanobacteriota; class Cyanobacteriia; order PCC-6307; family Cyanobiaceae; genus ATX-6F1. Next base: position 110,857 of record NZ_JAGQBJ010000004.1, read on the forward strand.
GGCAAGAAGGCCCTCGTCACGGGCATCGCCAACAACCGCTCGATCGCCTGGGGCATCGCCCAGCAGCTCGCCGCCGCTGGCGCTGAGCTCGGGGTCACGTACCTGCCGGATGAACGGGGCCGCTTCGAGGGCAAGGTGCGCGAGCTGACGGCGCCCTTGAACCCCACCCTGTTCGAGCCTTTGGACGTGCAGGACCCGGCCCAGATCGAGGCGGTGTTCGACCGGGTGAAGGAGCAGTGGGGCCAGCTGGATGTGCTGGTGCATTGCCTGGCCTTCGCCGGCAAGGAGGAGCTGGTGGGCGACTATTCAGCGATCAGCCCCGAGGGCTTCGCCCGCGCCCTGGAGGTGAGTGCCTATTCGCTGGCGCCCCTGTGCCGCTGGGCCAAGCCGCTGTTCAGCGAAGGGGCCAGCGTGATCACGCTGACCTACCTGGGCTCGGAGCGGGCGATCCCCAACTACAACGTGATGGGGGTGGCCAAGGCGGCCCTGGAGGCCTCCGTGCGCTACCTGGCGGCCGAGCTGGGCCCCGAGCATCAGGTGCGCGTGAACGCCATCAGCGCCGGTCCGATCCGCACCCTGGCCAGCTCCGCCATTGGCGGCATCCTCGACATGATCCACAACGTGGAGGGGAAGGCCCCCCTGCGCCGAACGGTCACGCAAGACGAGGTCGGTGCCACGGCGGCCTTTTTGGCCAGCCCCCTGGCCTCCGGCATCACCGGCCAGGTCATCTATGTGGATGCCGGTTATGGGATCACCGGGATGTGAACCTGACCGGCCCCCGGGTCGCTGGCAGCATGGATCACACGTCCACGTTTGTTTGCCCTCCGACCGATGGTTTCCCCCCGAACCGGTTCCGTGCACCGCGTCACCGGCGAAACCGATGTGCGGGTCAGCCTGGATCTCGATGGCACCGGCCAGTGCAAGGTGGGCACCGGCGTGCCGTTCCTTGATCACATGCTCCACCAGCTCTCCAGCCATGGCCTGCTGGATCTGGAGATCAGCGCCACGGGCGACACCCACATCGACGACCACCACACCAATGAGGATGTGGGCATCGCCGTGGGCCAGGCCTTGGCGCAGGCCCTGGGGGATCGACGGGGCCTCCAGCGTTTCGGTCACTTCGCAGCGCCCCTGGATGAGGCCCTGGTGCAGGTGGTGCTGGATTGCTCCGGCCGACCCCATCTCAGCTACGGGCTCACGATTCCAGCCCAGCGCATCGGCAGCTACGACACCGAACTGGTGCGGGAGTTCTTCGTGGCCGTGGCCAACAACTCGGGCCTCACCTTGCACATCAGGCAGCTTGAGGGGGTGAATTCGCACCACATCGTCGAGGCGGCCTTCAAGGCCTTCGCCCGCGCCCTGCGCCAGGCCACTGAGCTCGATCCCCGCCGCTCCGGGGCGGTGCCCAGCAGCAAAGGAGTGCTGGAGCAGGCGGGTGGCTGGGGCTGAGGCGCCGGGGCCCCAGCCACCCGCGCTTAACACTCCGTTACGGGATGATGGGGGGCCGCCTGTTGTCACCATGACCCTTGCCCCCAGCCCCCCCGCGTCGTTTGAGCGCTCCGACTGGTCCAGCGCTTTCCGCAATGTGGGCCAGGAACTGGAGGCCTTCGTGGAGCCCGTTTCCGGCACGATTCCGGCGGAGCTGGCAGGCACGCTCTACCGCAATGGCCCGGGCCGGTTGGAGCGGGGCGGGGTCTGGATGCACCACCCCTTTGATGGCGACGGCATGATCACTGCCCTGCGCTTCGAGGGCGGCAAGGCGCATCTGCGCAACCGTTTCGTGCGCACCGAAGGCTTTGAGGCTGAGGAGAAGGCCGGCCAGCTGCTGTATCGAGGGGTGTTCGGCACCCAGAAGCCCGGGGGCCTGCTCGCCAACGCCTTCGACCTGCGCCTGAAGAACATCGCCAACACCCACGTGGTGCGCCTCGGCGATCAGCTGCTGGCCCTGTGGGAGGCCAGCTCCCCCCACGCCCTCGACCCCGAAACCCTCGAAACCCGGGGCCTCACCCTGCTTGATGGGGTGCTGGCGCCTGGGGAAGCCTTCAGCGCCCATCCCCGCTTCGATCCCGGTCACCACGGCGACGCCCGCATGGTCACCTTTGGGGTGAAGGCGGGCCCCACCAGCACCGTGCGGCTGATGGAGTTCGATGCCGCCGGCGCCCTGGTGGCCGACCAGCGCCGCCGCTTCAAGGGCTTCGCCTTCCTGCACGACTTCGCGATCACGCCCCACTGGGCGGTGTTCCTGCAGAACGCCGTGGCCTTCAATCCCCTGCCCTTTGTGTTCGGTCAGAAGGGAGCGGCCCAGTGCCTGAGCTCCAAGCCCGGCCAGAAGGGGCAGTTCTGGCTGGTTCCCCGCTCGGGCGAAGGCGAGCCCCGGCTGATCGAGGCCCCCGAGGGCTTCGTGTTCCACCACCTCAACGCCTTCGAAGATGCGGCGACGGGGGAGCTGGTGGTGGATTCGATCTTCTACGCCGATTTCCCCTCGATCGGCCCCGATGTGGACTTCCGTCAGGTGGATTTCCAGAGCCTGCCGGAGGGGCAGCTCAAGCGTTGCCGCATCGATCTGGCCACGGGCGCGGTGCACACGGAGCTGCTGGAGCCGCGCTGCTGCGAGTTCGCGATGGTGAACCCCAATCGCCAGGGCCTTGAGGCCCGCTACGCCTGGATGGCCGTGACCGAGCGGGAGCGAGGCAACGACCCGCTGCAGGTGATCGAAAAGCTGGATCTGACCACGGGCGAGCGCTGGCTGTGGAGCGCCGCCCCCCGGGGCTTCGTGACCGAGCCGGTGATGGTGCCCCGCCCCGGCGCCACTGCCGAAGACCAGCCCGCCGAAGATGATGGTTGGGTGCTGGTGCTGATCTGGAACGGGGCGCGTGGCGCCAGCGACCTGGTGATCCTCAACGCCCACGACCTCAGCGAGCAGGCGGTGATCCCGCTGCCCCTGGCGATTCCCTACGGCCTGCATGGCAGCTGGGCCGCGGCCTGATGGCCTGGTTCATCAAGACCGAAACCTTTCGGCGCCCAAGGGCCGAGGTGGAACCCCACCGGCTGGAGCACCTGGCCTGGGTGAAACGGCTGCGGGCCGAGGGCCTCTCGATCAGCAGCGGCTATCTGATTGACGCCGAAGGCCGCCCCGGTGGCGGCGGGCTGCTGCTGCTGGAGGCGCCCGATCACGCCCGTGCCCTGGAGCTGGTACGGCAGGATCCTTTGATCGCCAGCGGCTGCGTGGATTGGCAGTTGCAGGGCTGGATCGCCGCCGTTGGTGATCTGGCCACATCCCCCCTCGATCAGCCCTGATGCTTGCTTTCCTGTTCGCCCCCCTTGGTCTGCTGGCGGCCCCGGTGCTGGGCAGCTGGCTGCCGGCACTGTTGCTGGTGTTCCACTTCGCCGGCCCGGTGCCCGACACCCTGGGCCCCGTGGCCGGCCAGCTGCCCCCCTGCACCGCCCCGGCCCACTGCGTGCGCGAGGACTGGCCCGTGGCCGACCCTGTCCTGGCCCTGGGGCGTCTGGCTTTTCAACTGGCATCCACCCCTGGCACCCGCGTGGAACGCTTCGACGAGCAGGAGCCTCAGCCCTACCTGCACGCCACCGACACCAGCAGCTTTTTTGGCTTCGTCGATGACCTCGAGTTGCTCGCCGACCCTGAGCGGGGCGTGCTGCAGGTGCGCTCCGAATCCCGTCTGGGGGATTCGGATCTGGGGGTCAACCAAGCCCGGGTGGATGGGCTCAGGCAAGGCCTCGCCCCGGTCTTACCCCAGGCTAGCCAGGGGTAGGCCAAGGCCCCACGGCTCAGGCGTTGCCGAAGGCCACCTGGCAGGCCGAGTTGAGCAGCTCCGCCTCTTGGGCGTTTTGGGGCTCCTGGCCGTTGATCAGACCGGCGTTGCAGTCGGCGCTGAGCTCGTAGGTGCTGCCATCGGCGGTGACGGCGAAGGTCACCCCGGCGGTGCCGGAGGGCTGCACCGAGCCGAACAGCAACTGATAGTTGGTGTTCGGCACCACGATGTAGGTCTGGTTGCTGCTGATGGCGTCGTTGACGGCGCTGTTGATGATCGCCGCCGTCGCCAGGGTGCCGACGCCCCAGGCTGCGGCCCGGGCGCCCCACCAGCCCCAGGTGGGGGTGTTCCAGCCGCCATACCAGCCATGGTTCCAGGGCCGCGCCACGCCCCAGCCGGCCCGGGCCCAGCCCGGGCGCACGTTGACGTTGTTGAGGTTGACGTTGCGGTTCCAGTTGCGGTTGACGTTGGTCGAGCGGTTGATGGTCCGGTTGACGTCTCGATTGACGTTCCGGTTGAGGTCACGGTTGACGTCTCTGTTGAGGTTGCGGTTTCCATCGCGATTCAGGTCGCGATTGCCGGCCAGATCACGGTTGCCACCCGGACGGGCGATGTCGCGTGTGCCGGCGCCCCCTCCTCGGTTCAGGTCACGGTTGCCAGCCAGATCACGGCCGCCGCTGGGACGGTTCCCCGGGGTGCGATTGCCGAGGTTCGCGCCGCCCGCGGGGCGGTTGATCGACGGGTTGGCCCCGGGGGAGGACACCCGGTTGCTCCAGCCGCCGCTGGGCTTGCCGGAGCCTCTGTTGAGTCCGCCGCCGGCGTTGGCGAAGCCGGTGTTGGCGCGGTTCCCACCGCCCCCGCCACGATTCACACCGCCCCCGCCCCCGCCACGATTCCCACCACCACCACCGCCCATGCGGGCGCCACCGCCACCGCCGCCCCCTCGGGAGCCGCCGCCACCCCCTCTGCCGCCGCCGCGGGCGATCAGTTGCTGGCCGCCCAGGTCAGGGGTGCGATCGAAGGCCAGCCCCGCCCCGGCCGGGAGGGCGATCATGCCGGCCAGCACCAGGCCGAGTCCAGAGAGGCGTTTCATTTCAGGTCCAGCTCGCAGCCTTCGTCGTAGCAGCTGGCGTTCGTGCGACCGGTGCCATCGAAGTGCACCTTGACCAGATCCCGACCGGCCATCAGGTCGGGGCGGCCCTGGCTGACGCTGTTGAGGTAGTTGGGATTCACCACGCACAGCTCACGGCCGTTGAAGCAGACCGTGTTGGTGGAGAAGCGGGCCGAGGCGCTTTGCAGGAGCTTCCATTGCTTGGTGTCCTGCTGCCACATCTCCATCCGCAGGGGCTTGTCGGTGATGCGGATCGTTGCGATGGCCGTGCCGATGCGATGGCGATAGAGCGTGGCGCTGCCTTCGTTAATCGCCTCCACGCTGCAGGCCTGGGGGGCTCCACCGGCGACGCTGCAGCGGGTTTCCAGCTTGTAGAGGGATTCGGCGCGCCCGGGGGCCGTGGCCAGCAGGGCTCCTGCGGCCAGCAGCAACAGCAATGATCGATCGCGCATGGGTGATGGGGAGATTGCTCTTCCCCTTATCTACCGAGATGCAACGTTCTCATCACGGTTTCGTGAATGATTGAAGCGATGGACCGAGGGAGAGGGTTCAGCCCAGCAGAGGTCTCAACTGCGGGAGCAGCGCCGCGAGGGCCTTGCCGCGGTGCCCCAGGCGTCGTTTGAGCGCCGGGTCCATCTCCGCGAAGGTCTGGCCGACCTCAGGCACCCAGAAGATCGGGTCATAGCCGAAGCCCCCTTCTCCCCGTGGGGCTTGGAGGATTTCCCCTGGGCAGATCCCCTCCACCTCCAGCACCGTGGTGCCACTGGGATCTGCCACCGCCAGGGCGGCGGTGAACCGGGCGTGGCGATGGACGGGTCTGTCGGGGCCTCCAGCGGCGTCAAGTTCCCTGAGCATGCGCTCGATGCGCGCGCCGTCGCTGGCGGCGTAGCGGGCCGAGTGAATCCCCGGCGCACCCCCCAGGGCGTCCACGCTGAGGCCTGAATCGTCGGCGAGGGCCCAGTGGCCAGTGGCCCGGGCCACTGCCTCGGCCTTGAGCCGGGCGTTGGCGGCGAAGCTGGTGCCCGTTTCCTCCACCTCCAGGCCCGCCGGCTGAGGTCGCACCTCCAGCTCCAGATCCGCCAGCAGGGCCGTGAACTCCCGCAGCTTGCCGGCGTTGCCGCTGGCGATGATCAGCACCGTGGGGCTCCCCTGGAAACCGCAGCTTCGGCTCATGCCTGTTCAGCCAGGGCGCGCGCCCAGGCGAGCACCGCCGCCACGCGTTCGGCATCTGGGGCCTCGCAGTACAGCCTCAGCAGTGGTTCGGTGCCAGAGAAGCGCAGCATCAGCCAGTGGCTGGGGCCCAGGCGCATTTTGACGCCATCGGTGCGGATCACTTCGAGCACGGGGGCACCGGCCACGTCAGCGGGGGGCGCCTCGGCCAGCTGCCGCTCCAGCCGCGCTCGGCTGGCCATGTCCTTGAGCCGCAGGTCGAGCCGGTCATAGCAACTGGCACCGCCACAGCGGCTTTGCAGGGCATCAAGGCGCGCCCCAAGGGGCAGGTCCCCCTCCACCAGCGCCTCCACCACCAGCAGCGCCGCGAACAGCGCATCGCGCTCGGGCAGGTGGATCCCAAAGCCCACGCCGCCGGATTCTTCACCGCCAATCAGCACCTCACCGGCGAGCATCTCGCTGGCGATGTACTTGAAGCCCACGGGCTTCTCGATCACCGCCCGGCCCAGGTCTTCGGCCACGGCCGCCATCAGGTCGGAACCGCTCACGGTCTTGATCACGCTGCCACTGAGTTGGCGGGCCCTGGCCAGGTGGTCGATCAGCAGGGGCATCAGCAGCTGGGTGCTGCAATACCGGCCGTGTTCATCGATCGCTGCGATGCGGTCGCCGTCGCCATCGAAAACGATCCCCACGGCCGGCTGGCCCGACGCGGTGCTGGCCTTGACCCGGGCGATCAGTTCCTGCAGGTAGGGGGCCAGGGGCTCCGGGGGGTGGCCGCCGAACAGGGGGTCGCGCTGGGAGCGGATCTCGGTGATGCCTTCCCCCAGCAAGGCCCCCATCCCGCCAGCGGCTGAACCGTGCATGGGATCGACGATGACCTGCAATCCCATGGCGGCCAGGCCGGTGGCCAGGGAGGCCGTGTCCACCTGGCGGCGGAGTCCGTCGAGGTAGCCGCCCCAGCCGTCGATCAAGGGGGTGTCGCCTTCGATCGGGACGGTGATGCCCCCCGCCGCCAGGCGGCGCTCCACCCGGGCGGTGAAATCGCCCTCCACCGAGCCGCCGAAGTGGCCCTTGATCTTCAGCCCGAGCCACTCGGGCGGGTTGTGGCTGGCGGTGATCACCAGGGCCCCGAGGGCACCGCGCTCCACCACCGCCCAGCTGCAGGCGGGGGTGGGAACGGCGGTGTCGGTGAGCACGGGTTCAAGGTCGGCGCCGCGCACGGCGGCAGCGATGGCGGCGGCGAACTCCGGCGCCAGGAAGCGGCGGTCGTAGCCGATCACCACCTCGCGGCTGACCAGTCCCTCAGGGGCAGAGTGCTCCAGTTCCCTGGCGGCGGCGGCGGCCACGCTCAGCAGGCGCTCCATGGTGATGTCCACGCCGAGGATGCCCCGCCAGCCATCGGTGCCGAAGGCAATCGGGCTGGGTTCCAGGGGCAGGGGGGCAGAAGCCATCGGGACCAACGCGTTGGTCTAGCCGTAGCAGTTGGAGGCGGCCCATGGGGGCGGCCTGGTGCCGGCCTGGTGGCAGGCCACCAGGCCGCCGTAGCGTGCGGCCATGGGGCAACCAAAGCCGAGCGATCGGCCACCGATCACCGATCGTCTGTTGCGCAGTTGGCTGCGTTGCCACCGCCGTGCCTGGTTGGACCTGCACGGGGAGGCTTCCGATCGGCTCTGGACGGCCCACCGCAGCCTCCAACTGGAGGATCAATACCGCAGCTTTGCGGCCCTGGTGCCCAAGCGCCCCCGCCATGGCCAAACCGCCTGCGCGGAGGGGGCTGAGGCGGTGGTGGGCCTGCGCTTGCGGGCCCCGGGGCCCGAGGGCCTCGCGCTGGAGGCCCATCCGCCCCTGCTGCAGCGGGTGGAGGGGCCCAGCCGCTGGGGGGGTTGGGCCTACCGGCCCGTGCTCGCCCGCCAGGGCCGCCGGCTCACGCGCGAGCACCGGCTCGTCCTGAGTTACTGGGGCCGGCTCCTGGCCCAGACCCAGCAGGGCCCTGTGAGCCATGCACTGGTGGTGGCCACCTCGAGCGGTGGGCTTGAGCAGGAACGTCTCGCCTTGACCCCTGCCCTGGAACGCCAGCTCGACACCCAGTTGCTGCGCCTGGCCGAGGCGCTCAGCGGTGCTCAGATGCCGCCGTTGACCACGGACCGCAAGAAGTGCACCCTCTGCAGCTGGCGGGGCTACTGCGGCAGCGAGGCGACGGCGGAGGGGCACCTCAGTGAGGTGAGCGGCATCGGGGCCAAGCGGCGCGAACTGTTGCTGGAGCTGGGCCTGACCAGGCTCACAGACCTGGCGGCAGCTGATCCCGAGCAGCTGGCGGAGGCCTTACAGGTGCACGGAGAGCAACACCGCGAGGTGGCGGCACAGCTGGTGGCCCAGGCCCAGGTGCAGTGCTCCGGGGCCCCCCGACGTCTAGGGTCCACGGCGGCCTTGCCGGAGCTCGCGGATGTCCCTGGGGTCCTGATCTACGACATCGAGTCCGATCCCGATGCCCGCGATGACTTCCTGCACGGTTTCCTGCGCCTGGGGCGGGGGCCGGCTGGCTGGGATGAGGGGGACAAAGCGCCTTATCACCCGCTCTTAGCGCTTTACGAGCACGGTGAGGCGCGCCTCTGGCAGCGGCTTCAGCACCTGCTGGCGCGCTATCCCGGCTGGCCCTTGCTGCATTACGGCGAGACCGAATCCATCGCCCTGGTGCGCCTGGCCCAGCGCCAGGGGGCCCCGGACGCCGAGCTGGAGGCCCTGCGGGCCCGCTGCATCGACCTGCATCAGCGGGTGCGGCGCCATTGGCTTCTACCGGTGAACAGCTACGGGCTCAAGGCGGTGGCTGGCTGGCTGGGGTTTCAATGGAGCCAGAAGGGGGTGGATGGGGCGCGCTGCCTGCTCTGGTGGCGCCAGTGGCGTTCGGGGACGGGCAACGCCCCCCGGGGCAGCCACCGCCAGCTGCGCCGGATCTTCCGCTACAACCACGACGACGGCCTGGCCACCTGGCGGGTGGCCCAGTGGCTGCTGGAGCAGGACATCAAGGGCTGAAAGGGCGCGCTCCGTCCGGCAGGACTGTCTGGCGTTCAGAGCGGCGGTCGGCCCGCCCCCAAAGGGGGTGCCACGAATTCCTCGGGGAGTGAGATCTCCAGGGCCACGCCCTCCCCTTCGGGCCCGCCGGCCCAGAGCGTCGGCTCAGCCAAGGCCTGGCGGCGCACCAGCGCCAAGCCCACCACCCGGTTCGTCCGGCCTGTGCTGGCTGGGAGCGCCAGGCTTGAGGTGATCTTTCCGGCCCGCTCACCTGCCGCCGTGAGCAGCGGGGTGCCGGCTGTCAGGGCGGCGGGCTCGGCCCCCGGTGCCGCCAGGAAGCGCCTGAGCTGCCGCTTGACGCCGTCGTAGGTGCTCAGCTTGGCCAGGGTCTCCTGTCCCACATAGCAGCCCTTGCTGAGGCTCACCCGGTTGGCCAGCCCCAGCTCGAACGGGTTGGTGTCGTCATTGAGTTCCCCCGGTGCGGCCGGGTGGCCCCGGCGCAGCCGCCAGAGCTCCTGCTCCGCTGGATCCAGCGGGGCCAGGTTCTCCCAGGCGGCCGGCAGCACAGAACCACCGCTCCAGAGAAAGCGGGATCCCAGCAACCATCCCTGGGGGCCATCCGCACCCAAAGGCTCCCAAAGGTCTTCAGCAATGGCGGGCGGCGGGTCGGCCGGCGGTGGCCCCAGGGGAGTGACGAGCGTGGCCGTTTCCATCACCCCCAGCGTCACCTGGTCAGCGGGGAACAGCACCCGATCGAGGGCCTGGTGCACGAGCGACCCCTCCCCGGCGGTGACCACCAGCCAGGCCCCGCCCGTGTCCACCAGCACCTCCGCCAGGCCCCGCAGGCGGGCGGTGGGACCGATGACGCAGCTGGCCAGCAGCTGCCCGGGTTTGGCGCCTTCGATCGCCTGGCTGGTCTGGCCGTGCAGCACCCGTAGAGCGTCGGGGCCTTCCAGGCGCATCAGGCTGACCGTTTCCACCAGGCGGCTGGGCTGGGCGGGCTGCCAGGCCCAGGGGGAGGGGGTGGAGCTCACGGTTGTAGGGCGGCCGTGGCGGCCACCTCCTCGAGCAGAAACAGGCTCACCAGTTCGAGATCCTCAGCGGCCATCGCCTCTGCACCGCCCTCCTGACGATCGACGATCGTCAGGACGCGATCCACCCGGTAGCCGGCCTCCCGCAGCTGGCGAACCGCTTTGAGCGAGGAGCCGCCGCTGGTCACGACGTCTTCGAGCACGGTGATGCGCTCGCCGGCTTTCGGCAGGGGCCCCTCCAGCCAGGCGCCTGTGCCGTGACCCTTGGCCTGCTTGCGCACGATCAGGGCATCCAGGTCACGGCCAGCGAGGGCGGCGGCCTGGGCGACACCGCTCACCAGGGGGTCAGCTCCGAGGGTGAGCCCCGCCACCGCCGCCGCCGCCGGCTCCACCCGCTCCAGCAGTTCGGCGGCGAGCAGGGCAAGCCCAAAGCCGCTGAGGCTCACTGGTTTGCAGTTCACATAGTGGTGGCTGCTGCGGCCGGAGGCGAGGGTGAACTGGCCGTGGCGGTAGGCCCGGCGGGCCAGCAGTTCCAGCAGGGCGGTGCGCCGCTCGGCGGCTGTGTTGGGAAGGGTTCTGGCGGACAGGGAAGCCATCGGCGTTTACAGGACCTGGCATGTCGGGGTCAAGTTGTCTAGTTTGCGCCTAGATCCAGGAGTGTTCCCATGGCCCGTGCGCCTCGCCAATCCCGTGGGACCAGCGCTGAAAGGCTCTGTCGAAGGGCGGCCCTGGGCTTCGCGCCTGCTCTTGTGGGTGCTGTTTTTCTGGGGATGCCGGTGGCCCAGGCTGGTCCAGTGGTCTGCAACACCACGGTTGAAGCGCCGCTCCCCGGGAGCGGCGCGAGCGATGGTTTTCCCGCCGCACCGGTGGAGGTGACCCGCTGCGGCGTCGTGCAGACCACCAGCGAGATGGTGGAGCGCCGCTTCTACAGCTACACGGCTCCCTTCGCCCGGGGCGTCAGCCTCACCAACCAGATCACTGATCTGCTCGGACTCGCTGTCCCCGGTCGTGATGGCGGCAGGATCGTCGCCCTCGGTTTCCCTGATCAGACGATTGTCTGGGACGGCTCGGCCCTGCAGAACACCTACCAGGCCCTGCTGGAGGAGCAGAGCAGCCCGATCCCCTGGCGCACCGCCGATGTGGGTAACGGCTTCTGCTCCGGTCTGCCCGAGGCAGGCTGCGGGATGTCGGTGCAATCTTTCCCCGCCCCGGCCAGGCCCCTCACCACCTACACGCCTGTACGTGGTCTCTGGTAAGACCGCTGTGGGGGGTCTAGCAATCTGGTGAATGCAGCGAACTCATAATTCGCCTAAGCCGGGTTCGATCCCCGGGACCCCCATTCCCTTCCGGTCGGTGGCTGTGGTCTGAACGCGTCCGCCCCTGGGGGCTCCGCTAGCTGCCGCTTTGGCTCCTTAGTCCTGTGATCGAGCTTGCCCTCCCCTGCCCCCTGGCTGCTGGTTGGCAGGTCCAGGCCCAGTTGGCGCTTCCCTCCCGGGTGGCCGCTGGCAGGCCCTTGGGGGGGTTCTCGGCGGTCAGCTTCGATCAGGCAACGGATCTGCTTTGGCTGCTCAGCGATGCGCCCCAGGGCTACCTGATTGCGCTCGATCCGCGCGCTCTGCGTCGGCCATCTGCCCTGTTCCGCGATCCCCTGGCGCTCGTGGGCCGTCCCTATGCCCCCCTGCCTGTTCAGGTCGATGGCGAAGGTCTGGCGCGGGCCCCCGGAGCGCTCTGGATCACCAGCGAAGGTCGCCGCAGCGCCGAGCGGCCGGCCCAGTTGCTGCGCTTCGACCCCGCCACGGGTCTGCTGCAGCGGGCAGTGGAGCTGCCGGAGCCCTGGCAGGCCCGGCCGGGCCAGGGGCTGGAATCCAACAGTGGGCCGGAGTCCCTCACTTGGCTGCCGGCTGCGGGCGGCGCCGGCACCGGCGATCTGCTGTTGGCCGCCGAAACCCCCCTGCGCCAAGATCCCCCCGACCGGGTGCGGCTGCTGCGTTACGCCCCCTCTGCCAAGGGAGCTGGGTCGTTCACGGCCCTGCCTGCCCTGGCCCTTCCCAAGCAGCCCGGCCTCTGGGGGCTCACGGAGCTGCTTGTTTTGCCTGACCAGAGGAAGCTGCTGGGGCTCTGGCGCAGTTACCTGCCCCCGGAGGGTTGGGGCGTCCTGCTGAGCCTCTACCGGATGGGCGATCTTCAGACCGCGCCCGCCGTGGATCCAGCCGTCGCGCCGCCCCTTCAGCCTCTGTTCAGCTGGGATCTGATCGCCAGCGGCCTGGCATCGGACAACTGGGAGGGCCTGGCCGTGGGACCCCAAGCCGCCCCCGGAGCGGGGACGGGCGTGCGCCGGGAGGGGCCAGCCCTGCTGCTGGTGAGCGATGACAACTTCAATCCCCGGCAGCGTTCGCTCATGGCGGTCCTGCGGCCGAGGCGTACGGCAGCTTGCCCCGGCTGAGCAGCCGGTCGGGGGAGCAGGGCACAGATGGGCCCCGTTCTCTAGGGTCGGGCTGACCGGATGTGCCCCCTGAACCTGTTTTCAGGGCCCCCTCTGCTGCCCATGCGCTATCTCGCCCTGGCCGGCCTTCTGGTCCTGCTGGCCTTTTTCGCCGCCGGGGAGTTCGCCCTGATCCGGCTTCGGCCCAGCCGGGTGAAGCTGCTGGAGGCCGATGGCCGCCCGGGCGCTGCGGCGGTGGCACGGCTCCAGAAACGGCTGCGGCGGGCCCTGGTGGCCACCCAGCTCGGGGTGGCCCTGGCCCTGGTGGCCCTGGGCTGGGCCGGCCGCGGCGTGGCGGCCCGCTGGGATCCCACCGTCAGCCGCCCCTGGATCGATCTGCTGGTGTTCGTGGTGCTGGTGGTGCTGGCCACCCTGGTGGGGGGGCTGTTGCCCAAGGCCTGGGTGCTGCACCGGCCCGAGTCCTCGGCCCTGCGCCTGGCGCCCCTCCTGGAATCCTCCACCCGCACCCTGGCGCCGCTGCTGAGCCTGCTTGAGCGCCTCAGTGACGGCCTGCTCCACCTGCTCGGTCTGCCGCGCAACTGGGATCAGCTGGTGCCGGCCCTCTCCGCCGACGAGCTGGAGACCATGATCGAATCCAACAGCGTCACCGGCTTGATGCCCGATGAGCGCAACATCCTCGAGGGCCTTTTTTCGTTGCGGGACACCCCGGTGCGCGAGGTGATGGTGCCGCGTTCCGGCATGGTCACCCTTCCGATCGGTGTGCGCTTTGCCCAGATGATGGAGGCGGTGCATGCCACTCACCACGCCCGCTTCCCGGTGATCGGTCAGTCCCTCGACGACGTGCGTGGCCTGCTCGACCTGCGCCGCTTGGCTGAGCCCATTGCTCGGGGCGACTTGCAGAGCGACACCCCTCTGGCCCCCTACGTCACGCCGGTGCTGCGGGTCCAGGAAATCACCCCCCTGGCCGACCTCCTGCCTGTGATCCGCAGCGGGCACCCCCTGGTGGTGGTGGTCGATGAGCACGGGGGCACCGAGGGCCTCGTGACCGTGGCTGACCTCACCAGCGAGATCGTGGGGGAAGAGGAAGACCCGCAATCGGATCAGAACGATCTGCAGCAGGTCCACGACGACACCTGGCTGGTGGCGGGGGATCTCGAGATCTTTGAGCTCAACCGCCAGCTCGGTCTGCACCTGCCCGAAGCCGATGGCCATCACACCCTGGCGGGGTTCCTTCTGGAGCGCCTGCAGCACATACCCTCCGCCGGTGAAAGTCTGCGCTGGCAAGGTCACAGCTTTGAGATCCTGGCCATGGACGGCCCCCGCATCGATCGGGTCCAGATCGTCCGGCGCTCCAGCGGAGACACACCTGAGGAGCGACCCTCGGACCGCCCCCAGGACCGCTCCAGTGAACGATCGGCACGTGAGGGGGGCTGATCGTTGATAATTCCACCATGGGTGTCCGGTGGACAGTGACGCAATGACCGATGCCATGACCCCGGTGAAGGTGGGCGTCATCGGCATCGGCAACATGGGCTGGCACCATGCCCGGGTGCTCAGCCTGTTGCGGGATGCCGAGCTGGTGGCCGTTGCTGACCCCGATGCGGAGCGGGGCCAATTGGCGGTTGAGCAGTTTCAATGCCGCTGGGTCGCCGATTACCACGAGCTTCTCGGTGAGGTGGAGGCTGTTTGCATCGCGGTGCCGACCCTCCTGCACCATCGGGTGGGCATGGCCTGCCTGAAGGCAGGCGTGCACGTACTGATCGAAAAGCCGATCGCCGCCAGCCAGGAGGAGGCCGCCGAGTTGATCCAGGCGGCCGAATCTGCCGGCCGGTTGCTGCAGGTGGGCCACATCGAGCGCTTCAACCCTGCGTTCCGCGAGTTGCTCAAGGTGGTGGCCAATGAAGATGTGGTGGTCCTCGAAGCCCGCCGCCACAGCCCCAACGCCGACCGGGCCAACGACGTGTCGGTGGTGCTGGACCTGATGATCCATGACATCGACCTGGTGCTTGAGCTGGCGGGGGCGCCGGTGGTGCGCCTGGCGGCCGCTGGGGGCTGCAGCTCCGAGGGGCCGATCGATTACGTCAATGCCACCCTGGGTTTCGCCAACGGTGTGGTGGCCAGCCTGACGGCCAGCAAGATGGCCCACCGCAAGATCCGCAGCCTCAGTGCCCATTGTCGGGCCAGCCTGGTGGAAACCGATTTTCTTAACCGCAGCCTGCGTATCCACCGGCGGGCACACCAGTCGATTTCCGCCGACCATGGCGAATTGCTCTATCGCAACGATGGCTTCATCGAGGAGGTGATCACCACTTCCATCGAGCCGCTCTACGCCGAGCTGGAGCACTTCCTCCAGTGCGTCCGGGGGCGGGAGACCCCGGCTGTGGATGGTTTGCAGGCTTCCAGGGCCCTACAGCTGGCCGATCTGATCGAGCAGGCGGTCGAGCAGCCCGCCCGCTGCATGGCCCTCAAGGTGCCGATCTGAACGCCGGGGGCCTGTCCCGCAGGGGAGCTTCAGCCGTGGGCTGAGTTCAGCCCAGCTGGGTGAGTTCCTTGAGGGCGAGGATCTGCCAGCGGCGGCAGTTCGCCGGCGAGGCCCCGTAGAACTGCTCCCAGGCCTCTGCCTTGTGAAGGGCATAGCTGGCGGCGTTCTTGTCGGCGTGGTTCTGCTGCCAGCCCACGCGAACGGCGTGGCCGATCACCACATCCAAGGCCAGATAATCATCGAACTGCACCTGTGGGTTGGCTTCCACGAAAGTGATCAGTGAGATCAGCGTCTCGGTGCAGAGCTGCCGGTACTCGGCAGCCTCGATCTTGCTCAGCAGATGCTCCACCAGGGTGGCGAAGTTGCGCTCTCCAGAGGTCATCTCTGCAAGCAGCGCGCACTCCAGTCGGTTGCGCCGCTCCAGCTTGTCGCCGATCACCAGGCCTTTGCAGTGGTGCAGGAGGTCCCAGATGCCGGCATAGAACTCCCGCGGCACCCGTTGCAGCGCCCCCTGCCGCTGCCGCTGCTGCAGCCAGTCGCCGCCCCTGGGCAGCTCTTCGAGTGGATCGGGCACGTCCCAGCGCACCCGCCCACTCACGTGAAGCTGCTCCTTGCGTTGGAGAGCCGCCCGGGCGTGGTCGCTGTCGGCCAGCACCGCCCGAAGGCGGCGGTGAATGGCGTGGGGTGGCAGGCCGCAGAGGGCCTCGAAGGCCTCGTCGGGGGCGAGGTCCCGTTCGCTGGCCAATTCGCCGGTGAGCAGCAGCAGCAGTTGTCCCAGTTGCAGGGTGAGGCTGCCGCTGAGCAGGCCTGGCTCCAGCCGGGCGAGACCATCAAGGGCCAGAAGCAGTTCCTGCTGGAGCATGCGCTCGCGACCGTCTTCACCGCTGTAGCGCTCGATCATCGCCGCGATCGCCAGGCTGCCCTGGGGCTGGCTGATCAGCGATTCATGGGTGTAGTTACGTCCCACCACCACCTGCTTCTGGCGCACGAGCAAATCGGTGAGGGCATCTTCGAGCTGCGGATGAATCAGCCCGATTACCCCGGCGCAACGCCGCACCACGCTCCAGTCGGCCTCGGCCAGGGCCCGGTGGTAGATCGCTTCCACCAGGGCCAAGAGTTTCACAGGCCCCCGGCTGGAGGGGCCCTGGAGGATGGCGTTGAGGCCCAGCCGGCGCACCAGTTGCTCGAGCAGCTCCGCCTGCTCCGGCAGGGAGGTGCTCTGCCAGAGCCGCTGGGCCAGGTCGGCCACGGCGACGGCTTCAAGTCCGAGCTCAAGTTCCTGCCGAGCCGTCAGCTGCTGCCGGCTGGTGCTGGCCCGCAGCAGCGGGCCCACGTTCTCCTTGGGCGAGATCTCCACGCCCGCTTCGGGCGGCAGCGCCACAGAGGTCAGCTGATCCACGACCGCCTCGAGGCTGGCCAGCTCCACGGGCACCGATTCGAGCAGGCCGCTGCGCAGGCTCTCCCCCAGGCGCAGGAAGGCTTCGGGGTCGCGCTGGAACGGCCCTTCGGCCACAGGGATCAGCAGCAGGGGGACACCGCTGCCGCGCCAGTGGCGTTGCAGGTGACGGAGTTCGCTGCCGACGGTCTCCACCAGCTGTTCCGGGTCATCGGCCAGGTAGAACGTGCCCTCTTCCAGCACCGCCGGCAGGAAGGCCAGGGTGTCCTCCCCGTGGGTGTAGAGCCGTGCTGTGGCCATCGCTTCCATGCGCACCGGTGGATGCCCCCCCAGTCCCAGACGGGGATTGCGTCCCACCCTGGCCATGCGCTCGGAGAGTTCCTTTGAGCTGGCCACCCGAAGCTTGACCGCGCCACCCTTGGGCGCCGTGACAGGAAGCCCCGCCGCGCTGAGGACATCGGCGATGGCTTCGGTGGCGGGCACCAGGCCCACCAGCACCTTTTCGGCCCCCAAGGACCGGCCCTGGCGGCGGCCGCAGGGGTCGAGATCGCTGGGCAGCAGCAGCCCCTGGAGCATCAGGTCCCCCAGCCAGGTGAGGCTCTGGGTCCAAAGCAGGGGCACATTGGGGTTGGCCACGCGGGGCTGGCTGCCCGGCCCCGCCCGTTCGGCTTCGAGCGCCGTTCCTGGCACCAGGTAGAGCTCCGGCAGCAGGGGGACCCCGTCGACCATCACGCTCACGGCATCGAGTCGCGAGCGCCAGAGCCAGGCTTCCTGCCAGCGCTCCTCGCAGCAGGCTGTGACCAGCTCGTAGGCGAAGAACAAGGGCCACTCGCATTCGATCGCCGTGAAGGCGGCCAGTTCCTCGCGCTCGTAGTGCAGGCGGTTGTGGTCTTCGACCACTGTCTGGTGACCGTCGCGGGGGAAGCGTTTGTAGCCGTAGGCCCCTCCCAGCACCTCGCGGATCTTGGCGCGCGTGCGCTGGATCAGGCGCGGATCCTCCACCGCCCAGGCGGGGTAGCCGATCACCGAAAGGCAGGCGCTGTCAACTTCCTTGCTGGCGGATTCCCGCGGCAGCAGACCCTGCAGGGCGCGGCGCAGGCGCACGATCGCGTCGTGGGGAATGTGGAGGCGGCTGCGGCCATCGCCGTGGGGCCCGTAGAGGTCGAGGCCGTCGAGGGCCTCCAAAGCCGCCTTGACCAGGCCGATCGAGCTGGCGTTGCGCTCGGGCAGACCATGGTTGCCCTTGTCACCCCGCTCCCAGATGCCGTAATCCGCCACCCGGTAGGCCCTGGCAACGTAGTAGACGAGGTTCTGCAGGAAATCCCGCTCGTGACTGGTCTGCACCACCACCAGGCCGGCGCGGGTCAGCTGGGCGATCTGCAGCAGGAACAGTCCGGTGGCATCCAGTTGCAGGTGGCCCCAGCCGTCATCGGGCACCACCGGGTTTCCTGTGGCGGTGTCGAACTTGGCATGGATGGCATCGAGGGGGGCCAGGCTGTGCTTGAAGCGCTCCACCTTCGGTGCCTGACGCAACATGGCGTTGAGCAGCCCGCGCATCAGCTGCAGCACGCGTTGCTCCAGTTCGAACACCCTGGTGGAAGGGCCCCCGAGGCGCCGGTGGGCCAGGGCCAGGCCCCAGACGCATTGAATGGAGTAGACGCAGTCCCGCACCCAGGCATCGCCGTAGTTGCCGTGCACCGTGTGGGCCGTGCTGGCGGGGAGCAGGCCGGTGATCGGGTGCTGACGCCTGAGCACCACTGCCTCGATCTGCCCGTCCAGGTCGTTCAGCGTGCACCGCGCTTCGGCCTCGCTGAGCTGCCGCGGGGCATCGGGCAGCTCGGCTGCGGCGAAGGCCTGGGGCAGGGTGGGGGTGCCCGTGGAGTGGGCCGTGCCTGCACGGGCACGATCGGCGCGGGTGAAGGTCATCCGGTGGGGAGGGTGCGGATGCGGCGGTTGGGTGGGGCGCTGATCCAGCCATAGATTCTCACCTGCTGCCCAGGGCATCGATGGCATCCATGACGACCGACCGGGTGCCGGAGCTAGGGGTGAGGGCCCAGGTGCTCGGGGTTCCCGTGGACGTCTGTGCCGATGTGCGCGCCGCGGCGATCGCCTTGCACACCCATGGCGGTGGTCAGCTGGTGACGCTGAACGCTGAGATGACCATGGCGGCCCGGGCGGATCGTGCTCTGGGGGAAGTGATTACGGCGGCCCAGCTGGTGATCCCCGATGGAGCTGGTGTGGTCTGGGCCCTGGGTCGCCAGGGGTTCAGGGTGCGGCGCAGCCCGGGCATCGAGCTGGCCCACGAGCTGCTGGCCCATGGCGTGCAGGCAGGCTGGACCGTTGCCCTGGTGGGGGCTAGCCCGGAGGTGATGGGGGCGTTGAAACGGCAGTTGCTGGAGCACTGGCCGTCGCTGAAGCTGGCCTTCGCCCTGCACGGCTTTCAACCGAAAGAAGCCTGGCCCGCCCTCGAGCGGGAGCTTTTGGAGGCCCGGCCTGATCTGGTGCTGGTGGCCCTAGGGGTGCCCCGTCAGGAACTCTGGATCCACCGACTGCATCAGGGCCAGCTGGGTCTGTGGATGGGAGTGGGCGGCAGCTTCGATGTTTGGGCTGGGCACAAAAAAAGAGCCCCTGGCTGGATGGGAGCTCTGCGGATCGAATGGCTACATCGGCTGATTCAAGAACCGAGCCGCTGGCGGCGGATGCTTTCCTTACCGGCCTTCGCCTGGGCGGTGCTCAAGGGTGCCTGACTCGTTGGCCAAGGGGTGGGATCTCAGGAAGCCAGCACCTTCTCCTTTCCGCCTTTGACAGGGCTGTTGAGCCCGCAGTTCGAGGACTGGAGTGCATTCAGCGGAATCCCACCGAGGCCTGCCACACGAAAGCGAGCAGCAAAAAGAACAGGGGGATGATCGGCAGGATGTCGACCAGGGGACCGAAGGCCTGGTAAGCCTCAGGCAGCTGGGCCAGCAGATGCAGATTGAAAGCGACCATCCCTAAAGCTGAACGAGGTCCGAAATCGGACGCTACCACGTGTGTGCAGCTGGTGAGCCCGGTTCCCAGGGAGCGAAATCCTCCGAAAAGATCCCCTCGGCGATCGCCAGTGCCATCGCGCCGGTGAAGCGGATCAGCTGGGTGAGGTTGTGGAGGCTGAGCAGGGTGCGCCCGAGCAGTTCCTGGCTGCGCACCAGGTGGTGCAGGTACGCACGGCTGTGGCCGCGGCAGGCCAGGCAGGGGCAGCTGGGATCGAGGGGGGTGTGGTCGTGGCGGAAGCGGGCGTTGCGCAGGTTGAAGCGCTCACCCCCCACCAGGGCAGTGCCGTGGCGCCCCAGGCGGGTGGGCAGCACGCAGTCGAACAGATCGATGCCCTGGGCCACGGCGATCGCCATCTCCCGCAGACTGCCCACCCCCATCAAATAGTGGGGTTTCTGCTCGGGCAGCAGCGGGCCCAGCTGGCGCACCACCCGGTGCATCTCCTCCACCGGTTCCCCCACACTCACCCCGCCGATGGCGACGCCCGGCAGGTCGAGGGCCGCCACCCCCCCCAGGGAACGCTCGCGCCAGTGGGAGTAGACCCCTCCCTGAACGATGCCGAACAGGGCCTGGTCGCGGCGGCTGTGCACGGCACAACAGCGCTCCAGCCAGCGCTGGGTGCGCCCACAGGCCTCGGCCACGTCGTTTTCGCTGGCGGGGTACGGAGGGCACTGGTCGAAGGCCATGGCCACATCGGCGCCCAGGGCCATCTGGATCTCCATCGAGCGCTCCGGCGTGAGGCTGATCCGGGCCCCGTCGCGGGGGGAGCGGAACACCACACCCTGCTCGTCAATGCGATTGATCGCCCCGAGGCTGAACACCTGGAAACCACCGGAATCGGTGAGCAGCGGGCCGCTCCAACCCATGAACCGATGCAGCCCGCCAGCCTCCTGCACCACCTGCTCGCCTGGTTGCAGGTGCAGGTGGTAAGTGTTCGCCAGCACCATCTGGGCGCCGGTCTCAGCCAGTTGAGAAGCGGTGACGCCCTTGACCGTGGCGGCGGTGCCCACGGGCATGAACCGGGGCGTCTCTACCACCCCGTGGGGGGTGTGGAAAAGAGCGGTGCGCGCCCGGGTGCGGGGGCAGCGGGCGGTGATCTCGAAGGCGAAGGCGGCCCCCTCAGCCGGGCGAATCAACGAAGGCAGGCAGGGAGGGTGTCGAACCTAGGTCGCGCCGCGGCAGGATCAGCCCCTTCCGCAAGGCTGGCGATGCCCCTGCAGCGGCCGAAGGCGGCTCCTGGCTGGCTGGGGGATCTGGCGGGTGCCTGGATCTTCTACAGCGTGCTCCCCCTGGGGGCCTGGCCGCGGCCGCGTTTTGAGCGCATCGCCCGCTTCGCCCCCTGGGTCGGCCTGGTGATCGGCTCGTTGCAGGCGCTGCTGTGGTGGGCCAGCGTCGGCCGGATTCCCGTGGCCGCCCAGGTGGCCCTGGTGGTCGCCCTGGGCCTCTGGCTCAGCGGCGGTCTGCACATGGATGGGGCCATGGACACCGCTGATGGATTGGGGGCCGGGCCCCGTTGCCTGGAGGCGATGGAGGACAGCCGGGTGGGGGCGGCCGGGGTGCTGGCTCTGGTGCAGCTGTTGCTGCTTCGGGCGGCGGCCCTGTTCAGCCTGGCGGCGCTGGTGCCGGCGCTGGTGCCGTTCGCTTTGATCGCCGCTTCCGTCTGGGGGCGAATGGCCCCCCTGGTGGCCATGGAGCGGTTCCCCTACCTGCGACCGGAGCCGGAGGGGTCAGCAGGTTTCCATCGTCGCCATTGGCGTGGGCTGGGGCGGGAGCTGCGCCCCAGCCTGGTGTTGCTGGGCTTCTGGGCGGGCTTGGGGGCCGTGGGTGCCTGGCCTGGAGTGCTCTGGAGCGGTGGGCTGCCGGCGCTCCTGGTGCCCCTGGGGCTCGGGCGACGGCTGGGGGGGCACAGCGGCGACAGCTACGGCGCTTGCGTGGAATGGAGCGAAGCCTTGGCTCTGGCCGTCATGGCTCTGTTGGTGGTGCTGGGGTGGGCCTAGGTGCAGCGCCGGCCGGCGGCAGCTCCAGGCAGAAAGCGTTCCCGGCGCGCGGCAGGGTTGGGTCAATGGCTGCGGGGGGCACCACCAGGCGCAGGTCGCCGCCGAGGGAGCGGGCCAGATCTCTGGCCAGGGCAAGACCGAGGCCGGTGCCGGCGAGGCCTTTGCCGCGGGCGCCGCGCACACCCCGGCCGAAGATCGCTTCGCGCTCGTGCGGGTCGATCGGGGTTCCGCCATCCCAGACGGTGAGCCGCAGGCCTGCCTGCAGGGATTGGGCCAGCAGGCCCACCTCAGCCTCCGGGGGGCTGTAGCGGAAGGCGTTTTCCAGCAGATTGGCCAGGATTTCGGCCACAGCCCCTGGCTCTCCTTCCCAGGAGGGGAGTGGATCGCTGGTGTGCCAGCGGCGGCCCTGGAGGGCGGCGGTGGCGGCGGCCCTCTGCAGCAGCGGGGTCAACAGCTCCTGCAGGCCCGTTTCGCTCCGGGCGGCAAGGGAGGGTGGGAGGAGGAGCGGTTGGGGTTCTGTCGGACCGGAGGCCAGCTGCAGCGGCCCTGCCAGCCGATCGATCGCATCCACGTAGCGGTTGAGTTGCTGCTCTTCGGCCAACAGGCCCTTCACCAGAAGGCGGTTGGCCTGGTCGCCATCGAGCCGCCGCAGCAGCAGCTGGCCGAAGGTGCGCAGGGCCGCCAGGGGGTTGCGCAGTTGATGCACGAGCAGGCGCAATTGCTGGTCCTGGCGTTGCAATTGATCGCGAAGGCGCTGCTGTTCCAGATCGAGGCAGAGGGCCAAGGTGAGCCCATTGGCGGTGGCCTGCAGGCGCTGGGTCAGGGGTTCGGACCAGGGCAACTGGTCGGTCTCCACCCGCAGGGCCCCCAGCAGGACCTGCTCATGGCGCAGGGCCAGCCAGCGGCGCTGGGCATCCGGAAGGCGCAACTCGGTGTCATGTTCGACCGCTGGGAGGGGTGCGCCGTCGTGGGGCCAGGCGCCAACGGGCACAAGCGAGGGCTTGCCGTCGGGGGTGGGCAATGCCAGGTAGACCACCAGGGAACGAAGGTCCAAGCGGTCGGTGAACTGGGCCAACTGCTGCTGGAGCAGGGCAAGAAACCTTTCGGAGACCTGCATTCAAGGGCTCGGTCGCGGAAGTGGCAGAAAAATCTTCCGGATTGGACGTTCGAAATCCGGGAAAAAGTCTTAAGATGGCGTATCGACCAATACTTTGCAGCCCGGAAGCGGACCGCAGGGTTTCCGTCGTGACCGTCCTTGTTGCGATCCCCTTGCAGCGAGGCTACAGCAGGGGCTGTCGGCCCCCTCTGCCGTGCCTGGCTCACCCCAGGCCAGCGCGTCACGGAGGGGAGTCCTGAAGCCCTTCTCGGCTCGACAGACGTATGGGCGTGCCGGGCCTCCTCCTGGGGGTGGCTCTGCCGTGGTGGTTCGTCCTGCGACCACCCACCCTGTTCCTCCTTAAGCCTCCCTTCAGCGGGAGTGGTCCTATGTCCAAGAAGCGCAAGCGGATTAGTCGCCGTCGTCTCGCCGGCCAGAGGGTTCTGGCCCACGTGCCGACCCACAACCTTGAAACCGGTGAGCACAAGCCCGTTACCGCTGCCCGGCGCTACATCGCTGAATCGGCACTGGCGGCACCGGCCATTCTCAATGTGCGCCGCAATGAGCACACCACCGATCGCTTCTTCTGGGGCGAAAAAGGCCTGTTCAGCGCCCAGTACGCCGAGGAGAATCACTTTCTTTTCCCCTCCCTGCGCCTGATCGTCGATCGAATTGGTGAGGAAACCCTGTTCGCTGGCCTCGAGTCCGCCGGCTCCGATGATTGGGAGGAGATGGAGGAGTACGAGTACGCCTTTGTCTGAAGTCCCATCCCATCGGCACGGCAGAAGTCATTCCAGGGACATGGTCAACACACGACCTTGCCCCTGGTTTCAGCGACGGCTCTGTTTCAGGAAGTCCCTCAGGACGGGGAACAGCATCGGGTCGATCGTGTGGCCGCCAGAGAATCCGCGCAGCTCCACATCGCCGCCGGAACCCTTCAAACGCCGGGCTACTTCCTCGCTGGCCCCGTAGGGAACCACCGGGTCATCGGTGCCGTGGGTGAGCAGCACCCGCGTCAGCGGGGCTTGGGGCTGCCAATCCTGATGGGGATAGCCGCTGCAGGCGATCAGTCCGGCAATCGGTAAGCCACTGGCCACATCAAGGCCCATGGCGGCTCCTTGGGAGAAGCCCAGCACGCTTGTCCGCTCAAGCGGGACACTTGCCCCCAGGGCGATCAGTCGTTCCTCTAGCAGGGCCCGTGCCGCCGGCAGTTTCGTCCAGTCGATGGGCTGCAGGTCGTACCACTGGCGGCCCACCCCCAGCGGATGGGGTTCCGGCGCCCGCAGGGCCACCACTTCGGTGTCGCCACCGACGAGCAGCTCCCCCAGCTCCAGTAGATCGTCGGCATCGGCCCCCCAGCCGTGCAGCAGCACCAGGCGGTGGCTGGCCCCGGCGGGGCCGGTGCGGAGTTGATCGTCGGCCATAGATGGTTCAGCTCTGCTGCGTAGGTTGGGGCGACAGCCTCAGCGATCGAGATGGCGCCCACTGCCCTTCTGAGTGTGTCTGAGAAGGAGGGTCTGGTGCCGTTGGCCGAAGCGCTCCATCACACCCACGGTTACCGACTTCTCTCCAGTGGGGGCACGGCCGCTGTGCTGGAGGCCGCGGGTCTGCCGGTGACCCGGGTGGCCGAGCACACCGGGGCGCCTGAAATGCTCGGCGGGCGGGTCAAGACCCTGCACCCGCGCATCCACGGCGGCATCCTGGCCAGGCGCCAGGACCCTTCCCACCAGGCCGATCTGCTCGCCCAGGGGATCGATGCCATCGACGTGGTGGTGGTGAACCTGTATCCGTTTCGGGAAACGGTGGCCGATCCGGAGGTGCTCTGGGAGACGGCGATCGAGACCATTGACATTGGCGGGCCGGCGATGGTGCGGGCCGCGGCCAAGAACCACGCCGATGTGGCCGTGCTCACCAGCCCTGGCCAATACGACGGCTACTTGGCGGCCCTGGCGGCAGGCGCGGTGGATGGGGCCTACCGGACGCAGCTGGCCCTGGCCGCCTTCCGCCACACGGCCAGCTACGACGCTGCCATCAGCGCCTGGATGGGGGAGCGCCTGGCCGCTGGAAGTCCGAGCACCGACGAGGCCCCAGCGACTTTCGTGCTTTCCCTCCCCCTGCGCCAGGTGTTGCGCTACGGAGAAAACCCGCATCAGAGCGCCCGTTGGTACTCCGACCCCAGGGCCGGGTGGGGGGAGGTGGAGCAGCTCCAGGGCAAGGAGCTCAGTTACAACAACCTGATTGATCTGGAGGCCGCCGTGGCCACCGTGTGCGAATTCGGCTACGGCGAAGGACGGGTGGAACCGGCAGGCGGCGAGCGGCCCGCCGCTGTGGTGGTCAAGCACACCAATCCCTGCGGCGTGGCCACAGGCGGCAGCACTGCCGAGGCCCTCAAGCGCGCCCTCGATGCCGATCGTGTCTCGGCCTTCGGCGGGATCGTTGCCTTGAACGCCCCGGTGGATGGGGCGGCCGCGGAGCACCTGGCCGGCCTGTTCCTGGAGTGTGTGGTGGCGCCAGCCTTTAGCCCGGAGGCTCGGGAGCGGCTGGCGGCCAAGGCGAACCTGCGCCTGCTGGTACTCAGCCCTCAGGCGGTTCGGCGCGCGGCTGATCAGCAGTTGCGCAGCGTGCTCGGGGGGGTGCTGGTGCAGCAGCTCGACGATCAGCCGGTGGAGGAGAGCGCCTGGCAGGTGGTGAGTGAGCGTCTACCCACGGCAGAGGAGTTCGAGGATCTGCGCTTTGCCTGGAGGCTGGTGCGCCATGTGCGCTCGAACGCGATCGCGGTGGCCCGCTCCAACTGCAGCCTGGGCATCGGCGCCGGCCAGATGAACCGGGTGGGCTCGGCCCGCCTCGCCCTGGAGGCGGCCGGCGACGGGGCCCAGGGGGCCGTGCTGGCCAGCGATGGCTTCTTCCCCTTTGATGACACCGTGCGCCTGGCGGCTGGCCACGGCATCACCGCGGTGATTCAGCCCGGCGGCAGCGTGCGCGATCGCGATTCGATCGTCGCCTGCGATGAGCTGGGCCTGGCCATGGTCACGACCGGGCGCCGCCACTTTCTGCACTGAGCTCCATGCGTTCAGGTGCGGGTGGCTGTCGTAAAGGGACCTGCCGGTTTAGCTTCGCCTGCATTGCTCCACACCCATGCCCGACGCCCTCGCCTACAGCCTCAACTTTGTCCATCCCCTGCTGATGGCAGTGCTGGGGGCCCTGTCGCTTTATGCCCTTTATCTGGGCGTCAAGGCCAAGCGCACCCGCCTGGCCGAGCCCGAGCAGCGCAAGGATCTGATCAAGGGCAAGTACGCCCAGCGCCATTTCAAAGTGGGCAGCCTGGTGCTGGCGCTCACGGTGCTCGGCAGCTTTGGGGGCATGGCTGTCACCTACATCAACAACGGCAAGCTGTTTGTCGCCCCGCACCTGTTGGTGGGCCTGGGCATTGCCAGCCTGATCACACTGGCGGTGGCGCTGGTGCCCCAGATTCAGCAGGGCAACCTGATGGCGCGCAAAGTGCATGTGGGTCTCAACATGACTGCCCTGACCTTGTTTCTCTGGCAGACCTTCACGGGACTTCAGATTGTGGCGAAGATCCTGACCCCTCCGGTCTAGGACCCCAGCTCTAGAACTGCGCCCGTCGCCTGGGTGGGCAATCCAGAGCATGGGAGGCGTGGAAATCTTCCTGCACTTTCCAGGTGAGCTTGCGGGAGATCTGCCGCACGATCTGCCGCAGCAAGTGGTCGCCGCTGCTCTGTACCAGGGCCTCCGGTAGAAGCCCAATCAAACTGGGCAGCTTGATCCATACACTCAGATCCAACTCCCAGCGGACCTGCGTCAGGGGGCTGGGGGGGGCGTCGTCCAGGCTGTCGATGTGGTCGTCGAGCCTGAGGCAGGCGTTGAACTCCACGTCGTACAGGTCCGTGAGTTCAGCCTCCTCGGCGGCTGCCAAGGGAACGGTGACGATCCGGTACACCCCGGCGCGCTGGGGGAGCAGTTCCAGGCCGATGCTGGGCTCCACCTCGAAGCCGAAGTTGCCGAAGCGGCCCAGGGTTAGGGCGTAGCCGCTGGCACCAATCGGAGCCACCTTCATCGGCGCGGCGCAGCGGCGGAACCAGCCCTCGTGGCGGTCGAGATAGGTGGTCACCACCTCTGAGGGGGCTCTCATCTCCATCAGATCCGCAAACTGGCTCCTGTAGCAGCGCACCCGGCTGTCGGTGCTGTGGCGGAGCCCAGGGGCGGAGCCCGTGGGCGGTTCCATGCGGGTCAGGGAAGGGGTCAACGGGCTCCGATCTCCCAAAGGTTCTGATGGAGCTGTCAGTGAGCAATTTAGGCGCTCAGCGAGCGCTCACCCCAGCCTGCTGTGCCAGCGGATCAGGCTTCGCTCAGGGCGATGAGCTGGCGGATGATGTCCTCCACCACCCGATCAGGGGTGGAGGCACCGGAGGTGATTCCCACCCTCAGGGGGCCATCGGGGAGGAAGGGCTCGACGGTTTCCAACTCAGCCCCCAGGGGCTTGTGCTCAATGCGGTTTCCCGGGCCGATGCGCTCGGGGGTGTCGATATGGAAGGAGCGGATGCCCCGGCTGACGGCGATTTCCTGCAGGTGGGTGGTGTTCGAGGAGTTGTAACCGCCGATCACCACAATCAGATCGAGGGGTTCGTCCACCAAGGAGAACATGGCGTCCTGGCGCTCCTGGGTGGCATCGCAGATGGTGTTGAAAGCCAGAAAGTGGTCATTGAGATCGGCCGGACCGTAGTGCTCAAGCATCGTGCGCTCGAACAGACGGCCGATCTCCTCGGTTTCGCTCTTGAGCATGGTGGTCTGGTTGGCCACCCCCACCCTCGCCAGGTCCCGGTCGGGGTCGAAGCCGGGGGAGCAGGCGTTGGCGAAGCGGGCCATGAACACCTCCCGTTCGCCCTGGCCGCGGATGTAGTCGCAGACCATGCGCGCCTCCGCCAGATCCAGCACCACCAGATACGTGCCTGCAAACGAGCTGGTGGCGAGGGTTTCCTCGTGCTTGACCTTGCCGTGAATGATCGACGTGAAGGCGTGTTTCTTGTGCTTCTCCACGGTGTTCCACACCTTGGAGACCCACGGGCAGGTGGTGTCGACAATGTGGCAGCCACGCTCGTTGAGCAGTTGCATCTCCTGCACCGTGGCGCCAAAGGCCGGCAGGATCACCACATCACCAATGCCCACCTCGGAGAAATCCTTTACCCCTTCCTCCACGGCGATGAATTGGACGTTCATTTCGCGCAGGTGATCGTTCACCGAGGGGTTGTGGATGATCTCGTTGGTGATCCAGATGCGCTCGCTGGGGTAATGGCGGCGGGTTTCGTAGGCCATGGCCACCGCCCGTTCCACCCCCCAGCAGAAGCCGAAGGCCTCAGCGAGGCGCACGCTCAGGCGCCCGTGCTGGAGCTGGTATCCGTTCTCCCTCAGGCTGGCAATCAGATCGCTCTGGTAGGCCTGCTCAAGGCTGCCTGCAACCTCATCGGCCCGTCCAAAACCACGGCGGTTGTAGCGCTCGGAATGGTGGAGCGATCGCTTGAAGGCGCGGGTATCCATCAGGTCGCCATCTGTTGCAGCAGACTCTATGGGCCAGTGGGCTTGGGCTGACGCGAAAACCGCTGACATGAAAACACCCACGGTGGAAACCGTGGGTGTGGGTGGTGAGCCAAGCGAGTTTGGCTTTGACTGGTGGGATGGATCAGGTGGAAATGGTGTTGAAGTCTGGGTAGGCCTCCATGCCGTGCTCACCGATGTCGAGGCCTTCCAGTTCTTCCGTTTCAGTGACCCGGATGCCGCCCGAGACGGCTCCGAGCACCGCCCACGTGATGAATGACGCCACGACGACGAACACGGCGTAGGCCAGAGCACCAAGAATCTGGAGACCCAGCTGGGCGAAACCATGGCCCAACAGCAGGCCCTTGTCCGAGTTGAACAGGCCTACCGCCAGGGTGCCAAAGATGCCGCAGGTGCCATGGACCGACCAGGCGCCCACGGGATCGTCAATGCCGAGCTTGTCGACGATCGCGACAGAGAACACCACCAGCAGGCCGGCAAGAAAGCCCACCACCCAGGCCGCTGGCATGGAGTAGCCGTCACAGCCTGCTGTGATCCCGACGAGACCAGCGAGAATGCCGTTGATGGTCATGGTGAGGTCAGGCTTTCCGCCGGTGATCTGCGACAGGATCGTGGCGGCGATGGCGCCGCCGGCTGCCCCCAGGGTGGTGGTGACCGCGATGTAAGGAACGGTCTCGTTCATGGAGAGCACCGAGCCCGGGTTGAAGCCATACCAGCCAATCCAGAGGATCAGACAGCCCAGGGTGGCGATTGCAAGATTATGGCCAGGAATGGCCTGGGGTTTGCCGTCCATAAACTTTCCGATGCGGGGGCCGAGAATGATCGCCCCAACGATTCCTGCCCAGGCGCCCACGGAGTGCACAAGGGTGGAGCCGGCGAAGTCGATGAAGCCGATCTGGTTCAACCAGCCATCGGCGTTCCATTTCCAACTGCCGGCAATTGGGTAGACGAAGCCCACCAGAACGAGCGAGAAGACCACGAACTCGCCGAATTTGATCCGCTCGGCCACTAGGCCCGAGACGATCGTGGCGGCGGTGCCTGCGAAAGCGACCTGGAAGAGGAAGTCGACACTGGGTACCAGGGCCCCATCCTTGACCATGTCAGGGGTGACGGCAGGGTCGAAGAACAAACCGAGAAATCCGCCCTTGCCGAAGAAGAGCCAGCCCGGAACAACTGCCTCTCCGTACATCAGGGAGTAGCCGATGATCCAATAGGCGCTGGCCGCCAGGGCGAAAACGATGAGGTTCTTGGCCAGAATGTTGACCGCGTTCTTCTGTCGGCACATACCGGCTTCCACCATCGCGAAGCCGGCATTCATGAAGATCACCAAAATGGCGGCGACCAGCAACCAGAGGTTGTTGATCAGGAAGGCAGGGGTGAGTTCCGGCAGATCGGCGGCGTGGGCCGAGAGATTGAACAGGCCAAGCCCGAAGAGGGCCACGGGCACACAGGCCAGCCAGGTCAGGGTGCGGGGGTTGCTGAGGCCCCTGATTTTGCCCGCCAGCACAGCAGGGGTCTCCAGCAATGTGGCGTCCCTCAGGCGTTTGGGTCGCTGGCGATAAGGGACGGATGGAGCAGCAGTCATGGAGCGGACTCTCCCGATCGAAAAAGACCAACGTTGGGAATTTAACGATTTTCAGAGCATATTGGGTATGCAATTGTCGCCAAAAATGGACATTTTTGGTTGCAATGGCTACCGTTCTGCCATCTCATTGGCGTCGGATGCCGCCAGAGGATCCCGGCGTTCCACGGCGGTCACGCCGAGCCAATGCACCGCATCGGCTTCGAAGCCATAGCGGAGGGGGAGTATTTCGACGCCACGGTCGAGTGCCAGGCGGAACAGCTCTCCATAGCGCCGATCAGCCCGGTCCCCCGGAGCGAAGCGGTCCACGTCGGCGCGACTGAGGCAGGGCACCAGGACGCCGCGGGCTTCTGGCAGCACCTCCGCCAGTTCCACCAGGTGCTTTTGCCCGCGTTCGGTCACGGTGTCCGGGAACAGAGCCATGGTGCCCTCGCTCCAGGTGGTGTTCTTGACCTCTAAGTAGATCGGCCGCGGGTCCGGCGCTGCTTCGCTGGGGGTGAGCAGCAGGTCAATGCGGCTGCGCTTGCCGGCGCCGTAGGCCACCTCGGGCCGGATCGCGCCGATCGGCCCCAGCCAGGGCTCCAGGAGTCCCGCCTCGATCGTGGCCCGCACCAGGCGGTTGGGCAGGGCCGTGTTCACCCCCACCCAGATCGGGGTCCCATCGGCTCCGGGCACCTCCGCCTGCTCCCAGGTCCAGGCCAGCTTGCGCTCGGGCCGGGGGTCGTGGCGCAGGCGCACGCGGCCGCCGGGGATCAGCACGCCGGTCATCGGGCCGGTGTTGGGGCAGTGGGCCGTCACCAGCTGGCCATCGGCCAGTTCAATGTCCGCCAGGAAACGCTTGTAGCGCTTGCGCAACACCCCCTCCACCAGGGGCTCGAAACGGAGCACGGGAACGGGGGCCGATGGGTGGGCGGGGGCCTGCGCGGACATGGAGGTGGGGTGAGGGGTTGGGTGCGGTGGAGAATCAGCCCACCTGCGCGGCCGGCGGTCAGACCCTGATGGCGAAGTCCCTGCGCCGCATCGCCCTGATCGTTGCGGTGGCCACGGCCCTGAGCAAGGTGGCCGGCCTGGTGCGCCAGCAGGTGATCGCCGCCGCCTTTGGAGTTGGCGCGGCCTATGACGCCTACAACTACGCCTACGTGCTCCCGGGGTTCCTGCTGATCCTGCTGGGGGGCATCAACGGTCCGTTCCACAGCGCCATGGTCAGCGTGCTGGCCCGGCGTCCCCGCGCCGAGGGGGCCCATGTGCTGGCGGCGATCAACACCTTGGTGGGGGTGGCTCTGATCGGGGTGACGATTGTGCTGGTTGTGGCTGCCGACCCGCTGATCCGGCTGGTGGGGCCGGCCCTGGCGCCGGACATCCACGCCAACGCCGTGATCCAGCTGCGCTGGATGGCGCCGATGGCCCTGTTCGCGGGTCTGATCGGCCTGGGCTTCGGGGCCCTCAACGCCGCCGATGAGTTCTGGCTGCCCTCGGTGAGCCCGCTGCTCTCGAGCGTGGCGGTGATCGGAGGCCTGGGGATCCTCTGGTGGCAGCTGGGCCCCACCATCGCCGCCCCCGACCAGGCGCTGCTGGGGGGGGCGGTGCTGGCGGGCTCGACCCTGCTGGGGGCGGTGCTGCAGTGGCTGATCCAGCTGCCGGCCCTCGCCCGTCAGGGGCTCGGCCAGCTCCGCCTGGTCTGGGACTGGCGCCACGAGGGGGTGCGGGAGGTGTTGCAGGTGATGGGGCCGGCCACCCTCTCCTCGGGGATGCTGCAGATCAATGTGTTCACCGATCTGTTCTTCGCTTCAGGGATCCTCGGGGCGGCGGCGGGCCTCGGCTATGCCGGTCTGCTGGTGCAGACACCCCTGGGGCTGCTCTCCAATGCCCTGCTGGTGCCGCTGCTGCCCGTGTTCGCTCGGCTCACGGCGGCGCAGGACCGGCCTGAGCTGATCGGTCGCATCCGCCAGGGGTTGATGCTCTCCACCGCCAGCATGCTGCCTCTGGGCGCTTTGTTCGTGGCCCTGGCCGGGCCGATCGTGGCACTCGTCTACCAGCGGGGCGCCTTCAACGGCGGCGCCACGGCCCTGGTGACCGGGTTGCTGATGGCCTACGGGGTGGGCATGCCGGCCTATCTGGGGCGGGATGTGATCGTGCGGGTCTTCTATGCCCTGGGCGATGGCACCACCCCCTTCCGCTTTTCGATGGCGGGCATCGGCCTGAACGTGGTCTTCGACTGGACCCTGGTGGGCGGCCCCACCCCCTGGGGCCTGCAGCTGCCGGCCCTCAACTTCGGCGCCCCCGGGCTGGTGCTGGCGACGGTGGCGGTGAACCTGATCACCTGCCTGGGGCTGCTGCTCGCCTTGCAGAAACGTCTGGGGGGACTGCCGTTGCGGATGTGGGGTCGCGACAGCCTGCTCCTGCTTTCGGCGGCCGCCGGTGCGGGCCTGGGGGCCTGGGGACTTTCGCTCGCCGTGGCCTGGCCAGAGACCTTGATCGGTCGGCTGGTCGAAACCAGTCTCTGTGGTGCGGTGGGCCTGGTGATCTACGGGGTCATGGCAAGCGCCATCGGCGTACCGGAGGCCCGCGAGCTGACCAACGCTATTCGCCACCGCGTGCGGTCACTCCTGCCCTGGGGCTCCTGAGGCCTGGAGGGCCTAGGGCTTGATGTCGCTGAGCCGGACCACGCGCTCCTCGCGAACCTGAACCGGAACCTCCAGGTGACTGCGGCCCACCATCTGGGGCCCATCGACCGAGTAGATCCTCGCTTCGATGCCGAAGTCGCGGAAGGCGGATTCAAGTTCCTGGATGAGGGCTCGCTCCACCTGGGCCTCGGCGTCCACCACCTTGCCGATCAGGCGGCTCCCCAGGCGACCGATGCGCTGGCGGACCACCTCGCGGGCATTGGTCACCTCGATCACCAGCACGAACCCTCTGCAGGTGGGGCCACCCTATCGGCCGCCCTGCTGATGGGGCCGAATCGTGGCCGCCAACAGCCCGGAGAGGGTTGGTGAGGGTCAGGGCCCGAACTCCTGCAGCACATCCTCGAGGTCTTGCAGCTGGCCGGCGGGCACCAGTCGGGCCAGCGGCAGGCGGCCACTGCCGCCGCCGATCGACACCTGAACGGCCTCAAGCGCCTGACGGGCACAGATCACAGGTCCCAGCTCAAGCCGCGCGGCGCATTCCCCTGCCAGTTCTTCGGCCAGGCCCGCATCCCCCAGGTAGAGGTGCCAGCTGGCCACCTGGACGTAGAGCCGATCGGCGAGGGCGTTGCGCAGATCGAGCAACTGGTCAGCACTGAGGGTCATGGGGCGACGGCCGGGCTTGTCGTCAAGATGGTGGCCCCTGGGCGGGCTGGGGCCTCAGGTTCAGCACCAGGGCCAGGTGCGTCGCCAGCACCGCGCCCCAGCCGAGGGTCAGCAGATTCAGATGGGACCAGGGATGTCTCAGGCCCTGAACCACCCAAAGGCCGCTGTTCAGAGCGGCGAACAAGGCGGCGTGCAGGGTGAAGTTCACGATCCGCTCAAAGTGGCGGTAGGTGGGGTCGGCAGGATCGGCGGGGCCGTACCAGCGGATCGGCATGGGTGGGATCCGCCTGGCGGATGGGGCATGGACACTGATTGTGCCGCCCGTGAGGCGGGGCTCCCCTGGACGACTCCTGCGGACGGCGCCAGTGGCGCGCGGAGTTGACGGATGGGCCCCCCTTGCGTCAAGAATGGCCTTGCAGGCGCTTGTAGCTCAGCGGATTAGAGCATCTGACTACGGATCAGAGGGTCGGGAGTTCGAATCTCTCCAGGCGCGCTTGTCTCACCGCCCCCCGGGGCGGTTTTTTATGGCCGTTCGCGCTCCGGGGTTCCGGCCCGCTGGCGATCTGGCCCCCAGGAGAGTGATCCCCGGGGCGGATTTCTTACGATCATGTGACGACGGTGGCAGCACAACCATGGCGAATTCCTCGCGCACGGCCCTCAATCAGTCGTTGGCCCACGCCGACCCCGCCATCGCGGCCCTGATCGGCAAGGAGCGTCACCGCCAGCAGAGTCATCTCGAGCTCATCGCCAGCGAGAACTTCACCTCCCAGGCGGTGATGGAGGCCCAGGGCTCGGTGCTCACCAACAAGTACGCCGAGGGCCTGCCCCACAAGCGCTACTACGGCGGCTGTGAGCACGTCGATGCAATCGAGGATCTGGCGATCGAACGGGCCAAGCAGTTGTTCGGCGCCGCCTGGGCCAACGTGCAACCCCACAGCGGTGCCCAGGCCAACTTCGCCGTCTTCCTGGCCCTGCTCCAACCGGGCGACACCATTCTGGGAATGGATCTCTCCCACGGCGGCCATCTCACCCATGGTTCGCCCGTGAACGTGTCGGGCAAGTGGTTCAAGGCGATTCACTACGGCGTCGACCCCACAACCGAGCAAATCAACGTCGACACCGTGCGCCAACTGGCCCTGGAGCACAGGCCAAAACTCATTGTCTGCGGTTATTCGGCCTACCCGCGCACGATCGACTTCGCCGCCTTCCGTGCCATCGCCGATGAGGTGGGTGCTTACCTGCTCGCAGACATGGCCCACATCGCCGGTCTGGTGGCCACGGGTGACCACCCGAGCCCGATCCCCCACTGCCACGTGGTCACCACCACCACCCACAAGACCCTGCGGGGTCCCCGCGGTGGTCTCATCCTCACGGGCGATGCGGATTTCGGTAAGCAGTTCGACAAGGCCGTCTTCCCCGGCAGCCAGGGCGGCCCCCTGGAGCATGTGGTCGCCGCCAAGGCGGTGGCTTTCGGAGAGGCCCTGCAGCCCTCCTTCCGCTCCTACAGCGCCCAGGTGGTCGCCAACGCCCAGGCCCTGGCGCGACGGCTGATTGAACGGGGGATCCGCGTGGTCTCCGGCGGCACCGATAACCACCTGGTGTTGCTGGATCTGCGCTCCGTGGGCCTCACGGGTAAGCAGGGCGATGCACTGGTGAGTGACATCAACATCACCGCCAACAAAAACACCGTGCCCTTCGATCCCGAATCCCCGTTTGTCACCAGTGGCCTGCGCCTGGGCAGCGCTGCTCTCACCACCCGTGGCTTTGATGCGGAGGCCTTCATCGAGGTGGCCGATGTGATTGCCGACCGGCTGCAGCACCCCGAGGATCCGGCCATCGAGCTCCGCTGTCGGGAGCGGGTGGCGGCCCTGGCGGCACGGTTCCCCCTCTACGGCGCGGCCCGTGAACTGCAGCCCGTTTGATGGAGAGGCCAGGCTTCCTAAGCTTCTGTTGAGCACCACGAACCCTTCAGGGAACTCCACCGCTCCGCCCGCGTGACGATCACCAGCAACCCTGTTGCCGTCGCGATGGTCACCTTCGTGAGCGCGGCTCTCCTCACTGCCGTGATCGTGCCCTTGGTGCGCCGCTTGGGCTTGCGCTGGGGCCTGATCGACCAGCCCGATGCGCGCAAGCAACACACCACACCGATGGTGCGGCTCGGCGGGGTTGGCATCGTGGCGGGCTTTGCCCTCGCCCTGGCACTGGTGTGGTCCCTGGGCTGGTTCGGGAGCCTGGAGCCTGCCAAGGACCAGTTGATCTGGACCACTCTCGCGGGGTCCCTCTGCTTTTTCGTGATTGGCCTCGGCGACGACCTGTTCGCCCTGCCGCCCCTGCCGCGGCTGGCGGCCCAGGTGGCGGTCGCGATGGCCGTCTGGACTCAGGGGGTGCGCATCGGAGCCCTGGATCTGCCTTTCAACCTGGCGGGAGGGGCGTTTGGGTCGATCGGCCTGCCCGATGGCCTGAGCTTGCTGGCCACGGTGATCTGGCTGGTGGGAATCACCAACGCAATCAATTGGCTTGACGGGCTTGATGGCCTGGCGGCCGGGGTGGGCGGCATCGCCGCCATCGGGCTGATCTCCGTGAGCTTCAGCCTCCACCAAAGCGCCGCCGGGGTGCTGGCGGCGGCCCTGGCGGGGGCCTGCCTGGGGTTCCTTCGTTACAACTTCAACCCCGCCCGCATCTTCATGGGCGACGGGGGCTCCTACTTCCTTGGCTTCGCCCTGGCCTCGATCAGCATCGTCGGGCCCGCCAAGGGGCTCACCACCGTCAGCGTGCTGCTGCCGTTGCTGATCCTCTCGCTGCCCCTGGCCGACATGTCGGCGGTGATCATGGGGCGTCTCAGCGCCGGCCGCTCCCCCTTTTATCCCGACCGCCGCCACCTGCACCACCGGCTCCTGCGGGCGGGCTTCAGCCACCGGCGCACGGTGGTCTTGATCTACGCCTTCACCCAGTGGCTCGCGGCCCTGGCCCTGGTGCTGGCCAACGCCGAGCTGCGTTTTCTCTGGCTGGGCCTGGCCACGGGAGTGCTGATCGGGGTCATTGTCGTCAGTCGTGACCAGATGGCTGCACTCGTGGGCAATGAGCCCGCCGAGGCTCAGCCCGAGGCCGCTTCCCCGGAACGCTCCCCCATGCCCGACCCTGAGAGCTGCGCTGGCAAGGGCTCCTCGGTCGGGATCGATCCGCTTCCCTGATGCGTTCACTCCAGTTGCCGTGACCACCACGCTGCGCGCTTCCGGTACCGAAATCCTCTGCATTGGCACTGAGCTGCTGCTCGGTTCGATCCTGAACGGCAATGCCCGCTGGCTGGCCGAGGAGCTGGCGGCCCTGGGGCTGCCCCACTACCGCCAGACCGTGGTCGGGGACAACCGGGGGCGGCTGATCCAGGCGGTGCAGGAGGCGATGTCCCGCAGTTCACTGCTGATCTGCACGGGAGGGCTGGGGCCCACCCCCGATGACCTCACCACCGAGGCGATTGCCGCAGCGTTCGGCGTCGCGCTGGAGGAGCGTCCGGAGGTGTGGGCCGACATCCAGACCAGGCTCTCAAAGCGGGGCCGGCCGATCGCCGCCAGCAACCGCAAGCAGGCGCTGCTGCCGATCGGGGCCGAGGTGCTGGCGAACCCCACCGGAACGGCGCCGGGGATCCTCTGGAGCCCCAAGCCCGGTTTCACGGTGCTCACCTTCCCCGGTGTGCCCAGTGAGCTGCGCGCCATGTGGGAGCAGACCGCCCGCCCTTGGCTCCGGGAGCGCTCTCTGGAGTTCGGAGGCGCTGGCGGTGTCTTCGCCAGCCGCACCTTGCGCTTTGTGGGTGTCGGTGAATCGAACCTGGCCGAGCGGGTGTCTGATCTGCTGGAGGGTGAGAACCCCACGGTGGCTCCCTATGCCGGCCTGGGGGAGGTGAAGCTGCGCCTCACCGCTCGGGCCGCGTCGGAGCCGGCGGCGGCGGCCTTGCTGGCACCCGTCGAGGCGGAGCTGCGCGCACGCACGGGTGCGCTCTGCTTCGGTGCCGACGACGACAGCTTGGCCTCCGTGGTGTTGGAGCTCCTGCGTCAGCGGGGCGAGACCCTGGCGGTGGCGGAATCCTGCACCGGCGGCGGCCTCGGGGCGGCACTGGCGGCGGTGAGCGGGGCCTCAGATGTGTTTCTTGGCGGCGTGATCGCCTACGCCAATGCCGTGAAACAGCAGGTGCTGGGGGTACCCGGGGAGGTGTTGGACACCCATGGAGCCGTGAGCGATCCGGTGGCCCAGGCCATGGCTGAGGGGGCCCGGCAGCTCACCGGAAGCACCTGGGCGATCGCCGTCACCGGCATCGCCGGCCCGGGGGGCGGCAGCGAGGCCAAACCCGTGGGCCTGGTGCATCTGGCGGTGGCCGGTCCCGATGGTTGCGCCAGCGAAGGGGTGCGCTTCGGTGCGCGCCGAGGCCGCTCGGGCGTCCAGGCGCTCACGGTCGTGGAGGCCCTCGACCGCCTGCGCTGGCGTTTGCTCAAGGGAGACGCGAAGCACCCATGAGGCCATGGGCCCACGGCTGTGCCCCCAAGGTCTGGCCGTGGTGGCTGGGCTGGCGTACGCGCGCTCCAGGCTGTCGATG
The DNA here is from genome assembly GCF_024345575.1 of Cyanobium sp. Morenito 9A2. Classification (GTDB taxonomy): domain Bacteria; phylum Cyanobacteriota; class Cyanobacteriia; order PCC-6307; family Cyanobiaceae; genus ATX-6F1. Next base: position 148,417 of record NZ_JAGQBJ010000004.1, read on the forward strand.
CGCGCCCGCGGCCAGGTGTTGGCCGACGCCAGGGGCCGCCGCTGCTCCTTTGAAGATGCATTTGAACTGTGCCTCAGCTGGACCTGATCGGCCGACCGGTGCGCTTGGAGCGTCAACCCGGCACGGTGGTGGCCCTTCCTGTGAGGGGGATCACGATTGTTCCCGCCGGGACAGCGTTCCCTTGGTGGTTCGGATGGTGGGGTTGCCCTGACCGGCGGCCCTCCGTCTGTCGGCGCCCCGGCCCCTTCTAGGCTCAGCTTCTGGATGAACCGCAGCAGGAGGACGAGGTGAGCGCCGGCACCCTCTACGACAAGGTCTGGGATCTGCACACCGTGGCGGAGCTGCCCGGCGGCTCCACCCAGCTGTTCATCGGCCTGCATCTCATCCATGAGGTCACCACTCCCCAGGCCTTTGATGGCCTGCGTGACCTGGGGCTTGGGGTACGCCACCCCGAGCGCACCGTCGGCACGGTGGATCACATCGTTCCCACCACCTCCCAGGCCCGACCCTTCGCCGATCCCCTGGCCGAGGCGATGCTCGCCGCCCTTGAGCGCAACTGCGCCGAGTACGGCATCACCCTCCATGGCCTTGGCAGCGGCCGCCAGGGAATCGTGCATGTGATCGCCCCCGAGCTCGGCCTCACCCAGCCGGGCATGACCGTCGCCTGCGGCGATTCTCACACCTCCACCCATGGGGCCTTCGGGGCGATTGCCTTCGGCATCGGCACCAGCCAGGTGCGTGATGTGCTCGCCAGCCAGAGCCTTGCCCTCGGCAAGCTCAAGGTGCGGCGCATCTGGGTGGAGGGGCGCCTGCCGAAGGGCGTCTACGCCAAGGATCTGGTGCTTCACATCATCCGCATCCTCGGGGTCAAGGGGGGTGTGGGCTACGCCTACGAATTTGCGGGCCCTGCGATCGACGCCCTCTCGATGGAGGAGCGCATGACTCTCTGCAACATGGCGATTGAGGGCGGTGCCCGTTGCGGCTACGTCAACCCCGATGCCACCACCTTCACCTACCTCAAGGGCCGCCCCGCCGCCCCTGTGGGCGAGGCCTGGGAGCGGGCTATGCGTTGGTGGAGCACCCTGGCCAGCGGAGCCGATGCGGTCTTCGATGACGAGGTTCGATTTGATGCCAGCGCCCTCTCTCCCACGGTCACCTGGGGGATCACCCCTGGCCAGGGCATCGGTGTGGATGAGACCGTGCCCACCCCCGAGCAGATCGAGCCCAATGAGCGTCCGATTGCCGAGGAGGCTTACCGCTACATGGATCTGGTGCCGGGAGCACCGATCGCCGGGCTACCGGTGGATGTCTGCTTCATCGGCAGTTGCACCAACGGTCGTTTGAGTGATCTCCAGGCCGCTGCTGTGGTGGCCAGGGGACGCCATGTGGCCCCTGGGATCCGGGCCTTCGTGGTGCCGGGCTCCGAGCAGGTGGCGGCTGCCGCCGAGGCCGAGGGCCTCGATGCGGTGTTCAAGGCGGCTGGCTTCGAGTGGCGCGAACCGGGCTGCTCGATGTGTCTGGCGATGAACCCCGACCGGCTGGAGGGCCGCCAGATCAGTGCCAGCTCCAGCAACCGCAATTTCAAGGGACGCCAGGGATCGGTGAGCGGCCGCACCCTGCTGATGAGCCCGGCGATGGTGGCTGCCGCCGCCGTCACCGGCCACGTATCCGATGTGCGCACCCTGCTGGCTTCCTGAGGTCCAACCATGAGTGCTTTCGTCAATTTCCCCGCCGGTGCCATTGAGCGCATCGAGGGCCGGGCCCTGGTGCTGAGTGGCGATGACATCGACACCGACCGCATCATCCCGGCGCGGTTTCTCAAATCCGTGACCTTTGATGGCCTCGGCGAGCAGGTCTTCGCCGACGACCGCCTCGAGCTGAAGGGCACCCATCCCTTCGATCGCCCCGAGCACGGGGGGGCGCGCATCCTTGTGGCCAATCGCAACTTCGGCTGCGGCTCCAGCCGTGAGCATGCCCCCCAGGCGCTGATGCGCTGGGGAATCCGGGCGATCGTCGCCGAGAGCTACGCCGAGATCTTCTTCGGCAACTGCCTGGCCCTGGGGATTCCCTGCTTCACTGCTCCCCACGAGCAGGTGCTGAGCCTGCAGGCGGTGGTGATCTCCGATCCGGCCCGGAGCTTCACCATTGAGGTGGGTGCCGGTCGCCTGCAGGTGGAGGCTGGCGCTGGGGAAACCGCCGCCTTCTGGGATCTGAAGCTGGCGGGCGGTGCCAGGCAGATGCTGCTCAGCGGTCAGTGGGATGCCACTGGACAGTTGCTGGCTCACGACGCGGAGCTGCGCGCCACCGTCGCCCGCTTGCCTTATCTCAACAGCTTCGCTGCTGCCTGAGTTCGGTGCGGCCATCGGACCTTGCGGAGTGGAATCCGCCCGGCCTGGCTTTGTGACGGTTGGGTGATTGGCCATCAGAGTGGAACAAGACAAGCCCGAGGAGGCCTCAGCCATGGCCGCTCCCTTTCCCTGCGCCTGGAACCGCCTGCTGCTGGGGGCCGCGGCCGCCGTCGCTCTGTTCCCAGGGGCGTCCCTGGCGGCCACCGCCTTGCCCTCACCTGAGCCCGGCTCTGTGCCGATCACTGTGCAGCCGTTCAGCGCAACTGCTGCGGGCCAGGCGGCTCCGGCCTCTGCCCTGGCTCCCTGGCCCGCCTGTCGGGGGTGCGATCTGCACGGCGCTGATCTGCGCGGCCTTCACCTGATCGGACTGGATCTGCGCGAGGCTGATCTCCGTGGCGCTGATCTACGGGGCGCCAATTTGGAGGGCGCTGATCTGAGTGGCGCCCGGCTGGCGGGTGCCCGGCTTGAAGACGCCACCTTCACCAATGCCGATTTGGCCGCTGCCGATCTGCGCGGCGCCGACCTGAGCGGGGCGGTGGCGATCCATGCCCTCACCCCCGGAGCGCGCACCGAGGGGATTCGCATCGCCGGCGCCGATCTCTACGGCAGCGATCTGGTGACCGGCGGCCCCGACGATGGCCCCTCGCCCTTGCCTCCCCTCCCTTGATTGATTCAGAAGGGCCTCTCGCCCACATCCGTGCCGGGATGGACGGGCACAAAGGGCACACCCGTACCGGTGAAGCTGAAGTCGTTCAACTTCACCCGCACGCCACCCAGTCTCTCGTAGGGGCTGTAGTAAACGCTGAATTCGTAGGCGCGCCTCTGCCACTTGAGCTCCACATAAGACCCCGTTAGGTCGCCGTAATTGGCTGAGCGTCCGTCCACATTCACGCCGATGCCGCCGCTGAGCACGAGGGGGCCGTAAATCTGCTGACTGAGGCCGACGCCAATGGTGGCCAGATCCACGGCCCGATCGAAGCTGAAGGGGCTCAGGCCGTTGCGCAGGCTGCCGCCGCCGGTGATCGTGAGCTGGGTGTAATCGAGGAAGGGCTTGCTGAAGTGCCCCAGGGTCAAGGTGGGGCCGGCCGAGAGGCTCACCAGGTTCTGGTGCGCCCCGGTGCCGTAATAGGCCATGTTGACGGTCAGGTTGGTGTTGAAGGTGAGCCCGGGCACGATGGCTGTTCCCACATTGCGGTAAGCACCGGTGGCGGTGAGCGGCAGCGGCTTCCCTGTCCAGACCGGTAGGGAACTGTTGATGGCGATCACACCGCTGCCGCGCCAGAGGTCGGTGAAGTTGATGCTCTCAAACTGGTTGCTCTGGAAACTACCCACCCCCAGTCGCCAGATGTAGCTGCTGCTGAGGCGCCCCCAGTTGGGGAGGTTCCCCCGTTGTTCCAGGGAAACGCCATAGGCGGAATAAACATCCTGCTCCCCCAGGGAGCCGTTCCAGGTGCGGTAGCGGTAGGCTCCGAAGACCCGGGCTGTGCTGAGCCCAACCACCGGAAGGGCGATGGACCGGCTCAGGTCGCCCCAGCTGCGGGTGCCGTTGGCGAGATTCTTGGGGTTGAAGGTGGAGATGCTCAAGTTGGCATCGGCGGTGAATCCCAGAACGGGTCCCTTGTACGTGGCAACGAGTCCGAACAGATCGGAGAATTCGGCGGGCTGGCTGCTCGGTTCGGCACCGGCTGATTGGCCTGGGAGGACGTAACTGTCGGTGGTTCCAAGGCGAGCTCTCTGCCAGAGGAACTGGGGCTGAAGTGCGAGTTCTCCCTTGGAGCCGATCTTGATTGGCCTCAGCTGCCTGCCGACGAAGTTGCCGTCCCTGTCCTCACCGTCATTGCCGAGCACCCAGCGGTTCTCCACCTCCTGTTTCTTCTGGATGCGCTGGTTGCGGCTGACCGGGATCGGAATCTGATCCTCAAGAATGAGCCGGTTGCGGTCTGCGCTCAGCAAGATGTCGCCGTTTGGCTCCTGCCGGGCCACAACGTTCTCTGCATCCAGCCAGGCCTGGACAGGGGTGAACGGATCGTTGGTCATGCCGATGCGGTCGGCCTGCCAGCCATCGGGTGTGATCGTGAGCTTGGCGGCCTGGAAGCGCCAACGACCCACCGTCCCACTCACCAGTTTCTTGTTGTCGGCCGTGTTCTGGGTCTGGATCTGGGGAGGTCGAACGCCACCGAAGGAGACCTCGGTGTCCGATGCGGTGAAGAAGCTGTTGCTGCCGGTGCCGAAGCGGCGGCCGGCGGTGACACCTTGGCGCTGGGTGATGGAACCGATGCGCTGGTCGAGCTGCTCGATTGCCCGGGTGCGCGCCGCATTTTGTTCGCTGGGGGTGAGGGGCTTGGTGGCCTGGCCCGAGCCAGGAGCGCTTGGGGCGGTGCTGCTGCCTTGGGCGTTGCGAGGCGGGGAGGGCGCGCCACTGGGGGCAGGCCCCATGGCCACCTGTTCCAGTGCTTCTGCCAGGGTGCGTACCCGCTGGCGATTGCCGCGATCGGGATCCGGGCAGCCCAGGGGAGGGGCCAGCGCCACCTGTAACGGTTCGTTCTGTCCCGAATCACGGCCGAAGCGGTAGCGCAGGCCCAGCAGGTAGGCATTGCTGCCCTCGCTCACACCGCTGTAGAGGCCATAGGCGCCAGAGCGGTGGTGGATGCGTCCCACCACCGACCATTGGGGCGAGACGAGGGCCTCAATCTCGAAGCCCAGATAGTTCAGAAACTGGGTGAAGTTCTCTCGGTAGGTCTTCTCGTAGAGGCTGTTCTCAGACAGCAGGCTGACCCCCTGGACGAAGGCGACGCTGAGCCTGGGCAATAGCCAGGCCCGGATGCCGATCCCCGCAGTCAGTTCTGCGTAGGTCTGGCCCGGGTTCGTGGAGAAGGGCACCGCCTGGTTGAAGCCACCGCCGCGGTCGGGGTTGGCCCTGTGGCCCATCAAGGTGGAATCGAATTCGAGGGCGAAGGGTCCGGCTTTGTAGAGGCGGCGGTTGAGGCCAATCCCCAGCAGGTATTCCGGCCGCATGCGCCCCTGGAAGACGAAGGTCTGGCCAAAGTTGGTGTCGATGGCCTGGCCGGCCCAGAGGGTCGCTGCCCAGGGATAGGGGTGCCAGTTGGGCACCGGAGGCACCTTGGGCGGGCAGGCCATCGGCTGCTCAGGGCCCAGGGGGAGGCTGGGGATGGCCTCCAGATCCAAATCCTGCTTCGACTGCTCCAGATCGAGGTAGCCGTAGACCTCTTCGGCCTCGCCGCGCTGGTCGTTGAGGTTGTAGCGCAGGCGGCTGGCCTGCAGGTATTGGTTGCCGCGCTGGAAGCGCACGGTGCCGCTGGCGTAGAGGGTGCCGCTGATCGCGTCGTACTCGATCCGATCGGCAAGGATGCGCCCCCCCGCCAGGAGGGCGCGTACCTTCCCCGTCGCCACTGCCCGGTTGAGCAGGGTGTCGAGGGACTGTTCGTTGGCAGTCAGTTGGATCTCGGCCGGAAAGGAGCCCGATGATGGGTCCGTGACGGCCACGGAGGGGCTGTTGGTTGGCCCGGCGGCTTTGGGCTGCTCCGCGCTGAGGACGGGTGGCAGAGGAGGCGGTGGCTCCTGGGGCAGTGATCCATCAGCCCCAGGAGCCACCGCGGATACACGGCCTGATGGCGGACTTGGCGTTGAGCCCTGGGCCAGATCGTCGGAAAAGGGGGCGTCTGCGGAATCTCCGCCCAGAGTCTCCGCCCGGACGCCAATGGTGAATCCGACGCAGGCAACGGTTCCCAGCAGGCCCAGAGCCAACCCAGCTGGAAGACGATCGATCACCAAGTCTGCCGAAGCGGGGCTGATCCTCCCATGGGGGTGATGGGCGTCAGGGCGGGCAGGGGTGAGTGATCAGACCGGCCCAGGGTGGCTGCCGAAGGGCCCAACAGCTGAGCCGCTTCGTTCAGTCTTCGAGGTCCTTGCGGCTTGGGGTGCGGCTGGGATCGCTGGCCAAAAAGCCGAACACGAAGATGCCGATGAAGAAGAAGACAACGGAGTAAACCGAAACCTTGAGGGCGAGCATGGTCCGTCCGGCGGGTGACAGGGAGTGACAGGAGCCCGGTGGGCCCGGAACGACCCTGAGGCAGCGGCATCATCCTATGGGTCACCGATGACGATCAACGATGGCGGAGGGCCTCCAGGCGGTGCTTCGCCCTTGGATTGAAACGTTTCGGTCTCGATCCAGCCGGGATCTTCACCCCCACTGGCGGATTCAGCGCCCCGACGGCCTCGGTCCGCTGGCCCTCGACGACCCCTGGGGCTCGAAGCACCGGCCCGACTGGTTCGAGCGGGGCCTGATCATCTGGCCCCGCGGCGGCCAGACGCTTCAACTGGCCCAAACCCTCGTCTGCCCCCAGAGCTGGCGGGCCTGGGGGCAGCTGCGAGCCAGGCTGGCCCTGCGTTGGTGGGCCGAGGCGGCGGAGCTGCGGGCGGATGGGGAGACCGTGCACCGAGGTGATCTCTTCGACACCGCCTGCCGCTGGCCCCTTCCCGAGCGCTGGTGGGCCGGCAAGCCGTTGGAGCTGGAGCTCAGCCTGCGCAGCCCCCTCCATGACGATGGCGCCCTCCTCCTCAGCCGGCTCGAGCTTGAGCCCTGCGAATCGGGCGATCCGCAGGGGGTGCTGCTGGCCCCAACCCTGGAATTATTGACGCTGCGGGATGGGGGCCAACCTTTCGAAGCGCAGCTCTGCGAAGGGCTGGCGGCCCTCGATCCCTCCTCCCCGGTGGCGCCTGTGGCGGCCACTGGGTTGCTGGCTGCACTGGCTGATGACACCGGCCGTCCACCCGTTGTTGTGCCGGGCTTTCACGTGCTCGGGCATGCCCATCTTGATCTCGCCTGGCTTTGGCCGGTGGCTGACACGTGGCTGGCGGCGGAGCGCACCTTCCGCTCCGCCCTGGAGCTGATGGAGCGCCACCCGCAGCTTCATTTCGGCCACTCCACGCCTGCCCTTTACGCCTGGCTGGAGCGGCACCGACCTGACCTGTTCGCCGCCATTCGCTCGGCGATGCGCGCGGGCCGCTGGGAGCCGATCAACGGCCCTTGGGTGGAAAACGACTGCGTGCTGATCAGCACCGCCTCCCTCTTACGGCAGTTCGAGGAGGGTCAGGCCTTCAGCCGCTCTCGGTTCCCCGAGTGGGAGGCCAGCCTGGCCTGGCTTCCCGACAGTTTTGGCTTCGCCGCTGGCCTGCCCGCCGTGGCCGCTGCCACCGGGGTGCGTTGGTTCTGCACCCACAAGCTGGCCTGGAACGCCACCAACCCCTTCCCTCACCGACTCTTTCGCTGGCGCAGCCCCTGCGGCGCTGAGGTGCTCGCCCTGATGACGGCGCCGATCGGCACTGATGGCGACCCGGTGGCGATGGAGCGCTACCGCCAGGAGTGGCGCCGGGGCACCGGTCTGGAAACAGCCCTCTGGCTGCCAGGGGTAGGGGACCACGGCGGCGGGCCCACCGCCGAGATGCTCGAGCAGCTGGAGCTCTGGCAGCGGCAGCCCCTGGCGGCGACCCAGCGCCACGGCAGCCTGCGCACCTACCTGGGGGAGCTCGAGCCCCACCGCGAGCGGCTGCCGATCTGGCGCGATGAGCTCTACCTGGAACTTCACCGGGGCATTGCCACCAGTCGCCCCGATCAGAAGCGCCACAACCGCAGCCTGGAACGGCTGCTGCGGGAAGCTGAGCTGGCGGAGGCACTGTCGGTGTCGAGCTCCATCGCTGGGACCGCCGAAGGCGTAGATCTCACCGACGCCTGGCACACGCTGCTGTTCCAGCAGTTCCACGACATCCTTCCGGGCACGGCCGTGCCGGAGGTGTTTGAGCAGGCCGAGCCCCAGTGGCGCCAGGCCAGGCGCCAGGCGCGACGCCGACGGGATCAGGCCCTCGGGGAGTGGTTGGCACCCTGGCCCCGACCCATGTCGAATGCCTGGTGGTTGGTGCAACTGCAGGCCCTTGATGCCGCGCCGCTCACCGTCCGGCTGCCCCGGGGCGACTGGCGCCGGGCCGATGGATCGCCCCTGCCGCGGCAGCCGGCCAGCTCCGGTGGCGACTGGGTGCAGCTGAGCGGGCCCCGGGGGGTGGCGGCGCTGGTCCTGGAGCGCCGGCCCCTGACCAGCGGCCAGGACGAGCGAGGCGACGTTCCGGCGGCCATCGACGCTCCGGTGATCAGCCGTTCCAGCGGCATGGGGGGGCGCCACTGGCTGGGCAACGGCCTGGTGTCCGCCCAGGTGGGGCCCGATGGGGTGGAGCAACTCTGGAACCAGCGGGGGATGGCCCAGTTGGAGGGGCCGCTGGAGTGGCGCCGCTGGGGCGATCGGGGTGCCTTCTGGGACGCCTGGGATCTGGCCGATGACTACCGCGCCCATCCCTTGCCGCTGCACTGGGATGGCCCCCCGGAGCCCCTGGAGCAGGGGCCTCTCTGTGCGGGTTTCCGCTGGCGGGGGCGCTGCGGCACCAGTGCCCTGCGGCTGGAGCTGCGCTTGCGGGCCGGTTGCCCCTGGGTGGAGTTGATCCTGGCGGTGGACTGGCGCCAGACCCATGAGTTGCTACGCCTGGAGGTGCCCCTGGCCCAGCGGGCCGTGCGCTGGGCATCAGATACCAGTGGTGGCCTGATCGAGCGGCCCGCCGAGGCCCATACGGCCCGTGAGCGCAGTCGCTGGGAGCTGCCGGCGATCAGCTGGCTCGCAAGCCAGTCCGTCGATGCGGGCGGTCTGGCGCTGCTGCTCGATGGTCCCCAGGGGGTGTCGGCCACGGCGGAGCGGCTGGGGGTGTCGCTGCTGCGGGGGCCCACCTGGCCCGACCCGGGCGCCGATCGGGGCCATCAGCGGTTGCGACTGGCGCTGCTGCCGCTGGTGGCGGGCTGGCGCGCGGGGGCGGTGCCGCAGCAGGCGGTGCGATTCCGTGCACCGATCTGGCTGAGGCCTGCCCCTGGACCGGCCGGCTCGGTTGCTTCAGCGGACTCGGCACAAGCGTTGAAAGGAACTCAACGGTCAGAGTCGCCGTCCGCTCCGTGGGAAGGCTTGCATCTGGGCCATCCCGATCTGCAGTTGCTGGGGCTCAAGCAGGAGACCGCTCCGGAGAAGGAGCCGGTGCTGCTGCTCAGCGTTCAGAATCTGGGCCCCTGCCGCCGCTGGCTGCAGTTGCCTCGGGGCTGGAGGGTGCTGGAGCGGATGGGGCCGGCCGGCGATGGGTCCCTGGTGCGCCCCTGGCAGTTGGCCCGTTGGCGGATCTGCTGCGAGGGCTCACGCTGATCGCCCCAGAGCGCCTGCGCCACGCTCAGTCGTCGTGGTCGTCGAAGGGATCGGTGAGGCCCTTTGAGGGCGGGCCGAAGGCTGTGTAGAGACCGAATCCGGTGAGGCCGAGCAGCACCGCCAGAACGGCGAGGGCGATCGGAATGGCAGGGGAACTTTCCATGGCTGGGGTCGGGTTCAAGGGAGCGGGCAGCGGGGTGGCGTTCCGTCACAAGTCCCGGCAGCGACCACCCCCCCGGTGGCATGACCCTTACAGTACCCAGATAGATCCCCTGACAGAGAGGACAGAACCTCTATGGCCCAACGCACTCGCCTGGGAGATCTCCTCCGCCCCTTGAATTCCGAGTACGGCAAGGTCGTGCCCGGCTGGGGAACCACCCCAGTCATGGGTGTGTTCATGCTCCTGTTCTTCGTCTTTCTGCTCGTGATCCTGCAGGTGTACAACAAGTCGCTGCTGCTCGACGGCATCACTGTGAACTGGAACCCCCTGGGCTGACGCCCGGCCCTTCACCCCATGAACATCTTCGGGATCGGCCTGCCGGAATTGGCGGTGATCGCCGCCATCGGGCTGTTGGTGTTCGGTCCCAAGCGCCTGCCCGAGCTGGGCAAGACCCTGGGACGCACCTTGAGGGGTTTCCAGTCGGCCTCAAGTGAATTCGAACAGGAGTTCCGCCGCGCCATCGACACTGAGACCGTTTCAGCGGTTTCTCTGTCTGCAGAAACCCTTGCCGCCGAAACGCTTGCCCTTGCTGAGGAGACGGCTGCCGCCGATGCCCTAAGTGAAGGTCCAGCCATGAACGCTTCGGAAACGGATGCGCCCTTTGCGGATGGCCTCCGGCCAGGACCTCGAGCTCAAGAGCTCTCCAGTGCGCCACCGGCGAGCGCTGATTTCCGTCCCAACCATACGTCTGGATCCGATGATGTCAGTGTCGCCTCGAGGGAGGGATCCGCTCCCAGCCCAGGGAACTGATGGTTCCTGGGCTTTTCTGCCCCGCTGGACACGCCGCCGCCGGCGGGTTCCATCCCTTCCGAGCCTCGACTGCTGGCGTGCTGTTGCCGGGTGACCCCGGTGCGGCGCTGAGTGTCCCATTCGCCCATGGCACCCGTGCCCCTTGCGCCGCTCCAGCTGCTCGTTGGACTCGGTAACCCTGGCTCCGACTACGAAGCCACCCGCCACAACGTCGGGTTCATGGCGCTTGAGCGGTTGGCGGCCCAGGCCGGGGTGCGCTTTCGCACCCAGGCCAAGCTCCATGGCCAGTTGGCTGATCTGCCCCAGGGCTCCGCTCGCCTGCGGTTGCTGATGCCCCAGACCTACATGAACGAGAGCGGTCGCTCGATCCGGGCCGCCCTCGACTGGTTCCACCTTCGGCCCAGCCAGGTGCTGTTGATCGTCGATGACATGGACCTCCCCCTGGGGCGCCTGCGCCTGCGGGCCTCCGGTGGCGCCGGGGGCCATAACGGTCTGCGCAGCGCCATCGCCCACCTCGGCACCCAGGACTTTCCGCGTCTTCGCATCGGCATCGGCGCCCCGGCCCTTAATCCCGAAGAACGCCGGGCGCGCACCGTCTCCCATGTGCTCGGTCGCTTCACAGCCGCTGAGCAGCCGCTGGTGGGCGCCGTGCTCGAAGAGGTGCTGGTGGGGCTGACGTTGATGCAGCGCCTGGGGCTGGAGCGGGCGGCCACCCGCCTGAACAGTTATCAGGGGGCGGCGAGTGGCAATCTGAGACAGGAGTCGCCCCCACCGCGCTGAGCCGTCTTCCCACCACCACTGCGGAGCTTCGTGTGCTGCACCAGAGCTTCAGCCGCCGGCTGCTCGAGGGGGAGGTCAGCGCCGGTGGCTTCCACTGGACTTTCAGCTGGGCCTTCGATCGCGGGGAGCTCAGCGTCGAGCCCTCCCTGGGGCGGGCCTTGATCCAGGACGCCCTGTTGCGTTTCCTGCTGCAGGCGGACTACCAGCTTGAGCCTGGGGGCGATTACGCCTTCACCGTGCGGGCTCGCTTCTAACGGAGCCGCTCCAGCGGGCGACCCAAATGACGCTCCAGCAGCAGTTGGGCCGCCACGTCGTCCCAGTCCCGGGGCGGTAGGCGCAGACCCTCCGGCAGCAGGCGCCGCCAGCCGCGGGGCGGTTCCAGTTGCCAAAAGCGTTGGCGTGCCGCCTGGGTGCTCCCCCGCTCATCGATCAGGATCACGGGCGCCAGGGCACCCAGCCGCTGCCTCCAGGCGCCACTGCCGGTGCCGTTGCCCAGCAGCACCGCCGCCAGTGGATCCTCGGCCTGCCAGTGCTGCAGCCGCTGCCAGCACTCCTCCGGTGAAACCACCAGAGCCTCGATCACCCGCCGCCGGAGGGGATCGCTGCGCACCAGACCGCACTTGCAGCGGCCGGGGTCGAGCGCGGCAAGCGGCCCGGCTGTGGCCATGGCCAGGGGCGCCGTTGCTGCCGGGTTCATGGCCGCGGGCCGCTGCGCGTGGTTGTGGCGGGGCCGTTGATCCAGCGCAGTTCGACGGTGATCGGATCGGCGATGTCGCTGTCTCGGACCGAAACCGTTTCCAGGCGAACGGCCTGGCCCGGCGGCCGCGCGCTCAGTTCATTCCCCAGGCGGTTGAAGCTGGCCGCGTCGAACTGGACCCCATCGGCGAGGGAGCCCTGACCCTGGGCCCGGGTGAAGGTGGCGGCCATCAGCAGATTCAAACGGCTGCGCACCTGCTCGGGGCTGCGCTGGTCGTCCTCAAGCAGCGTGGAGGCCATGACCTCGCCGCGGCGCATCACCTGGCGGTTGGGGCGGACATCCGGGAAGGCCAGCACCTGTTTTTCTCCCAGGAGCACATTCGCGACGGAGATGATGCTGACCACCCAGGATCCACCCTTGGTGATCACCCCCTGCAGCCGAGTGATTTCACTGCGCGGCACCAGCAGGATCTGGCGGTTGGCCGTTTGACCGGGTAGCACGCGCTGGTAGGCCACCAGGTTCGCCTGCCGCAGCAGTGCCTCGATCACGGCCGTGGCCTGGGAGGGCTTCTCCAGGTTGATCTTGGCGGTGGCCAAGGGCTGACCGCTGCTGATCACGACGTCGCCGCGGCGCAGGTCGACGAGCTTGGTCTCCAGCCGTTTGAGTTCCTGGGCACCGGACGCGATGCGTTGGTTCACGCGCGCCAGTTCAGCCTCATTGCGTCGGATGTCGGCGTCCTTGGCGGCGATGTCACGGCTGAGCAGATCGCGCTGGCGCTCGAGTTTGAGCCGTTGCTGTTGCAGCGGGCGCAGTTCGCTGCGCAGCTTCAGGGCGCGTTGATCGGCTTTGCCGAGTTGTTGTTGGGCCTGGTTGAGTCCTTGTTCCGCCCTCTGGGTTGCGTGCTGGGCCCTCTGAATCTCCGCTTGGCTGCGGGTGAGATCCGTGCGGCTGTCCCGCAGCTTGCGCTCCAACTGATCGAGCTGGAACAGGCCCACCCGCAAGCGTTCGCTGACCAGAAGCATCAGCCCCAACGAGACTGCGCTGATCAAACTGCCCGTGAGCACTGTGATCAGCACCGCCGTCTTGCGGGGGCGCAGGTTGAACAGGCTCAGCCGCGCCTTGCCCACGCGGCTGCCAAGGCGGTCACCGAGGGTCGAGAGCACTCCGCCAAGCACCAGCAGAGCCAGGATCAGCAGCCAGCCGGACACGGAAGCAAGCGGAGGTTCTCAGTATCCATCCGAATCAACCCCGCCTGAGGACTGAGGTCGGGGGTGCTGGAACTGGGGGTGGCTCAGCTGAACTTCTTGGCCAGGGCGACCGGATCGAACACGGTGATTTTTTTGCGATCGATCTGCAGCAGACCAGCGTTGCGCAGGTCCCCTAGCAGACGCGTGATCGTGACACGCGTGGAGCCGATCGCTTCGGCGATGGCCTGGTGCGAGAGGCGCAGATCGATGGTGATGCCCTCAGGGCCGGGCACCCCGAAATCGCGGCAGAGCACCAGCAGAAAGCTCACCAGCCGCGAGGACATGTCGCGGTGGGTGAGGGTTTCGATCATCGTCTCCGTCTGCAGGATGCGCGAGGAGAGGCCCTGGAGCATCAACAGCCCGACGGTGGCATCCGCCTCGATCGCCCGGCGCACGGAGGTCGCCGGCGCCGCGACCATCTCCACCCGCGTGAAGGCCACGGCGTGATAAAAGCGGTCGGAGCGCTGGCCGGTGAGCAGGGACAGCACCCCGAACAAGCTGTTCTCACGCAACAGGGCGACGGTGATCTCTTCGCCCGACTCGTAGACCCGTGAGAGGCGCACGGCCCCGCGCCGCAACAGATAGACGCGCTCGGCAGGATCGCCGGGAAAGAAGATCGTTTTGCTGCGTTCCACCGTTTCCACGGTGCTGCCGCTGAGTCCCTTGATCACCTCCAGCAAGGTGGGGGGCGGAGTGGAACCGGCGGCACCCGTGGAGGCCAGGCCGCTTGTTCCCGACGAAGGGCTACTGCTGTAGCGGCTGAACCCGCGGGTGGCGCCGACCATCAAGGCGGTGCAATTGGTCGGAAGCTACGGATCGAACCTAGCCATCCCTGTAGCCATTGACACCATTCGTCAGGGGAGGGCCACAGGCGCCCTGTCCGCCGGCGCGGACCGTCGCGCTAGGGATGGTGTGCAGGAGCCTTGTCGAGCCGGTCGACACCGCTACATTCAGGTTCCGACCCCTGGTTTCAACCGCCTCAGTCCGGCCCTGTTTCGCCTGTCCATCCAGGGGGCCTGCCCCCTCCTTGTGCGCCCGCCACGGCGCCTGAGCCGACTCCCACCCCGTTCCTTTTCCTGTGCCGATGACCGCCAGCCTGCGCAAACCCGGCCTCGACCACGGCGCCCCCCGCCCCCGGCCCAACCTGCGCCTGGTGAGCCAGCAGGAGGGATTGCTGCAGATCCACACGGCCCCCTTCCGTGGCAGCTTCGATGGCGTGTTCAGCCAGGCGCTGCGCACCGCCGGCCTGGGCAGCCGGGTGTTGATCAGCCAGTTCCTCAAGGGCGGGGTGGAGCAGGGCCTGGAGCGCAGTCTCTGGCTCTGTGGTCGCCTGCAATGGTTGCGCCCCGATGTGGCTGGCTGTCTGGAGCACCCCCCCGCCAGTGAGCAGGAGCGCCTGGCGGTGCAGGAGATCTGGGCCTTCAGTCGGGAGCAGCTGCTGGCTGGTTCGGTCGGGCTGATGGTTCTCGATGAGCTGGGCTTGGCCGTCGATCTGGGCTATCTCGAGGCCGACGAGGTCAGTGAGACCTTGGAGCGGCGTCCTTCGCATCTGGATGTCATCCTCACCGGGCCGTCGATGCCGCCGCCGCTGATGGCCATGGCCGACCAGGTCACCCAGTTGCGTCGGGGGAGCTGATGCTCAAGTGCGACCGCTGGATCAATGAACAGGCCGCGGCCGGCCTGCTGGAGCCGTTCCAGCCCACCTTGGTCCGCCATCTCGACCCGGAAAACCGGACGGCTCCGGTGCTCAGCTACGGATGTTCGTCCTACGGCTACGACCTGCGGCTCTCGCCGAAGGAGTTCCTGATCTTCCGCCACGTGCCCGGCACGGTGATGAACCCCAAGCGGTTCAATCCCGCCAACCTCGAACCCGCCGCCCTGCACCAGGATGAAGACGGGTCGTTTTACATCCTGCCGGCTCACTCCTACGGGCTGGGTGTGGCCCTGGAGAAGATGAAGGTGCCGGCCAACATCACTGTGATCTGTCTCGGCAAGAGCACCTACGCCCGCCTGGGGATCATCGTCAACACCACCCCCGCCGAGGCCAGCTGGGAGGGTCACCTCACCCTTGAATTCAGCAATTCCTCCGGCGCCGATTGCCGCATCTACGCCAATGAGGGGATCTGCCAGCTGCTGTTCTTCGAGGGGGATCCCTGCGAAACCACCTACAACGACCGCGCCGGCAAGTATCAACACCAGCCGGAACGGGTGACCCTGGCGAAAGTCTGAGCGCCCGGGGGCTGGCCCGCTGAGGAGGACTTCGGCTTCCCGTGGCCCTGGGGCCGTTCGCTGGCCCCGGTCTTGACCCTGATCCATGGTCGGAACTGGGCTGTGGTTCCCCCCTAGAGGCTCCGGTGGCCGCCAATCTGGCCCCAGCCCGTCGGCCAAGGGAGAAGTGAAGTGGGCCCTCACCTGGTCGCTATCAACCGTGCCGTCCGGTGCCTGCGCCGATGGACCAGCCCCGGTGAGCTCCGCTTCGATGCAGGCGTCCTGCGGTTGGTGACCAAGGATGAGCTCCCTGTCCGTCCGCTTTGGCGGCGGCTTTTCGATCGGAAGGCCTGGGTTCGGCGGCGGGCTCATGGACTCTGGGCCGTCGCCCCTGTCGCGGCAGCACTGCCGCTGCTGGCCGGCAGTGGTTCGGCGCCCGCCGCCGTGCCCCTGTCAGTGGAGTACCCGGTCACCCGGGTGGCGGCGAAGGTGCTCTCCGTGGTTGATGGAGACAGCTTGATAGTGGCTGCCCAGGGCAAGCGGCTCAAGGTGAGGCTGGCCTGCATCGATGCCCCTGAGCTCAGTCAAGCCCCCTGGGGGATCAGCTCGCGCGCGGGCTTGCGAGCCCTGTTGCCCCCAGGCAGCGCGATCCTGCTCACCCCCCTGGGGACGGACCGCTCTGGGAGAACGGTGGCCAAGGTGCTCAGCGAAAGAGGCAACATCGGTTGGCTGTTGGTGCGGGGCGGCCAGGCCCTTGTCTACCGCCAGAACCTGCACCGCTGCGACCGGGCCGGTTTCCTCGCCACTGAACAAAAAGCCCAGCGCCAGCGCCTGGGGCTCTGGGGCCAACCGCCGCTGCCGCTGGCCACCTGGGAGAGGCGCTGGTGTCGGCGCCAGGGGGGCGGTTGCTGAGCACGGGGTTGGCCGTCCACGCCGCTCAGGGCGCCAGCCGCGCTTTGTGCAGACGGGTCTTCTCGTACCAGGCGCCAATCTGGGGCGCCCAGGCCATGAAATGGGGCCAGAGCAGGTCGCAGAGCTGGCGGATCTCGTCCTGGGCATCGAGCTTGGCCCGCAGGTCCATGAAGTGGAGGAAGGCCCGCAGGCTGAAGCTCACCACGAAGTGTTGGCGGTAGTCGAAGGGCAGGATCCCGCGGGCGTGCTCCTCGGCAAAACCTGCATCGAGCAGGTCGCGGTAGCGCTCGGCGGCGGCGCGGCAGAGGTCCAGGTCCTTGGCGCGCTCCTCAGCGGTGTAGGCATACTTCTTGCCCTGGCGGTCGCTGTAGTTGCCGACGGGGCGCAGGTAGACGACCTCTTCGAGCTCCAGTTCGCCGTTGGCGGCACGGCGGATCCGATCGCCTGTGTAACGCATCGACTGCACATCGAAGCTCACCCCCACCCGGTGGGTGCGCGCCTGCTGCATCACCGAGTGGGGAAACCAGCCGACGTTGAGCACGATCTGGCCGTGCTCCAGCGGGCCGTAGTGACCGCGCTCGCCCGCCAGCAGACGTTTGACGCAGATCTCACCGGCTTTGGTCTCGTCAGGCCATTGGGCCCGATCGGCCGCCACGAACTCCTCGGAGTAATCCTGGTGCATCGCCGCGTAGACGCACTGCTGGGGGTTGGGGGTGGCGGCGATCAGCTCGACCCGGAAACGGTTCATGGGGGCGGTGGGGCAGGCAATGCCGGCCGCACCCTAGGGCCGTTGATGCGGGGCGCTTCAGCCGTGGCTGCGGGGGCCGGCCAGGGCTGCCGCCGCTCCCTGGGCAATGGGGCTGGTGCTGCCGATGCCGGCCAGGCGGGGCAATGGGGTCTCGGCGATCAGTGCCCCGGCGAGGGCCTCGAGTTCGCTGCGGCTCCGGGCGCCCAGGGAGCGGCCGATCGCTTGCCCCTGGCCATCAAACAGCTCCAGCTGCGGAATGCCGTTGACCTCATAGCGCTCCAACTCCCCCTGCCAGCGGGGGTTGTCCACGTTGAGCAGCACCACGTCAAGTTCACGGTGGTGTTGATCCTCGATCACTTCCATGGCTGGAGCCATCGCCCGGCAGGCCTCGCACCAATCGGCGTAGAACTCCACGAGGGTGGGCCGGCCATCGCTCAGGGCCACGGGTAGATCGAGCGACTGTCGGGCCAGGCGCTCCAGGGGGGCCTCCCGGCGCAATCCCCCCTGGAACAGGAACACCAGCACGGCCAGGAGGACGGCCACCACCGCCAGCAGAAAGCGCTCCCGTTGACCCAGGGCAGCGGCGGCAGGGGAAGGGGAAGGGGAAGGCTCGCCGGTCACGCTTGAGCGCTGGATAGAGGTCGGACCACTCTGGCAGCGCTAAGGTGGTCCCTATGGGTTGATCCGCGTGAAACGCCGCCTCACCCTTCATTTCCCCCGCGAAGCGGTGCACCAGCCGATCACCTATCGGTTGGCGGTCGATTTCGACATCGCCGCGAAGATCCTGCGCGCCCAGGTGGCTCCGAACCAGAGCGGCACCATGGTGGTGGAGCTCTCCGGAGACATTGATGAGCTCGATGCGGCCGAACTCTGGCTGGAGAGCCTGGGCCTGGGCTTGAACCGTGCCCCTGGCGAGATCCGCATCGATGCATCCCGCTGCGTCGATTGCGGCATCTGCACCAGCCTGTGCCCCAGCGGCGCCCTCAGCAGTTTTGCCCCGAGCTGGCGCCTGCAGTTCGATGCCCAGCGCTGCCTGGTGTGCGAGCAGTGCATTCCCAGTTGTCCGCTGGAGGCCATTGCCCTGGTGCTGGACCAGCCGCCAGTCGCCGATACGGTGCCATCGGTGGCTCGGTTGCCCTGACTCCCCTGAATCCATGACCCCTGCCTGCCCTGAGAATCCCCCGGCGTGAGAACCATCTTCCGCACCTTGACCCTGCCCATTCGCGCACCGATGACGCTGCTGCTTCTGCTGGTCAGCGTCTACATGGGAGCCCATTGGATGGTGGCCCACCAGCAGCTCCCTGGCGGGGAGGAAGCGCGGGCGGCCTGGTTGGTCTATGGGCTGTACTGGCCCTTCCAGTGCCTGCAGACCGTGCTCGTGGTGATGGTCTGCACCATCCCCGATCTGCTGCTGCGCCAGTTGTCGCTGCTGATGTCCTCCAGCAAGGTGACCACCCTGGTGGTGACCCTGCTCCTGGTGATCACAGGAGGCCTTTACCTGCTCCACCTCAATGTGCTCGCCGACGTGGCGATATTGGCCAGTGCCGTTCTGCTGGCCCGCCTCGATCTGGCCCGATTGCGCGTGGTGCCTCCTCCGTTGCTGGGGGCCACCACCCTGAGCTTTTTGGTGTTGGCGGGCATGGGGGTGGGGGCCCATCTTCAGGCCGAGAACCTGATCAAGGCCATCTAGCAGCTGGGTTCTTTGTCCCTCTGTAGGTAGCTCCAACGGTTCCCGAGCACCTTTTTGACATACAACCGCGTTTCCGGGTAAGGGATCGCTTCCACCCAGAGCTCGGGATGCTGCCGGAGCAGAGGGCTGATCCAGCCCTCAACGGCTCCGGGGCCAGCGTTGTAGCTCGCCACCGCCAGCAGAGGGTTGTCCTGCCAGCGGGCGAGCAAGTGGCGCAGGTATCGGGCCCCGAGGGGCACGTTGGTCACGGGGTCCTTGAGGGCTTCCAGGGAGAGCGGCCGGCCGGCCAGCTCGGCGGCGGTTTCCGGCATCAGCTGCATCAGGCCCACGGCCCCGACCGAGGAGCGCACTGCTGGGGTGAACCGCGATTCCTGCAGGGCCACCGCCAACAGCAACGCCGGATCCACCTGCTCGCGGAGGCCCGCGTCCAGGAACAGGCGCTCGAAGCGCACCGGGTGGAGGTCATGGTCGAACCCTTGCCGGGTCTGACAGCTGCCCGCGGGGAGTCGCAGGTGGGCCTGTTCCAGTTGGACCAAACCTGTCCAGTCATCCCCCACGCCCTGGCGCAGCCGTCCCTCCACCCCCAGCTCGGCGGGGGTGGTCAGGGGCTGGTTGCGGCGCCGGTCGCGCCAGCGTTCCCAGGCCTCCAGGGGTTGATCCAACCGCCAGAGTTCATCCAGCACGACGCCGCCACTGGCCAACGGCCTCCACGGGGTAGGCGCCAGGGCGTGCAGCTTCGGGGGCTTCAGCGCCTTGGCCTGGCCCAGCTGCAGGGCCGCCCGCCAGCCGTAGTAGCCATTGGGGGCCACCTGAAGCAGTTGCTCCCAGGTGGTCCGAGCGGCCGGCTCCTGGCCCAGCTGCCGCAGCACATAACCCAGCCAGAACTGCTGGCGGGCCGCCAGGGGGGCCGCCAGCTGGGCTGGCTCGAGTCGGCGCAGCACCTCGGCGGCCTCGGTCCACTGGCCCTTGAGCAACCGCTCCCGGGCCAGCTCCCACTGCAGATCCCAGCTGGCGGGATCCCGGGGCCAGCGCCGCAGCACGGTCCGCCAATCCGCCCGTTGCTCCAGCACCAACCTCGCCTGCACAGGGGCCGTCGCCCGCAGCCGGGCCGGCAGCTGGGCGAGCCGCGCCAGGGCGGTTGGCCCGTCCTGCTGGCTGAGGAGCCGGGTGGCCTCGAGGGCCTGGGGCGACTGCGGCCAGCGTTGGGCCAGGGCCAGCAGCCGCCGCTCCCCCTCCTGCTTCCGGGGGGCATCGGCCTTGAGCAGGGCCTTGCCAAGGGTCATGGCCCCGTCGGCCACCAGCCCCTCCTCGGGGCCCAGGCAGTCGAGGGCCGTGGCGCCATCCCCCAGTTCTGCGAAGGCCAGCGCCAACGTTCGCCGCTCTCCTGGCGTCAGGCCCGGTGCCTTGGCGCTGCAGGCGTGGCGCAGCCGTGGCTCAGCGCCTGGCCAGCGCGGGCCCCAGCGGGCCAGATGCAGAGCCCCCTCTCGCTCTGGGCCTGGCGACGGCCCCAGTTCAACGGCGGCGGCCAGGGCGGCCGGATGCGCCGGAAAGCGGCGCAGCAACAGGAGTCGCTGGGTCGGCGTTTGCCGGCCGAGGGCGTAGAGGGCGTCGGCGCTGGCGGGATCCTGGGGGAAGCGCTGCAGCACTGCGCCCCAGAGGGCCTTGGCCTCGGTGCCGCGGCCCAGGCGCTCGGTCGCCAGGGCTTGAAGTTTCAGGGCCACGGCCGCCAGGGGGCTTGAACCCCAGCCCTGCCCCGCCAGCAACCGCCGTTGGGCCTTTGGGTCCCCCTGGGCCCGGGCCACCAGCAGCAAGCTGGCCTCGCGGCGCCGCTGCGGGTCCACCTCGCCGTGGCGCACCCAGCTCAGCTGTCGGCCTGGGCTGGCTGGGGTGAGCGCTGCTCGCTGCTGCAGGGCCCAGCGGCCGGCCAGCAGCAACGCCAGGCTGCCGGCGCAGGTGAGGGCGATCAGCAGGGGCCCCTGGCGCTGGGCCGTGGGGGCGGGCGGTTCGCTCACGCGGTTCTTGGCAGTGTTGGCATTCTGGGGAGCCGCGATCGCACCCCGATGCCCCTGCCCCCGGCCCTGAGCGATCGACTGCCCCCCTGGCTGGGCCGCCTGCCCGGGGCTTCCCAGCGCCGCCGCGCCCTGATGGTGTTAGCGACCGCCGGGCTGGTGCTGCTGCTGCGCTCCTGGTGGCCGCTGCTTCTACTGCCCGGCTGGGTGGTGGGCGGCCTGCTGCTCTGGGCGGTGATCGAGTTGTTGCGCTGGGCCTGGTGGCCCAGGCGCTGGCGTTGAGCTCCTGGGGCTCCGGTGGGTCGGCTTAGCCTCATCGCCAGCCGAGCCGCCGCGATGCCCGATCTGCCTCCCCCGCCGGTGGGTCCCCCCTTGGGACCGGCCGTCGCGGGCTTCGGCACCGACGGCATCCGCGGCCGGGTGGGCACCCAGCTCACCCCCGCCCTGGCCCTGCAGGTGGGCTACTGGTGCGGCCAGGTGTTGCCGCCCCAGGGTCCGGTGGTGCTGGGCTCCGATTCGCGCACCAGCGGCCCGATGGTGGTGGCGGCGCTGAGCGCCGGGCTGAGCGCGGCCGGGAGGGAGGTCTGGGATCTGGGGCTTTGCCCCACCCCGGCGGTGCCCGGCACGATCCGGCGCCAGGGGGCGGCCGGTGGCCTGATGGTCTCCGCCAGCCACAACCCCCCCCACGACAACGGCATCAAGGTGTTCGGCGCCTCCGGCGCCAAGCTCGATCGCACGCAGCAGCAGGCGATCGAGGCCGGCCTGCGGGGGGAGTCCAGCGCCGAGTTGGTCCCTCTGGCGGAGCTGAGCTGCGGCGCCGTGCGCGACCGCCGCGACCTGCTGGGCGACTACCGCGAGGGCCTGATCGCCAGCGCCTGTGGCCGGCGGCTGGAGGGGGCAAAGATCGTGCTCGATCTCTGCTGGGGCTCGGCCACGGCCTGCGGCGCCGAGGTCTTCGAGGCCCTCGGGGCCGACCTGACGGTGCTGCACGGTGTCCCCGATGGCCGCCTGATCAATGTGGGCTGCGGCAGCACCCACCTGGAGGCCCTGCGGCGGGCCGTGCTGGAGCGGGGGGCGGCCATGGGCTTCGCCTTCGATGGCGACGCCGATCGCATGCTGGCGGTGGACGGCCAGGGCCGGGTGGTGGATGGGGATCAGATCCTCTACCTCTGGGGCGGCGCCCTGCTGGAGGCGGACCAGTTGCCGGACAACCGGCTGGTGGCCACGGTGATGTCCAATCTGGGCTTCGAGCGTGCCTGGGAGCAGCGGGGTGGTGTGCTTGAGCGCACCGCCGTGGGCGATCAGTACGTCCATGCCGCCATGGAAAGCTCCGGCGCGGCCCTGGGCGGGGAGCAATCGGGTCACATCCTCTCGGCCCGCCACGGCATGAGCGGCGATGGGCTGCTCACGGCCCTCCAGGTGGCCACGCTGATCGCAGGCAGGGGAGGTTCCCTCGCAGACTGGCTGGACACCAGCTTCAGGCCCTACCCCCAGATCCTGTTGAACGTCACCGTTCCCGATCGCCAGCGGCGCCAGCAGTGGCAGAGCTGCGAACCCCTGCGCGCCGCCGTTGAGCAGGCCGAGGCCTCGATGGCGGGATCCGGACGGGTGCTGGTGCGGGCCAGTGGCACCGAGCCCCTGCTGCGGGTGATGGTGGAGGCCGCTCAGCAGCGGGAGGTGGAGCACTGGTCACGCCACCTGGCGGACCTGGCCGATGCGAGCCTCAACCGCAGCTGAGCAGGGCAGTGGCCACCTGCAAGGCCCCCGCCAGGGCATCGTCCGTGGGTTCCTTGAGCCGTGAGGCGGGCAGGGCTCTCTGGAGCGCGGCCGCGAAACAGCTCCTGAGCTGATCCAGGTGCGTGAGCGCCCCACCCGTGGGGAAAACGGCAGGGGCCTCCAGTTCCAGATGCCCAGCCACCCCGGCAACCAGCCGCACCAGAGCGTTGGCGGAGTGTTGAACGATCGCCAGGGCCCCTGGATCGCCCTCGGCCGCCAGCCGGTTCACGGCCGGGGCCAGGCGGGCAAAACCGGCGGGCGCAAAGCCGGGCGTCACCACCTGGGCTTTGATCCACTGGCCCGTGATCGCGGCTCCGGTGATCCCCTCGGCGTCCGCCAGGGCCGCCCAGAGACGCGCGCGCAGGGGGCTCTCCGGCAGGCGCCCGTCGGCCATGCGCAGGCTCAGGGCCAGGCCATCGCGGCCCAGGTCCATGGCTGATCCGGCCCCATCGAGTTGCCAGCCCCAACCGCCGCAGCGGTGCTCGCGGCCGTGGCCGTCCTGCCCCAGGGCGATCGAGCCCGTGCCGCTGATCACCAGGATGCCCGCCCCGTGGCCGCAGGCCCCCAGCAGGGCCGTGCGCTCATCACCGCTGGCCCGCACCCGCTCCAGCGGCACCCCCAGGGCGGTGGCGATCAGGGCCTGGCCCCGCTGCTCCAGGTCGGTGCCGGCCTCAAGGCCGCTGGCCCCCACGGCGGCGGCCCCCAGGGCCAGACAACCATCCGAGCCTTCTTCGAGCGCACCGCGGGCGGCGGCATAGCTGAGGCGCAGGGCGGCCAGGAACCGCTCCTCGCCCCCGCTGGCCGCCAGATGGCTGATCCCTGGGCCTTCACCGCTGGCCACCGGCTGGATCAGGCCGTCGGTCGTCACCAGGGCAAGGCGACAACTGGTGTGGGTCTGGCCGGCATCGAAGCCAGCGATCAGGTGCTCCATGGGCCCAGGGCAGTGGTGAGCGGCGGCGGGATGGGCTCAGGCTTCCCTGGCGGAGCGAACGGTTGACGCCAGCGTGGCCAGGCAGAACCAGCCGGTGAGCTGCACCTCCGGGCGGAAGAAGATCGTGTCGGCGATCCCCTGCGTTCCCAATCCCGCGATCGCCGCCAGGGCCGCCAGGGCGGGCAGGGCGAAGGCCGCCTCTCCCTTGAGCTGAGCGAGGGCGAGGCGCACGCTGGTCCAGAGCAGGCCCAGCACCGCCAGCAGCCCGGGAAGGCCCCCTTCCACCAGCAGTTCCAGGGGCACCGAGTAGGCGCTCAGGGCGTTGAACTTGGGCTGCTGATAGAGGGGATAGATCGCGTTGAAGGCCTTGTTGCCTGGGCCGATGCCCAGCCAGGGCCGGTCGTAGATCATTTCGATCACCGCATTCCAGACGTTCACCCGGAAGTTGTTGGAGCTGTCCTCGCGGCCCACCACAAGGCTGAGCAGACGAATCCGCAGCGGTTCCACCAGGGCGACCGCCACCACCAGGGCCGCCACCGCCAGCAGCAGCAGCAGCAGTGGCAGCAGGCGCCGCCAGAGGGGCGGCCAGTGGCGGGTGGAGCGCAGCACCAGCAGCAGGGCGATCATCCCGAGGGAGGCCACCATGCCAAGCCAGCCGCCACGGCTATAGCTCAGGTAGGTGGCGGCGGCGCCCAGCACCAGGGAGGTGAGGGCGAACAGGCGCAGGGCGGGCCGCTTCCAGCGGATCAGGGCCACCACCGCCAGGGGGAGGATCGGCAGCAGGTAGCCCGCCAGCAGGTTGGGGTTCTCCAGGGGTCCGTAGATGCGGATCGTGCCGTCGGCCACGGAGTTCGGGTCGGCCCAGCGGGCCAGTTCACCGGTGTCGCCGTAGAGCTGGCGGATCCCGATCACAGCCGAGGCCAGCTGGCCCGCGAGCAGGGCCGCCACGATCCGGTCCCACCAGATTGGCGCCTCCGCCAGCAGCTGGCGCATCAGTGCATAGACCCCCAGGTAGCTCACCAGCTTGAACAGCCCCTGCAGGGCTTCCTTGGGCACCGGCGAGAAGCCGGTGGCGAGCACGCTCACCCCGAGCGCCAGGAGCAGCCAGCCACTGATCGCTCCGATCGGCCCCGGCGGGGTGCGCAGGGCCCAGAGCACCCAGAGCAAGCCTGAGGCCAGGATCAGCAGAGTCAGGCCCCCACGGGTGACCAGAGGCATACCCGCCATGAGAGCGCAGAGCACCAATCCCGCCACAGTGGGGAGTTGGCGAGCCAAGGGCCCCTCGGAGGATCCGGTCAGCAACCCTTGCCAGCGCAGCAGTAGGGGGACAGGTGCGGGAGCGGGGGACATTCAGGCGTTGGAGGGGGCCACGGCGGCCAAGGCCAACGTGGGTGTGGCGGGATTATCGGCGGCCTCGCGGGCGGCCTCCAGGGTGGCCAGGTCGCAAAGGGGCTGCGTGTTGCGGCGGTAGAGCACCCGGTACACGGGCAGCCCCTGGGCATGCACGTGCTGTTCCCGCTCGGTGGCCACCGCCAGGGGGTTGTCTGGCCGCCAGGGACGGCTGTCAGTGGCGGGCCGATCGAAACAGCCGCTGGCCTCGATCAGGGACACCATCGGCTCGATCACACCGAGCACGTCGCTCTGCACAAACAGCTCCCCCGCCGATGCCCCTCCCTCCAGCGCCGCGGTGAAGGCCCGCAGCAGCGCCGGTTGCAACACCCGCCGTTTGTGGTGCTTTCGCTTGAACCAGGGATCGGGAAACTGAAGGCTGATGCGCCTCAGCAGGCCGCTCGGTAGTGCCCCCAGCCAGTCCTGAAGGTTGACGTTGGCGTTACAGAACAAAAAGCGCAGGTTGGTCAGCCCCAGGGCGAGGCGATCCGCTTCGGCGGCCCCCACCAGGCCGCGGCGGATCTCCACCCCCAGAAAATTCTGCTCGGGAAAGCGTTGGGCCATCGCCAGCAGGAAGCGTCCGCGGGCGCAGCCCACATCCAGATGCAGCGGTTGCTCCGGCGCAGCGAACAGCTGCGCGGGGGACGGCAGGAGCAGAGGCTGCTGATAGAGCCGGCTCAGGGGGTTGACGTGCTGACGCACCACGGGCTCAGGTCCCTTGGCTGGCGTCGTGCACCAGGAAACCCCAGCTGGCGGTGTAGCCGTGCAACTGGGTGCTGCCCGCCAGGGGGCCGATCTCGCCGTTGCAGAAGGCCCCGGCGATCGGCAGTTCTGCAAACAGGGCCCGGGCCACGCTCACATCCCCGTCGGGCTCGCCGTAGAGCCCCCGGCCCCGGCCCAGGCAGGCAAACAGCAGGGCCAGCAACGGTTGGGGCTCCCGTTGCTGTTGGCTCGCGAGCAGGTGCTGGAGTTCCGCCTTCGAGGCGGCGGCGTCCCGCAGCTGGAACTGCACCTGCTGGCCCACCCGCATGCGCTCGGCCACGGCCACGGCGCCATTGCGTGGGTCGACCCCCAGCAGGTTGCGCACCAGAAAGGCGTCATCGCCTTTGCTGCCCTGGAGGCTGAAGGCGTTCTGCGCCACCCCCAGGAAGAGGGAGTGGCGCACCAATTCCCGTTCGCTCGGGGTCAGGGTCTCCAGGATCGTCTGCAGGCAGCCCACGGGTGTGTTGCGCTGGTCACCGGCGCTCAATTGCAGCACCACGTTGCGCTCGGCCCGCTCCACTTCAAACACCGGTCCGATCGGCCGGCAGCCTTGGGCCACCACAGGGTCCAGGCGCCAGGACCCGCCGATCATGCAGCCCACGGCGCCGCAATGCACCCGATCATCCAGCAGCAGCGAGCCATGGTTGGCGCTGTGCCCTCCGGCGATACCCCCCACTTTGGGCAGCCCAGGGAAGGCGTAATCCAGCCCATTGATCAGGTCGTTAAGCCCGGAGCTGGTGGGATCGACGAACAGCAGCATGGATCGCCCCAGGGCGGGGTCGGCTCCGACCCAATCGATCCAGGGCTGGACGGCCCCATCGAGATCGGGAAGCCGGTCGGTGTCGAGGGCGAAGGTCTGAAGTTCGGCGCCCGGGAGCCGCAGCAGCGTGACTCCAAGGGCGGGCTGCCGCTCCAGTTCGTGGCTGGCACCTCCTGCGTCTGTGACCACCACGCCCGCTCCGGCACAGCCGATCCACTGGCGGGCGTGCAGGCGCGCGCGCAGCAGGGGCAGCAGCCGAGGCAGGTCGCTGGCGTAGCTGGTGGAGCAGAACACCAGGGCGAGATCGGCGGGCCGCTCGCCGCTGAACTCCCGGCAGTCGAGGTCGCGCCCCAAGGCTGCCACGGCCGTCTCCAGAGAGGCGTCGCTGGCGGTGGCAGTGCGGCAGAGGGCCGACTCGCCATCCGCTCGCCGCCAGGAAAGCAAGGGGAACGGAACCATGGGCGGACCCTACTGCTGCAGGGCGCCACAGATAATGGCGCCTTCCCGAACCACAGCTGTGCCGGATCTGCTCTATCGCACCCTGGTGTGGCTTGATTACCGCCTGGCGGTTGTGTTCGCTGTCGGACTGCCGTTGGTGCTGCTGATCTGGGCCGTCGTGCGCCGGGAAGGGGCGATGCAGCGCCTGCTGACGATCTACTGGAAGGTGGCCAGCCTGCTGGTGGTCACCGTGCTGTTGATGACCGACGGCAAACCCCTGGGCTATCTGCTGGGGGTGGTGGCCCAGCTGCTGATCATCAGCTCGCTGTGGTTCTGGGTCGACATCAACGAGGAACTGGCTGATCTGCCCCCCTGGCGCCCGTTGCCGTTCACCGTGCGGGCCTGGCGCTGGGGGCTCACCGTGTTCGCTTCGATCGGTGCAGGCTTCAGCGCCACCGCCCTGGGCTGCGCCTGGGGTCCGGTGTCGCGGCCCGCTTGCCAGGTGTGGTTGGAGGCCCCCAAGGGACTCAACGTGGGATTGACCCGTGTGTTTGATTTCGTTTTCGGGGCCGATTGGACGCCGCCCTTTGCCGCCTTCGTGGGCTACCTGGGTCTGGTGGCCTATGTGGTGGGTCTGTTGCAGTGGCTGCTGGTGCGGTTGCCGAAGCAGGGGCGCGTGGCCGGGGAGTTCTGATGCTGGCGGCCCTCGAATCGATCAGCCGTGGGCGTCCCGATCGGGTGCTGCGGCTCCGGGGCACCCTGCCCGCTGCGGACGATGGGGCGAGCGAAGCCTTTGAGCTGCTCATCTTCCGGGGGGTTTCCAGCAGCGTGACCCACCCCACGGCTTTCGATCCCGACCAGCCGGCCCTTCCCGAAGGAGCGGAGATCAGTGGCGCCGAGCTGCTGGAGGCTCCGCTGCGATCGGGGGCCGAGCGGATCTTGGCGGGGCCCATGGCCGCTGGGCCGTTCCTGGATCCTGCTGCCTGGGTTTAGCCGAGGATCTGCGCCACCAACCTCAGCTCAGCACCCCGATGCAACGGCCGCAGAGCAGGGGATGGGCGGGATGGTGGCCCACATCGGATTCGATGTGCCAGCAGCGCTCGCACTTGCAGCCCTCGGCTTGGGCGATGCGCACCGTGAGGCCTTCTTCGCTGGCTTCGGCCAGGGGGGTGGCGATCGGCTCACCCCCCAGCGTCAGCTTCGACACCAGCAGCCAGTCGGCCAGGTTGTCCACCTCGGGGTTGGGGCTGGCCTGCAGCCAGGTCAGGGCCATCCTCCAGGGCTCACCGGCTGTCCCTTCCTCGATCACCAGATGCACGTTTGCCTCGAGCGAGGAGCCGATCGCCCCCTGGTTGCGGGCTCCCTCCAGCTGACGGTTCACCTGGGCGCGCAGCTCCCGCAGCCGTGCCACCGCCCCAAGCCTCGCCGTTGCCTCCTCTCCGTCGCCAAGCCAGCGCCCGTTGGCGGGAACGGTGGGCCAGCCGCGCTCGAACACCGAGCGCTCTGCCACGGGGTAGGGCAGGTTCTGCCAGATGTCCTCGGCCATGTGGCTGAGCACCGGGGCGATCAGCCCCGCCAACCGCTCCACCACCAGCGAGAGCACCGTCTGGCAGGTGCGGCGCCGGAACGACGAAGCGCCGCTCACATAGAGCCTGTCCTTGGCGATGTCGAGGTAGAAGTTGGAGAGGTCGACGACGCAGAAGTTCTGCAGCGCCTGGAAAAAGCGGTAAAACTCGAAGCTTTCGAAATGACCGCCCACCTCACCGATCAGCAGGGCGGTGCGCTGCAGCATCCAGCGGTCCAGCAGGGGTAGATCGGCGATCGCCACGGCATCACCGCCTTCGCTGATGGGCCGCGGGTCGAAGTCGTGGAGGTTGCCGAGCAGGTAGCGGGCGGTGTTGCGCACCTTGCGGTAGACATCCGCCAGCTGCTTGACGATTCCCGGCCCCAGGGGCACGTCGGCGGAATAGTCGACCGAACTCACCCACAGCCGCAGCACATCGGCGCCATAGGCAGGCTCCTGCTTCTCGTTCTTCCCCCCCTCGACGAGCACCGCCGGATCGACGACGTTGCCCAGTGATTTGCTCATCTTGCGGCCCTTCTCATCGAGGGTGAAGCCATGGGTGAGCACGCGCCGGTAGGGGGCGGTGCCGTTGACGGCCACCGAGGTGAGCAGGCTGGATTGGAACCAGCCCCGGTGCTGGTCGGAGCCCTCCAGGTAGAGGTCGGCGGGGTAGTTGAGGCCCTCTCCCAGGCCACGGCCGTCGCGGAGGCCCCCGAGCACGCCGGCCCAGGAGGAGCCTGAGTCGAACCACACATCCATGGTGTCGGTGCCCTTGCGCCACTGCGCCGCCTCGGCGGCCCGATCCGGCGGCAGCAGCTCGGCCTCGCCCCGCTCCCACCAAATGTCCGAGCCGTGCTCGGCAATCAGTTGTTGCACGTGGGCGAGGCTGGCCTGATCGAGCAGCACCTCACCGGTGCTGCGGTGATAGAAGACCGGGATCGGCACCCCCCAGGTGCGCTGGCGCGAGATGCACCAGTCGCCCCGGTCGCGCACCATCGCCTCGATACGGTTGCGGCCGCTGGCCGGCAGCCACGCCACCTGCTCGATCGCGTCGAGGGCCTGGGCGCGGAAGCCCTCCACAGAGGCGAACCATTGTTCGGTGGCCCGGAAGATGGTGGGTTTCTTGGTGCGCCAGTCGTAGGGGTAGCGGTGGGCGTAGCGCTCCTGCTTGAGCAGGGCGCCGGCGGCCTCCAGGGCCTCGATGATCGTGCCGTTGGCGTCCTTGAGCACGTTGAGCCCTGCGAAGGGGCCGGCCTCGGCGGTGAGGGTGCCGGACTCGTCCACGGGGCAGAGCACCGCCAGGCCGTACTTCTTGCCGGTGTTGAAGTCGTCGACGCCGTGGCCGGGGGCCGTGTGCACCAGCCCCGTGCCGGTTTCGGTGGTGATGTAGTCGCCTCCGAGCACCACTGGGCTGAGGCGCTCCAGCAGCGGATGGCGGTAGTGGATCCCCTCGAGCTCGGCGCCCTTGAGCGAGACGATCGGCTCCAGTTCAAGCCCCAGCACGCCGCGAAGGCTCTCCACCAGCTCGGCGGCCACGATCAGCTGACGGGCTGATCCAGCGCCTGCGGCATCGCCCACCACCCGGCAGACGGCGTAGTCGAGGGCGCCGTTCACCGACACCGCCAGGTTGGCGGGCAGGGTCCAGGGGGTGGTGGTCCAGATGGCCACGGCGAGGGCACCGGCCTCGGTGGCGACGCCGGCAGCCGCCAGCTTCGAGCCCAGTGCCGCCGGCACCGCCGTCACCGGAAAGGCCACGTAGACGCTGGGGGAGGTGTGGCCGTCGGGATACTCCAGTTCGGCCTCGGCCAGGGCGGTGCGGGAACTGGGGCTCCAGTGCACGGGCTTGAGGCCCCGGTAGATATGGCCCGCCAGCACCATGCGGCCGAACACCTCGATCTGGGCGGCCTCGTAGGACTTGTCCAGAGTCAGGTAGGGGCGTTCCCAATCGGCCCAGATGCCCCAGCGCTCAAAGCCCGCCTTCTGGATCGCCACCTGCTCGCGGGCGTAGGCCTGGGCCTTTTCGCGCAGGGAGGTGGGGGTGAGCGCCTGGCGCTCGTCGCTGCTCAGGCTCTGGAGCACCTTGAGTTCGATCGGCAGCCCGTGGCAGTCCCAGCCGGGCACGAACCGGGCCCGCTTGCCTTGCAGCAGGGCGTGCTTGTTGATGATGTCCTTGAGGATCTTGTTGAGAGCGTGGCCCACGTGCAGGGCCCCGTTGGCGTAGGGGGGACCGTCGTGGAGCGTGAAGGTCGCGCCGGGATTGTCGCGGCTCAGCTGTTCGTACAGGCCCCACTCCGCCCACAGGGCCTGCAGTTCCGGCTCGCGCACCTTCGCGTTGGCCCGCATCCCGAAGGGCGTCTGCAGCAGGTTCAGCGTGTCCTTGTAGGAGACCGGGCTGGCGGTCACGGCGCCGGGGGCAGCAAGTGGGGATTATCGACCCTGGGGTGGGCAGGACCCGCTTCCCGCTTGGGGGTTCAGCCTGCGTTGGCCTGGTCCGGGTGTTCCACCGGGTCCGCTTCTGGGCCGTTGTGGGCCTCGATCAGGGCAGCGATGGCGGCAAAGGAACTCACCTCGACGGTGTCGGGCTCACGGCTGGTTTGCTGGTTCTGCTCGATGGCGGCGGCCCTTGGTGCAGCCTCCCCAGCCTCCGCGGTGTCGGCGCCGCTTTCGTTGTAATCCGCGACCGGTGGCGCATGAACCGCTTCGGTTTCCGGCCGCACCCAGCGCTTGGCGGCGGCCTTCGGCTGGGGCGCGAGGGCCCGGCGCAGTTGTGCGGCGGCCTGGGCCCCCTGGCCCAGCAGCAGGCCCAGGCTTGAGGCCAGTTCCGAGAGGCCCGTGCGCCAGCGCTCGCTCGAGGTCAGCCGTTGTTGCTCCTCGGGGCTGAGCTGAGACCAGCGCAGCTGCACCACCTCCGTTCCCAGTCGGCCGATCAGCAGTCCACCGCAGAGCACCGCCAGCATCGGCGCGCCCGTGAGCCGGTCGGCGCTGGTGACCAGCACCAGCCCCAGCAGCAGTACGACGGCGCCCCAGAAGGCATCGCGGGGGCGGCTCAACTCGTTGGCCAGCAGGGGGAGCAGCAGGGCCAGCACACCCAGCAGTAACGCCAGGGTGCCGCCGACGGTGGCCAGCATGGATTCGCGGAGCGCTTGTCCGCCATTCTGAGTCGGTCCCTACAGTCGGCGCCTGCCCACCTGGCGGAATTGGTAGACGCGCTGGTTTTAGGTACCAGTGGCTTAGGTCGTGGGGGTTCAAGTCCCCCGGTGGGCATCGAACGGTTTCTCCTTATGGTGGTTCGGCGATTGGTTGGCAGGTGCGACTCCGGGCGATGACGCAAGCACTGCACACCGCTCCTGATCTGTCCCCAGTCCTCGACCAGCTTCCCCATGGGCAGCGCTCGGTGCCGCGGGAGTTCCTTGATGCGCCTTCCCCCTGGAATCCCACGGTGGGCCTGTTCCTGGGGGGCTATGGCCTGGCGGCTCTGACGATCTGGGGCTGGTTCGTGGGCGGCTGGCCCCTGCCGGCGCTCCTGGCCACGGGTTTTCTGGCCATGCACCTGGAGGGCACCGTCCTCCACGACGCTTGCCATAACGCCGCCCACCCCCATCGTTTCTGGAACGCGCTGATGGGCCACGGCTCGGCGTTTCTGCTGGGCTTCAGTTTTCCGGTGTTCACCCGGGTGCATCTGCAGCACCACGCCCATGTGAACGATCCCAAGAACGACCCCGACCACATCGTGTCCACCTTCGGGCCGCTGTGGCTGATCGCCCCTCGGTTTTTCTATCATGAAGTGTTCTTTTTCCGCCGCCGCCTGTGGCGCCATAACGAGCTGTTGGAGTGGGGGCTGGCCCGGGGCCTGTTCCTGGCGATCGTGATCGCTTCGATCAAGTACGGCTTCATCGATTTCGTCTTCAACTGCTGGTTCGCCCCTGCCCTGATGCTGGGGGTCACCCTTGGGCTGTTCTTCGACTACCTGCCCCACCGGCCGTTCCAGTCGCGCAACCGCTGGCATAACGCCCGGATTTACCCCGGCAGGCTGATGAACCTGCTGATCCTGGGCCAGAATTACCATCTGGTGCACCATCTCTGGCCCTCGATTCCCTGGTTTGAGTACCAGGCGGCCTACAGGGCCACCAAGCCCCTGCTCGATGCCAAGGGCTCACCCCAGCGGCTGGGCATCTTCGAGAGCCGCACCGACACCCTCAACCTGCTCTACGACATCCTGCTGGGCATCCGCAGCCACCGTCGGCGGCGCAGCAAACTGCGTCCCTTGGCGGCGTTGATGCCCAGTTTCCGCGCCCGGCGTCATGTGCTCGAACTGTTGCATCGCACGGCGGTGTCGCCCCTGCGCTGAGCCCATCTGCACCGAGTTTCTGAGGTGGTTCAGTCCGCCAGGATCTTGGGCACCCGGAAGAAGTCCCCTTCCCGCTGGGGGGCCTGGTCGAGCAGGGCCTCGCGCACCGGGGTCGGCTCCACCAGGTCCTCCCGGGTGGTGTTGACCACCTCCACGGCCCGGGTGGTGGGAGGCACCCCGGCGGTGTCCACCTGCTCCAGGTGGGCCACGTACTCCAGGATCCGCTCCAGCTGGCCGGTGTAGGTGGCGATCTTTTCTTCGGGAAGATCCAGGCGGGCCAAATGGGCCACCTTGCGGACGTCGTCGGCTGTGATCCTGCTCATGGCATCTCGAAGGCCCGCGCCAGGGACCGGCATCTGTGGGCGAACCTAATCGGCGGTGCTCGCCTCTTCGCCCAGGAAGCCCTCCAGATCAGCCGCCAGGGCGGTGGCCGCCTCATCGAGGAAGCGTGCCCCATGGGCCGGGGAGGCGAGAAAGGGATCGGAGCCCATTCGCCCGTCGGGGTGGCGGCGCCGGAAATCCTCAGGCCCATGGATTGGCCCGGCCGGTGCCGGCTCCGGCAGGGGGCGCTGTTTGGCCACCAGGCTGGGTTCCAGGTGCAGGGTGAGGGCGATTTCGCTGGGGGTGGCATGGTGACCCTCCCGCTCTCCGTAAAGCGCCTGGGCCGTGCGCATCACCGGGCCGGCTGTGAACCAGTTGGCCAGTTTGAAGCGCAGGCGCCCGGCGTTGGCAAGGCCGCGGCTGGCGGCCGTGGCGTGGGCCTGGGCAAAGGCCGCCCGGGCGGTGGCGATGTTGCCGCCATGGCCGTTGATCACGTAGATGCGCTCAAAGCCATGGCGCGCCAGGGACAGCACCACGTCGTGGAGCACCGCCAGCAGGGTGGAGGGCTGGAGACTGATCGTGCCGGCGAAACCCAGGTGGTGTTCGGCCATGCCGAAAGCCTGGGCGGGGGTCACGAGCACGCCGCTGCGGCGTCCTACCTCCAGGGCCACGGCCTCGGCGGTGAGGGCATCGGTGCCGATGGCGCCGGTGGGGCCGTGCTGCTCGGTGGAGCCCAGGGGCACGATCACCCCTTTCTGGTGCTCCAGGTAGGCCTCCACTTCCGGCCAGCTGCGCAGTTGCAGGCGGATCGCTTCAGTGGTGGTGGACGGGATCGGATCAGACACGGCGGGTGGTAAAGCGCGCGGACGGTTTGTACGCGAATGGAACCATCATCCCTAGGATCAGGATCGACCGGACTGGATCCGGACGGAGCCCACCAGGCACCGGAGGCCCGATGCTTCACCGCAAGCTCCAGCGCTTCTGTCATGAGAAGCGCCCGGTATGGGTGTTTGTGAAGGACCAGCAGCGCTGGATCGAACAGGCCCTCGTGATCGAACTGGAGGGAGACATGGTCACCCTGCGCTACGACGACGAAGACGACGATGAGCTGCACAGCTGGGAAGAGAGCCTGCGGCTCGATTCGATCGGTGCGGTGAGCACCAGGCTGGCCTTCTTCAGCCGCACGGCCCTCGCCGAGGACCTGGAAGTCGCCGAAGATTGCCCCGAATCAGAGCAGCTGCGCAGCCAGAGCTGAAGGTCTGGCCGGCGAGCGGATCACTGCAGCAGTGAGTGCGGCTCAGTGGGCGGTGCCGTTGCCGTCGTAGTCGTCGGTGTCGTAGTAGCCGCCACGGGTGCCGAAGAAGACCGTGGCCAGGACGAACAGGCCGCTGCCGGCCAGCAGCACCGTGCCGAGGTTGAAGCCGGAGAGCGCAAGGGACACGGAACCAGAGCGTTGATGGACGCCATTCTGGCGCGCTGCATCGACCTTTTCACTAGTGCTTATCAGGAGGGGCCTTGCCCCTTCAATAGGGGCGGTACGACTTCTCTTCGCCCAGGGCGGAGCCGTGGCGCTCGTTGAGCTGCCGTTTCAGTACCGCCCGCCGGTCGTTGGTGACGTAAACCGAGCGCGCCAAGGCAATGAACGCGGCGCCGAACTCCTGCCGGCGCTCCTGCTCGCGGATGTTGTCTTCGATCGCCCAGAGCTTCAGGTTCACCGCCTTGAGCGCCTCCCGCAGCGCCGCATCGATGGCCAGGCCTGAATCAACCAGGCTGCTGTTCAGTAGCGCCAGTTCCCTTCGCACGTTGGCCTGAGCCGTCCCCTCGAGCCGCTCGACTTTGATCTCCAGGATCGTGATCTTGTCAATCAGCTCACCCACGGAGACGGGGATCGTGATCAGGGCGGGATCAACTGCTCCCATGCCGATGGCCTCGGGGGCAAGCATCATGGCGCCGTGAACCACACCATCCCTGCGGGCGTGAGCCAGGCGTTGCCGCGGGCCTTTTTCGCGCGAGCCGCCGAGCAGGTGGCTCCCGAACTGGTGGGTTGTCTTTTGGTGCGCCGGCGTGCCGATGGTTCCCACCGCTGGGGTGTGGTGGTGGAGACGGAGGCCTACGACCAGAGCGAACCGGGCTGCCACGGCCATCGCCGGCGCTCTCCGGGCAACGAGACCCTGTTCGGAGCGCCCGCACGCTTCTACGTTTACGTGAGTTACGGGATCCATCACTGCGTGAATGTGGTGACCGGCCATAACGACTGGGCCAGCGGTGTGCTGCTGCGGGCCGTGGCCCTGCCCGCCCTGCCGGAGGTCCATGAGCGCAGTGCCGCGGGCCCCGGCCTCCTGGCCCGCTGGTTCGGCCTCGATCGCACCGATGACGGCCGACCGGCCACCCGGGCCCGTGGCCTCTGGCTGGCCCCGCGTCACCCGGGGCTGCCTGAACCCCTGGAGTTGGTCCAGACCACTCGGATCGGGGTCTCCCTGGGCCAGGAACTGCCATGGCGCTGGTACCTGCGCCGCAGCCGCAGCGTCAGCCGCCGTGCCCCAGGCGATCGCCCGCCGCCGCCCCAGCAGGCCTGGAGTCTTCGTGGGGTGCTGGCCCCGTGAGCGGCTGGAGCCATCGCCATGTGATCGATCTGGCGGCCTTCAGTCGCGAGGATTTCGCCACCGTGCTGCAGCTGGCCCAGCGTTTCCGCAACCTGCCCAGCAGCGGTTCCAGGCGGTTGCCAGCTCTGCAGGGGCGGCTGATGGTCTCCCTCTTCTTCGAAGCCAGCACGCGGACACGCAGCAGCTTTGAGATGGCGGCCCGGCGCCTTTCGGCTGATGTGCAGAGCTTCTCTCCCGCCTCCAGCTCCCTGAGCAAGGGGGAGAGCTTGCTGGACACCGCCCGCACCTATGTGGCCATGGGTGCCGATGTGCTCGTGGTGCGCCACGGCTGCGCCGGGGTGCCCGCCAGTCTGGCCCGGGCCCTTGAGGCCAGCGGTGAACGCGTGGCGGTGCTCAACGGCGGCGATGGCCTCCACAGTCACCCGAGTCAGGGGCTCCTGGATCTGTTCACTCTGGCCCGTCACTTCGCCCCCGAAGACCCGACACCTGAGGCCCTGTCCGGTCGGCGCATCGTGATCGTTGGGGATGTGCTCCATTCAAGGGTGGCCCGCTCCAACCTCTGGGCCCTGACGGCCTGTGGCGCCGAGGTGGTGCTCTGCGGACCGCCCACCCTGCTGCCGGAGGCCTTTGCCGCCTTCGTGGATGCGCCGCCGCCGGGTCAGGCCGACGATCCGGTGCGCGGCCGCGGCCGGGTGCGGATCGAGCGAGAGCTGGAGCGGGCCCTGGAGGGAGCTGATGCGGTGATGACCCTGCGCCTGCAGAAGGAGCGCATGCACCAGCACCTGCTCACCAGCCTGGACACCTACCACCGACAGTTCGGGCTCGACCATGCCCGCCTGGCACGCCTGGGTCCGTCGGTGCCGGTGCTGCACCCTGGGCCGGTGAACCGCGGCGTGGAGCTCAGCGGGGCTTTGCTCGATGACCCCGCTCGCAGCTTGGTGGAGGAGCAGGTGCGCAACGGCATCCCGATCCGCATGGCTCTGCTCTATCTGCTCAGCGCCATCGACCAAGACAACAGCAGAGAGCTGCGCTGACGGGTGGCGATCGCTCGGAGCCATTTGAACAGAAGCCTGAAGTGGGTGTCCTGGCTCGGCATGGAGGGCTGAGGGGCCAGCCCCAGGAGCTGCCTGCCCCTGATCTGCAGACCGTGCCATCGGCCACAGCCTGCAGCCGCCCCGGCACGGTCACCCAGCGGCCCATGGGCACCACCGGGCCCGCCATCCCTGGTCGGAGCAAGCCCATCGCCGTGGGCCCCTAGCGGCTGAGATCGCCGATCACCCGGATGATTGGGCGACTTGGCACCCAGCCCTCAGGCTCCGCCTGCACGCGGCCCCCTTGATCCCACGGGCAGCCGCAGGAGTCGACCACCAGCCCCTGCGCTTCAGCGGTCATCCGCCCACTGCTTGTCCCTGCTTCCAACCGCGTCACCGGGCCTAAGGGCCCGGTGACGCCCGGGGGAGGCCCGAAGGCCAGTTTCGGCGGCGGTGGTAGTGCTCGCTGGGCATGGCCCCTGGTGCAATCGATTCCCGGGATGGACCAGCGCGATGCGCGCATCGCAGGCATCGAGTTGCCTGACGTGCTCCCCAGGGGCACGGCGCATCAACTCCTCCACTGAACCTGCCTGTGCGCAACCCCAGGAACCTCCGCCTTGAGTCCCTCCCCGTCTGGAGCCCTTGGCGGTGGCCCTGATCCAGGGTGGGCTCCGCCTCCTCCAGGACCCCAGCGCCTGGTGGCGGATCGCCACCGCATCGACCAGGGCCCTCATCACGGGTGCACGGCTTGCCCGTCGGCATGGGCCGCCTAGGCGCTCGGGGCTCCCGTTGTCTGCATCAGGTGGTTGTCGCTGCAGCCTGGCCCTGGAACTGGATCTGCTGCGCCTTCGGATCGATCCCGTTCACCTGACCCCACAGGGCCTCAGTGATGGGCAGCCGCCCCACCAGCGGCCTCTCCAGGGTGGCCACATCGGCTGCGGTCAGCTGTCCCGTGGCTACCCGGACGAGCAAGGGCTGGCTCAGGTTGACGTGGCTGCGGTCGTTCGGGGTGACTCGCACGTCATGGTGCGCCGGCCCGCCCCCCGGTAAAGCCGAGACCCCACGAACACCCCATCGGAGCGGCCTTGCCGGCGCTCAAGGGGCGGATCCAACCCAGTGGGAACGTGATCCCGCTCCATTGCTTCCGGGTTGGGAGTTCCGCGATGGTAGGCAGGTGCCCAAGGGAGGAGGGGGAGCTCAGAGCAGCTTGAACCCATCCAGCAGGAGGCCGTAGAGCAGGCCAATCCGGGCCATGTCGAGCAACTGCAGGCCCAGGGGATCACCCCCCACCAGCAACAGCGGCCGCCGCAGGCGGATGGCGAGTTCGACAAAGGCCACGCATACCAGGGCCGCCACCGGATCGAGGAGGGACAGGGCGCCGGTGATCGAGGTGATGGCATTGCCGCAGGCGAAGGCGCTCAGCAGCACGATCAGCAGAAGGGAGCCACGCCGCCAGGGGTTGGTGGCCCAGGCCTGGAGTCGTGCGCCTGAGCGCTCAAGCCTCAGGTGCAATCGGGTCTGCTGCGCTCGAACCACGGCCCCGGCAGGAAAGAAGGGGCAGAACGTTCACCAGGATGATCCCCATCACCTGACCAGGCGTCCTGCCAACCCTTGTTTACACCATTTCTGGCGTGATGGAGGCATTCAGCCACCACCGATAGGGGATTCCAATAAAACAGCCCGGGCATGGCCCGGGCTGGAAGGATGGGGACACGCTCAGCAAAACGTCGGGTGATGGATGCACCAGGCAAGCCGTCAGAGCCCCCCCCGTCAGTCAAGGCTTGAGCGTACGCTTTCAGTTGTCGGCATCCTTGTTCTTGCGGGAGCCCTTGCCTTCGAGGAGTTCCAGCAGAGCCTCCATCTGGGCCATCACGCCACGGACTTCCCCGGCCTCGGGGAGCAGTCCGTCGTCCATCACACCTTGGTGCATTTCCCGCAGTTCCTGACGGATGTAGCGCAGATGGCTCACCACCTGTTCGCGCTTGGACTGCGACATGGAGAAACGGCGCCTCGATCGACCTCTCTTTTACCCCATCGCCGACCCATCCCAGACCGCCTGCGCCAGAAAGCCAGGGCGCTGGAGTCTCATGGCTCCCCGAACTGGCGCTTGGCCGCCTCATAGAAAGCCTGATCGATGGCCGTAAGCCCGTCCTCTCGGGCGAGGGCCTCGATCCGACGCCGTACGACCGGGCGCACGAAAAAAGGCACCTCCTTGAGCTGGAATTCTGCTTGTGGGGTCCATTGCATTCGACTAAGCAAGGATGGGGGGGATGGCAGCCAGCTTGGTGGCCCCTTGGAGATGAAGGGACGAGAAATTGATCGTCAGCGGTTCAATCCTCGCTGCGGATCACCAATTCTGAGCTTTTCAGATAATAGTTGTAGGTTTTGCCGCTGCGCTCACAGTTGAGGTCCCTGGCGGCATAAGATTTCAACGGTGTGGTAACGATATGGGTGGATGAGGTGTAGTCGTCATCGTACTTGACCGTGAGAGTCGGTGATTTGTTTTGGCCTGGAGTTTCGTATTCCCAGAGCATCTTGGTCCATCTGCCCGGGTCAGCGGTATCCTCGTTCCAGGCCCCTGAATCGCCCCAGCGGTACTGGAATTTGATCTTGGTGCCGGTGTTGGTGCCCAGGCAGGTCAGGGCATATCTCTGCTGTTGTGAGTAAGAGGGCAGGGATGAAAATGTTGAAAGTGTCAGGAGGCTCAGGGAGAGGATGAGCCGTAGACGGTTATGGATCATCACTGACGGACTGATAGGGATTGTTGGATGATCAATTAGAAGCGTTGCGATGTCAAGCGATGGTTGAGGGTCTTCAGTAATAAATAAATGTTGATGTGAGGGCGGATTTGCCGCCTCAGCTCGCGGGATCAAGACGCCCCATTCCCCTTCTTGGCCCCAGCGCCCCTGGCTGGGGCAGTGGGCTGTGCGGATCCATCGATGGGCCTTGGCGCGGTTGGTCAGCCCTGCTGTTCGCCAGCCCAGCCAGACCCCCCGACCCAGACGGGGCACCCCACCCGCCCCGGGTTTCAGGGAGACCCCCGGCGGCGATGTCAGTGCCTAGAGGCAGTCGGACCCCACGGCCCACAGCCCCTCGGCGGCGCGCAGCAGCAGGGGATCGAGGCCAGCCACCCCACGGTTGTAATGCAAAAGGCTCCCCAGGCCCACGAGCAGCACCGCGGTCACCGGGGCAGAGGATCCCAGGCTGCGGGTGGGCTCGCTACCGCTGAACTCAACGACTCCACCAAGGTCGTCACCGCTTTCCGGGGATCGCCACCAGCGGTTGCCGTAGCCCATGGTGGAGCCGCTTCGCAAGGCGGTGATCCCACGGCCCTTGAAGCGCAACACACCCTTGCGGGCGGTGGCCCCGTCCCAGCCGCTGAAGTCAATCCTGGCGTCGGGGGTCACCCGGGAGTTCCAGGAGCAGGCCCTGGCCGCTGGAGCCAGGGCTAGGCCTGACACGAGGGTCAGGGCGAGCAAGGATGGCGCTAGCCCCCCGGAGCGCTGGCCATGGTCGTCGCCCGGCGGATCACTCCAGGGCATGAACGGGCAAGCGAGAAGAGCGATGGAGAATAGGGGACTCGAACCCCTGACCTCTGCAGTGCGATTGCAGCGCTCTACCAGCTGAGCTAATTCCCCCTCGGGCGAAACTTATCACTGAAAACCCTCGCCCTCCTGCCTTGGTGGACCCAACTCCCGACGCTCCTTCCCCGATCACCCAGGAGCTTCTGGCGTCGTTCGATGAAGCGGCCACCGCCGAGCTCGCCCGCCGCCTCGACGACGACGACTACCCCACCCCGTTCGCCGGTCTGCAGGACTGGCATCTGATGCGGGCGCTGGCGATTCATCGGCCGGAGCTGGCCCGGCCCTACGTCCATCTGGTGGACCAGGAACCCTTCGATGAGGAGTGAGGCAGGCGACCCAGCCGCCTCGCCCGCCGACCCCCTCGGAGGCCGCCGCATCCTGGTGGCGATCTCGGGCAGCATCGCCGCGGTGAAGCTGCCTCTGGTGGTCAGTGCCCTGGCCAAGCGCGGGGCCTTGGTGCGCTGCGTGCTCACCCCAAGCGCCGAACGGCTGGTGAGCCCGGTGGCCCTGGCCAGCCTCAGCCGGCAACCGGTGCTGCTGGAAGAGGATCAATGGAGCCACGGGGCGCCGCGTCCGTTGCACATTGAGCTGGCCGAGTGGGCCGAGCTGATCCTGTTGGCCCCCTTGAGTGCCACCAGCCTGGGGCGCTGGGTCCATGGTCTTGGTGACACCTTGCTGGCCAGCGTGTTGCTGGCGTCGGAAGCCCCGGTGTTGGCCGCCGCCGCCATGAACACCTCCATGTGGGGCGCCCCGTCAGTGAGCGCCAACTGGCAGGCCCTGCAGGGATTCGAGGGCGTCTTGCCCCTGGGGCCCCAGGCTGGCCTGCTGGCCTGCGACCGCCAGGGGGAGGGCCGCATGGCCGAATCCGAAGCGCTGCTGCTCGCCCTGGAATCCCTGGCGGTCTGGGGCTGGCGCCGCGATTGGCACGGCCGGCGGCTGCTGGTGTCGGCGGGGCCGACCCGGGAGCATCTGGATCCCGCCCGCTGTTTGACCAACCCCAGCACCGGGCGCATGGGTGTCCTGCTGGCCCAGGCCGCCCGGCTGCGGGGGGCCCAGGTCGATCTGGTCCATGGCCCCCTGGCCGTGGAGCCCGCCTGGCTCGATGGCCTGGCCTGCCATCCGGTGACCGCGGCGGCCCAGATGCAGGAACGCTTGATTCAGTTACAACCAGGGGCGGATGCGATCGCCATGGCCGCCGCCGTGGCGGACCACCGGCCCGCCCAGCCCCGGGCCGAGAAGCGCGATAAGACGGCCTTGGCTGAGGCCATGGCCCAGGGTTGGCAGGAGGTGCCCGATCTGCTCACCGATCTGGTGGCGCGGCGGCCGCCAGGCCAACGGTTGTTGGGCTTCGCCGCCCAGAGCGGCGATGTGCTCCCCCAGGCGCGGGCGAAACTACGGCGCAAGGGCTGTGATCTGCTGTTCGCCAACCCGATCGATCGACCGGGCGCAGGCTTCGGCTCAGCCTTCAATCAGGGCTGGCTCCTGGGGCCGGGTGAGCGGGAGGAGGCCATCGAGGCGGCCCCCAAGCTGGTGGTGGCCCACCGGTTGCTGTCCGCCCTGGGGGCCTTGCTGACCCCGTGATCTCAGGCCTCAGGGGGGGCTGTCGTCGCCTGGGGGCTCCCGGTTGAGCAGATCCAGGAACGTGCGCAGTTGCAGCCTTGGGATGTAGGGCCAACCCCCGCTGCGCTCCATGCTTTGGAGCAGTTCAAACAGACGCTGGCGATCGGACGGAAGGCTGGACCGGAAGGGGCCGTCCTGGATCGAACGGTGCAGACCCTCCAACTGGCGGAGCAGCGCCAGCAGGGCGTTGGGATCGGAAGCGGTCTCCTCGGCCAGGTGGTCGATGGCCTCCAGCAGGGGCTGCAGCTGGGCGAGGGTGCTGACGTCGTGGCTGGTGGGGGCGGTCGGCGGGTGGCCTGCGGTGGTCATGCAAGGGGGGCGGCGAGCTCCCGCGTGGCGGGTTGTTGAGAGCCGCGACATGCTACGTGGAATCACGTTTTTGGGCCTGTAGGATCCCGCTCGGGCGCACCCCGATTAGAGGTTTTCTCCTGCCTGTGCGGCTTCTCCCCACCATGCG
The DNA here is from genome assembly GCF_024345575.1 of Cyanobium sp. Morenito 9A2. Classification (GTDB taxonomy): domain Bacteria; phylum Cyanobacteriota; class Cyanobacteriia; order PCC-6307; family Cyanobiaceae; genus ATX-6F1. The sequence continues at coordinate 190,857 of NZ_JAGQBJ010000004.1, forward strand.
TTTCCGTCCCTTGCTGGCCCTCGCGCTGGCGCTTTGTCTCACCCTGGTCACCGCCTGCGGAGGGGGCGCCAAGGCCGTTGAACGGGCCAACGTCACCTATGACGACATCGTGAACACAGGCAAGGCCAATGATTGCCCGACCCTTCCCGATTCCGCTCGCGGCTCCATCCCCTTGAGCTCCTCCAGCCGTTACCAGCTGCGGGAAATCTGCCTCCATCCCACCGAGGTGTTCGTCAAGGGCGAACCGGCCAACAAGCGCCAGGAGGCCAAGTTCGTGGCTGGCCGGATCCTCACGCGCTTCACCTCCAGCCTCGATCAGGTCTATGGCGACCTGAGCGTCAGCGCCGACAAGCTTTCCTTCAAGGAGCTTGGTGGGATCGACTTCCAGCCGATCACCGTGCTGCTCCCCGGCGGCGAAGAAGTGACCTTCACCTTCTCAAGCAAGGAGCTTGTCGCTGAGGCCCAGGGCTCTGCCCTGAGCACCAGTACCGATTTCTCGGGACCCTTCCGTGCCCCCAGCTACCGCACGAGCAACTTCCTCGATCCCAAGGGCCGCGGTTTGACCACCGGTGTCGAGTACGCCCAGGGTCTGGTGCCCGCTGGTGACGAGTTCAGCAGCGAGAGCATCAAGCGCTATGTCGATGGCACCGGCACCATGGACTTCTCGATCACGAAGGTCGACCCGGCCACGGGCGAGTTTGCGGGCGTGTTCACGGCGATTCAGCCCTCTGACACCGACATGGGCACGAAGAAGGCCGTTGACGTCAAGATCACCGGCCAGCTCTATGGCCGCCTTGAGCAGGGCTGATCGGTCCGTCGATCCATGGTCGAAGGGGGCCCACGGGCCCCTTTTTTCATGGGTGTCCGAGTCGGTCTGCCCCTCCTGTTCGAGCACCGGTGAATGACGTCCCGCCGCCTGGCCAGCGGTCGCTCTGGGAGAATCGTTCGATGGCTTCGAACCGTTCGACCTCGACCTGATGACCGCCACCGCCAGCCCCGGCCGCTCCCACGATTTGATCGCCCCCCACGGCGGCGTGCTCGTTGACCTGCGATGGCCAGAGGATCGTTGGGAGGCGCTCAAGGCGGGCGTGGACCATGTGATCGAGTGCTCCGATCGCAATGCCTGCGATGTGGAGTTGCTGCTGGTGGGGGGCTTCTCGCCCCTGGGCGGCTTCATGCACCAGGAGGACTACCGGTCGGTGATCGAGCAGCACCGCACCACCACAGGTCTGTTGTTCGGCCTGCCGATCGTGATGGACACCGACGATCCCTCGATCTCGGTGGGCGACCGTCTGCTGCTCACCTACCGCTCCCAGGAGCTGGCGGTGCTGACCGTCGAGAGCCGCTGGGAGCCCGACAAACCCGCCGAGGCCGCCGGCTGCTACGGCACCACCTCGATCGAGCACCCGGCGGTGCGCATGATCATGGCCGAGCGCGGTCGCTTCTATCTGGGGGGATCGCTGCAGGGGCTGGAGCTGCCCAGCCGCGTCTTCCCCTGCCGCACCCCTGCCGAGGTGCGTGCCACCTTGCCCCCGGGGGAAGACGTGGTGGCCTTCCAGTGCCGCAATCCGATCCACCGCGCCCACTACGAGCTGTTCACCCAGGCCCTGCACGCCAGCAACGTCAGTGCCAATGCTGTGGTCCTCGTCCACCCCACCTGCGGCCCCACCCAGGGGGATGACATCTCCGGTGAGGTGCGGTTCGCGACCTATGAACGCCTGGCGGCGGAGGTGGCCAATCCGCGCATCCGCTGGGCCTACCTGCCCTACTCGATGCACATGGCCGGGCCCAGGGAGGCGCTGCAGCACATGATCATCCGCAAGAATTACGGCTGCAGCCACTTCATCATTGGCCGCGACATGGCCGGCTGCAAATCCTCGATCACGGGCCAGGACTTTTACGGCCCCTATCAAGCCCAGGATTTTGCCCGCGACCACGCCCCCGAGCTGGGCATGGAGACCGTGCCCTCGTTGAACCTCGTGTACACGGAGGAGGAGGGTTACGTCACCGCTGAACACGCCCAGGCCCGGGGGCTGCATGTGAAGAATCTGAGCGGAACCCAGTTCAGAACGATGCTGCGCAGCGGCGAGGCCATCCCTGAATGGTTCGCCTTCCGTAGCGTGGTGGAGGTGCTGCGGGCCGCCTGAGGTCCTGGGTGCCGGTTAACATTCCTTTACCTTTTGAGAGCGGAGATCGCAACGTGAAGAAGCGGTGGCGCAATGCCGGTTTGTACGTGCTTCTGGCGGTCGTGATGATTGCCATCGGCACCGCCTTCCTTGACCGGCCGGATCCGGCCAATGCCCCCAGGACGCTGCGCTACAGCGACTTCGTCGAAGCGGTGACCGACAACCAGATCGCCCGGGTGCTGATCTCCCCGGACCGTGGCACCGCCCAGGTGGTCGAGAACGACGGCCAGAGGGCCGTGGTCAACCTGGCCCCTGACAAGGACCTGCTCAAGCTGCTCACCGACCACAACGTCGACATTGCCGTTCAGCCCAACCGGGAGCCCGCGGCTTGGCAGCAGGCCGTGGGCAGCCTGCTCTTCCCACTCTTGCTGCTGGGGGGATTGTTCTTTCTGCTCCGTCGTGCCCAGGGGGGTGGTGGGAATCCGGCCATGAGCTTCGGCAAGAGCAAGGCCCGCGTTCAGATGGAGCCCCAGACCCAGGTCACCTTTGGGGATGTGGCCGGCATCGAGGGGGCCAAGCTTGAGCTCACCGAGGTCGTCGACTTCCTCAAGAACCCCGACCGCTTCACCGCCGTCGGCGCCAAGATCCCCAAGGGGGTGCTGCTGGTGGGACCCCCCGGCACGGGTAAGACCCTGCTGGCCAAGGCGGTGGCGGGCGAGGCCGGTGTGCCGTTCTTCTCGATCTCCGGTTCGGAGTTCGTCGAGATGTTCGTGGGTGTTGGCGCGAGCCGTGTGCGCGATCTGTTCGAGCAGGCCAAGAAGAACGCTCCTTGCATCGTCTTCATCGATGAGATCGACGCCGTCGGCCGTCAGCGGGGCGCCGGCCTCGGCGGTGGCAACGACGAACGGGAGCAGACCCTCAACCAGTTGCTCACCGAGATGGACGGCTTCGAGGGCAACACAGGCATCATCATCGTGGCCGCCACCAACCGCCCCGACGTGCTCGATTCAGCCCTCTTGCGGCCTGGGCGCTTTGACCGTCAGGTGGTGGTCGACAGGCCCGATTACGCCGGACGCCTCCAGATCCTCGGCGTCCATGCCCGCGGCAAGACCATGGCCAAGGATGTCGATCTCGACAAGGTGGCCCGCCGCACCCCTGGCTTCACCGGCGCAGATCTCTCCAACCTGCTCAATGAAGCGGCGATCCTGGCGGCCCGGCGCCAGCTCACGGAGATTTCCATGGACGAAGTCAACGACGCCATTGAGCGTGTGATGGCCGGTCCGGAGAAGAAGGACAGGGTCATGAGTGAGAAGCGCAAGCGACTGGTCGCTTACCACGAATCGGGCCATGCCCTGGTGGGGGCGCTGATGCCCGACTATGACCCTGTGCAGAAGATCAGCATCATCCCCCGTGGCCAGGCCGGTGGCCTCACCTTTTTCACCCCGAGCGAGGAGCGCATGGAGTCCGGGCTCTATTCCCGCACATACCTGCAGAACCAGATGGCCGTGGCGCTCGGGGGCCGGGTCGCCGAGGAACTGATCTACGGCGAAGACGAGGTCACCACCGGTGCCTCCAATGACCTGCAGCAGGTGGCCCGCGTGGCCCGACAGATGGTCACCCGCTTCGGCATGAGCGATCGTCTCGGGCCTGTGGCCCTGGGCCGCTCCCAGGGAGGGATGTTCCTGGGCCGCGACATTGCCGCCGAGCGCGATTTCTCCGAAGACACCGCCGCAGCGATCGACGAGGAGGTGTCCGTGCTGGTGGCTCAGGCCTACAAGCGCGCCCATGAGGTGTTGTCGAGCAACCTGCCGGTGCTGGATGAGTTGGCCGAGCTGCTGGTGGAAAAGGAGACGGTGGATGCCGAAGAGCTCCAGGAGCTTCTGATCAACCGTGACGTGAAGGTGGCTGAGTACGTCTGAGGCCACTCCACTTCTGCGCTCCCTGCACCGCCAGCCCCTGCTGGGGGTGCTGCGCGCCCTGCAGCCCCTTTCGCTTGTCGAACGGGTCTCCCAGCTCAACACCCTGGGGCTGCGCCATGTGGAGATTGGATTCAGCGCCCATCCGGCCTGGTCAGAGCAGTGCCGTGAACTGCAGCTGCGCTTCCCCGAGGTCAGTTTCGGTGCGGCGTCGGTGCGCTCCGCCGAGGCCCTCGCCAGGGTCGCAGAAGCCGGTCTTGGCTACGCCATGGCTCCGGTGCTGGAGCCCACGCTGATTGCTCAGGCGCGGGATCTCGGCATCCTGTTGGTGCCCGGGGTGATGACCCCCACCGAGGTGCATCAGGCCAGCGCGCTGGGCTGCGCTCTGGTCAAGCTGTTCCCGGCCGTCAACCTAGGGCCGAGCTACTGGCGTTCACTTTCCGTGCCGATGGGGGGGATGGTGCCGTTCTGCATCGCCGCCGGTGGTCTGAACGTCGCCGACGTGGCGGATTGGTTGCGCCAAGGGGTGGATGCTGTCGTCCTGGGCCAAGGCTTGTTTGCTGCTTCCCTGGAGCCGTTGGCTGCCGAGCCGATGATCGATCCCCAGCTCGGTGCTGTACTGCGGCAGCTTGAAGCGGCTCACAAGCCTCCTAAGGGGGAGAAGATTCCGCATTGATCGCAACCATTGCCGTTGTCGATCAGTTGTCAACGTTCAGTCCAGGTGTTAACTATAAGTCAGCCTCTTCACCTACATGTCGCAGATCACCATCAAGCTCAGCGATAAGGCTGACGCCCTGATCGCCCAGCTTCAGAAGGAAATTTTCAACCGGCGCCGCAAGAAGGTTTCCGCCGCTGGTGTGATCGAAACCCTGGTCGAGAGCGGCGCCAAGTCCCAGTCGGACAAGCGCTTTGCCACCTCCTGGACCAATCTGGTTGCCGACATCGAAAAGGCAGCGAAGGTCGCCGACGCCCATGGCAGCAAGCCCGCCAACCTCACCGACGCCGAGTGGGCGATTGTGCTCAGCCATCGCACCCGCTCCGGTGGGGCTGCCAGGCCGTCGGCTCGAAAGGCTCCCCTTACCAAGGCCAGAACCACCCATGCCGCCGGGAAAGGTGCCAAGCCTGCGGTGGCCAAGGCACCCGCCGCGAAGTCCACCCGGGCGAAGGCAACCGCCACCAAATCCGCGAAAGCGAAGCTGACCACCACCAAGACCAGTGCCTCTAAAGCGGCGGTCATCAAGACCTCCTCCGCGCCATCGGCGGTCAAGAAGCCTGCTTCCCGCAAGGCCACCACCACCAAGGCCACGGCCTCAAAAGCCACCGCTTCCAAGGCAACCGTTGCCAAGCCCGCCGCCGCTAAGACAACGACCCACAAACCGACCACCGCCAGGTCAGCTGTCGCCAAGTCTGCCCCGGCCAAGGCCGTAGGCAAGCCTGAGGCTGGCGCCAAGGCCACTCCCCGCAAGGCCACCCGTTCGTCGGTAGCCCAGCGCATGGCCCAGGCGGTCACCCGCTTGGGCAGCACCGGGGCGGCCCCGAGCTCCAATGGTGTCACCACCGCGAAGACTGCGGCGATCCCTGCTGAGTGACGGTCGTGAGGGCTGTCCGCTCAGGGGCAATCGCGGGCGCCGATCACCAGAGGCTGCACTGAGCCTGCTGACGCAGCAGGTGGTCGGCCAGCACCAGGGCCACCATCGCTTCCACCATCGGCACCGCCCGGGGCAGCACGCAGGGGTCGTGGCGGCCCTTGGCTTCCAGCACCGTGGCCTCGCCGGCGGCGGTGATCGTCTGCTGGGCCTTGCGGATCGTGGCGGTGGGTTTGAAGGCCACCCGCAGCACGATGTCCTCGCCGTTGCTGATGCCCCCCTGGATGCCACCGGAGTTGTTGGTGGCGGTGCGCAGGCTGCCGTCGCCGGTGGCGACGAAGGGGTCGTTGTGCTCACTGCCCCGCTGCAGGCTGCCGGCGAAGCCCGAGCCGATCTCGAAGCCCTTGGTAGCCGGCAGCGACATCACCGCCTTGGCCAGATCGGCTTCCAGCTTGTCGAAGACCGGCATGCCCAGCCCCACCGGCGCCCGGCGCACCACGCACTCGATCACGCCGCCGCAGGAATCACCCTCGCGGCCGATCGCCTCGATCCGCTCGATCATCCGCTCGGCGCAGGCGGCATCAGGGCAACGCACGATGTTGGCCTCCACGTCGTCAAGGCTCACGCTGGCTGGATCGATCGTGGCCTCGATGGTGTGAATCCGCTTCACCCAGGCGATCACCTCGGTGCCATGGGCCCTGGCCAGCAGTTGCTTGGCGATGGCACCGGCGGCCACCCGGCCGATCGTTTCCCGCGCCGAGGCCCGGCCGCCGCCACTGCGGGCCTGGATGCCGTATTTGGCCTGGTAGGTGGCATCGGCGTGGGAGGGACGGAACGCCACCTCCATCTCCTTGTAATCGTTGGGCCGCTGGTCCCTGTTGCGCACCACCATCGCGATCGGCGTGCCCAGGGTGACCCCATCGAGCAGGCCGCTGAGGATCTCGACGCGATCGTCTTCCTTGCGGGGGGTGGTGATCTTGCTCTGACCGGGCTTCCTGCGGTCGAGCTCCGCCTGAATGGCCTCAAGATCGAGGGCCAGGCGTGGCGGGCAGCCATCGACGATCACCCCCACACCACCGCCGTGGGACTCCCCGAAGGTGGTGATCCGAAAGAGGTGTCCGAAGCTGCTGCCCATGGGCTGGAGCCTACTGAAACGCTCCGACTGCGGTCCTGGTGGTTCGACCGCCGTGGCGGGTCGTCCTCAGCTGCCGGTCTCCCTCATCCTGCCAACGAAGGCCGCTTCGGCCTCCTTGCTGGCCAGGGCACCCTCATCCACGATGATGATCCGATCGGCCACATCGAGAATCTTGTTGTCGTGGGTCACCATGATGATCGTGGTCTTGTGATTGGTGGCCATCTCACGCATCAGGTTCACCACATTGCGGCCTGATTCCTTATCGAGGGCAGCGGTGGGCTCATCGCCGAGCAGGATCTTCGGTTGCGCCACCATGGCCCGGGCAATCGCCACCCGCTGCCTCTGGCCGCCTGAAAGATTGGCGGGAAAGTAGTCTTCGCGATCGCCGAGACCCACTTTCTCGAGCATTTCTGCCGCCAGCTTATCCATGTCTTCCTCGTAGTACTGATCGTGCAGTTCGAGGGAGAGGCGCACGTTCTTCCTGGCGTTGAGGAACATCATCAGGTTGTGGGCCTGGAAGATGAAGCCCACGTTGAGGCGCAGCTTCGCCAGTACCTCCTTGCCAGCTCCATGGAGTTCCTCGCCGAGGATCTTCAGGCTGCCGTCCTGGCATGCCCGCAAGCCGCCCAGCATGGTCAGCAGGGTGGTCTTGCCGGAACCGGAGGGCCCGGTGCAGATCACGATCTCGCCCGGCTGGATGTCAAGGGTGATGTCCTTGAGGGCGTGCTTGCGGCTGTCGCCGCTGCCGAACCAGTGGTTCACGTGATTCAGGGAGATCACGGGTTCGCTGGTGGGCATGGCGTCGGACTCAGAAGACATCGGCGGGATCGAGTTCCACAAGTTTGCGGGTGGCCAGGGCGCCGGATCCCACGCACATCACGAAGGTGAGGATCAACACCTGCAGGGCCCGGTTCAGGGTCATGAACACGGTGAGCTTGGTGACGTTGGCCAGCAGGCTGTAAAGACCCATGGAGATGATCACACCCGGCACGAAGCCGATCACCGCCAGAATGGCCGACTGCTGGATCACCACGCTGATCACGAAGGAATCGGTGTAGCCCATCGCCTTCAGTGTGGCGTACTGGGGCAGATTGTTCATCACGTCACCGAAGAGAATCTGGTACACGATGATGCTGCCCACCACGAAGCCCACTAGAACGCCGAGGGAGAAGATGAATCCCACCGAGGAGTTGCGTTTCCAGTAGTTCACCTCCAGCTCGGCCAGTTCATTGCGGGTGAGCACCTTCACGTCTTTCGCCATCAATGGCTGCAGGGCGGCCTGCACGGCGCTGGCGGAGCTGCCGGGCCGCAGGCGGATCAGGCCCAGTTGGATCATGCGGCGATCCGCCTTGGGGAACATGTAGAGGAAGGTGTTCTCGCTGACGATCAGATTGGCCTCGGCCGCGAAGGTGGCCCCCATCGAAAAGGTGTCGATGATGCGGATCGACTTGCCGTTAATCTCCAGTGGATAGACACCATCGCGCTTGACGACGCCGGCAACATCGCCGTATTGCTTTTTGGAGTTGCGATCGAAGAAGGCGCTGCGCAGCGGCTGCAGCCGGAAAGGATCGTTCTCGAGTTCAGGAAAGGCAAGGGAGGGCTTGGTGAGATCCACGCCGAAGGTGTAGATGTCGTACGACTGCCGGGTGGCGGGGGTGATCCAGACGCCCCGCGAGATGCGCAGTGGCGAGATGCTCTCCACCCCTTCCACCCCGAGGGCCTGGTAGAGCCGGCTGCGTTGGAAGGTCTGCAGCGAGGCGAAGTTGCTGTAGCCCTCACTCACCATCACCAGATCGGCGCGGAGGCGGTCGATGGGTTTGCGCTGGCTGTTGTAGAGGCTGTCCAGCAAACCCAGCTGAAAGAACATCAGCAGGTTCGAGAAGCTCACACCCGCCAGGGCGATCATCATCTTCACCGGGTTGTTGGTGACCTGCAGCCAGGCCACCGGGGTGCGTTTCAGCAGCTTGCGCAGGGGGCTGATCATGGCGCCGGTGCCGGCTTGGGGTCGAACACCACGTTCACCTGGAGATTGGAGGCGTAGCCGATCCGCTTCTGCTCGGAGTCATTGAGCTGGAGGTTCAGCTTCACCTCGAACACCCGTTGGTCCTGATTCTCACCAGGCTCCCCGGCAAAGATGGTCTGCTTCTGCACCTGGGGAATCACCTGGTATACCTTGCCCTTGAGGCTGCCCTCGATGCCGTCGGCGGTGATGGTGGCGCCCTGGCCCATGCCGATCATGCGCATGTCGGTCTGATAGACCTCTGCCGTCACGACCATGCGGCTGGTGTCGGCCATCTCGAGGATGCCCTGGTCGCTCACCTTGTCGCCTGGCCTGGCGATGATCTTGAGGATGCGTCCGTTCTGGGGCGCGCGCACCGTGGCGAACTCGAATTCCTGGCGGGCCCGGTCACGGGCGGCGACCGCCTTGCGCAGTTCATTGTTGGCGGTGGTGATGTCTTCGGGGCGCACTTCCTTGATCTGCTCCAGGGTCTGCTTGGCGCTCTCGATGTCGGAGCGCAGGGTGAGCAGGGTGCCGTCGCGGGTTTCGATCGCCTTGGCCAGATCGGCTGAGCTGGTTTCAGCGCGGGTGCGGAAGCGGTCCCGCTCGAGCGCGGAGATGCCGCCACTGGCGTAGAGGCCTTCATAGCGCTGCCGTTCAACCCGTGCCTCGGTGGCCTTGGCGCGGGCCGCATTGACGGCCTGGTCCTGGGCGAGCTTCTGGGCGGCCAGTTTGCGCTCCAGGCTCTGCACATTGAATTCCTGGGCGCGGATCTCGCCCTGCTTGGCCCCAGTCTTCACCTGGACCAGCTTGCTCTCGGCCACGGCCACGTTCTCATTGGCCTCGTCGTAGGAGGCCTTGAGGGTGCCGTAGCTGTTCAGCCGGGCCAGGGGCGTCCCGCGCGTCACCCAGGTGTTCTCCTCCACCAGGATGTCTTCGATGCGGTCGCCGCTCAAGGCGCTAGACACCGCCACTTTGCGGATCTTGGTTTCCGGTTCGATGCGCCCCAGGGCAGACACGCGCCGAGTTGCGGCGACAGGGGGCGGATCGGCTGGTTTCGGCTGGCAGCCCTGCAGGGTTGCACCCATTCCGATCCAGGAAAGCCCAATCAGAGCGATCGCCAGACCCCCTGGAGATGGGCTGCACCTTAGCTGGCGTTGGTCGATGGTTCTTCCGCGACGAACGGCACCGGGGCGGGCGGGGGGGCGGACCCTCAAGGAAACGAACCTCCTACACAACAACACTTTAGGAAGGCCTGCAGGCCCCTGGCCAGGCTCGAAGAAGTCCTTGCCGAGGCTGGCAAAGGACATCGCAGGGGGGGTCTGGTTGAGGCTGCAGCGGTTGAGTTTTCCCCTGGTTTCCCAGTGGCTCAGGGGCCTGCAGAGTCGTTGGACTGCCAACAAAAAAGCCCCCTCGCGTGAGGGGGCCATGGATTCAACCGATGAATATCGCGGTGCGACTCAACCGATCGCCGGGGCGGTCAGCGCCACGGGGGTGGCGGTGGCGGCCGCCAGGTCAAGAGGGAAGTTGTGGGCGTTGCGCTCGTGCATCACTTCCATGCCCAGACCAGCGCGGTTCACCACATCAGCCCAGGTGTTGATCACGCGGCCTTGGCCGTCGAGGATCGACTGGTTGAAGTTGAAACCGTTCAGGTTGAAGGCCATCGTGCTCACGCCCAGGGCGGTGAACCAGATGCCGATCACGGGCCAGGCAGCCAGGAAGAAGTGCAGGCTGCGGCTGTTGTTGAACGAGGCGTACTGGAAGATCAGGCGACCGAAGTAGCCGTGGGCGGCCACGATGTTGTAGGTCTCCTCTTCCTGGCCGAACTTGTAGCCGTAGT
>NZ_JAGQBJ010000005.1 GCF_024345575.1 Cyanobium sp. Morenito 9A2
GCAGTTTTGAGCTTGCGGATGATCTGCTCCGCTGTGTGTCTGGTGCGTTTCATGGTGTAGTCCCCGGCCCAGTCTGGCCGGCTGAGGACTCTCATTCACCCTGCTCCGGCTGCCGGGGTCCACGTCACACCGGCATGTGGAGCGGGAGACACTGCTGATTCACTCGGATCAGGGCCGCCAGTACCGGGCTGCTGACTACCGCGATCTGCTCAGGGAGCAGAAGATCGTCTGCAGCATGTCCGCCAAGGGCTGCTGCTGGGACAACTCCGTGGTGGAGAGCTACTTCTCCACCCTCTAGCCGAAGGCTTCTGCGAAGCAGTAGCTGGAGTTGGACCTCGATGACAATCGAGAGGAGCTGATCTCACCCCAGCAGCTGCAGCGTGATCTGGCCTTCTGGATCGAGGGTTTCTACAACCGCGAACGGCGCCATTCAACGATTGGCTGCATCAGGCCGATCGACTGTGAACAGAGGTTCATCGCGACCTTTACAATCACCCCTGTGAATCCCTGATCAATGTCCACGATATCGGAGGAATCCCAGACATACACCTGGACGTCCTTCGAGAGCCAATCACGCACGGGGAAACGGCGGCAGGATTGCCTGCTCCGGCTGCCAAGGACGAAAGGTCAGAAGATTTTTGCATGGTACCTTGCTATCGCCTAGATCCATTGCAAAAATTGGGATCTTGGCTGATTCAAGGGCGTTGGTGGAGTAACTGCAGACGGCCTGCGCGCAACAACCGTTTAGCCCCGTGTCTCCCGCTGTTTCAGCAGGCTGCGGAGAGAGACCATCCAGGCGGGTGCGCGGGAGGTCAAGTGAGCCGTTCGGAAAGTAGAAGTCAACTTTCTCCGTCCTGTTCCGTGACCTGCACGGGTTAGAGAAGGATCGAGTGCAGAACTGCCCCACCAGGCCGTTTCACGCCCCACCGACCCAGACCCCCGACACCAGAAAACCCAGGCCTGGCCTAGGTTTCTTCAATGGAGCCAAGCGGATTCGAACCGCTGACCCCCTGCATGCCATGCAGGTGCTCTACCAGCTGAGCTATGGCCCCATGTGGCGCGGCGCTGGAGCTGAAAGCTCGGGCGCTTGACCTGAGGAGAGCCTACACCGCAGGGGTGCTCACACCTGGCGCCACACCGCCACGAGCTTGCCTTGGATGCTCACCTGGTCGGCGGGCAGCACGATTGGTTCGTAGGCGGAGTTGGCCGCCTCCAGCCGCACCGTGGCCCCGTCCCGATGGAAGTGCTTGAGGGTGGTGCCGCTGCCGGGTACCAGGGCGCTGACGATCGTGCCCGCCTTGAGGCGGCTTGGCTCGTTCACGGGCTCCATGAGAACCACGTCGCCATGGTCGATATGGACGTCGACCATGCTGTCGCCGTTCACGGTGAGGGCGAACAGGCCGCGGGTCTGGAGCACCGGCGACAGATCCAGCCGTTCCTGCAGGTCGTCGTAGGGCTCCACCAGACCCCCAGCAGCCACGGCGCCCAGCACCGGGATCCCCTGGGACGCCCCCCCAAGCAGCTGCAGGGTACGGGCCTGGCCCTCCTGCCAGGTGATCCAACCCTTCTGCTGCAGATGCCTCAGGCGGCTCTGAATCGGGGCCGGTGAACGCAGCCCCATGGCCTCCATCATCTGGCGGATCGAGGGGCTATGGCGGTGCACGCCGATGAACTCCGTCAGCCATTCGTAGAGCTCCTGCTGGGCGCTGGTGAGCTCCTGGGCCTCTTGGTGGCCGAGATCACTTGATCGGCCGGCAGCGAAGCGAATGGAGGGGTTAGCGGGCACCAGCAATACAGATGAACCAGTCCATCCTTTCTCGCACCGCCTGGGGCCTTTGTCCAGTCCCGGCCTTGACTTCGCTGCCTGGCTCCTGGAGAGCAGAACCCTCAATGTCTGATCAGAGGCTCCTCAGATCAGAGCGTGGGGCCGCCCAGCAACACCGCCAGCAGCGCCTGCTGAACATGCAGACGGTTTTCGGCCTGATCGAAGACGCGGCTGGCACTGCCTTCGATCACCCCGGCGCTGATCTCCTCGCCCCGGTGGGCGGGCAGACAGTGCAACACGATCGCCCGGGCATCGGCTTCGGCCAGCAGCGCCTCATCCAGGCAGAAGCCCTGGAAGGCCGCTTCCCGCTGGGCCTTCTCCTCCTCCTGCCCCATCGACGCCCAGACATCGGTGTAGAGAGCATGGGCACCGCGAACGGCCACCACCGGATCGTGGGTCACCTCGATGGTGCAGCTGTTCCCCGCCAGGGCGCTGGCCCGGTCCACCACAGCGGGGTCGGGCTCGTAGCCCGCCGGGGCGCCAATGCGCACGTTCACCCCCAACAGGGCGCCGGTGAGCAGCAACGAATGGGCCACATTGTTGCCATCACCCACGTAGGCCAGGGTGAGATCCCCGGGGCCCGCGCTGGCGCCGAAGGCCTCCTGAACGGTGAGAAAGTCGGCTAGGGCCTGGCAGGGGTGTTCCAGGTCGGTGAGGGCGTTGATGACAGGGATGGCCGCCCAGTGGGCGTACTCCTCAAGTTCCTGTTGGGCGAAGGTGCGGATCGCCAGGGCATCCACGTAGCGGCTCAGCACCCGCGCCGTATCAGCCACCGGCTCACCGCGCCCGACCTGGGTGAGGCTGGGGTTGAGGTCCATCGTCTGACCGCCCAGGCGAGCCATGGCCACGGTGAAACTCACTCTTGTGCGTGTGGAGGCCTTGGTGAAGATCAATCCAAGGGTCTTGCCCTGCAGATCGACGCGCCGCTCCCCACGTTTGAGTTCGGAAGCGAGCTGCAAGAGCGCTCTGATCTGCTCACCGCTCAGATCGGCGGAGGAGAGGAGGTCGTGGCCCCGCAAGGTGGCGAGGCTGGGCCCCGGGCTGGCGAGCTGAGGGCTCATATCCCCATCCCAAAGATCCCTTATCCGAGATTGGGGGCCCCGCCGTCAAGGGGCCCTTCACCCTTCAGGCACCTGCAGCCACAGGGTCAGGGAGAACAGCCGCATCGGGCAGGGTGCTGGAGGCCAGCAACCCCTTGAGCTCGTCGCCCTCGATCACCTCTTTCTCGAGGATCTTGCCGGCAATGGCCTCAAGCAGGTCCCTGTTGCCATGGAGGATCGCCAGGGCCCGGTCGTGGGCCCGGTCCACCAGGGCCCGCACCTCTCGATCGATCGCCTGGGCGGTGGCGTCACTGACGCTGCGACGGGGATTGCTGCCGCCCCCCAGGAAGCGGTTGCCGCCTTGCTTGTCATAGGCCAGCGGGCCGAGGGTGTCGCTCATGCCATAGGTGCCCACCATCTGCTCGGCAATGTCGGTGGCGCGCTGCAGGTCGTTGGAGGCGCCGGTGGTGACCTCACCGAAGACGACCTCTTCGGCGCTGCGCCCCCCGAGCAGGGTGGCGATCTGGCCCTCGAGATCCTCCTTGGAGTTGAGGAAGCGCTCCTCGGTGGGCAGCTGCAGGGTGTAGCCCAGGGCGCTCATGCCCCGGGGGACGATCGAAATCTTGGCCACCTTGCTGCCGCCCGGCATCAGGTGCCCGACGATCGCATGGCCCACCTCGTGATAAGCCACCACTTTCTTCTCATCGGGCTGGAGCACGCGGCTCTTCTTCTCCAGACCCGCCACCACGCGCTCGATCGCCTCATTGAGGTCGGCCTGCTCCACTTCGGTGCGGTAGGCCCGCGCCGCCAGCAGGGCCGCTTCGTTCACCAGGTTGGCCAGGTCGGCGCCGGCGAAACCACTGGTGGCCTGGGCGATCTTGTCGATGTCGATGCTGGAGGCCAGCTTCACTTTCTTGGCATAGATGTCGAGGATCTTCCTGCGGCCGGAGAGGTCGGGGCGATCCACCAGCACCTGGCGGTCGAAGCGGCCTGGCCGCAGCAGGGCAGCATCGAGGGTTTCGGGCTGGTTGGTGGCCGCCAGCACGATCACCGGCTTGTCCTGGCCGGTGAAGCCGTCCATCTCGGTGAGCAGCTGGTTGAGGGTCTGCTCCCGTTCGTCGTTGCCGCCCACCACGCCCATCGAGCCCGAGCGGCTCTTGCCGATCGCATCGAGTTCGTCGATGAAAATGATGCAGGGAGCTTTTTTCTTGGCCTCTTCGAAGAGATCGCGGACACGGGCGGCGCCGGCTCCCACGAACAGTTCAACGAACTCAGAGCCGGAGATGATGAAGAAGGGCACTTCCGCTTCACCGGCCACGGCCTTGGCCAGCAGGGTCTTGCCCGTGCCCGGAGGCCCCACCAGCAGCACACCCTTGGGGATGCGGGCGCCGATGGCGGCGTAGCGCTCAGGAGTCTTGAGGAAATCGACGATCTCGTTGAGCTCGGTCTTGGCTTCGTCCACACCAGCCACATCGGCAAAGGTGACCCGGGATTCCTCATCGGGCACGTAGACCTTGGCTTTGGATTTGGTGAAGCTCAGGGCTCCCTGGGCGCCACCCGCACCGCCCATGGCCCGGCGGGCGAAGAACTGCAGCACCACGATGAAGATCAGGGGCGGCACCACCCAGCTCAGCAAGGTGGTGAAGAAGCTGGGGCGCTTGGGCGGGGCGGCGGCGAATTCCACCCCCTTGGCCTCCAGTCGCTGGGGCAGCTCCATGTCGAAGATCGGTGTGGTGGCCAGCACCGGGGCTTCCCCTTCGCCGGGATTGGCCAGCTCGTAGCGGATCTGGTCCTGGGTGATGTAGGCGCGCTTGACCGCTCCGTCATCCACCTGATTGATGAACAGGGAGTAGGGCACCCGCGGCACCTGAGCCTGCTGGTTGGGCAGGAAGCTGCTGAACAGCAACAGCACCCCGAAACCGATCAGCACCAGATTGATGATGCCGATCCGCCGGTTCGGCTTGTTGTCGTCCTGGCGAATGGCCATCGGGGCTGTGTGCGCGTCCTGACCAAGCTAGGTCGGTGTTCCTTCGCTTCGGACCTGGGCCGAGGTGAGAGAACCGAACGTTCACAGCTGCGGTTGAATCGAGATGTGCGGCCGTTTCTGCCTGACCACGCCCCTGGCGACGTTGGCGTCGAAGCTGGGGGCTCCGTTGCCGCCGGGGCTGGCCCGCCACTACGCCCCCAGGCTTCAGGTGCGCCCCGGTGAACCCCTGCTGGCCCTGCGCCAGGAGCATGGCCGCGATGAGGTGGCCCTGATGCTCTGGGGTCTGCTGCCCGACTGGGTCAAGGATCCCGCCGGCGCCAACAGGTCGATCAACGCCCGTGCCGAAACCGTGGCCACAAAGCCCAGCTTCCGCGCAGCGTGGCGCCACCGGCGCTGCCTGCTGCCGGCGGATGGCTTTTACGAATGGAGCGGTGCGAGCAGCGGCCGAAGGCCCTGGCTGATCCGCCGTCGCGATGGTGCCCCCTTCTGGCTGGGGGGGCTCTGGGAGCGCTGGATCGGCGCCGATGGCAGCGAGTTGGAGAGCTGTTGCGTGCTCACCACCGCGCCAAACGCCCTGATCAAACCGCTGCACGATCGTCTGCCGGTGGTGGTGCCCGATGGGCTGGAGCAAGCCTGGATGGCGCCGTGCGACGGCCCCGAACTGCGGGCGCTGGTGCCGCTGATGGAGCCCTGGGACCCGCTGGGCTGGGAGGCGCTGCCCCAGGGGGGGCAGGTGGAGCTGCCGATCTGAGCGCTCCTCAGGGACCCCAGAACCCAGATCCCAACATCCCTTGCTCCGACAGCCAGATCTGAGGCACTCACCCTTGAGGCCCCACGCCCGAGGGCTCACAATCAGGAGGCCGTCGTATCGATCCTTGGACGTTCCCTCCACCCGAGTGTCCAAGGGCGTAGCCCGCCTGGGGCGCCGGCACCGCTTCTTCCTGCAGATGTTTCTCATCTGCCTTCTGTTGCTTGTGAGCTTCGCCCTGCCCCTGGGGTTCAATCGCCTCACGATCCTCTGGCAGATCGTGATGGTCCTGTTGCTTGTTCTGAACCTGGGGGAGCCCGGGACCGTACCGGGTGCCACCCGGCTCACCGATCGCAGCTATCGGGCCCTGGGCCTGGCGGCGCTGCTCTCCCAGACCGTGTGGGTGCTCACACCTCTGTCGCTGAGACACACCGGTGTGCCTGTGCTGGGTCTTTGGTCGCTGTTCGTCGCCTGGAGCACCCTGAGGCTGGTGCAGGTGATCGCCCAAGAAAAGCAAGTGAACGGCCGCGTCCTGATGGGGGCCGCCGCCGGCTACCTGATGCTGGGCCTCACCGCCGGTCTGTTGTTCAGCGTGCTGGAAACCGTGCAACCAGGCAGTTTCAATAGCATTCACCACAACGGCGGCCAGCTGCTCGTTCCGCGTCACATGCCCGGTCTTGGAGTTCAGCAGGTGTGGGAACTGGATTTCGTGCGGCTCAACTATTTCGCCTTCGTGAGCCTCACGACCGTGGGCTACGGCGACATCCTGCCGGTGACCCCCCTGGCCCAGATCGCCAGCGTCAGTTTCAGTGTGATCGGACCCATCTACCTGGTGATTGTGATGGGCCTGTTGATCAGCCGCCTCACCAGCCAAGAGGTGAATGAAGCCGTCGAGCTGGCTGCCGCACGAGCGGCAGAGGATGAGGAGCTCTCCGGGTAAGCCCCAGCATCAGGGTGCAGTGAGAGGAGTTGTTGGTGTGTCCAGGGTCCAGAGCAAATCCGGCCCCAGCCGGGTGACCGCCCGCTCCCTGAGAGAAGGGCCATCATCGACCCGCTCAAGGCCCAGGGATCCCAGGGCAGTGCGGGCCGCTTCGCCCCCCAGGAGCCTGGGGGCGACCACGGCGGCCAGCTGCTGGACGCAGCCCTGGCGCAGGGCGGCGGCGGCCAGGGCCGGACCGCACTCCCAGAGCACCCTGTTGCAGCCCCGCTGGGCCAGGGCCTGCAGCAGGGCGGCGGGTGCGCAGGCGGGCAACTCCAGCCGCGGCACGTCCAGCTGATCCAGGGTCTCCCGGCGCTCCCTGGGAGCCTCCGGGCCGTGGGCCACCAGGGTGGGGGCCCCGCGCTGGTCCCAGAGCCGGGCGCGGCCCGGTGTGCTGACGCCCGGTAGATCAAGTCGGCGGCAGAGCACCACGCGCAGGGGCTCCGGCTGACGCCTGCCGCGGCTTGTGAGCAGTGGGTCGTCGGCGCGCAGGGTGCCGCCCCCCACGATCACCGCATCACAGCGGGCCCGCAGCCGGTGCACCCAGGCCCTGGCCTCGGGGCCGCTGATCCATTGGCTGGCGCCGTTGGGCAGGGCCGTGCGGCCATCGAGGCTCATCGCCCACTTGAGGATCCCCCAGGGGCGGCCCGTGGCCAGGCGATGGAGGAAGGGCCTGTTGAGGGCGCGCGCTTCCGCTTCACGCACCGCTTCGATCACCTCGATCCCCGCCGAGCGGAGCTGGGTCAGGCCGCGGCCGGCCACGCGCGGGTCGGGATCAGCCATGGCCACCACCACCCGCGCCACCCCGGCGTCGATCAAAGCCGCGCTGCAGGGGGGGGTGCGGCCGTGGTGGCAGCAGGGCTCCAGGGTCACCACCAGGGTGCCGCCCCGGGCCCGCTCCCCCGCCTGGGCCAGGGCCCCCACTTCCGCATGGGGCTGGCCGGCGGCGGCATGGAAGCCTTCCCCCACCAGCTGGCCGCTGGCATCAAGCACCACCGCTCCCACCAGGGGGTTGGGGCTGGTGCGCCCTTCTCCCAGGGCCGCCAGCTCCAGGGCCCGGCCCATCCAGCCGTGCCAGGCGGCGGTGCCGCTCAACGGCCGCTGATCGCCAAGGCGCGCCATTGCTGGACCACGTAGGGCGGCACCACCAGCTCGTCGATGGCACCGGGGAGCCTCAGGCGCAGGGGCCTGTTTTGCTGGAGAACGGCCAGCAGCGGCTCCAGGTCGAATTCGGCGACGGCCGAGCGGCCATCGACCGCCAGCTGGGGGTTCTCCATGGTGAGGTCCGCCAGGCTCCAGCGGAACGGCCCGGAGCGCACCTGCAGGGCTGTGGGGTGCTCCAGTCGCAGCTTGCCGGGGAAGCCCACCAGCCGCAGGCGCATGGGTCCATCCTCGGCGCCCTGGTGGTAGGCCACCAGTTGCCAGCTCTGGTCGTCGAGGTCGCGCAGGCTTTCGAGGCTGCGCTCGATCGGATGGGCCCAGGCGGGCGCAGGGACCGCCGTCAGCCCCAGCAGCCCTGCGGTTCCAAGGGCGAGCGAGAGAATCACCGCCATCACGTGCTTGATTCGCCAACTCCCCATCGGTTCAGGGCCTCCGGGCCGCGCCGGGGATCGGCTCCCAGCCGGTGTGGGTGGCCCAGAGCGCCCAGATCGCCATCGCCCGCAGGTAGTGGCAGGCCCGGAAGGTGCCCACGGCCGTGATCGCCTCCGGGGTGCGGAACTGCAGACCGCCCGTGTACACCTGCTCGACAACGGCGCCGGTGATCGCCAGGGCGGTGCCCGTCTCGTCCAGCAGGCGGAAATAGGCGGCCAGGCCGAAGTTGATGCCGGTCCACACCTCCAGGGGGTGGGTGCCCTTGGGATCAAGCGGCGTGCCATCGCGGCGCAGGCCGTTGGCCACCCCGAGCCGGCCCCCCTCGAAGCGCTCGAAGCAGGCCTCCTTGATGGCGCCCAGGGCCGAGCGCGCCCGCTCCTCGGCCACCACCGCTGGCAGCCCCAGCAGGCGGGCATAGAAATCACCGCAGAGCTGGTCGGCCATCACCACTGGCGTGCCGCTGCCGGCATCGATGCGGTAGTACTCGCCGTTCCAGAGCAGCGCGTCGAAGTTCGCCCTGCTCTGCTCCAGCCAGCCCCCGAACTCCCGCTGCTCGGCGCTGGTGTCGAGCCCCAGCTCCAGCTGCAACCGCTGGCCCATGGCCAGGGCCGCCTCCAGGGCGGCGATCCAGAGGGCACCGCAGTAGGCGCTCACCCCCTCCAGGGGCCAGTCATCAAAGGTCTGATCCGGAGCCCCGCCGTTGTCAGGCAGGCCGTCGTCGTTGGCATCGAAGGTTTTGAGGTAGCGCAGGGCCTGCACCGCCGCCGGCCAGCAGTCGGCCAGAAACCGCAGGTCTTCGCCCGTGGGGGCGAGGGTGAAGGCACGCCAGACCTGGAGCACGAAGTCGCTGGCGAGGTCTTTCCAGCGGTTGCAGTCCTGGTACGCGGTGTAGTTGGTGGCGTCGAAGGGGCGTTCGTTGGGGGCCCCCAGGTCGTGGGGGGTGGCGCCGGCCACCTTTCGGGCCGCCTCCACCCGGCCGCGGCCCTGGGTGAAGTACCAACCGATCGGCCGCGGCGTGGGGTCGGCCGCGGGGATGGCGCGGGCGAAATCGCGCAGCACCGCCTTGTCGAGCTCCGGCCAGAGCTGCAGCAGGGCGAAGGAGCCGTAGAGCCGCACATCGAGGCTCTCGTACCAGGCGTAGTCGAGGCATTCGAGCACCCCGAAGCGGCCGACGGGATCGCTGGGGCTGGCGGCGGTCCAGAGGCTGCCGCCGCTGGCCAGGTCGTAGAGCTCGTTGAGCAGGGCCATGCGCAGCGGCTCGGGCAGATCGGCCCGCTCCAGCACCGGTGCCTGCCAGGCCTCGATCTGCTCGCGCCAATCCCGCCCATCGAGCAGCGCTTCAGCGGCGATTGCCGCAGCCTGGCGCCCACTGGTGCCGAAAAAGTCGGTGTAGCGGCGCAGGGCGCGGGTGCCGGTGGCAAACGCCGTGACGGGGAGATCCCAGCTGATCACCACCGGCAGCTCGATCGAGGCCCCGGGCGCCAGGGTGAAGCGCAGGGCGATCGCGGCACTGGCGGGTTCGTTCGCGGCGCTGGTGCGTTCGTCGTCGCGGTCGGGGATCGAGCCATCACGCTCAAAGCTCTCCCAGAGCTCGGCGCCGTCGCCCGAGGGGTCCCAGCGGCTGCAGCGCAGCACCTCCACCCCTTCAACGTCGTCGGGCACCGCCAGGCACCACTGGCCCTGGCCTTCGGCGATGGGTTCGCTGCGCGCTCCCTCCAGCAGCACCCCCTTGAGGCCGGGGGCGTCCACCCAGCGGTTGTGCTGGCCGCCGGTGGCGCCGATGGCGGGCACGTAGTTGTGCTCCGGGCTGCCGTCATCGCGGAAGGTGACGGCGGCGCTGGGGTCGGTGTTGGTGAACCAGCCGCTGGTGTTGCGCCAGCTGAGCAGCAGCGAGAGCTCCAGGGGCTGATCGCTGGGGTTGCTCAGACTCCAGCGGAAGACCGCCACCGGGTAGCTGCTGCGCTGGTAATCGCCGGGAAGAATCGGGCTGAAGGCCTCACAACCCACCGCCGCCTGGAACACGCCGTCGTAGCGGAACCAGCTGAGCGGGTAGCGGGCGGCGTAGGTGCCGGTGCTGCGCAGGTTGCCGTCGCTGCCGGTGGTGCTGGCGGGGTACCAGCTCCAGGCGCCCAAGGGAGCGCCGCTGGCCCCGGGGCGGGAGTCGTCCCGTTCGGGGGCGGTGGCCAGGGCATGGGCGCGGCAGCCGCTGCCGCTTTTTTCAAACAGGGCGAACTGGCAATCGGGCAGGGAGCCGAACCAGTGCTCACCGCCATCGAGGTGCCAGAGGTTGAAGGCGCCGTCGGGGCCGCGGCCGAAGCAGCCCGCCCCGAAGCCCCCCAGGGGCGCGCCGTGGTTGGGGCCGTCATCGAGGTTGCTGGCGTAGCGGACGGTGTAGGGCTTCTCCCAGCCCAGTCCAAAGGGCCGATGCCAGCTGGCGGCGGGGGCCTGCCAACCGGAGCCGCCCGCTCCGGAGCCCTTGCCCCGCAACAGCTCGTGGAGGGCAGAGAGGCCGAGGCGCGCCATGGCAGAGCCGGAGGTGGGTCCAGCTTGTCAGAGGCGGGCGCCGCCGGGGGCTCGGGGGTTCTCCGCTTCGCTGCTCACCTCCTGGTCGATCAGGGCATCGAGGGTGACGGCCGAGCGCACCAGGGCCTGGTAGTGCTGCACCACCCGCCGGTTGCGCTCCAGCCAGGCGCCCGGATCGCCGCCGTCGGCGGCCAGCAGCTCCCGCTCCCCCTGCTGGGCCAGCAGGGCGATCACCAGTTCATGGATCCGTTGGCGGCGCTCGCCCATGGGCGTGGGGGTGGGGAGTTGAGCATCATGATCCGATCGGCGGGAGCAAGCGGCGGTGGAATCCCAGCGGCAGCCAGGCAGCCGGATCAATGACCCGTCAGTAGCGCGCATCGACGTGCTGGGCACCGATGCCGGCGGCGTGGACGCGCTGGCGGCCCCGGCCCTGGCGCTGTTGCGCCAGGCGGATCTGGTGGTGGCGCCGGAGCGGCTACTGGCCGGAGCCCAGGCCTGGTGGCAGCGGGAAACAGCAGCGGGTCGGCTGGATCGCCCCCTGCCCCGGCTGCTCGCCAGCGACCGACCCGATGAACTGATGGCCCCCCTGGGGGCGGCCCTGGCGGCCGGTGTGCCCGCCGTGGTGCTGGCCAGCGGCGATCCGCTCTGGTTCGGCATCGGTCGGCTGCTGGTGCAGCACCTGGGTGCCGGCGCCCTGCGCTTTCATCCCGCCCCCAGCTCCCTGCAGCTGGCTTTTGCCCGCCTGGGCCGCCCCTGGCAGGACGCCAGCTGGATCAGCCTCCACGGCCGCGACCCCGAACCCTTGGCCCAGCGGCTGCAGCAGCGCCCACCTGCCCTGGCGGTGCTCACCGATCCCGGCCGCGGCGGCGCCGGGGCGGTGCACCGGATCCTGGCCGCCTCAGGCCTGGAGGCGGCCTATGGCTTCTGGCTGTGCGAGCGCTTGGGCCACCCGGCCGAACGCGTGCAGCGGCTGGACCCTGGGCAGCCCCTGCCGGTGGATCTCGACCCCCTGCATCTGGTGCTCCTGATCGCCGAGCCGCCCGCCGATCCCGATCCGGCTTCCCTGCCCCTGTTCGGCCTCGACGATGGCCTCTGGCTGCAGCAGGGCGACCGGCCCGGACTGATGACCAAACGGGAGGTGCGCATCCAGCTGCTGGCGGATCTGGAGCTGCCCGCCTCCGGGGTGCTCTGGGATCTGGGCGCCGGTGTGGGCAGCGTCGGTCTGGAGGCCCTGCGGCTGCGGCCGGAGTTGAAGCTCTGGGCCCTGGAGCGCCGCGGTGGCTCGGCGGCGTTGATCGCCGCCAACGCCCGACGCTTTGGGGTGACTCCCGCGGGGATCCTGGAGGGGGCCGCCCCTGAAGCACTGGCCCAGCTGCCTGATCCCGACCGGGTGCTGATCGGCGGCGGCGGCCGCGATCGCGCCGCAATTCTTGCGGTCGTCCTGGAGCGCCTGCGGCCCGGCGGTGTGGTGGTGTTGCCCCTGGCCACCCTCGAAGCGCTCGCGGAACTGCGGACGCTGCTGGAGAGCTCTGGCCTGGCGGTGGGGGTGGGCCAGCTTCAGGCCTGGCGCGGGGCCCCGTTGGCGGAGGGCACCCGCCTGGCGCCCCTCAACCCGGTGCTGGTGCTCAGGGGGCGCCGATCCGCTGGTGCAAAGGCGCCGGCTTGAGGCCGGTCAGCCAGCGGATCGGCGCCGGGCTGCCGGGGGTCAGCCCCAGGGCGGCCGCCTGGCCTGCCGCCAGTTCCACCACCCCGTCCACCTTCTGCTCCGGGCCGTAGCTCCGGCAGGGCAGCCGCGGGCAGGGGGTCGCCGCCGCTTCGATCGCCACCACCCGCTCCCCTGCCACGAACAGCATGTCGAGCGGCTCGGGGGTGCGGTGCATCCAGAAGCTCACGGGCTGGGCGGGCTCGAAGCGAAACCACATGCCGCGCAGGGGCGCCAGGGGTGGCCGCTGCATCAACCCCCAGGCGAACTGCAGCGGGGTGCGCGGCACCTCCAGCCAGATGCAGCGGGGTGCCGCCAGGACGCCCGTGGCGCTGGCGAGCGGCGGCAGGCACCACTCGGCCTCGACCGGCAGGTACTGGGGAGGCCCAGCCGCTTGAGGGGTCGTTCTCGCTGGCTGATGGGCTGTTGGGCTGACCGCCGGCCGGCTGGCGCTGGGGTAGGCCGGCCTCGGTGCCTGGGGCGTGGCCACCAGTAGGGCCGTCAGGGCCAGGGCAAGGTTCATGGAGATGGAGGATCCAAGGGGGGAGGACCATCACTGAGGCTGTAGCCGCGCCCCCGCACTGTGTGCAGCAGCCGCCGTTCGCCCCCCTCTTCGAGCTTCTGGCGCAGGTAGCGCACGTAGACCTCCACCACATTGCTGGCCACGCCCTGCTGCCCCTTCCACGCCGCCGCCAGGATCTGATCGCGGCTCAGGATCTGACCGGAGTGCTCAAGCAGGTGCAAGAGCAGGCCGTACTCGCGGGCGGTCAGGGCCACCTCGCGCTGACCGCGCCGCACCGTGCGGTTGCCGGGGTCAAGGCTCAGGTCCGCCAGCCGCAGCAAGGGTGAGCGGCCGCTGAGACGGTCCCCTATCCGCCGGAGCAGCCGCAGCCGCAGCAGCAGGTCGCTGGGGGGGGCCTCCGAGAGCCAGAAATCGTCCGCGCCGGCACTGAGACAGCCGGAGCGGGCCTCGAGGCCATCGCTGCCGATGTCCAGCAGCAGCGGGACTCCTGGCAGGTCCTGGCGGAGCACGGCAATCGCTGAACGGGTCTCCGCCCCGAGCACGACCACCGTCGGAGGGGCCGCGATCAGCAGGGCGCGTTGATGGGGGAGGGCCAGATCCTCCAGGTTCAGGCAGACGGGTTGGTAGTCCGAGGTCGCCAGACGCGAGGCCAGGGGGTGGGTGCTGATCCCCAGCAGCAACACGCGGATCATGGGGAGTGCTGGTGGGCGCCCGGTTTGGCCACGTGGGGCAATCCCCAGCCCAGCTTGTTGCGCAGCACCTGGAAGAATTCGTGGTTCTGCAGGCGGATGAAGCGGGCGGGATGGTCGCTCCGGCGGATGAGCACCCGGTCTTCCGGCCAGACGTAGCAACCGGCGCTGCCATCCACCACCATCATCAATCGCTCCGGCGTGGCCGGAAACACCGTCACCGGCTCCCGGTCACTGAACACCAGGGCGCGCGAGGCGAGGGAATGGGGGGCAATCGGGGTGAGTTGCAGCACCGGGCAATCAGGGGTGATCACAGGCCCGCCTGCGCTCAGGGCATAGGCGGTGGAGCCGGTGGGGGTGGAGAGGATCACCCCGTCCGCAGCGATGTCCACCGGCGCGTGGCGACCGATGGCGATCTCGAAGTGACACATGCTCGTGAGCGGCTCCCGGTGCAGGGCCATCTCGTTGAGGCAGAGCACCTCCCAGCGACGCTGCTCTCCCCGCATCACGCTCACCACCAGCATGCTGCGGTCTTCCACGGTCCAGCGGCCGGCGATCAGCTGCTCGAGCACCGCGTCGAGCTCGCTGAGGTAGGCCTCGGCCAGAAAGCCCAGGTGGCCGGTGTTGATGGTCAGGATCGGCAGGCCGATCGGCGCGGTCTGACGGGCGGCGGAGAGCACGGTGCCATCCCCGCCCAGCACCACCGCCAGGGCCATCTCGGCGTGGAATTCGCTGGGCACGCAGGCGCTGTAGCCCAGGTTGCGCAGGTGCTGATCGGGGTTGGCGAAGCCCACCATCCCCCCGGAGCTGCTGGCCCGCAGCACCGCATAGCCAGCCCCCACCATCCGGCGCTCGATCGCATCGGCGGTGCTGACGGCCAGCTCCTTGCCGTCATTCACGATCAGTCCAACGCAGGGCACCGATCGGGGGCGAGGGTGAGTTGAGTTTATGGAATGACCATCGGGGATGGTTTTCAGAACTGTTCGAGGAAGCGCAGGTCGCTGGTGTACAGCCTGCGGATGTCGTCGATGCCGTGGCGCACCATCGCGAACCGCTCCACCCCGAGGCCGGCGGCAAAGCCGCTCCAGCGCTCCGGATCGAGCCCCAGACCCTCAAGCACCGCCGGATCGACCATGCCGCAGCCCATCACCTCCAGCCAGCGGCCCCGCCACCGCACGTCCACCTCGGCGCTGGGTTCGGTGAAGGGGAAGTAACTGGCGCGGAAGCGCACGGGGAGGTCACCGAAAAAGGCCTGCAGGAAGGTGGTCACCGTGCCGCGCAGATGACTGAAATCGAGCCCCTCGTCGATGGCCAGCACTTCCACCTGGTGGAACACGGGGGAGTGGGTGGCATCGACCGCATCACGCCGGTAAACGCGCCCCGGCGCCACGATCCGCACCGGTGGGGGGGTTTTCTCCAGGTGTCGGATCTGCACCGGAGAGGTGTGGGTGCGCAGCAGCTGGTGCTCCGAGAGATAGAAGGTGTCCTGCATGTCCCGGGCCGGATGGTGGGGCGGGATGTTGAGGGCGGTGAAGTTGTAGTGGTCGGTCTCGATCTCCGGGCCCTCCTCCACCCGGTAACCCAGGCCGCAGAAGATATCGACGATCTCCTCGGTGGTGGTGATCAGCGGATGGCGATGCCCCACCGGGATGTAGCTGCTGGGGGCGGTCACATCCAGCCTCTCGCGCTCGAGCTTCTCGGCCAGGGCCAGACCCTTCATCCCGGCCAGCCGTTCCCCCAGCTGGGTCTGCACCAGTTCCTTGAGCACGTTGGCCCGTTGGCCCACCAGCGGGCGCTCAGCGGCGGGCAGCCGGCCCATGGCGCCGAGCACCCCGGAGAGGCGCCCTTTCTTGCCCAGCAGAGCCACCCGCAGGGCCTCAAGGGCAGCGGGGCTGGCGGCGGCGGCGATCTCGGCGCTGGCCTGCTCCTCCAGCTGCTTCAGCTGGTCGGTGAGCTCCTGCAGGCTCAAGGTGGCGCTCACGGCGACGAAACGATGACCCCCGACTGTAGGCAAGGACGCCTGGGGCACCCGGGCAGGCCCGCTGGGCGGCCTAACTTGCGCTTCCACGCCCCTGCCCATGGAGCCCCTGCGGATCCTGATCAGCAACGACGACGGGGTCTTCGCCGGCGGCATCCGTGCCCTGGCGGCCGAGGCGGCGTCCAGGGGGCATCGGGTCACGGTGGTCTGCCCGGACCAGGAGCGCTCCGCCACCGGCCATGGACTCACCCTCCAGACACCGCTGCGGGCAGAGCGGGCCGATGAGCTGTTCGCCGATGGTGTGGGGGCTTGGGCCTGCAGCGGCACGCCCTCCGACTGCGTCAAACTCGCCCTGGCCAGCCTGCTGGAGGAGCCGCCGGATCTGGTGCTCTCGGGCGTCAATCACGGCCCCAACCTCGGCACCGATGTCCTCTATTCAGGCACCGTCTCAGCGGCCATGGAGGGCACCTTGGAGGGCTTGCCAGCCCTGGCGGTGAGCAGCGCCTGTTTTCAGTGGCGTCAGTTCGAGCCCGCCGCTCGCCTGGCCCTCGACGTGGCCGAGCAGGCGCTGGCGAGGGGCTGGCCCGAAGGCCTGTTGCTCAACCTCAACGTGCCCCCCCTGCCGGATGGCTCGATGGCGCCCCTGCGCTGGTGTCGGCCAGGGGTGCGCCGCTACGTGGACCAGTTCGACCGCCGCAGCGATCCCCGCGGCCGCACCTATTACTGGCTCGCAGGTGAGGTAGTGAACGATCTGGAATCGGCCGGCGCCGGACCCCAGCACTGGCCGACCGACGTGGCCCAGGTGCACGCCGGTGGCGCGGCACTGACGCCCCTGCAGCCGGAACTCTTCTGGCGAGGAACCTTGGGGGCTTTGCCCACGCTGCCGGAGCTGCTTTCTGCCCCGCAAGAGTGATCGAACCCTGGCCTGGCAGGGTCCGTTTTCAGCGGGGGCGGTGGACCCGCTGCAGCAGCCATAAGCTGATGATCAGGCCCAGCAGGTGAGCAAACAGCACCTGGGTGTTGCTGAGCACGGACAGCATCTCGATCGAGGTGATCGGCAGCCCCACCACGCGCCCACCCGCCCCGGCCGCCCCCTGCATCTGGGCACCGAAGAAGCCCGGAACCTGTTGGGAGGCCTGCACGAACAGGCTGCCCGCCAAGGCCTGGTAACCCACCGCCGCCAGGGTGAGGCCGATCAGATCGGCCAGCAGTCCACGTTTGATCAGGCGGCTGGTCTCCCCCTTCGAGGGGTGGGCGGGGCTGTCCAGGGCGCGGCCGCACTTGACCACCAGCCAGCCCTGCCAAAGGCACCAGAGCAGCACCAGGAACGAGAGCGTGGTCAGCGAGAGGCCGGGGCCCAGCCCCAGGGCGCGGGAGGAATTGGCGGCCATCTGGCCGCCGATGTTGTTGAAGATCAGCACCCCCACCACAACAATGCCCAGGGCCAGCTGGATCCAGAAGCGCACCCAGCCCATGCGCCGCAGGGCGGCGGAGATCTGGAGCAGATCCAGGCGATCGGCCATGGGAACGGGGCGGGGGTGGGGAAGGGGTGAGCCGCTCAAACTTGCCATGGGAGGATCGATCGGGCGAGGCCCCGACCCCCTGATTTGATTCCGCTGCGTTCGCCCCAGGAGGCCCGCCGGCCCACGGCGGTGGCCCTCGGCAGCTTTGATGGTCTGCACCGGGGCCACCGGCGGGTGATCGAGGCGGTCACCGGCTGGCGGCCCGCCCCGTCCCGGACCCCGCCGGGGCCCGTTCCCGTACCGACGGTGCTGAGCTTCTGGCCCCACCCCCGGGAGGTGCTCTACGGCGACACGCGCCTCCGCCTCGACCTGCCGGTGGAGAAGCTCAGCCTGCTCGACCCATTGGGCATCGAACAGCTGGTGCTGGTGCCCTTCGATCGCGACCTGGCGGCCCTGAGTCCGGAGGCCTTCATCGAGCAGGTGCTCGTGGGTCAGCTGCAGGCGCGGGTGGTGGCCGTGGGGGAGAACTTCCGCTTCGGGGCGGGCCGCAGCGGCGACGCCGCGGCGCTGGTGGCCCTGGGCGCCCGCCATGGCCTTGAGGTTCGCGTCTTGCCGATGCTCCAGGACAACGGCGAGCGTTTCAGCAGCAGCCGCATCCGCAAGGCGTTGTCCATGGGCGACCTGCAGGAGGCCACCCGGTTGCTGCAGCGTCCCTATCGCTTCAGTGGCCGGGTGGTGCGCGGCCGTGGCCTCGGCCGTGAGATCGGCTGGCCCACGGCCAACCTGCAGGTGGACGGCCGCAAGTTTCTGCCCCTGGAAGGGGTCTATGCCGCCTTCGCGCAGCTGGGTGGCGGGCCGCCGCTGGCGGCGGTGATGAACCTCGGTCCCCAGCCGACTGTGGATCCGATGGCCCCCTCGGCGGTGGAGGTGCACCTGCTCGACCGCCAGCTGGAGCTGGAGGGCCGCGAGCTGGTGGTGGAGCCGCTGGCCCTTCTGCGGCGCCAGCAGCGCTTTTCAGGCCTGGAGGAACTCAGTGCCCAGATCGCCCGTGATGCCGACCGGGCCCGGGAACTGACCGGGGCCGCGTGCCCTCAACCCAGCGTCGGTGGGGGCTCAGGCGGCGGGGTAGGCGTTGGTCAGGCCCCAGATGATGAAGGCGCCGATGCCCCCCAGCAGCAGAATCCCTGAGATCAGCACCAGCATCGGGTTGTCCGCCTCTCCCTGAGCCATGGCCGCCGCAACGCTCGTAGTGGCGACAGCCTAAGCAGCCCCCTTCTCCCGCTTCGCCATCACCCACACCAAGTCGATGGAGTCTTTGCCCCCGGATGTCGCCCCCGCCAGAGCCCTGGCTGAGCCCAGCGCCGCAGCGGACGGTGCGGCGATCGCCCGGTTGCTGGATGCCAATCTGGATCGCGCCCGTGAGGGCCTGCGGGTGATCGAAGACTGGTGCCGATTCGGCCTCGATCGCGATGACCTGGTGGCCCGCACCAAAGACCTGCGCCAGCGCCTGGGTCTGCTGCACGAGGAGCGCTTCAAGCAGGCGCGTCACACCGCCTCCGATCCGGCCACGGGCCTGGGCCATCCCGCCCAGGAGACGCGGCGGGCCCCCTCCCAGGTGGTGGCCGCCAACTGCGCCCGGGTGCAGGAGGCCCTGCGGGTGCTGGAGGAATTTGCGCGCAGCGAGGCACCGGAGCTCGCACGCCAGGCGGCGGCTGGGCGCTATGCCCTCTACGACCTGGAAGTGGCGGTGCTGCGGGCCCGTCAGGGGGGCCATGGGCGTCGCCAGCAGCTGGCCCAGTGCCGGCTCTACCTGATCACCAGCCCCTCACCCCGGCTGGAGGCCACCGTGGCCGCCGCCCTCGAGGCGGGGGTGCGGCTGGTGCAGTACCGCAGCAAGGAGGCCCCCGATGGCGAGCGCTGGCAGGAGGCCCGGGCCCTGCGCCAGCTCTGCGCCCGCCACGGGGCCCTGTTCATCGTCAACGACCGCATTGATCTGGCCCTGGCCCTCGACGCCGACGGGGTGCACCTGGGCCAGGGGGATCTGCCCCCCGCCGTGGCCCGCCGGCTGCTGGGGCCCGAGCGACTGATCGGGCGCAGCACGGGTGAGCTGGCCCAGCTGCACCAGGCGGTGGCCGACGGCTGTGACTACGTGGGGGTGGGCCCGGTCAACGCCACACCGACCAAACCGGGCCGGGAACCCGTGGGGCTCTCCTATGTGCGCCAGGCGGCGGCGGAATCGCCCCTTCCTTTCTTTGCCATCGGCGGCATCGATGCCCTCACCTTGGCTGCGGTGCTGGCGGCGGGGGCCGAACGGGTGGCGGTGGTGCGGGCGATCACCGACGCGGCCGACCCCGGCCAGGTCAGCCGCGACCTGCTGGAGGCCCTGGCATGAGCGAGGCGGTGGGATGAGCGATGAGGTGGCGATCGAGGTGGTCCTCAACGGCGAGCAACGTTCTTGCCCGGGCGGCCTGGATCTGGAGGCGACCCTGCGCCACTTCGGCTACGAGCCGCGGCTGGTGGTGGTGGAGTTCAACGGGGCGATCCTCCCGCGCTCCCTCTGGCCGGATCAGCGGGTACGGGAAGCCGATGGACTGGAGGTGGTCACCATCGTTGGAGGTGGTTTCTAGAGTCAAGCCGATTCCTCAGGTGCTGGCCTTGTCCCCACTGCGGCCTTCCTCGCTACTCCGTCGCCTTTGTGGCGCCTTGCTCGTGCCGGTCCTGCTGTCTGGATTGCTGCTGGCGGCGCCCCAGCCCTCCCAGGCGGCCAGCGGCGGTCGCATCGGTGGCGGTAGCTTCCGCTCGGCCCCCTCCATGCCCCGGAGCTACGGCGGTGGAGGCGGCGGCTACCGGGGTGGCTTTGGCGGCGGGTACGGGGGTGGCGGCTTCGGCTTTCCCTTCTTGATCCCCATTTTTGGCTTCGGTGGTGGTGGCCTGTTCGGCTTTTTGATCCTCATGGCGATCGTCGGTGTGATCGCCAACGCCCTCAGGGGTGGCGCTGGCTCCCTGGCCGGAGGGGATGGCGGTGCCATCGAGGCCCCGCGCCGCGACGGCCCCGTGGCGATCGCCCAGCTCCAGGTGGGGCTACTTGCCACGGCAAGGGACCTGCAGCAGGATCTACGCGGCCTTGCCGGCAGCGCCGACACCAGTTCCAGCGCCGGCCTTCAGCGCGTGCTGCAGGACACCACCCTGGCCCTGCTGCGCCATCCCGACCTCTGGGTTTACGCCAACAGCGAACTGGGCCAGGTGCCCTTCACTGCGGCCGAATCCACCTTCAACCGGCTCTCGATGACCGAGCGCAGCAAGCTGCGCAGTGAGGTCACCACGAATGTGGCTGGCCAACGCCTCAGTTCACCTTCCGCGGCCGCTGGCAATGCCGATGCCACCAGTGATTTCATCGCCGTCACCGTGCTGGTGGCCAGCCGCAGCCGCGTGCCGCTCAAGCCAGTGACCACGGCCGATGAGCTGCGTGAGGCCCTGCGCGTGATCGGTTCGGTGCCCTCCGCCGATCTTCTCGCGCTGGAGGTGATCTGGCAGCCCGAGGGCGAAGGGGAGGTGCTCAGCACCGAAGAACTGCTCACCGCCTACCCCCAGATCCAGCACCTCTGAGCCCCTTGCCTGAGCGCTCCTTGGGCCGCACACTGCTCTCCAGTTCCAGGCTCAGCGGATGGCACGCCGACCGGTCGAGTGGGTGAATACCCCTGTACTGGCGGAAGCGTTGCAGCGCTATCGGCTGGGCCTGTTGCCCCTGTCCATGCGCCGCTGGGTGGAAACTGTGCTGGAGCTTCCCCCCGGCCCTTCCAAAGTTTCAGAACGCCTGCTCTGACCCCTTGGGAGGGCAGTCGGATCCCCTGAGAATGCGCAGGGCGGCCATGGCGGCGCCGTAACCGTTGTCAATGTTCACCACCACCAGTCCGGGCGCACAGCTGGCGAGCATCCCCTGGAGGGCCGCCTGGCCCCCGGCGCTCACCCCGTAGCCCACCGACACCGGCACCCCGATCACCGGCTGGGGCACCAGCCCCGCAAGCACCGTGGGCAGTGCCCCCTCCATGCCGGCGCAGGCGATCAGCACACGGGAGCCTTGCAACTGCTCCAGGCGCCCCAGCAGCCGGTGCAGCCCGGCCACGCCCACATCCACCAACAACCTGCTGGCCACACCCGAGCAGCGCAGGGCCAGGGCGGCTTCCTGGGCCACCTCCAGATCGCTGGTGCCGCCGGTGAGAATCGACACCGCCACGGGCCCCGGCGGTTCCTCCAGGGGCCCCTGGGTGAGGCAGCGGCTGTCCGGGTGATAGCGGCTGGCGGGGACTAACTTGAGTACCGCCGCGGCTTTCTCCGGATCCACTCGGGTGACGAGCGCCGGCAGCCCCAGCGCCTGCAGGCGCTCGAGGATCGCAGCGATCTGTTCGGCACTCTTATGGGCTCCCCAGATCGCCTCGGCCAGGCCCAGCCGGCGGCGGCGGTCGAGGTCGAGGTGCGCCAGCCCCACGATCGTGCCGCCGAGGCTTCCGACCGCCTCGGGGCTGGTCTCGCCGTTTCCCTGGACCAGCGTCATGGCCGATCCCTGGCGACCGTCTCCCCGAGTTGCTCAAGCAGCAGCTCACCGCTTGAAACGATCGGGAAGGGGTTGCTCGGGCGTGCGCCACTGGCCCGCACGGGCGGGCTCGGATTCCCCGGGGTCAGACAGCGACGGGCGGCGTCTTCGAAGCGCTCCTGCACCTGATCGAGGCTGGCGGTGGGGATGGCGTTCCAGTCGTGGCGGCGGGCCCAGCCAATCAGCAGCATCGCCTCCTGGCGCTGGGGATCCCAGAACAACTGGCGGCCGCGGTAGCCGCGCTGCTGGGCGAGCCAGGGTTCCCAGCTGGAGGCCTCCGCCTGGAGCCAGCAGACCCGCGCTGCAGCGGGAACGCGCAGGCGCAGGGTTTCCAGCACCTCGGCCTGGTCGGCCTGCAGCGCCAGCGGGGGAACGCTTGAGACGTCGAGGGGGCTGGCGCTGGCGGCCTGGGGAGACAGCAGCGACCAGGGGAGCCCGATCAGGGCGGCCAGCAGCCATGCCAGCGCCTGGAGGGTCCAGCTTGGGGGCGTTGAGGGATGGGGCCGTGGTGGGGCCATCGGAATCAGGGTTTGTGCAGCAGGGCCACGGCGTGACAGGCGATGCCTTCCTCGCGGCCCGTGGGGCCGAGCCGTTCATTGGTGGTGGCCTTCACCCCCACCTGATCGGGTTCCACCCCGAGCCGGGCGGCGATGGCCGCGCGCATGGCGGCGATGTGGGGCTTGAGCTTGGGGCGCTCCGCCACCACCACCGTATCGAGATTGAGCACCTGCCAGCCCCGTTCCCGCACCAGGGACACCACCTGCTCCAGCAACACCAGGCTGTCGGCCCCTTTCCAGCGCGGGTCCTCGGGGGGAAAGTGCAGGCCGATGTCCCCGAGGCTGAGGGCCCCCAGCAGGGCATCCATCAGGGCGTGCACCAGCACATCGGCATCGCTGTGACCATCGAGCCCGAGGCCGTCGGGGTGCTCCAGCCGCACGCCCCCCAGGATCAACGGCCGCCCCGGCACCAGCCGGTGGATGTCGTAGCCGTTGCCGATACGCAGGTGCATGGGGCGATCGAATCGGTGCTCGGCCCAGTCTCCCAGTCCGCCCCAGGCGGTGCCTGAGACGGCCTAAGGCTGTTCCTGCTCCCGCCAGCGGGCATGGAGATCGGGCCGACGCTCGGCGGTCCGTTGCTGCTGCTGCTCGAAGCGCCAGCGGGCGATGGCGCCGTGGTCGCCGCTGCGCAGCACCGCGGGCACCTCCTGGCCGCGGAAGCTGGCCGGGCGCGTGTAGTGGGGATGCTCCAGCAGCAGGGTGCTGTGGCTTTCCTGCTCCAGGGAGGCGGCGGTGCCCACGGTGCCCGGCAGCAGCCGCACCACCCCGTTGATCAGCACCATCGCCGGCAGCTCACCGCCGGTGAGCACGAAATCGCCGATCGAGACCTCCTCATCGGCCAGGGAGCGGATGCGCTCATCGAAGCCCTCGTAGTGGCCGCAGAGCAGCACCAGCTGATCGTGGTCGGTGGCCCAGCGCTGCAGATCGGCCTGCTGCAGGGGCCGGCCCTGGGGGCTCATCAGCAACACCCGCCGCCGTGGCAGCACCGGAATCGACTCCACCGCCGCAAACACGGGTTCGGGCTTGAGCACCATGCCGGCACCGCCTCCGTAGGGCTCATCGTCGACCTTGCGGTAGCGATCGAGCGCGAAGTCGCGCGGGTTGTGGGTGTGCAGATCGGCGATGCCGGCGGCAAAGGCCCGCCCGATCACCCCGAGGCTCCGCAGGGGGGCGAAGGCCTCCGGCGCCAGGGTCACCACATCGAGGCGCAGGCCGCTCATGCCTCCTGGGCGGGGGGGCGGGAGACCCGGCGGATTTCGGAGCTGAAGCTGGCGTCGCTGGGGCGGCCATCGGCGTAACGCTCGACGGTGCTGCGCAGGCGCAGGTTGGGCTTGGTGAACCAGATGCGCTCGCGCAGTTCCCGTTCGCCCTGGAGCAGCGTCAACTCCAGGCTGCCGTCGGGCCAGAGCTGCCAGGAGCCGCTGAGATCGGCAGTGGTGCCGTCATCCGTGGCGTGAAACCTGCCGCCCGGTTCGAAGCGCAGCTGGCGCCCCGCCTGGCCCTTGGGGGTGACCACCAGCACGCCGATGGAGCTCTGACCATCGCCCGCCTGCCAGGCCACCTGAAGCTCGCCGCGCTCGCTGCTGTGCCAGTCGTCGTCGCCAGCGGCGGCCAGGGCGAACCGGCTACGCAAGCTCATCCACTCACCGGCGCAGAAGGCCAGAAAGCCGGCCAGATCCTCGGGCGGAAACGGGGCGCTGCTGTCGGTCAAGGGGGCGGGGGACGCGGTGCGGCAGCCCATCTTCTCAGTCGCCGGCCTCAGGCGCCGCTGGGCACTTAACCGTCTCCTCGATACCCCAGCTCCGCCAGCTTGGCCGGGTTGCGGCGCCAGTTGGGCACCACCTTCACGAACAGCTCCAGATACACGGGGCCATCGAACACCTTCTGCATCTGCAGCCGGGCGCCGCTGCCGATGGTTTTGAGCATGGCGCCGCCCTTGCCGATGAGGATGCCTTTCTGGCTGGAGCGCTCCACCAGCACCGTGGCCAGCACGGCGGTGCGCGGGCCGTCGTCGACGATGCGATCGATGCTCACGGCCACCGAGTGGGGCACCTCCTCTCGCGTCTGATGCAGCACCTGCTCGCGGATCAGCTCTGAGAGCAGCAGTTGCTCGGGCTGGTCGCTGACAGCATCGGGGGGGTAGAGGTGGGGGCCCAGGGGAAGCCGAGCGGCCAGGGCCTCCACCAGCGCACTGGTGCCGACGCCGGTGGTGGCACTGCAGGCCAGCAGGGGCCAGTGGAGCGGGGTGGGCCGTTGGCCCCAGACGGTCGCTTGGCCACCAGGGCCACCTGCGCTCTCTGTCTGAGCTGGCGGGGCCGCACGCATGGGCTCCTGGCCGTTCGGGTCCTGGCCCAGCAGCGCGCGGTAGCTGGCCATGAGCTGCTCGGCGCGGGCGGGATCCACCAGGTCGCTCTTGTTGAGAGCCACCAGCACCGGGGCCCTGATCGAGCTCAGCAGCTCGACGATGAAACCATCCCCCCGGCCGGCCGGCTCGCTGCCATCCACCAGCAGCATCACCACATCCACCTCGCCGATGGCCCCCCGGGCGCTCTGCACCAGGCGCTCGCCCAGCAGGTGGTGGGGCTTGTGGATGCCCGGGGTGTCCAGCAGCACCAGCTGGG
Source organism: Cyanobium sp. Morenito 9A2 (assembly GCF_024345575.1). Lineage (GTDB taxonomy): Bacteria > Cyanobacteriota > Cyanobacteriia > PCC-6307 > Cyanobiaceae > ATX-6F1. The sequence goes on from NZ_JAGQBJ010000005.1 coordinate 24,820, forward strand.
CGCTGGGGGTGGTGAGAATGGCGCGCAGGCGGTTTCGGGTGGTCTGGGCGACGGGGGAGGTGATCGCCACCTTCTCGCCCACCAACTGGTTGAGCAGGGTGGACTTGCCCACATTCGGCCGCCCGATCAGGGCCACGAAGCCGGAGCGGAAGCCGGGTGGGGTGCTGGGGAAGGCCCCTGCCGCCGGCACCCCCAGCGGTGGATCATGGATCTCCATAGCCTTCACACTGCCAGCCCACCGGCCCGATGTCCGATACCCAAGCCGCTGATACGCGTGGTCTCGACTACGCCGCCCTCCCCAGCGAAGCACCCGTCTCGCCCAGCTTTCCCCAGGCGATGGAGATCGCCACCCAGTGGCTGGCGCTCTGGGAAGCGGGCGAACTCAGCGATGAGGTGCTGGCTGATCGGGTGGGAGAGCTGGTGGACAGCCTCGATGGGGCCAGGGGCTTCTTTGTCGTGTCCCTGGCCGGTGATAGCCCCGTGATGGACCGGCTGCCGGAACCGCTGCTGTTGAGCCTGCGCCTCGCCGGCGAGTTGGTGGTGGACCTCACCGCCCGCAACCTGGCGATGAGCACGGCCATGGCGCTCCACCACGGCCGTAGCGGCGACGCTGCCCAGCAGGCGGGATCGGAGCGGGTGCAGACCCGCTGCACCGAACTGTTGCGCCATCTGGAGCCTGGAGCGGTGAAGGCGCGACTGGAGCGCTTGCTGGCGGCCACCGCGGACAGCGGCGACGACGTGGCGTTTCTGGAGCGCTGGGGCTACGACGACGACCAGAAGGCCGCCATCGCGGCGGCGATCGAAGCGGTGGCTGAGTGAGCAGGCGCAGCTTCCAGGCGCCCCACCCTGCCGACCCATAAAAAAAAGCGCCCCTGGGGAGGGCGCCTTGGTTGAGAGCTTCGGTCCCCTCAATCGCGGCGGCCGCCGCCGTTGAGGGCAATGATCAGCCGCAGGATGAAGATGAACAGGTTGATGTAGGTGAGGTACATGCCCAGGGCGCCGGCCAGGTACTGGTCGTCGCTGTAGGTGCGGGGCATCGTGTAGAAGTCGACGAAGGCGGCTCCCACAAACAGCACGGTTCCGAAGCCGGCGATCAGCAGCTCAAAGCTGCCGCCATGGAAGACGCCGGGGGCAAAGATGCCGCCGATGATCTGAACCACCATCGCGATCAGCAGGCCGACGATCCCTAGGCCCACCACGGCGCTGAGGGATTGGCCGACGCTGTCGCTCATGCGGCGCCCCAGCACCGAGGCAATCACGAAGGTGACGCCTGTGGCCAGGGCCGCCACACCGATCGAGCCGATGCCGGCGGTGCCGATGGCCAGGGCGACGATGCCACTGAGGGTGAAGCCGGTGAGAAGGCTGTAGAGGGTCAGCAGAGGCAGAGCTGTGGAGCTGTTCCCCTTCAGCGCCACGTTCTGGGCGACGAAGAAGAGGATGAAGTTGCCGATCAAGGCAACCCAGAACAGCGGTTGAAACGCCGATGGATTGCTGGCCAGGAGGGCCAGGCCACCGGCCACGCCGCCGGCGGTGAGCACCATGCCGCCACCCACGTAGGGCAGGGCCTTGTTCACCACATTGGGACCCACCAGCGCGCTGCTCTGGGCTTCGCGAATGGCCTGTTGAAAATTGCTGCTGGCCGGCATGGCTCACCAGAGGGTTTAACTCCACCCATCCTGCCAGTGCAAGCCATGGGGTGGGGTGTGGTTCTCCCTAAAGACCCCGGCTGCGGCGCCGGTCCCGCTCGGCGTAGGCCTGCACCAGGCGCTGCACCAGGGGGTGACGGACGACGTCGGCGGCGGTGAGCCGGCAGATCGCCACCCCTTCCACCCCTTCAAGCACCTCCGCAGCCTCGATCAGGCCGCTCGGCTGCTGGGGCGGCAGGTCGCTCTGGGTGGGATCGCCGGTGACCACCATGCGCGCGTTCTCCCCCAGGCGGGTGAGCACCATGCGCATCTGGGCCGGCGTGGTGTTCTGGGCCTCATCGAGGATCACGAAGGCATCGGCCAGGGTGCGGCCGCGCATGTAGGCCAGCGGCGCCACCTCGATCACCCCCTTCTCCAGCAGAGCAGCGGTGCGCTCCGCTCCGAGCAGGGTGTGCAAAGCGTCGTAGAGGGGGCGCAGGTACGGATCCACCTTCTGCTGCAGATCGCCGGGCAGGAACCCGAGCCGTTCACCCGCCTCCACCGCCGGGCGGGTGAGCACCAGGCGCTCCACCTTGCGCTCACTCAGCAGGCGCACCGCCTGAACGGTGGCCAGAAAGGTCTTGCCGGTGCCCGCCGGCCCGAGGGCGAGGGTGAGGTCATGGCGCTCCATCGCCTCGACGTAGGCCTTTTGATTGAGGGTGCGGGGGCGCAGCAGACGGCCGCTCTGGCTGCGGGCCAGCACCTGTTGGCCCAGCGCCCGATGCTCCTCGCCGCGGCCGCTGTCGAGGGCCGAGAGGGCCGTCTGCAGATCAACAGCCGTGATGGCCTGGCCCTCTTGCCACAAGGGACGCAACAGCTCAACCAGGGCCGCAGCGCGCTCCAGCTGACTGACACGGCCCTGGATCACCAAAGTGAGTCCGCGCAGGACGAGCGTGGCTCCGGTGAGAGCGCCGATGCGGTGCAGGGTGGCTTCCGCCTCGCCGGCGAGGGCAAGGGCTGCACCCCCATCCGGCAAGTCGAGGCTGAAGGCTGTGGCTCTGTCGGCCCCGGCCATGGGGCGGGCGATCAGGCTTCGGCGGCGGCGGGTTCGGGCTCGCTGGCGGCGGCGGCCGCTTCGGCGGCTTTGGCCTCAGCAGCGGCCGCCGCTTCAGCGGCCTTGGCGGCGGCGGCTTCCTTGGCCGCAGCCTTGGCGGCGGCGTCGCGGGCCTCGGCCTGCTTCAGCTTGCCAACGCTTTCGGCATGACGGATGGTTTTTTCCACCAGGCCGGCCTTCTCGAGCAGGGTGCGCACGGTGTCGGTGGGTTGGGCGCCCTGGCCTAGACGCACCCGGATGGCCTCGGTGTCGAGGCGGGTCTCGTCAGTGCGGGGGTTGTAGAAGCCCAGCTCCTCAAGGGGGCGGCCGTCACGGCGGGAGGTGCTGTTGGTGGCCACCAGGCGGAAGCTCGTTTCCCGCTTCTTGCCAAACCGCTTCAGGCGGAGCTTGATCATCGTGGCCTTGCCTTGCTTGCTGGGGGAGGAACCGGCGGTGAAATCACGCGCCAAACGACAACCATACCCTGCCGACAGACCACCTCAAAGTTGCCCGAAACCCTTGCGCTTCTTGGTCGGTTTGGGGGGGCGCGGCGCGGCGCCGCCCCGGGCGGACGCCCCCGGATGGCCGAAGACCCCACCCATCTCCGGCAGGCCACCCCCTAGGCCTGGTAAGCCTCCGCCCAGGCCCGGGAAGCCCCCGCCCATCCCCGGAAGGCCCGCAGACAGTCCGCCCCGGCTCATCTGCTGCATGAAGCCGCGCATCTTCTGGAAATCGGCCAGCACCTTGTCCACGTCGGCGGGGGTGTGGCCGCTGCCGGCGGCAATGCGACGACGGCGGGAGGGCTGGGCCGCCAGGAGTTCGGGCTGCTGGCGCTCAGCGGCGGTCATCGAGCCGATCATCGCCTCGATCTTCTTGAGCTGGGCTTCCCCCTGCTTGAGCATGCCGTCGTCGATCTTGTTCATGCCCGGGATCATCTTCATCAGGCCCCCGAGCGAGCCCATGCGCTTGATCAGGCGCATCTGCTGGACGAAATCGGAAAAGTCGAAGCTGGCCTCCTGCAGCTTCTGCTGCATGCGCGCCACATCCGCCAGCTCCACCTCCTTGCTGGCCTTCTCCACCAGGGTGAGCACATCGCCCATGCCGAGGATGCGGCTGGCCATCCGCTCCGGGTGGAAGGGCTGCAGGGCCTCCACCTTTTCGCCTGTGCCGATGAACTTGATCGGCGCGCCGCTCACCTTGCGAATCGAGAGGGCGGCGCCGCCGCGGGAGTCGCCGTCCAGCTTGGTGAGCACCGCACCGGTGAGGCCCACCTGCTCGTGGAAGGCACGGGTGAGATCGGCCGCCTCCTGGCCGATCATCGAATCCACCACCAGCAGCACCTCGTCGGGGGCCACGGCAGTGCGGATCCGCACCATCTCCTCCATCATCGCGGCATCGATCTGGAGCCGACCGGCGGTGTCGACGATCACCGTGTCGAAGCCCTCAGCCCGACCCTTGGCGACCCCGGCGGCAGCGATGTCTTCTGGTTTGGCCTCGGCTCCGAGGCTGAACACCTCCACACCGATCTGGCGGCCGAGGGTCTGGAGCTGGTCGATGGCGGCGGGCCGGTAGACGTCGGCAGCCACCAGCAGGGCGCGGCGCCCCTGCTCTTTGAGGTGCAGCCCGAGCTTGGCCGTGGCGGTGGTCTTGCCCGCCCCCTGCAGGCCCGCCATCAACACCACGGTGGGCGCCGTATCAGCGTTGGCGAGGGGGGCATTGCCGCCGCCCATCACCTCCACCAGGGCCTCGTGCACCAGCTGGATGAACTTCTGATCCGGGTTGATGCCGCGCACCACCTCAGCCCCGAGGGCCTTGGCGCGCACATCGGCAACGAACTCCTTGATCACCGCCAGGCTGACGTCGGCCTCAAGCAGGGCCCGGCGCACTTCCTTGAGGGCGCTGTCCACGTTCGTTTCCGTGATCGTGGCCTGACCCCGCAGGCTCTTGACCGCGTCTTCAAAACGTTGGGAGAGCTCGTCGAACATGGGCGGCTAATCAATGGGCGGGTGTGGAACGGGCCGGCGGGGACCAGCGGCTGGGCATTCGTGTCGGCTCAGGCCAGGGGACGGAAGAAGACCAGCTTCCAGGTCTTGCCGTCCCGGCCGAACACATACCTATTCGATCGGCTGCCCTCGGGGGTTCGCTTCAGCACCTGACCCTGGCGGTTGCGCAACTCATCGCTGTAGCTCAGTTCCACTTCGGCCTCGATGCGGTTGGCGGCGCGGTTGGTGACGGTGAAGCGGCGCACGCTGGACCTGATCTCCTCGATTCGACCGGCGGCTTCATCCTCGCGGCGCTGACGGCGGAGCCGCTCCACCTGGGGTGTGCGCGCCAGTTCCTCGAGGGGGAGGCTGGCGCTGCCCCCGGCTAGGACCGCAGCCTTGGCCTTCAGCCACGCTTCCAGCAATGCCTGCAATTCCTCGGGGGTGGGTTCATCGCTCTCCAGGGGCAGGGTGGCGGGCAGGGAGGGCGCCGGCTTTACCACCGGAGGCGAAACGGGCTGGGTCAGCGGCGGCACGCTGGCGCTCGGGGCCATCCCGGCCTGGGGCGTCCCGGGGGCCAGCCGCTGGCGCACCAGGGCAAAGCCACCGGCGGCCACGCCGAGGGCAAGCACGGACAAGGCGGCCGCTCGGGTCCAGCGGGGCTGCTCCGGCAGGTTCAGCTTCGCCAGGTTGAACCGGGGCACGTTGAAGGTCGGCCGCCGGAAGACTGGTCGTTTCAGGGATGGCCCCCCCGGAGTCGGCAGGCGCAACTCAGGCGGGCGCCAGGCGCTGATCGCCTGGAGCGAACGCCCCCATCGGGGCCAATGGAGCTGGGGCCATGGCCAGCTCGGCCAGTCCAGATCGTCCTCCTCCGCGCCATCGTCACGCCCAGCAGCGCCGGTGGCCGCGGTGGGGGCGGGGTAGGTGCCAAGCCCGGAGATCGCCGGTGACCATTCCGCCAGCAGATTGGTGCTCTCGCTAGGGACGCTCGCAGCACTGGAGACGGCTTCCCCACCCCGGGCCATCTTGCGGTCCTCCCGCTCCACATAGAGCTGCACGTCCCGGTCGGCGAACCAGGCCTCCAGATCAACCTCCACCTCGATGTCGCGGTAGCCCGGCAACACCTCGCGATCGAGCCAGTCGATGCAATAGGCGCACAGTCCCGCCAGGGGTTCGTCGCCCTGCTCGGCCGCCCATTGGCGCAACGGCTCGCTGGCTCCCTGGGCAAACAGGCTCTGGGCGACCTCCACCTGGCCGAGCAACAGCGAAAGGCAGGCGAGGTAGGGCTCCATGCCGGCCTGGCCACCGGCCACCAGGCGCTCGCGCGCGGCGGCGATCCGCTCCGGCTTGCGCTGGCTGAAGCCAGAGGCCGTGAGGGCGTAGCTGGCGAGGAAGCCGGCCGTTGGGGAGGAGGGCACCGCCCAATGGCTGAAGAGATCCACCTGCTCCTGCACGGTCAGGAATTGGCGGATCTGCTTGAAGAAGGCCTGGAACTCCTCGGGGCTGAAGTCAGCGTCCCCGGGCCCATCAAGGCCGCCGCGCTGCTGCACAAGGTGCTCCAGCAGATGCAGCCCCTCCTGGCGCTCAGCCACCGCGGCCAGATCACGGCTGAGCAGATCGAGGATTCGATAGGGCAGCAGGGCCGCCAGGCTGCGTTCGATCATCTGGCGCGAGGCCGGGAGCTGACCCATGCGCTGCAGCAGTTGCAACCCCAACTGGAGGGTCTGGGCGGCGGCTTCGTAGCGGCGCTCCTTGTGGTAATCCTCCGCGCTGGCCTGGCAGGCGAGGGCCGCCAGCAGGGTCAGGTCGGCCTCGCGGCTGCTGCCCAGGGCAGGGGCCTGGGGCGGGTTGAGCCCGCGGCGGGCGGCCTCGAAGGCCTCGGCCCCCTGGCCCGCCTCCAGCAGCAACAGCAGGCCAGCCACTTCCTTGGACGGGGGCACCTCCAGGCCCGGCACCAGCGAGGCCTCAGCGCTCGAAAGGTTGGTGAGGTCCGCTTCATAGCGTTCGCGCCGCTCGGAGTTGCTGAGCAGGTCGGCACTGCTGCGTAACAATTCCGCCCTCGTTTGCAGGGTCTCCGGGGTGAACCCTTGATCGGGGGGACGATCGAGCCGCAACTTCAAGGTGTGCAGCACGGTCTGAGCGTCCGCGGCCGGGCTGACACCGAGAAGGCGGAAATGATCGAACGGCAGTTCCAACCGCGCGGCAGCGATGGCACGCGACTGTAGGCAGGGCCAATGGTTTTGACTGCAGAACGAGGACGGACCCCGTACAGTCAGCCTCACCCGATCAGCCTCCTCCGCCATGACCCAGGAGATCGTTGCCCCGGTTCAGCTCGGCGGAGCCACACGCATGGACAGCTCCGCCGGGGCCGCCGGCAGCCACGCGGAACGTCTGGCGGCGCTCTATCCCGCCGGCCCCAGCAGTGTCAGCCGCGAGGACGGGCTGATGCTCTACCGCGACATGACCCTGGGCCGGCGCTTCGAAGACAAGTGCGCCGAGATGTACTACCGCGGCAAAATGTTTGGCTTCGTTCACCTCTACAACGGCCAGGAGGCCGTGAGCACGGGTGTGATCAAGGCGATGAAGGCCCAGCACGACTGGTTCTGCAGCACCTACCGCGACCACGTGCATGCCCTCAGTGCCGGCGTGCCGGCCCGGGAGGTGATGAGTGAGCTGTTCGGCAAGGAGACCGGGTGCAGCAAAGGCCGGGGAGGCTCGATGCACCTTTTTTCGAAGGAGCATCATCTGCTCGGGGGCTATGCCTTCATCGGCGAGGGCATCCCCGTGGCCCTCGGGGCCGCCTTCACCAGCCGCTACAAGCGTGACGCCCTGGGCGATGCCAGCAGCGATGCGGTGACCGCCGCCTTCTTCGGCGATGGCACCTGCAACAACGGTCAGTTCTTCGAATGCCTCAACATGGCGGCGCTCTGGAAGCTGCCGATCCTGTTTGTCGTGGAGAACAACAAGTGGGCGATTGGCATGGCCCACGACCGTGCCACCAGCGATCCGGAGATTTGGCGCAAGGCTGCCGCCTTCGGCATGGCCGGCGAGGAGGTCGACGGCATGGACGTGCTGGCGGTGCGGGCCGCCGCCCAACGGGCGATCGAGCGGGCGCGGGCGGGCGAAGGCCCCACCCTGCTGGAATGCCTCACCTATCGCTTCCGTGGTCACTCCCTGGCCGACCCCGACGAACTCCGCAGTGAGGCCGAAAAGACCTTCTGGGCGGAGCGCGATCCCATCAAAGCGCTCGCAGCCCACCTGCAGGAGCACGGTCTGGCCAGCGCTGAGGAACTCAAGGCGGTCGAAAAAGAGATCGACGCCGAAGTGGCCGACGCGATCAGCTTCGCTCTGGCGGCACCCGAGCCGGATCCCGCCGAGCTCACGCGTTACATCTGGGCTGAAGACTGATCGGCCTCAGAGTTCGACGCTCTGCCGGCGTGTGAGGTTGCGCAGCTTGCGCAGGGCCTTGAGCTCCACCTGGCGGACGCGCTCACGGGAGACCTCCAGCAGCCGGCCGATCTCGGCCAAGGTGTGGCGCTCCTGGCCCTCAAGGCCAAAGCGCAGCTCCAACACCTGGCGCTCCTGGTCGGTGAGGGAGGCCAGCCAGCGCCCCAATTGCTCTCGGTGCATGCCGCGCTCCACCTGGTCGAGTGGTTCGTCGTGGTGACCATCGGCGATCAGATCGCCGAGAAAACTGCGCCCCTCTTCGCCGTTGACGGGGGCATCAAGGCTTGAGGTGGTGAGGGACTGGCGAAGCAGGGAATCGAGTTCCTGGATCGGGATCGCCATGGCTTCAGCGATTTCCCCGCGGCTCGGCATGGCCCCGAGCTTTTGGGCCAGATCGAGGCTCACCTTGCGGACGGCGCCAAGGCGCTCGCTGAGGTGCACCGGCAGGCGGATCGTGCGCGACTGGCAGGCAATCGCCCGGGTCATGCTCTGGCGAATCCACCAGAAGGCATAGGTGGAGAACTTGTAACCACGGGTGGGATCGAACTTTTCGACGGCCCGCTCAAGGCCGAGGGAACCCTCTTGGATCAGGTCGAGCAACTCAAGTCCTTTGCCCTGATACTTCTTCGCCACGCTCACCACCAGACGAAGGTTGGCCTTCATCATCCGATCCTTGGAGCGCCGCCCCACTTTGATCGACTTCTTCTGCTGGTCGCTGAGGGGCTTGATCTTCCCGTCTTCGATCAGACGCATCATCGTCTGGACTTGATTGCCGAGTTCGATTTCTTCGGCCGGGGTTAAAAGGGGCTCCCGCCCGATCGTGGCCAGGTACCAGCTGATCGGGTCACTGCTCCGCCGGCGACTGCCGCTGGCCGAGAGGCTGGAGGTTGTCATGAACCCTGGCCTTGGATGCAACGAATCTCCTATGAACTTCCGGTTGATGGCTGTCATGTCAACAACCCTTCAGCTTGATACGTGTAAAACCACACATTCCCCCTGCTCAGCGCTGGGGGTGACGGCAGCATTAACCACCTCTTCCCTGGCTGACGCCAGCGCTCGTTCATCAGGGAGGGGGTTCCTTTGCCCCCATGGCCCTCAGCCGAGGAGGCCGTCATCGACGCGGTGCCGCCCCAGCGTTGCCGCGACGGCCATCGGTGTGCAGGCGCCAGCACCCTCCTCGCACGCCGTCCTCCGGCCGGCCTGGGCATGGTCAAGGGCGATCGCCGCCAGGAGGGCGCTGAAGGAGGCCGCGGCGCCCCTCGCCGCAACGCCCTCGGCCCCTGTGCAGGCATCAGCATCGGCCATTCCACCCGCCAATGCCATGGCCCCCCGTCCAGCGGCGTAGCCCGCGAGCACATCGCCCAGACCCGCACGGGCACTGACGGCCTCGGCCTCGATCAGCTGCCAGCGGTGTCCAAGGGGACTGGCCACCACCGTGCGCGCGCCTTTGAGCAGCACCGTGGCGCCACTGGTGGCCGCTGCTTCCGCCGCAGCCGCCAGCGGCGGCCGTTCGGCCAGTGCAGGGAACAACCGGGCGAATTCACCCCTGTGGGGGGTGAGCCAGGTGGGCCCCTGCCTGCCCTGGAGCCAGTCCACTGCGGCTCCCGAGGTGCGCTGGGCCAGGCGGTTGAGTCCATCGGCATCGAGCACCAACAGCCCGGAAAAAACCTGAAGCGCGACCCAGGCTCCCTCCTCCTTGGCAGCGGCGTTCGAAAAACCGCGCTCGAGACCGCTGGCCTTGGCGCCCGTACCGATCCCCGGCCCGAGCAGCACCGCATCAAGCCGCTCCAGGATCCCCGGGACCGCCAGCGCCCCCAACTGAAGGTGACCGTCGTGAGCGCAGGCCAGGGCTTGCTCCACAACCACATGGGGCTGCACGGCCCAGAGCCCTTCGGCCACGGCCTCGGGCAAGGCCGCTCGAAGACTGCCGCAGCCGCTGGCGCTGGCCCCGAGCAGCGCCAGCGGGGCGGCACCGCGGTAGCGCTCGCTGCCGCACACCACCAACAGCCGGCCACGGCCGTACTTGGCCTGCTCCGGTCCCAACCGTGGCGACGGCGCCCCGCGTCGATCGGCGGCGGCCAGGGCCAGGGGCTGCTCGGGCGGCAGGGCTTCGAAAAGTCGCTCGGGCAGGCCCAGGTCCAGGCGCCGCAGCTCCCCCACCCAAGCAAGGGCCGGATCCTGCACCAGGCCCAGCTTGAGCAGGCCGAGGCAGTAGGTGATGCGGGCGCAGGCGGCGACACGGCCCAGGAGCTGGCCGCTGTCGGAGCAGAGGCCACTGGGGACATCAAGGGCCACCAACCGGCCGGGCCGCCGGCACTGGCGCTCGGCCAGGAGCTCTTCAAGCGAGTCATCCAACGGCCGGCTCTGCCCCATGCCGAACAGGGCGTCGATCCAGAGGGCCGCTTCGGCTGGATCGGGGGCGACGCTGAGCGGCTCAATACCCATCCAGAGGGCGCACTCCAGGTGCCGGGCCGTGAGGGGCTTGGGACGCTCGAACGGGTTCCAGACCCGCACCGGAACGCCTGCCAGCCAAAGCTCCCGGGCCACCACCAGACCGTCGCCGCCGTTGTGGCCTGGGCCCACCAGCACCGTCACCCCGCTCTCCAGCAGCGAGGGCGCATCAAGCAGCGCCGCGCTGATCGCCAGGGCCGCCTTCTCCATCAGCGCTTCCACCGGCAGGCCGTGGGCGAAAAGGTCCGCTTCAATCGCCGCCATCTGGGCCGAGCTCACCATCAGATGGGCGGCATCCCGCCGGGGCCAGGGGGCATGGAGCGCGCTCATGGGGGGACGTCCTTCAGGCGGGGGAGCGGTGTCGGTTCCATGATGGGGATTCCCGTCGCCTCGACTTGAGCACCGCTTCTCTGCAGACCGGTTTCAGCCGTCCCCCCGCCACCGCGGCCGGAGCCGAGGCCTTGGCGCGCCTGGCCGCCTGGCCCGGGGAACGGCGGGTGGCGGTGGGGCTCTCCGGCGGCGTCGACAGCTCCCTCACCGCCGCCCTCCTGGTGCAGGCGGGCTGGCAGGTGGAAGGCCTCACGCTCTGGCTGATGAGTGGCAAGGGCTCCTGCTGCGCTGAAGGGCTGGTGGACGCCGCCGGCATCTGCGACCAGTTGGGGGTGCCCCACCACGTGGTCGATTCCCGAGAGCGCTTCCGCGAGCAGATCGTTGAGTTTCTCGTCACGGGCTACGGCGAAGGGGTGACCCCGCTGCCCTGCTCCCGTTGCAACCGGGAGGTGAAATTTGCGCCGATGTTGGCCTGGGCCAGCGCCGAGCGCGGCCTTGGCCGGCTCGCCACCGGCCACTACGCCCGCACACGCCCGGCCGAGGAATCCGCCAATGGCCGCACCCAGCTGCTGCGCGGCCTCGACGCCCACAAGGACCAGAGCTATTTCCTCTATGGCCTCTCCCAGGAGGTGCTCTCGAGGCTGGTGTTTCCCCTTGGTGAACTCACCAAGGCCGACACCCGCGCCGAGGCGGAGCGCTACGGCCTGCGCACCGCCGCCAAGCCCGAGAGCCAGGACCTCTGCCTGGCGGACCACCACGGCTCGATGAAGGCGTTCCTGGATGCCTACCTGCCGCCGCGCCCGGGGGAGATCGTGCTGGCCGACGGCACCGTGCTGGGGAGCCACGACGGCATTGAGCACTTCACGATCGGCCAGCGCAAGGGACTGGGGGTGGCCTGGAGCGAGCCCCTGCACGTGGTGCGCCTCGACGGGGCCCTGAACCGGGTGGTGGTCGCCCCCAGGGCCGAGGCGGCTCGATCCTCTTGCCAGCTCGACGAACTCAACTGGGTGTCGATCGAGGCTCCGGATGGGCCCCTGGAGGTGGAGGTGCAGGTGCGTTACCGCAGTCTTCCGGAGCGGGGCTTGCTTGCTCCGGAGGCAGGGGGCCAATGGACGCTCGAGTTTGCCGAGCCCCAGTTCTCGATCACGCCGGGGCAGGCGGCCGTCTTCTACGACGGTGAGTTGCTCCTGGGGGGTGGCTTGATCCAGCGCTGAGTCCCGCCCATTGGGATGGTTCACCAGTGGGGGTCACTGGCCAGTTCCACCTGGAGCCGTCCGCTGCGGGCCCTCGGCACCGTGGCGATGCAGGCGCGCACCACGCGGCCGTTGACCTCGATTTCGCAGGCACCGCAGCTGCCCGTCAGGCAGCCGGTGGGAATGGCCAGCCCCGCCGCCGCCGCCGCCGGCAGCCAGTCCTGGCCCACCTCGGCCGAGCCCGTGGCTCCCCCCGGCCAGATCACCTCGATGGTGGCCTTGCTTCCCATGGCGGTTGCCGCGGCCCAGTCCTGACCCATCATCGACACAGCGACGGCTGATCCCTGTGCCCGATGCGCCTGAGCACGTCGAGCGGTAGAAGGAGCTGTTTGAGCGGGCCGGTCGTCGCCTGGGGAGGAGCCGCACCCTGTGCCGGGCGCAGCCAGCCGGCTCACGGCCCGCAGCTACGTGCTCGTGGCCGGGGACGGCCGTTTGCTGGCCCGCATCCCCCTGGCTCAGCTGGGGTTGCCCTGGCAATGGGGCGATCCGACGGAGCCCCCCTGGCAACGGTTGGGCCTGATGCCAGTGGCCACCGCGCTCTCCCTGCTCCTGAACGCCCTGTCCCCCTGGTGCCGCTGGGTGTTGGCGTACGGCTCTGGTTCCATGAGTTCGGCCATGCCATGGTGGCCTCGTGGAGTGGCCGGCGGGCCTTGCCACTCCCCATCGGCTGGACCAGCGCCGATCGGGAGCGCTCCGTCCTGGTCGTGATGCTGGTGCTGCTGTTGGAGCTGGTGCTGCTCACCCTGGCCTGGCGGGAGCGCCGGGCGTACATGGCCCTCCTGGCATGCTCCCTGATCGCCACCCAACTGGCGGCGGTGGTCTCCCTGGGGGGAAAACCCTACGCACCCCTGATGGCCTGGGGCGGCGTGGCGGGTGAGTTCGTGCTGCCTACGATCCTGATCACCGGCGGCCTATTCAGCGTACCGACCTACTTCCGCTGGCCGCTGCTGCGCTTTCCGGCCGTGCTGGGGGGAAGCCTCACCTTCTGGTAGGCAATGGCGGAGTGGCGCGGGATCGCCGCCGACAGCAGGCCCCTGCCCCTGGGCAGCCTCTGGGCGGTGAAGGTGCCGGTGACATCGACCGGCTGTTGGCGGCCGGATGGAGTACCCGGGCCATCACCAGCTCGTACGTGAACCTCGGCCAAAGCTGCCTGATGATCATCCTGACGTTCTACGGTCTGCGCCAGTGGCAGGCCCATCGGGGCCATTAGGGCGGGCCCAGCAGCGGCGCCAGATCGACGTGCGCTTCGAAGGCATCCGCGAGCCGATCGAGCAGGGCTTCCCGCTGGCGGCCGTGGTGGGGCTGGCGCTCGCTCAAGGGAAGCAATCGGCGCCGCTGGCGGAGCTGGTTGAGCCAGCGGCGCCGCCAGGGCCCCGCTTCGAACACACCATGCAGGTAGGTGCCCGCCACCTGACCGCCGCAGTCGCCCCAGGGAAGCCACCAGCCCAGGCCCCCATCGCTCGCCAGCGGCTGAGCCGGAGCTCGCCCGTGGTCCAGGGGGCCGGTGGCGCCCCGGTGCAGTTCGAAACCCTCCAGCTCCAGGGGTGATCCCGGCGGCCAAAGGGCCGTCGCGCGGTGCTGGCGCAGGGTTTTACTAGCGCCAAAACGGGTGCGAAGCGGTAGGAGCCCCAGACCCTTCACCACGCCAACGGTGGGCACTCCCCCCTCCAGGCCATCGGGGTCGAGCAGCTCGGCGCCCAGCATCTGCATGCCGCCGCAGAGCCCGAACACGTGGCCCCCGCCGGCCAGGTAAGTCTTGAGTTGCTCCTCCAGCCCCGCTGCTTTCAGCGCCTCCAGATCGCGCAGAGTCTGTTTACTGCCAATCAGCAGCAGGGCATCCGGTTGGCCTAGGGGGTCTCCGGGGCGGATCCAGCGCAGCCTGACGCAGGGTTCCGCCTCCAGGGGATCAAGATCCGAGAAGTTGCTGATTGAAGGCAGGCGCAGCACAGCGATCTCCAGTTCCGCCTGGGGTTTGCGCGGCTTGCGCTCCAGCAGGTCAAGGGAATCTTCAGGTGGAAACAGCTCATCGAGCCAAGGCATCACACCCAGCACCGGCAGTCCCGTTTCCCGCTCCAGCCAATGCCGGCCCCCATCGAACAGTTCGCGGCGGCCGCGGAAGCGATTGATCAGCAATCCCTTGATCAAGGGGCGCTCCACCGGCCGCAACAGGGCCAGTGTGCCGACGATCTGGGCGAACACCCCGCCGCGCTCGATGTCGGCCACCAGCAGACAACGGGCCCGCAGAAACTGGGCCAGGCGCAGGTTGGTGAGATCCCTGGGCTGCAGGTTCACCTCCACCGGGCTGCCCGCGCCCTCCAGCACCAGTCGGCCGCCGGGGTGGGCCGAGCGCAGCGCATCGAGCCCCGATCGGATGGCCTTCCAGCCCGGCTTGAACCAGTCGCGGTAGTAGTCCTCGGCGCGGGCGACCCCCACCGAGCTCCCCAGATGGATCACTTCACTGGTGCTGTCCCCCTGGGGCTTGAGCAGCACCGGGTTCATGGCCACCTCGGGCTCCAGCCCGGCGGCCCAGGCCTGCAGCGCCTGGGAATAGGCCATCTCTCCGCCGCTGGGATCCACCCAGGCGTTGAGGCTCATGTTCTGCCCCTTGAAGGGCAAGGGGGTCTCGCCCCGACGCTTGAGCACCCGGCAGAGGGCGGCGGTCATCAGTGATTTACCCGCGCCGCTGCTGGTGCCCAACACCATCAAGGGGCTTGGGCCGCCCCCGGTGGCCAACGGAACCGGAGTTCTCACAGGGGCCAGTGGCGGCGCAGGGCGTCGCGGAGTCGGGCGAGGGGGCCGGCGCTGGGGATCTCACCGGGCCATTGACGCAGCAGCTCCCGGCCCATGGGGGTGAGCCGCACCCGATCGGTGAGGCCTTGGCCATCCACCTCCCAGCGGATCAACCCAAGGCGAATCAACCAGGCCAGGTGATCCTCAGCGGCTCGACGGCTCAGGGGCCGCCCTCTCAACGTGGGCACGGCCTCCGCGGCACTGAGCAGTTCGGCGTCCACGCCTCCCGCCGCCAAGCGCTCATAGAAGGCACGGCGAAAGGGCAGGCAGCCCATGGCCCGCCAGGCCCGCGCCCGGGAGTGCCGATCGCCGTCGATCAGCTCCGGATGGGCCTCTGGGGCGGGCCCCTTGGTAGGAGGTTGGGTCAGGCTCACGTGGGGAAGGCGGGTAGGCCTCTGCCAACTGCTGCCATTCTCAGGGGCCGCCTGGCTCGAACGTCGCCGATGCTTGTGCTCGCCTCCGCCTCCCCCGCCCGCCATCGTCTGCTGGAGCAGGCCGCCATCCCCCACCGGATCCGCGTCAGCGGCGTCGATGAGGAGGCGATCCCGGCCGCTGAACCGACCGAGCTGGTGCGGCGTCTGGCCCAGGCCAAGGCCGAAGCGGTGGCAGCACTGGAAGGGGAGTTGGGGCCGCTGCCGGTGCTGGGCTGCGATTCACTGCTGACGTTCGATGGCGAGGTGTTTGGCAAGCCCCGGGATGCCACCGAAGCCGAGGCGCGCTGGCACCGCATGGCCGGCCACTGGGGGGAACTCCACACGGGCCACTGCCTGCGGTGTCCCGGCCGTGCGCCGCTGCTGTCCACGGTCACCACCCGGGTGCTGTTTGCTCCGCTAGGGGCCGAAGAGATCAGCACCTACGTGGCCAGTGGTGAGCCCTTGCAGTGCGCTGGGGGCTTTGCCCTCGAGGGCCGCGGCGGTCTGCATGTGGAGCGGATCGAGGGCTGCTTCAGCAACGTGATCGGCCTGAGCCTGCCGCTGTTGCGGCGCTGGCTCCTGGTTGTGCGGACTTGACCCGTACCGCGCCGCTCGAGACCTCTGCAGAAGGCCACAACCCTGATGGTCGGGGCTGGCCGGTTCGCCATAAAAAACCCCCCGACGAAGCGGGGGGTTAAGGGATTGATGGAGCCTGGAAGCCGGGCTCAGTCGAGGTCAGGCATGGCCAGGGTGGGCTCGGCCTGACGGTCGATGCCCTTCTCAAATCCAGCAGCGGCGGCGCGGGCGCGACCGGCGTGCCAGAGGTGACCCACTAGGAAGAAGAAGGCGAGAATGAACTGAGTGGCCGACAGCCACTGGCGAACATTCACGAAATTCACCGAGTTTGGTTCGGTGATGATGCCGCCCACCGAGTTAATGGAGGCGTTGGGGGCGTGGGTCATGTATTCAGCCGCGCGGCGCACTTGCCAGGGCTGAATGTCGTTCTGGAGCTTGTCGAGGCTCAGGCCATTGGGGCCGCGCAGGGGCTCCAGCCAGGGGCCACGGAAATCCCAGAAGCGCATGGTTTCACCACCGAAGATGATCTCGCCGGTGGGGGAGCGCATCAGGTACTTGCCCAGGCCAGTGGGGCCCATGGCCGAACCGATGTTGGCGCCGAGGCGCTGGTCGCGCACCAGGAAGGTGAAGCTCTGGGCCTGGGAGGACTCGGCGTTGGTGGGGCCGTAGAACTCAGAGGGATAGGCGGTGTTGTTGAACCAGATGTAGGTGCTAGCAATGAAGCTCATCAGGCTCAGGGCGCCGAGGCTGTAACTCAGGTAGGCCTCACCGTTCCAGATGAAGGCGCGACGCACCCAGCCGAAGGGCTTGGTGATGACGTGCCAGATGCCACCGAAGATGCAGATCAGGCCGATCCAGATGTGGCCACCGATGATGTCTTCCATGGAGTTCACCCCGATGATCCAACCTTCACCGCCGAAGGGGGCACGGGTGAGATAACCGAAGATCACTCCGGGGCTGAGGGTGGGGTTGGTGATCACCCGCACATCGCCGCCACCGGGGGCCCAGGTGTCATAGACACCGCCGAAGAACATCGCCTTGAACACCAGCAGCAGCGCACCGACACCCAGAAGGATGAGGTGGTAGCCAATGATGTTGGTCATCTGGTTCTTATCGCGCCAATCCTGGGCGAAGAACGCGGAGTAGTTCTCGAGGATCTCGGGGCCGCGGAGGGCGTGGTACAGGCCGCCGAGACCGAGCACGGCAGAGCTGATCAGGTGCAGCACCCCCACCACAAAGAACGGATAGAGATCGGTGACCTCACCACCGGGGCCGACGCCGTAGCCAAGGGTGGCCACGTGGGGAAACAGGATCAGGCCCTGTTCGTACATGGGCTTGTCGAAGGTGAAGTGACTCACTTCGAACAGCATCATCGCCCCAGCCCAGAAGACCATCAGGCCAGCGTGGGCCACATGGGCGCCCAACAGACGTCCAGAGAGGTTGATGAGGCGGGCATTGCCCGCCCACCAGGCGTAACCGGTGGAGTCGAGGTCCTTGCCCCCGACCGACACCAGGTTGGGATTAGAGAGCGTTACCACGGGGCAGAACCTCTTCGGGGAAGATGAAGTTTTCGTGAGGCTGGTCAGCCGGTGCCATCCAGGCACGCAGACCTTCGTTCAGAAGAATGTTCTTCGTGTAGAAGGTTTCGAATTCGGGGTCCTCCGCGGCGCGGATCTCCTGCGACACGAAGTCGTAGGCCCGCAGGTTCAGCGCCAGGCCGATGATGCCGATGCTGCTGGTCCACAGACCCATCACCGGCACGAACAGCATGAAGAAGTGCAGCCAGCGCTTGTTGGAGAAGGCGATCCCGAAGATCTGGCTCCAGAAGCGGTTGGCGGTGACCATCGAGTAGGTCTCCTCTTCCTGGGTGGGCTCAAACGCCTTGAAGGTGTTCGCCTGCTCGGAATCCTCAAACAGCGTGTTCTCCACCGTGGCGCCATGGATGGCACACAGCAGCGCACCGCCCAGAATCCCCGCCACACCCATCATGTGGAAGGGGTTCAGCGTCCAGTTGTGGAAGCCCTGCAGGAACAGCAGGAAGCGGAAGATCGCCGCCACGCCGAAACTGGGAGCGAAGAACCAGCTGTTCTGACCCAGCGGGTAGATCAGGAACACGCTCACGAACACCGCGATCGGGCCCGAGAAGGCGATCGCGTTGTAGGGGCGGATGCCCACCAGCCGGGCAATCTCGAACTGACGCAGCATGAAGCCGATCAGAGCGAAGGCACCGTGCAGAGCCACGAACGGCCAGAGACCTCCGAGCTGAACCCAGCGCACGAAATCACCCTGGGCCTCGGGGCCCCAAAGCAAAATCAGGCTGTGCCCAAGGGCATCGGCCGGAGAACTCACCGCGGCGGTGAGGAAGTTGCAGCCCTCCAGGTAGCTGCTGGCAATGCCGTGGGTGTACCAGGAGGTGGCGAAGGTGGTGCCGGTCAGCCAGCCGCCCAGAGCCAGATAGGCCGTGGGAAACAGCAGCAGACCCGACCACCCCACGAAAACGAAGCGATCGCGCTTGAGCCAGTCATCGAGGACGTCGAACCATCCCCGGGCCGAAGGCGCGCGCCCTACAGCAATCGTCATGGGTGGGAAAAGGAGCCGTGCGGGGTGGAAAACCCGCGGGCAGTGGGTTACCGGGCGATGGTAACAACGCTGCAGGCGATCGCGAGACAGGTTGAAACGCCCCGACACCGCTCACCCCGCGGGGCTTTTAGGTATTTCTTCCCATGACCGATGCCCTCCGGAGCGTCGGTGGGGCCCCCGCGGCGCGAAGATGACGATCCGCCGCCCGCCAGGCTTCCTCCACCCATGCCCTCGGTTTCCCCCTCCGCCTCCCCCGGAGCCCAGGCCTCGGCCCCTCAGCTCCTCCAGCAGGCCGTGCTTGGTTCCCGTCGCGTCTCCAACGTGCTTGTGGCCGTGCTGGTCAGCACAGGCGGCGTGGGCTTCCTGCTCACCAGTCTCTCCAGTTACCTCGGCGTGGATCTTCTGCCGATCGGCCACCCGGCCGAGCTGCTGTGGGTGCCCCAGGGGCTGGTGATGGGGGCCTACAGCCTCGCGGCCATCCTCCTGTCCACGTATCTCTGGACCGTGATCGGCCTGGACGTGGGATCAGGGGTCAACCGGTTCGACAAAGGGGCGAGCCAGTGCACGATCACCCGTCGGGGCTTCCGCCAGTGGATCCAGGTGGACCTCCCCCTGCGCGAGATCCAGGCGGTGAAGGTGGAGGTGCGTGAGGGGTTCAACCCACGCCGACGCCTCTCCCTGCGTGTTCAGGGGCGCCGCGATCTGCCACTCACCCGCGTCGGTGAACCGATCAGCCTCACGGATCTGGAGCAATCCGGAGCCGAGCTGGCCCGTTTCCTCAACGTGCCCCTCGAAGGGATCTGACATGCGAACCGTGAATCTCTTGCTGGCCGTGGTGCTGGCCCTCTGCCCTCTCACGCTCTCGGCCTGTGGAGCGGAGCAGCCCCAAAGCAATCTCGGTTGCGCCTCTGGGGCCCTGGCCTGCCTCAGTGGCACGGCTGTGGTGGCACTGTCGACCAGCAAAGGGGAGGTGCAGGTGCAACTCGATGGCAAGGCCGCCCCGCTCACGGCGGGGAATTTCGTTGATCTCGTGCGCCGAGGCGCCTACGACAACACGGTGTTCCACCGGGTGGTGCGCGAACCGGTGCCCTTCGTGGTGCAGGGGGGTGACCCCCAGAGCTCCGATTCCAAGGTGAACCCCAGCCAGTACGGCCTGGGCAGCTTCATTGACCCCGCCCTCGGGCAACCCCGCTTGATCCCCCTGGAGTTGGCCCTCAAGGGTGACGAACAGCCGCGGTACGGCCAGGTGACGGAGAGCCCCGGCCAGCTCAAGTTGGTTCATGAGCGCGGGGCCCTGGCGATGGCCCGCTCGGATGACCCCAACTCGGCCAGCGCGCAGTTTTACATCGCCCTGCGCGCCCTGCCCGAATTGGACGGCCGCTATGCGGTGTTCGGGCGAGTGATCAAGGGGATGGACGTGGTGGATCGGATCCAGCAGGGGGACAAGATCACCAAGGCCAGGTTGCTGGAGGGGGGCACCCTGGTGAAGGGCAAACCCTGACGCCCCTCGCGCCTCGCGGCCTGGCCAGGGAGCGCAGGCTCCGCTCAGGTCGGCACGCGCTTGTCTGAGGCGATCACTTTGAGATAGGCGGTGTTGACGCCCGAGGCCCGCTCCAGCGCGACCTTTCCGGTGCGGGCGATCTCAAGGATGCCAAAGCTCTCAAGCACCTGCTCAAGGGCCGCCAGCTTTCCCGGATCCCCCACCACCTCGAGGGTCAGGGCGGTTTCGGCCACATCAACGACATTGGCACGGAACACCTGGGCCAGATCCAGGATGGTGGCGCGGTTCTCCGGTGGGGCGGAGACCTTGAGCAGCATCAACTCCCGCTCCACCACAGGAATCCTCGAGAGATCGAGCACGCTCAAGACATTGACGAGCTTGTTGAGCTGCTTGGTCATCTGCTCAAGCGTGCGGTCATCGCCCTCCACCACCATGGTGAGCCTGGATTTGCCGCGCTGCTCAGCGGGTCCCACGGCCAGGCTCTCGATGTTGAAGCCGCGGCGGGCGAACAGGCCGGAGATGCGGCTGAGGGCTCCGGACTCGTCCTCCACCAGCACCGAGAGGGTGTGCTTCATGCCCTGAGCGGATCGCCCCCCAAACTACGTGTTGGCCGGTTGCTTCTGGCGCTCCAGCCAGCCCAGCAACGGCGGGTTGAAGCGCTCGGGCGCCTCATCGTGGGGGCAGTGGCCGAGTCCGTTGAGCACCTGCAGCTCCAGATCGGGTTTGTGGCTAACCAACCGATGGGCCACCGCCACGGGCACGAGTTGATCCTTCTGGCCCCAGAGCACCAGAAGCGGTTGAACCATGCGTTCGAGCAGCGGGGCAGCGGTGGCACCGCGGGGTCGCAGGGCCATGGCGATGCTCATGCCCCGCAGGGCCCAGGCCGCGGTGGGTCTCTGGGCCGGCCGGGCGATCAGGCGGCGCAGGTCGTCGTTGATGGCGCGGCGGTCGGGGTAGGCGGCGGCCAGGGCGAGATCCAACAGCACCGTGCGGGCGATCAGGGGTAGAAGCAGTTCCAGGGGCAGCGCCGTGCAGAGCAGCACCGCCAGGGCTTGCCGTAGCCGGCGCCGCCAGGGCGGCCGCCGCCGCGGGATCGGCATCAGCAGGGTGGGATCGGGCAGGGGCGCCACCGCCACGGCCCGCACCCAGGAGGGCGTGAACACGGCGGTGGTGACCGCCACCAGACTGCCGAGGGAGTTGCCCACCAGCACCGCCGGCCGGCCCACCACCTGCTCAAGGAAGGCGCCGCACTGGCGCGCCCAGAAGCGGTTGTCGAGGCGCAGGCCGGGCTGGTCGGAGGCGCCGAAGCCGATCAGATCGATGGCGTAGACGCACCAACCCGCCGCCACCAGGGGGGCCGCCGTGAAGCGCCAGTGGCCACTGGCGGCCCCGAATCCGTGAATGAGCAGCACCGCAGGACGGCTCTCTTCCCCCAGCACCCGCCAGTGGCAGGCCAGGCCGCGCCAGCGCCAGGTGCCATGGCGTCCCCAGCCGCATCCCTGCGTTGCGACAGGCTGGGCGAGGCTTGTCGTCACGGGTTCGGCCATCGCGATCGAAGGCTCTCACTATTGCGAAGCCGCCGTGCGGGTGCGCACGGGCGACGGCTTCTTTCGGCCCCAGTCCCGCCCTTCGAGGGATCTCGGGGTGCTGCTGGCCCGGTGGCTGCGCGCTGAACACGGGCGCCTGCGGGTGCTGGATCTGATGGCCGGCTGCGGCATCCGCGCCCTGCGCTACGGGCTTGAAGCCGGGGCGGAGGCGATCTGGGCCAACGACGCTGACCCGGAGCGCCTGCCACTTCTGGAGACCAACCTCGCTCCCTTGGCCGGCCCAGACGGCGCCGGAAAGGCTGATCCGGAGCGGGTCCGGTGCACCGCGCGCACCGCCCAGCAACTGCTGGCGGGCTGCCTGCTGGAGCGACGCCGCTTCGAGCTGGTGGACCTCGATGGCTTCGGTTGCCCCACAGCCCTGCTGCCGCTGGCCCTGGAGGCGGTGGCCTTCGACGGGGTGCTCTACCTGGCCAGCACCGATGGCCGCTCCCCCACCGGCCACGACCGGCCGGCGGCGATTCGCTCGCTCGGGGCGGCGGCCCGGGCCCACCCAGCCAGCTGGGAGCTCGCCCTGCGCCTTCAACTGGGGGTGATCGCCCGCAGTGCCTGGGCGATGGGTCGGGGGATGCGGCCCCTGTTCTCGTTCAGTGAGGGCCGTACCTTCCGCACCGCCGTGCAGCTCAGGCGCCGGCCTGAACCTGGGGAGGAGACGAACCTGGGGCTGCTGGCCCACTGCCATGGCTGCGGCGATCAGCAGGCGCAGAGCCTGCTGAGGCTTCGCGGCTGGGCGCCCTGCGGCTGCGGCGCCTCGGCAACCGGTGCGGCCCCCTCGTCGATCAGCGGACCCCTCTGGATCGGCCCGCTCCAGGAATGCTCCGCCCTTGGGGCGATGGCGATCGACGGAGGCCGCAGCGGGGCCGAAGGGGCAAGCGCAAGCCTGGGGCGCGAGGGGGCTCGGCTGTTGGCGGCCCTGTCCACCGATCCGGGACTTCCCCCCCGTTGCTGGCCCCTGGCCGAGATCGCCCGGCGGCTGGGCAGGGGCCCGCCACGGTTGGCAGCGTTGCTGGCGGCCCTGCGGGCCGACGGCTGGCAGGCCTGCTCCAGTGCCGTGATGGCCGCCCAGGTGCGCACCGATGCCCCCTGGCCCCGACTCTTGGAGCTTGCTCAGGTTGTGGGCCCTGGCCAGACCAGCCCTGCGGCTGGGGTTGCGGATGACAAAGCACCCGGAGCCTGAACCAGGGGTACGTGTCGTGACCACGGGACGCTAAACAGGTAGGGAAACCGATTCCTTGGGCATGGCCTCTGAAATCTTCGGCATCGCGGCTGTCTTCTGGGTGCTGATCCCGGTGGGTCTCGCTGGAGGCGCCCTGCTGCTCAAGCTGCAGAAAGACTGAGCGCCAGGAGGCGAACGCGCCCTCCACCCCTGAGCCCTAGGCTCAGGCCCCTTTCTCCACTTCACCTTCATGAAGGTTCTGGTCGTCGGTGGAACGGGCACCCTTGGCCGCCAGATCGCCCGCCATGCCATCGACCAGGGCCACCAGGTGCGTTGTGTGGTGCGCGCCCCCCGTAAGGCCCATTTCCTGCAGGAGTGGGGTTGCGAACTCACCCGCGGCGACCTGCTCGAACCGGCCAGCCTCGACTACGCCCTGGAGGGCCAGGAGGCGGTGATCGATGCGGCCACGGCCCGCCCCACCGACAGCGCCTCCCAGCAGTCGATCGACTGGGACGGCAAACTCAACCTGCTGCGCTCCGCCGATGCAGCCGGTGTCAAACGCTTGGTGTTTCTCTCCCTGTTGAGGGCTGAGCAGCACCCCACAGTTCCCCTGATGGAGATCAAGGCCTGCACCGAGCAGCTCCTGGAGCAGTCCGATTTCGACTACACGATTCTCCGCGGTGTCGCCTTCATGCAGGGGGTGATCGGCCAGTTTGCGATCCCGGTGCTGGAGAGCCAGACGGTCTGGGTGAGCGGTACCCCAACCCCGATCGCCTACATGAACACCCAGGACGTGGCCCGCTTTGCCGTCGCCGCCCTGGGCCGCCCTGAAACCGTGCGCCGCGCTTTCCCTGTGGTGGGCCCAAAGGCCTGGAACACGGGCGAGATCGTGCAGCTCTGCGAGCAATTGAGTGGCCGCTCGGCGCGGGTGTTTCGGGTGCGGCCGATCCTGATTCAGTGGATGCAGGCGCTGGCGTCGTTTTTTGAACCCGGCGTGAACGTGGCCGAACGGCTGGCGTTTGCGGAGGTCACCGGCGGCGGCGAACCCCTCGATGCGCCGATGGAGGAGACCTACGCCGCCTTCGGCCTCGATGGGGCCGAAACCACCCGGCTGGAGGATTACCTCAAGGAGTACTTCGATCGCATCCTCAAGCGGCTCAAGGAGCTGGACACCGACCTGGACAAGTCCGCCAAGAAGAAACTGCCCTTCTGATTCATCAGGGCCAGCCTGGGCCGCCAGTACATCTGTACGATAGCCGTGGTTGTCCGCCGCCGCCGATGTCGATCTCCCAGGTCAAGAATCTCCAGCGCCGCCTGCTCAACTTGGAGCAGGAGGCGATCGATGAGATCAACCGCGCCTGCGGCCATGAGCTCTGGGTGAGCCTGGGCTTCGATGCCCTCGACACCCTCGAGGACCCGGCCCGCCGGGCCCGGGCGAACTACTACTACGGCCAACTGCAAACCGCCCGCGAACTGCAGCAGGTGCTGGCCTAGGCCCGACGGCCTGGCCTGGGCTTCCCTGGCGGCCCCGCGCGGCCCAGGCGCCGCAGCCGCTGGGCTTCGTTCAGGTTCACCCCCCGCCACTGACCGGGGCCCAGGCCCGAGAGATCGAAGGCTGGGCCACCATCCAGCAGATCAATTCCCACGCGGATCAGGCGCAGGGTGGGCAAGCCCACCGCGGCGGTCATGCGCCGTACCTGACGGTTGCGACCCTCGCGCAGTTCAATCTGCAGCCAGGCGCTGGGCACCTTCAGCCGGTGCCGGATCGGCGGTGTGCGTGGCGGCCAATCGGGGTCCGGCAGAAGCGCCGCCCTCGCCGGCAGGGTCAGCTGGCCCTGCACCAGCAGCCCCTGGTTCAGCCGTTCGAGCGCCCCATTGGTGGGGGTGCCCTCCACCTGGGCCCAGTAGCGGCGCCAGTGGCCCCAGCGAGGGTCGGTCAGCCGCTGCTGCAGCCGCCCGTCTGCGGTGAGCAGCAGCAGACCCTCGCTGTCGGCATCAAGCCGACCGGCGGCATAAACACCGGCCACGGGAATGTGCTCCGCCAGAGTGCCCCAGACGCTGCCGGGTTCGGGGCTGAACTGGCTCAGCACCCCGTAGGGCTTGTGGAACAGCAGGGTGGTGGGTTGCGCCTGCGGCTCGAAGGCCTGGGTCACGGCGACTCCCCCAACGCTCAGTCGGCGTCAGAGACGCCAAAGGAATGAAGCAGGGCATCACCCCAGGTGTCGAGGCGCTCCAGGTGATCGTCTTCAGCCCCGCCCATGGTGCTGGCCTGATGGCGGAGCAGAGTGGCCTGGCTGAAGGCGTGGCCGTGTTCACCCGCCAGGGCCACCACCTCACCAGGGCCCTTGGCCTGGCTCACCTTCTCCCTGAGCTGTTGATCGGCGGCCAGCAGGGCCGAGAAGGCATGCAGGGAGGCGCGTGACATGACAGCCGCAGAGGGGACGACGTCAGCCTGGCACGGCCCGCTGGCGCTGGCGGGTGCCTGAGCTCAGCCGCGTTTACCCAGGAGACCACGGACCTTCCAGAGGTTCACTGCGCCGATGGAAATCAGCAGCAGGCCCAGATCCATGCTCAGGGGCGGGACGATCACGGGCGCGTGGCTGCAGGTGGCCGGACCCTAGGCCCGCAGGGGCGACATCTAAGCTGAAACCATTCACGGACTTTCAGCCGCCCTACCGCATGATCGAGACCTCCGGCGTGATTGAGAAGGAACAGGGGAACGGGTTCTACCTGGTCACACTGGAGCAACCGGCCGGTCATCAGTGCCTGTGCCGCGCGGCGGGCAAGCTCACCAAGTTCAGAATCAAATTGCTGGCGGGCGACAAGGTGCTCGTGGAGATCAGCCCCTACGACCTCACCCGCGGGCGGATCACCTATCGGGAACGCAATGTCGGCGCCGGCGGGCCCCGGCCGGGCGGCAACCGCCCCGGCGGACCCCGGCGCCGCTGAGCGGGCCCCAGCCCCGCTGGGAGCCAGGAGGCTCAGGCCAGGCAGGCCTCGATGGCGCTGCGGAATTCGCTGCGCTGCTTGACCCCTTTCCACTGCTGCTTGAGTTCTTTGCCGGCAAACAGCTGCACCGTAGGGGTGCCGCTGACTCCGGCCTGCTGGGCGATTTCCGGCTCAGCATCGATGTCGATTTCCACCCCTTGGGCGGCGCCGCTGAGCTCTTCGAGCACACGCTTGAGCTGGGGCTTGAGCACGTGGCAGGGGCCACAACTGGGGGAGGTGTAAACCACCAGCAGCGGCCTGGCGCTGTCGTGGTAGAGCTTCCGCAGGGCGTAGCCGCCTTTTTGCCAGCGGGCCTCGGCATCAAAATTCTCGGCGTCGCTGGTGGCGGTGGGAGCGGGTTGATCGGCGGGGGCGGGCTCAACTGATTCCCGGGCCACGGTGGTGGCCAGCTGGTGGTGGCTGAGCCAGCGCTCGGCCGCCAGGGCCGCCTGGCAGCCGCTGCCAGCGGCGGTGACGCCTTGGCGCCACTCGGCATCGGCCACATCGCCGGCGGCGAAGACCCCTTCGACGCTGGTGGTGGGTTGCCCAGGCGTGGTGACCAGGTACCCGCGCGCGTCCAACTCCAGTTGTCCCTTGACCAAGGTGGTGTTCGGGGTGTGGCCGATGGCATAGAAGAGGCCGCGCACGGCCAGCTCCCTGGTGGCGCCGCTGGGGCGATCGCGCAGGCGAAGGCCGGTGAGCCACTCCTCCCCCAGGGCATCGACGGGTTCACTGTTCCAGTGGACCGTGATCGCAGGGTTGGCGAGAACCCGGTCGGCCATGGCGGCGCTGGCCCGCAGGCGATCGGAGCGGACGATCAGGTGCACATGGCTGCCGTACTTGGTGAGGTAGACGGCCTCTTCGCAAGCGGAATCACCGCCCCCCACCACGGCCAGCTCGGCATTGCGGAACTGGGGCGTGGCCCCGTCACAGATGGCGCAGGCGCTGATTCCGGCACTCCAGAGCCGGTCTTCGCTCGGAAGCTGCAGGCGGTTGGCGCTGGCGCCGGTGGCGAGGATCAGGGCATGGGTACGGATCTCTCTGCCCTCCACCCGCACGCTGAAGGGCCGCTCGGTGAGGTCGATCGCCTCTGCATCCGCCTCCAGCAGATGGGAGCCCCAGCGCACAGCCTGGGCTTTGATCCGGTCCATCAGATCGGGCCCGAGGATGCCATCGGGGAATCCGGGGAAGTTCTCCACGTGGGTGGTGGTCATCAACTGCCCCCCCGGGATCCCACCGGTCTGGAAGCCGGTGATGACCAGGGGCGCCAGGTTGGCCCGGGCGGCGTAGATGGCGGCGGTGTAGCCGGCGGGGCCGGATCCGACGATCACGAGGTTCTCGACGGAGGTGGTCGCCTCACCGTTCGGACCAGGGGCGGCCTGGGCGTCGGGCACCATCGACTTATGTGAAGTGGGTATGACTTGACCCTAGGTGATGGCTGCTTGGCCTGAGGTCAATGCTCAGATCTCTAGCAGACCGTCCTGCTGACGGGGGTTGGTGGGGGAGGGGCCCGATTTTCCGGGGTTCTTGGGCACCATCTGAACCGTGGAGGCCAGGCGCTCGGGCTGCTCTTCCAGGCAGAGCAGCCACTCGCCGAATTCCTGGGTGATGGCGTAACTGTCTTCAAAGCGCTCGCTGGCGTCGAGGGTGCCGATTCGAGCCATCGCCCAGTTCACCGCCACGGTGAGCCTGCGGTAGGCGGATCCATTCATGGGTCCCTCTGGGCTGGCACCACGCTGGTCGTCCATGGGGCGATTGGAAGGTTGGTTCGCAGAACGTCGCATTTTTTTGGGGTCCGTAATGTAATCAGGACTGCAGGAAGCCGGGTAACTGGGGACCGCTCAAGCGCAGAACGGCCCCGGCACGGTCCGCAAGGGCTTGCAAAGGAAGGGCGGGTGCCGATGCGCCGCCACCACTGGGGGCCTCCGGCCGGGGGCGGCTGCGGACCACGTAGGGCTCCACCAGTGACCAGGTGCGGGCGTAGCTGATCAGCAGCGGATCGGCCGGGGCATAAATGTAAGAAGGCTGCCGCGGGATCGCTTCCAGGGGCGAACGGCTGCCATCCATGCGCACGGCGCGGGTGATCGCCTGCACAAAGCGGCTACGGGTCACCACCGTGGTCAGGTAGGCCACCACCCGCAACCGCGGGGCATCAAAGCCTTCGGCACACATGTCAATGCTCACCAGCCAGTCGGATTCCCCCACCTGGAAGGCCGCCAGCCGCTGGGCGGCCTCCGGGTCCTGGGAATGCACCAGTTGCACGCGGTCTCCTTCTTCCTCCAGCAGGCCGCTGATGCGGCGGGCGTGGGCGATGTCGCGGGCGATCACCAACCCACCTGCCTCCGGATGCCCCAAGCGCACGCGCTCCAGGCGGGCGCGGGCACCCAGCAGCAGCCGCAGGGCGATGCCGCTGGCATCCCCCAGGCGGATCGCCCGGCGCAGGTTGCGGGCGCGCCAGCTCTCGCGCTCCTCGGCCGAAAGCGGGGAACACTCCTGCTCGCCCCCACGGGCGCCCCCACGGCCGTGGTCCACCCAGCCGTCCTGGAAACGGAACTCCAGGGGACGCACATCGCCAGCGGCGATCAGTTGCCGCGGCTCGACGCTCAGATCGGGTTCGATGCGCCAGGCGATCTGGCCTTCCTCCTGCACCTCCACCCGCCGGGCGGCGCAGAAGGCCAGGTTGTCGGCGCGAAACGGAGTGCCCGTGAGCCCCAGGCGCAGGGCGGCCCGTTCGGTGAGGCTGGTGAAGGCATGGCCCCAGGCGGTGGCCTGCGGTTCCTCAGGATCGACCCCGAGGTGATGCACCTCATCGGCGATCGCCAGCACCTGAGCCATTCCGGCCTCCGCGAGCGCCTGCTGCAGGGCCAGGCGGTGACGTGCCGCCCCCTGGTAGGTGAGCAGCAACCCTTGCCAGGGTTCGCGTGCCGTCTGGGGGGCCAGATCCTGCGGTTGCTCGGGGTCCCAGTCCCGCAGCCGCAGCCCCAGCCGCCCGGCGGCGGCGCGCCACTGGCCAGCGATTGAGCTCCGGTGGCAGAACACGAGGAAGTGGCTGAGCTGACCCTCCTGGTGCAGGCGCTGAAAGCTCATCAGTGCGCCCAGGGTCTTGCCGGCACCAGGGCCGGCGTGGATCAGCACGTCGTGGCCGGCTGGATCGGGGCGCCCCAGGCGCCGGCGCAGCAGCTCCACCAAGTGGCGCTGCCACTGGCGCGGCTGCGGCGCAGGCGGGACCCCGGGGGCGGGTCGCGCCGCGCGGAGGTCAAAGGAGGGAGCCGCCATGGCGCCATTGTGTCGGCAGCGGCCACCTCCCTAGAACGGGACTCGTTGGCAGAGGAAATGGGATGGGGCGATTGGCGGTGAGCGGGGCCTCCGGCAAAACCGGCTGGCGGGTGGTGCAGGAGGCCCTTCGGCGCGGCTGGGCGGTGCGGGCGCTGGTGCGGCCGGACTCCGAGCTGCCCGAGGGTCTCGAGGGTGCCGAGGTGGTGCGGCTGGAGCTGGGGGATGGCCCGGCCCTGCGCGCCGCCCTCGACGGGGTTGACGCCCTGGTGATCGCCACCGGCGCCCGCCCCTCGATCGACTTGACGGGCCCGCTGCGGGTCGATGCCCTGCTGGTGCGGGCCCAGGCCGAGGCCTGCCAGGCGGCGGGGGTGCGCCGGCTGGTGCTGGTGAGCTCGCTCTGCAGCGGCAGGCTGCTGCACCCGCTGAATCTGTTCGGTCTGATCCTGCTCTGGAAGGGGCTGGGGGAGCGCTGGTTGGCAGGCAGCGGCCTGGATTGGACGGTGATACGCCCGGGGGGGCTCAAGGAAAGCGAGGAGAACCTGGAGGCGCAGGGCATCCGCTTCTCCGGCCCGGACCAGCAGGAGAGCGACAGCATCCCCCGGCGCCTGGTGGCCCGGGTGACGCTCGATGCCCTGGGGGATCCGGCGGCGATCGGGCGGATCATCGAAATCACCAGCGGTGAGGCGGTGCCACGCCAGGAACTGAGCAGCTGGCTCCAGGCCTCCTGAGGCCGCCTGAAATCAATTGTGTGCCGGACTGCGCACAAAGCCCCCCCGCCCGTTGCACGGGGCGCTGGGATTGTCGATCACTGAAGGCAGTCCCATCAGCGAAGCCTCCTTGACCACAGTTTTGGTTCCGCGGGAGCGGCGCTCCGGGGAGACCCGGGTGGCGGCCACCCCTGAAACGGTGAAGCGCCTGATCGCCCGGGGCGCTCGGGTCTGGATCGAAGCCGAGGCCGGGCGAGCAGCGGGCTTCAGTGATGCGGCCTTCGAGGAGGCGGGGGCGGAGGTGTTCGCCAGCAGCGACAGCCTCGAGCGCTGGCGTCAGGCCGATGCGGTGCTGGCGGTCCAGGCGCCGTTGCTCTGCTCCGAGGGGGGGGATGGCGGCCTGGAGGCCCTGCCGGCGGGCAGCCTCGTGCTGGGCCTGTTGGATCCCTACCGCAACCAGGCCCTGATCGATCAGCTGGAGCTTGGTCGGGTGTCGTCCCTGGCGCTGGAGCTGCTGCCGCGGATCAGCCGGGCCCAGGCGATGGATGTGCTCTCCTCCCAGGCCAACATCGCCGGCTACAAGGCCGTGCTGCTGGCGGCCGCGGCCCTGGACCGCTTCTTTCCGATGCTGATGACGGCGGCCGGCACGGTGCAGCCCGCCAAGGTCGTGGTGCTGGGCGCCGGAGTGGCGGGCCTGCAGGCGGTGGCCACGGCCCGGCGGCTCGGAGCGGTGGTCCGGGTGAGTGACGTGCGCCCGGCCGCCCGCGAACAGGTGGAATCGCTCGGGGCCCGGTTCATCGAGCCACCCCAGCTGGAGGAGGCTCCTGGTGAGGCGGGGGGCTATGCCCGGGAGGCCGGAGCCGTGTTCCAGGAGGCCCAGCGTCAGATCCTCGCCAAGCAGCTCGAGGACGCCGATGTGGTGATCTGCACGGCCCAGGTGCCCGGCCGGCCGGCGCCGCTGCTGATCACCGAGGCGATGCTGGCGGGGATGCGCCCCGGGTCGGTGGTGGTGGACCTGGCGGTGGCCCAGGGGGGCAACTGCGCCGCCAGCCGCGCTGAGGCCGATGCGTGGGTGGGCGGTGTGCGCGTGATCGGGGCGGGCAACCTGGCGGCCACGGTGCCTCAGCACGCCAGCGCGCTCTACGCCCGCAACCTGGCCGCCCTACTGGAGGTGGTGCTCAAGGAGGGCGCGATCCACATCGATCCGGAGGATCCCTTGCTCGACCCCTGTCTGCTCACCCATGGGGGGGCCTGCCGCCGCCCCGATCTACGTCCCGCCCGCCAGGAGGCCACAGCATGAGCGAAACGTTTTCCCTTTCCGAGGCCCTCTGGGTGCTGCTGCTGGGCAGCCTGCTGGGCTTCGAGCTGATCGGCAAGGTGCCCCCCACCCTGCACACCCCGCTGATGTCGGGGGCCAACGCGATCAGCGGCATCACCCTGCTGGCGGCCCTGGCCCTGATCGGTCAGGCCCCGACCCCGGCCCTGCGCCTGGTGGGGGCGGTGGCCCTTGGCTTTGCTCTGTTCAACGTGGTGGGAGGTTTCCTGGTGACCGATCGGATGCTGGCGATGTTCCGCCGTCGGGGGCCGGCCTCATGAGCCACCTCGCGATCGATCTGGGGGCCGTGCTGCTGCTGGCCCTAGGGCTCAAGGGCCTCTCGCGGATCCGCACCGCCCGCTGGGCCAATGGCCTGGCGGCGGCGGCGATGGCCCTGGCAGTGGTGGGGCTGTTGCTCGACCAGGGCCTGGCCGGCTGGCCGTGGATGCTGCTGGGGCTGGTGCTGGGCAGCAGCGTGGGCGCCGTGGTGGCCTACAAGGTGCCGATGACCTCGATGCCGGAGGTGGTGGCCCTGTTCAACGGCTGTGGCGGTGTGGCCTCGCTGCTGGTGGCGCTCGGCGCCTCGGCCCTGCCCACGCCCCTGGGCCTGCTGGCGGTGGTGTCGGTGCTGGTGTCGGTGCTGGTCGGCTCGATCACCTTCAGCGGTTCGATCGTGGCGATGGGCAAGCTGCAGGGATGGCTGCCGACCCCCGGCTGGATGCTCCTGCCCCAACGCCATGGGGTCAACATCACCCTGGCACTGCTTTGTCTGACCAGTTCCGTTCTGGTGCTCAACGGTCTGCCGGCTGGTCTGCCGGCCCTGACGGTCTTCTCCCTGCTGCTCGGGGTCGGTCTCACCCTGCCCGTGGGCGGCGCCGATATGCCTGTGGTGATCTCGCTGCTCAACTCCTATTCCGGCGTGGCGGCGGCGGCGGCGGGCTTCGTGGTCGGCAGCCAGCTCCTGATCGTGGCCGGCGCCATGGTTGGGGCGGCCGGGCTGATCCTGACCCAGGTGATGTGCACGGGCATGAATCGCTCGCTCACCTCGGTGCTGTTCGGCGGTGCCCTCGGCGGCGGCGCCACGGCCAGCGGCGACGGGGACCAGGGTTACACCTCGGTCACCTCCTGCAGCGCCGAGGAGTGTGCCCTGACCCTTGAGCAGGCGGAGCGGGTGGTGTTCGTGCCGGGCTACGGCCTGGCGGTGGCCCAGGCCCAGCACGGGCTCAAGGAACTCGCCCGGTTGCTGGAGCAGCACGGGATCGAGGTGAGCTACGCGATCCACCCGGTGGCGGGACGCATGCCCGGCCACATGAATGTGCTGCTGGCGGAGGCGGACGTGCCCTACGAGCAGCTGATCGAGATGGAGGTGATCAACCCCGATTTCCCGCGCACGGATGTGGTGATCGTGCTGGGGGCCAACGACGTGGTGAACCCCCAGGCCAAGAACGACCCCAGCAGCCCCCTCTACGGGATGCCGGTGCTGGAGGTGGATCAGGCGCGCTCGGTGTTCGTGGTCAAGCGCAGCCTGGGCTCGGGCTACTCCGGGATCCGCAATTCCCTGTTCGAGTTGCCCCAGACCTCGATGGTGTTTGGCGATGCCAAGCAGGTTCTGCTAGCTCTGACCCAGGAGCTGCGGGCGCTGGGTGTCGGCAAACAGGCGGTGGGAGCGACCCCCTGAGGGGATCGTCGCCAGTCTGGGGCTGAGGGCGTTCCGGCCCCGGGCCCCCTGGTGGGGGGCTGACCTGCAGACCCTGCGCGACACCCTGCGCCAGACGACCTTGCCCCCTGAGCACGGGGAGCCCTTCGAGGTGCCGATCGGCGGCGGCGACCGACTGCTCGCCCTGCTGGACCGCCCCACCACCATCCCCCGGGCCCTGGTGCTGCTCGCTCCGGGTCTCGGGGGCCACAGCGAGGGGGAGGGGGTGGGCCGGCTGGCCCTGGGCCTGCAACGGGCGGGGCTGGCGGTGCTGCGCCTCAACCTGCGCGGCGCGGGGCGCGGGCGGCCCCTGGCCCGGGGCACCTATGCCGCCCAGGGCAACCGTGACCTGGCGCCCGTGCTGGCCTGGGCCCGCCGGCTGGCGGCCGATTTGAGCCCTGCCCCGGGGCCGCCGGTGCCGCTGCTGGGGGCGGGCATCTCCATGGGCGGCACCCTGCTGCTCAACGCCGTGCTGGATCCGGCGCTGCGCGCCGAGGGCCTGGCGGCCGATCGGCCGTTGCTCGACGGTCTGGTGACAATCAGCAGCCCCCTCGATCTGCTGGCCTGCGCCCGGGTCATGGAGCGTCCGCGCAACCGCGTCTACGTGAACTGGCTCCTGCGCAGCCTGCGCCGCCAGACCCTTGCCGATCCCTACGGGGTGACGGAACAGGAGCGCTCGGCCCTGGCGCAGGTGCGCACGATTCGCCAGTTCGACGCGGTGATCACCGCCCCCCGCTGGGGGTACGACTCGGTGGAGCACTACTACGCCGAGGCCAGCCCCCTGGGCCGCCTGAGGGCTGCACTTGAGGGCGGCTCAACCGCGGTTGGGCTCCCACCCACCCTGGTGCTGCACGCCCAGGACGACCCTTGGGTGCCGCCTGATCCGGCCCAGGATCTGCTGCGAGCCCTGGATGGGCGGCCCGCGGGATCGCTTCAGGTGGTGCTCACCCGGGGCGGCGGCCACAACGGCTTTCACGCCCCCGAAGGTTGCTGGAGCGACCAGCTTGCGACCCGCTGGCTGGAGCACCTGGCCGACGGGGCCCGTTGAGTCAGCCTTGTCGCCGGCTCAAACTCCGGGGGGCTCCAGGCGGGGGTCGGCCGCCACCAGTCGCTCGATCAACAGAGCCCGGTTCTCTGGATGCCCCGACACCGTGAGCTCGCCACTGCCTGCCCACCAGTTGAGTCGCTCGCCACTGTCGAAGACGAACTCCTCGAAGGGACCCTCATGGAGCCAGTGGCCCGGTTCCCCCAGCAGGGCCACCAACTCCTTGAGCTCTTGCAGGCTTCCCTGGAAGTTCACGGGCTGCGCTGCGGCGGGGCTTGGCTTGAGCTTAAGGCGCCTCAGCGGCAGAGAACGGTTCGAACGGCGTGCGACGCAGCACCCAGTCCTCGATCACCTGGCCGCCGATCAGGTGCTCGCGCACAATCCGCTCCAGCCGTTCTGCGCTCGCTTCGCCGTACCAAATGCCCTCAGGCCAGACCAGCAGAATCGGGCCGCCGCTGCAGTGGCGCAGGCAGTCCACCTTGGTGCGCAGCACGATTCCCCCGATCCGGCTCGGGTTCTCGAGGTCGTGCTCGCGCACCAGGGCCTTGAGCTTCTCCCAGCTGGCGGCCCCCACGGCGGGGTCACAGCAGACCGGGCGGCTGGGGGTGGCGCAGAGCAGCAGGTGATGCTGGATGCCCATGGGGCCCTTGGCCCCTTCAGCTGGCAAGGCCATCAGGCGATGAGCAGCTGGGCGGTGGCGGTGGCGGCCGCCTCGCGCACGGCGGCCCGGGCCCAGCCATCAACGGCGAGCACATCCTCGAGGCTGGGGTCCGCGCGCAGATCGGCGCCGTGGCGTTCACAGATGCGCTCGATCAGCCGCGGGATGTCGAGGAAATGGATCCGTCCGTCGAGGAAAAGGGCCACCGCCTGCTCGTTGGCGGCATTGAGCACCGCCGGCATCGTGCCGCCGGCGCGGCCGGCGGCGTAGGCCAGCTCCATGCAGGGGTATTTGGCCCGGTCGGGGGCACGAAACGAGAGCGTGCCCACCTCGGTGAGATCGAGGCGGCGCCAGGGGGTGGCGAGGCGATCGGGCCAGCTGAGGCAGTAGAGGATCGGCAGCTTCATGTCGGGCCAGCCCAGCTGCGCCAGCACCGAGGAATCCGCCAGCTCCACCATCGAGTGGATGATGCTCTGGGGGTGAATGACGATCTCGATCGCATCGAAATCGAGCCCGAAGAGGTAATGGGCCTCGATCACCTCCAGCCCTTTGTTCATCAAGGTGGCCGAATCCACGGTGATCTTGCGCCCCATGGTCCAGTTGGGGTGGCTGGTGGCATCGGCGACGGTGGCCTTGGTCAGATCGGCAGCGGGCCAGTCGCGGAAGGCGCCGCCGGAGGCGGTGAGCTGGATCCGGCGAAGCCCCGGGGTGGGCACCCCCGTGGAGAGGCGGGCGCTGTCGGCCCAGGGGGTGCCCTGGAGGCACTGGAAGATCGCCGAGTGCTCGGAATCGGCCGGCAGCAGCCGGCTGCCGCTCGTCTTGAGCTCCGGCAGCACCACCGGGCCGGCGGCGATCAGGGTCTCCTTGTTGGCCAGGGCCAGATCCTTCCCGGCGCGGATCGCCGCCAGGGTGGGCAGCAGACCGGCGCAGCCGACGATGCCGGTGACCACCAGATCGGCCGAGGGCCAGGCAGCGGCGGCGCAGAGTCCATCGGAGCCCCCAAGCACCTCGGGCAGCGGCCCGGGGCGCTGGCCAGGGTTGAGATCCTGCAGGCGCTGGCGCAGCACCGCCACCAACTCGGCATCGGCCAGGGCCACCACCTCGGGGCGGTGCTCGATGATCTGCTCGATGAGCAGGTCGAGATTGCGGCTGGCCGTGAGCGCCACCACCTTGAAGCGCCCGGGGAATTCCGCGGCGATCTCAAGGGTCTGGGTGCCGATCGACCCGGTGGAGCCCAGCACGCTGATGGCTTTCACGGGAACGGCGGCACGGGGTTGGCGCCCAGTGTCCCACCGGAGCCCCAGGTGCGGCGCCGCTGGCGCGTGCCGCGTCACACTGGGGCTACTTGCCCCTTGGCCGTGCTCTGGCTCAAACGCTGGAACTTCATTGAGCGGGCCAAGCTGGAAAGGGAGCTGTGGGAGGCCTTCGAGCGCGGCGAGACGATCGAGGATCTGGTGGCGGCCTGTCCCGCCGGGGATGGCTTTCGCCGCGAGGTCTGGACGACCACGCTGGTGCGGATTCGGCGGATCGAAGCGCTGATGGCGGGGCAGACTCCAGCGGCCAAAACTCAGGACGACTCGGACTGAACAACCGCCCCGACTGAGGTGCGTGGGGCTGCTGATGGGGAGCTTCTGGCCCCCTGGACCAGGGCCAGGTCCGGGGGGCTGGGGAACAGTTCACCGGCCTCCAGTTGCAGGGCCGCCCCGTGGCGCTGGGGCTCGGACTGATCGCCAGGCCAAATCTCAGCGGCCCGTTGCTCGGGGATCAGCCCAAGCCCAGGGAGGCGCCATTGGTGCGGTAACTCTCCAGCTTGCAGCGCAGCGCGGAGAGGTCATCGCTGGGGCTGGCGAGTTCCACCACCAGATCGGGCAGAGGGGGGAAAGCCGCGGCGCTGCTCCGGGCTGAGGGCCTGCCAGAGCAACGCGCAAGGGCTTGGTTACGCGCGCCGGTCTCGCCGCCGGTGGGAGTCGTGGTGATCAGTTGGCCATCGGAGCCAAGCTCCAGTTCTGCCTCTGGGTTGGTCCGGCCGACGGCCGCGAACTGCTCAGGGGTGAGCCGCAGCTCAGGAGGCAGCAGCAGCGGTGCGGAAGTGGGGTTTGGCAGGGAGTGCCTCATGGGCCCTGCGAAGGCTGAAGCTATGGAGGGTGCAGCATTTGATTAGGGCTGGCGGGCGGCCCATCGATCAACCTGGAAGGGTGATCAACCCGGTAGCCGCTCGGCGGGTTGATCCTTCAGCCGCGGGTTGGTTTGATCCCTGGCCGAGCACTGCAGCGCTGCACCGGCCTCCAGGGGCGGCCAGTCGATCGCCAGATCAGGGTCATCCCAGGCGAGGCCTTGCTCCGAGGAAGGGTGGTAGTAGTTGCTGCAGAGATAGCAGAAATCCGCCAGCTCACTGAGCACCAGAAAGCCGTGGGCGAAGCCAGGCGGCACCCAGAGCTGATGGTGCTCCACGTCATCGAGCACGGCGCCCACCCACTGGCCGAAGCTGGGGGAGCCGGGGCGCACGTCGACGGCCACATCGAAAACACTGCCCCTGGCGCAGCGCACGAGCTTGCCCTGGGTCTGCGCCAACTGGTAATGGAGGCCGCGCAAGACGCCGCGGCCAGAGCGGCTCTGGTTGTGCTGCAGCAGCGGCGGGATGCCGGCCGCGTCCAGCGCCGTCTGACGGGCTGTTTCAACGAAGAAGCCGCGTTCGTCGCCGAACACCCTGGGCTTGAGCAGCAACACCTCGGGAATGGACTGGGGGACGATTTCCATCGGGGTGGGCAGTGAATCAGCGTGTGAAAGCAGCCAGAACCATCAGCTGAGTTGGCCGGCGTACTGACCGACGAGGTAGGCGGAGTAGTCGTCAGACAGCAACGGCTCCCACCAGGAGCGGTTCGCCAGGTACCAGGCCACGGTGCGGCGCAAGCCTTCCGACACCGTGACCCGGGGCTCCCAGCCCAAGGCCTCACGGATGTGGGAGGCGTCAATTGCATAACGGCGATCGTGGCCGGGTCGATCGGTCACAAAACGGATCAGCTCGCGGCTGGGCCGCTGCGGCAGGGCGAGACCCTGATCGGAAGCCAGCTCATCGACCAGGTCGCAGAGCTGGTGCACCAGATCGAGGTTGCTCACCTCGTTGTTGCCGCCGATGCAATAGGTGTGGCCAGGTTCACCCGAGAGCAGGATGCGCTCAAGGGCGCGGCAATGGTCTTCGACGAAGAGCCAATCGCGCACATTGGCGCCATCGCCGTAGACCGGGATAGGCCGGCCCAGGAGAATGTTGATCAAGGTGAGCGGGATCAGCTTCTCGGGAAAGTGGAAGGGACCGTAATTGTTGGAGCAGTTGCTCACCAGCACCGGCAGGCCGTAGGTGTGCTGCCAGGCGCGGGCGAGGTGGTCGCTGGCGGCCTTGCTGGCAGCGTAGGGGGAGCGGGGGGCATAGGCGGTGGTTTCGTTGAAGGGCGGATCACTGGGCTCCAGACTGCCGAAGACCTCATCGGTGCTCACGTGCAGGAAGCGCCAGGACGCGGGCGAGCCGGCGGCGAGCCAATGGGTGCGGAACGCCTCCAGCAGCGTGAAGGTGCCGCCCACGTTGGTGGAGAGGAACGCCGCGGGGCCGCTGATCGAGCGGTCGACGTGGGATTCGGCAGCCAGGTGGGCGATGTGGGTGATGGCGTGCTCCGCCAGGAGCACGTCCACCAGGGTCCGGTCGCCGATGTCGCCCTCCACGAAACGGATCTGGCCGGCGGCGATCAGCGGTTCGATCGTGGCCCGGTTGCCAGCGTAGGTGAGTGCATCGAGCACCACCAGGTTGTCGTTGGGGTGCGCGGCGGCCCAGTGATGAACGAGGTTGCCGGCAATGAAGCCGGCGCCGCCGGTGATCAGGATGTGACGCGTCACTTGGCGACGGAGAGGGGAAGGTTCGGGCTGGCGGGGTTCAGATCGATCGACTGCAGTGGGGGCCTGAGTACCAGATCCATGTCCTCCGTCGGAATCGCCCCCAGCAGCACCTCATCACCCAGCACCATGGCGCCGGTGAAGCAACGACGGTTGCGGAAGCGCACCTCGATCGGACCCACGTAGGGCACGCTGCGGCAACGGCCATCGGCCAGGACGACCTCTCGCTGCTCCAGCGTTTCGAGCTGCCGCTGAATCACCAGGTGCTCGGGGATGCAGAGATGCACCGCGCCCGTGTCGGCCAGGGCTGAGACCGCCACGGGCTGGAATTCGGGTCTGGTGGTGTTCGCCAGTTGAAGGTCAGCGCGAATCAGGCCCATCGAAGCAGAGGTGGTGGATGGGTTCATGGTTCCCCGTCCCAGGCGCTCAGACATTGGCGCAGATCCTCGCGCCAATCGGGCAGGGGAAGCCCAAATGTGCTTTGGAAACGGGAGCCATCGAGGCGTGAATTGGCGGGGCGGGCCGCCGGGGTGGGGTAGGCGCTGGTGGGGATGGCGCTCAATTCGGGGGCACGGGTCAGCAGGCCCAGCTCCAGCGCCTGCCTGAAGATCTCGGCTGCGAAGCCGTGCCAGCTCACGGCCGGCTGGCCGCTGTAGTGGTAGGTGCCCCAGGGGAAGGGGCGGCCATCGGGGAGTACGCCGACACTGGCGGGTTCGGCCAGGGTCAGCAGGGTGCGGGCGATCGCTTCGGCGCTGGTGGGGCCGCCGCTCTGGTCGGCCACCACCGAGAGGGCCGGGCGTTCGGCGCCGAGGCGCAACATCGTGCGCACGAAGTTGGCGCCCTCGAGGCCGAACACCCAGCTGACCCGCAGCAGCAGGTGCGGGCCGCCGGCAGCCCGCAGGGCCTGCTCGCCGGCCAGCTTGCTGGCGCCGTAGACCCCCAGGGGGCCCGTGGGGTCGTCCTCCTGCCAGGGGCGCTCGCCGCCGCCGGCGAAAACGTAGTCGGTGGAGAGGTGCAGCAGGGGGAGGTTGCGCTGGGCGCAGGCGGCGGCCAGCAGGCCCACGGCAGTGGCATTGATGGCGTGGGCGAGCTCCGACTCCGTTTCGGCGCGATCGACGGCGGTGTAGGCGGCGGCGTTGAGCACCAGGGCGGGCCGATGGCCATCAAGCAGGGCCGCCAGTTGGGGGGCCAGCTCGGTCACGGGGGCGGCCAGATCGAGCTCGGGACGGCCGGCCACCACCAGCGGCGGCGGCGGAAGACCGGGACCATGCCGTTGGATCATGCATCGCCGCAGGGCCGAGGCCACCTGACCCTGGCGGCCGATCAGAAGCAAGGGAGAGCTCAAGGCTGCAGTTCCTCCATCAGCAGCCTCTCCAGGTAAGCCCCGTAGCCGGACTTGCGCAGGGGCACCGCCAGGGCCGCCAGGGCCTCGCCATCGATCCAGCCCTGGCGCCAGGCCACCTCCTCGGGGCAGCCGATCTTGAGGCCCTGGCGTTTCTCGAGGGTGCGGATGTAGCTGCCGGCCTCATGGAGGGAATCGCAGGTGCCCGTATCGAGCCAGGCCATGCCGCGCCCCAATAACTCCACCTGCAGTTGGGCGGCGTCGAGATAGAGGCGGTTGAGGTCGGTGATCTCCAGCTCGCCCCTGGCGGAGGGCATCACCTGTTTGGCCAGCTCCACCACGCGGGCGTCATAGAAGTACAGGCCGGTGACGGCGTAGTTGGAGGCGGGCTTGGCCGGCTTCTCGACGAGGGAGGTGACGCGCAGGTCGGCATCGAAGCCCACGACGCCATAGCGCTCCGGATCCGCCACCCGGTAGGCAAACACCGTGGCCCCCTGCTGCCGAGCGCTGGCGGCTTGCAGGCCACCGGAGAAGTCGTGGCCGTAGAAAAGGTTGTCGCCGAGCACCAGGGCGGCGGGCCTGCCGCCGAGGAAGGCTTCACCGATCAAGAAAGCCTGGGCGAGACCATCGGGGCTGGGTTGCTCGGCATAGTTGAGCTCCAGGCCCCAGGCCGAGCCATCGCCAAGCAAATCGCGAAAGCGGGGCAGATCCACAGGGGTGGAGATGATCAGGATCTCCCGGATCCCCGCCAGCATCAAGGTGCTGAGCGGGTAGTAAATCATCGGCTTGTCGTAGACGGGCAACAGCTGTTTGCTGACCGCCTGGGTGATCGGATGCAGGCGGCTCCCGGTGCCGCCTGCCAGGATGATGCCCCGGCGCCCATGGGCCTTGTGATGTGGGTCGGGCATGGGCTGGATTGTATGCAGCCAGGCCAGACGGCATGGCCCCGAAGCCTTCGGTAGCCCAGGGGCCTGAGGTCTACTTCCGAATCCAGTCGGTCACGCCCGTCGGCCGATCGATCAGTTCGATGCCGTGGCGGCGCAGCTGGTCGCGCAGGCCATCGGCGCTGGCATAGTCTTTGGCGCCCTTGGCCGTGCGGCGCTGCTCGATCAGGGCCTGGATCTCGGCCTCCGAGGGGCCGCCGACGGGCTCAGCCGCTGGGGTGGCGCTCGCTTCGGCCTTCAGGCCCAGCACCCCGGCCAGCTCCACAAGCAAACGCCATTGGTCTTCCAGGCGCCGGTCGTCGGGCGAGGGCAGTTCCCCGCGCTCCAGCCGATTCGCCAGCGATCGCAGCGGCCGGGCCAGCTCGAACAGCACCGCCAGGGCGCTGGAGCTGTTGAGGTCGTCATCGAGGGCGGCGACGAAGGCGTCGCGCTGGCGCGCCAGCTCCGGGCTGGGCTCGAAGTTGGGCTCTGCCTCAGGACCGGCTTCCCAACCGACGGCGGCTGCGCCGCCCACAGCCAGGGCGGCGCCCAGGCCCCTCCAGCCCGTCGCGGCGGCCTCCAGGGCGACGGGGCCGAAGTCGAGCGGTTTGCGGTAGTGGGCCTGGAGCACGAACAGCCGCAAGGTCATCGCGCTCACGCCACTGGCCAGCAGGGCGCGGATCGTGGTGAAGTTGCCAAGGGACTTGCTCATCTTCTGGCCGCCCACGTTGACCATGCCGTTGTGGAGCCAGAGCTGGGCCAGGGGTTTCCCCGTGGCCGCCTCCGACTGGGCGATCTCGTTTTCGTGGTGGGGAAAGATCAGATCGGCGCCGCCCAGGTGGATGTCGATCGATTCGCCCAGTTCCGCGCGCACCATGGCCGAGCACTCGATGTGCCAGCCGGGCCGCCCAAGGCCCCAGGGGGAGGGAAAGCTGGGCTCGCCTGGTTTGGCGCCTTTCCAAAGGGCGAAATCGAAGGGATGGTGCTTGCGCGCCTCCTGGGCTCCACTCACGCGACCGGAGGCGTTGTCCTGCTGGCTCTCCAGGTCGCGGCCGGAGAGTTTGCCGTAGCCCTCCGCCTTCATCACCGCGAAATAGACATCACCATCGGCCGAATAGGCGGCGCCCTTGGCCTCCAGCTCGCCGATCAGAGCCCGGATGCCATCAAGGCAACGGGTGGCTCGGGGCATGCGGTCCGGCGGCAGGATGCCAAGGGCCGCCATGTCGGCCTGGAACGCGCTGATGTTGCGCTCGCTCACCGCCTCCATGGAGCTGCCTTCTTCGGTGGCGCGCTGGAGGATCTTGTCGTCGATGTCGGTGATGTTCTGGACGAAGGTGACCGCCAGGCCGCGCCAGATCAGGTAACGCCTGAGCACATCCCAGACGATGTAGCTGCGGGCGTGGCCCAGGTGGCAGAGGTCGTAGACGGTGACGCCGCAGCAGTAGATCGAAACCTGGCCCGGCACCAGGGGCACCAGCGGCTCGCTGCGCCGGGTCAGGGTGTTGGTGAGCCGCAGGGTCAAGGGAAGCGGTGTCCAATCGCAGCAAACTAGGGCCTGGCCCGGGCCGGATCCTGCGCGTATCGTTCCACGAGTCGATCCACCAGCTCACGCTCCCTTGCCCCAGCCTGCACCAAGGATGCTGGTGGTTCTGGCAGCAGCCCTGGGCTTGCAGAGTCCAGCGCCCAGAGCTGAGCCGATCGAGACCAGGGCGCCCCTTGCGTGGGAGCTGGAGCCACCCGCCCCGGCACGGCCCAGCCACTCGGGCCCCTCCGTTGACCCACCTTGGCTCGAAGGAGCCAGAACTCTGGTCTGGGAATGGGATCCAGACCCGGAGGACACGGCTCGGATCTGGGCAGAGGACGGACCGGACCTGGCAGCGAAACCCATCTCTCCGGCGGCGCGAACCGCGCCGCCCAGCCAGGCCGATGGGAAGGCCCTGCTGGGCGGTCTTCCCATCATCCCGAGCGATTACCTTCCCCTGCTGCGTCTGGGCCCAGCGGTGCCCACCGCCAGCCAACTGCCTGAGGAGAGCTGGCAGATCAGTGTGGGCCAGTTGGCACCGTTCGGGGGCGGCGGGCAGGCCAGGGGCACCGGCAACCAGACCTATTTCGGCCGCCTCGATGCTGGAGTTTCAGACGTCTGGCAGTTCTCCGTCTTTTATTCGGTGGCGGATGACCCGCTCTATGCCCCGGTCAGAGCCAAGGGACACCCCCCCAACCGTCTCAGCACCTCCTCGAATTACTGGGAAGCCTTTGGAGGCGCCCTGCAGAGGCCGTTGGCGGCGGGTCGGAACTGGACCCTGAGCCTGGCGGGCTCCCTGGAGCAGTTCCATGTGATCAGCGGCGGCGGCTGTGGCTCCAGCGGCTGCCAGGACAACCCCAACATCTTCAACAGCGCCGCCGGACCGGTGTCGACCCGCAACCTGGCGGGGTCCCTTGCCCTGCCGATCAGTTGGCAGGCCACCCGCAACCTTCAGGTCACCTTCACCCCCGGCGCCTCCTTTCTGCCGCCGACCCAGGGGGATGGCCAGGGGGGCGCGGGCACCTTCTTCGGCACCAACCTGACCGTGGCCGCCGGCGTCAGCTGGCGCTTCGCCCCGCAGCTCAGCCTGTTTGGCTCGGGGTTGCTCCCCCTGGGCCCCGGCACCAACAGCTTCGATGGCGAGCTCAACTTCCGCAGGGTCCCGATCCTGACCGCAGGCTTGAACTGGGCGATCAACCCCCGCTTCGGCCTCGAGGGGGCCCTCACCAATGGCTGGGGCGCCACTCCGGCCACGGCCCTGCTGACCCTCCCGAGTCAGAACAAGCTCGGGTTCATGGGCCGCTTCGTCTACAGCCCCGAGGCCAGCGATTCACCAGGCGTCACGATGGGGGACCGCCAGCGCAGCCTGACCCTCGGCGGCCTGACGGTGAACACAGCCCAGGTGCCGCCGGATGGAACCCTGCAGCTCTGGGCCAACGCTGACAGCCTGGGCAATCTGTTCGGTTTCTTCGGGTACTCCCTCTCCAACGCTGTCCAGTTCCAATACAGCGGTGGCGTGTTCAACACCATCGAGCCCGCCACAACCCTGAGCAGCCTCTACGCCAGCGATGGCGGCTACAACGAGCGCTTCGGCGCCAAAGCGATCGTGCTCAACCAACTGCGCGGGGCACCGTTTTCCACCGCCGGACGCCTCAGCGTCGGTCGCAACCGTGACCCAGACAGCTTGCAGGGGTACGCGTTCTTCGAGCTGATCAACACCTGGGAGGCGAACCGCTGGCTGGCCCTCAACCTCAGCCCCAAGGTCGGCTGGAGTGGGATCAGCTCGCCGTGGGGGGTGGGTCTGAGCGCCAACCTGCAGCTCGGGAAGTGGTTTCAGCTGATCCCTGAACTGAACCTCGTGGCATCCCAGGTCAGCGCCAGCAACGGCACCCTGGCCCTGCGCTGGCTCGCCAGCAGGACCAGCGCCGTGGATCTTTATGTGAGCAACGCTGCGGGCCTGCTGGACATGGGCCAGCTGATGGGCAATGGCCAGGTGCGCGTCGGTGGGCGCCTGCTACTGACTTTCTAGATTGAATGAGCCACGGGCCTTGGATGCAAGCTGTCGAGGGAAGGACCAAAGCAAAGCACT
This sequence comes from Cyanobium sp. Morenito 9A2, assembly GCF_024345575.1. Classification (GTDB taxonomy): domain Bacteria; phylum Cyanobacteriota; class Cyanobacteriia; order PCC-6307; family Cyanobiaceae; genus ATX-6F1. The sequence continues at coordinate 69,064 of NZ_JAGQBJ010000005.1, forward strand.
GTCCTGGTTATTGCGGCTTCCCAGCCCCATACTGACCCCCAGGTCTGACCGACTGACGGTTCCTCGATGCCTGCCCGAGTGTTGAGCCGCCAGCCCCGTGCCACCGCTGCCGGGCTGAGCGGGCTGCTGGTGCTGGCCCTGGTGAGCTCGGGGCTGCCGCTGGCCCTGGCGGCAGCCGAACCGATGGCGATCCCCCTGGCCCAGCCCCCTGGAGCCGAAGCTATTCAAGGCAGTGGGCCGACCCCACCGGCGTCCAGGGACCCTGCCCGCGGCCTGGTGGCCCCGGGGGGGGCCACCAGGGCCATCCGCCCAGCCCCGCTTCAGGAAGACGCCTACATCCTCGGGGCCGGCGATGGGCTGGCGGTGAAGTTCCTGGGAGGGGACACGCGCAATCCACTCTCGGGGCCCGTCGAGATCCTCAGTGATGGCACCGTTTCGTTACCCCTGCTGGGCAGTGTGCGCCTCCATGGCTTGACCCTCTCCCAGGCGACGCTCTGGCTGGAGGGGCTCTACAGGCGTCAACTGCTGCGCCCTGAACTGCAACTCACCCTCACAAGGCCGAGGCCGCTGCGGGTGGCGCTGGTGGGTCAGGTGGAGCGACCGGGCATCTATACCCTCACCAGCTCGGAAACCTCGAACACCGAGGCCAGGGTAACGATCAGCGGCCTGCCCACCCTGGTGGATGCGATCCAGAAGGCGGGGGGGATCACCCAGGAGGCGGACCTGCGCCAGGTGTTGTTGCGTCGGCGCTTACCCGGTGAGGCTGTGGCCTATCGGCGCACGCGCGTGAACCTGCTGGCGCTGGTGCAGGACGGTGACCAGGTGCAGAACCCGCTCCTGTTCGACGGCGACACGATCCGGATCGAGAAGGCCACCGAGCCCGTGATCGAGGCCACCGAGCTGGCGGCCACCACCCTGGCGCCGCGCCAGATCACCGTGAATGTGGTGGGCGAAGTGGAGCGCCCCGGCCCGGTGCCGCTGCCCGCCAACACCCCCCTGGTGCAGGCGGTGATGGCGGCGGGGGGCACCAAGAGCTGGCGGGCGAACATCTCCCGGGTGCAACTGGTGCGCATCAACCGCAACGGCAGTGTCACCCGCCTGGCCTATGCCCTTGATCTGGATGCACCGGCCTCTGACAACCGCAACCCACCCCTGCGCGATCGGGACACGGTGGTGGTCGGACGCAGCAGTTTCGCCAAACTCAGTGATGCGATCACGGCGGTGGGCACGCCGCTCACCGGGCTGACGAACGTGCTCACCTTGCTGCAGCTCACGCGCAACAACAACAACTGAGCATGGCGGTCCGAGCACACTTTCGGATCAACTGGGTGTTGCGCGACCAGCTGGCCCTGGGGCCGGCGCCCCGCCAGGAGGGCCATCTGAGGTTGCTGGAACAAGAGGGCGTGCGGGCAGTGCTGAGCCTCTGTGACGCCCCCGAGCTGTCGATGCCAGCTGCGCTGGGGGAGCGCTTCCTGTGGGCACGCCAGGTGCTGCCCGACCACCGCAGCGGCCGCAACCCCACGCGCGGGGAGCTGGAGGCGGCCCTGGCCGAACTGGCCCGGCTACGTCAGGAGGCGGCGGGGGCGGTGTTCGTCCACTGCCTGGGCTCAATGGAGCGCTCCCCCCTGGTGTGCCTTGCCTGGTTGATGCGGGAACGGGGGCTGAGCCGTCTGGAGGCCCTCGATTACCTCATGCAGGTGCATCCCGGCACCAACCCGTTGCCCGGCCAGCTGGGCTTGCTGGAGTGAAAACTCAGGCCCATGCTGCATCGGGGCCTACAGGTCTGGCCCGGAGAGAGCCCCTACATTGACCATGGTAGGTGTGACGTTCGAGCCCCGCTCACGTTCGCCTGAACCTCACCGAATCGTTAGGCCGGGGGTGTGGTGTGGCCCAACGACTCGGCCGATGGCGGGCGCGAAGGCCAGGACCAGCGGTTCACCGGCGGCCGGGGTCTAGCCGGGACCCGCCTGCGGCTGGGCGCGCGTGGTGCCCTGGGTCCCTGACGCCCTCTCCATTCCTCACTCCCTCCGCTTGAAACACCTGATCCGCCAACTGCTCAGCCCACTTCTCGGGACGTTCCTGAGCCGGCAGCCAGCGGCACAGCTGATCCGCGAAACGGCGCGCCGGCAGTGGAAGCTGCTGGTGGTGAACCTGCTCAGCAGCCTGCTGGAGAGCGCCAGCGAGGGCGCCACCTTCGGGGTGATCTTCCTGGTGGTGGAGCTGCTCTCCAACACGCACGCCCCCACGGCGGTCACCTGGGCGAGCAAACCCGTGGTCTCCTGGATTACGGGGGCTCCCGCATGGCTGGCGGGCCTGCCCACCACGCCGCTGTTCCTGGCTCTGCTCGTTCTGGCGGTCATGCTTCAGCTGGTTCAGAGCCTGACCCGTTACGCGGGGCTGGTGAGCATCGGCTACTTCGCTGCCCGCTGCAAGGCCCAGGTGACGGCGCGGATCCACAGCCAGATCCTGCGCCTGAGCTACCCCTGCGCCAGCGCCTACCGGGTGGGGGATCTCACCGACTACGCCGCCGGCGGGCCTGACGCGATCCGTACCCAGATCGAGGCGGCCAGCCAGATCCTGGTGACGACGCTGCTGATCGCGGTCTACCTGGGGATCCTGTTGCGCCTCTCCCCCTGGCTGCTGCTGGCGGCGGGGGCCCTGGGGGGGCTGATCACCTCGGTGCAGCGGGCGCTGCTGCCGCGGCTGCGGACGGGGGCCCATCAGGTGAGTGGCATCCAGGCGGAGATCGCCGCCCGGATCACCGAGGACATCCAGGCGCTGCGGCTGCTGCACAGCAGCGGCCAGCGCCAGAGCGCGGATCAGGCGCTGCGCTCGCGCATGGGCGAGCTGGAGGGCAGCCTGCGGCGCCAGAGCCGCCTGATGAACGTGATCGGTCCGTTCAGCAGTTTCCTGCCGATCGCGGCGATCGCGGTGATGGGGGGCCTGAGCCTGCTGGTGTTCGGCTCGAAGACCTCCGGGGTGCTGCCGAGCCTGGTCACCTTCGTGCTGGCTTTGCAACGCCTCAATGTGCGCTTTTCCAGCCTGGCGGGCCTGTTCAACCAGCTGGCCGACAACGCCGGACGAATCGGTCGGCTGAATGCGATCCTCAGTCCCGGCGGCAAGGCTTTCGCCCAAGAAGGCGGCGTGCCCTTCCTGGGCCTGGGACAGGAGATCCGCCTGGAGCAGGTGCACCTGAGCTACGGGGGCAGCGGCCCCGATGCCCTCAAGGGGATCGATCTGGTGATCCCCAAGGGGGCCACCGTGGCCCTGGTCGGACCGAGCGGGGCGGGCAAGAGCTCGATCGCCGATCTGCTGGCGGGGCTCTATGAACCCAGCCGCGGCCGCGTGCTGATCGATGGCCAGGATCTTCGCGCCCTGGAGCTGGGCAGCTGGCAGCAACGCCTGGGGGTGGTGAGCCAGGACACCTTCCTGTTCAACCTTTCCCTGGCGGAGAACATCGCCTTCGGCACCCCCGGAGCCAGCCGCGAGCAGGTCCGGGCGGCGGCGGCGGTGGCCCATGCGGCGAGCTTCATCGAGGCGCTGCCCGAGGGCTTCGACACGATCGTGGGGGAGCGCGGCTTCCGGCTCAGCGGCGGCCAGCGCCAGCGCATCGCCCTGGCCCGGGCGATCCTGCGCCAGCCGGAGCTGCTGATCCTCGATGAGGCCACCAGTGCGCTCGATTCCGAAAGCGAGCGGCTGGTGCAGGATGCGCTCGAGGCCCTTGATGGCCGCATCACCAAGCTGGTGATCGCCCACCGTCTCGGCACTGTGATCCAGGCCGATCGGATCGTGGTACTGGAAGCGGGGCAGATCGTGGAGCAGGGCAACCACGGGGATTTGAGCGCCCGGCAAGGGAGCCTGTACCAGCAGCTGTGGCTCAATCAGGTGGGGGCTGGGGTGGGGTGAGGCTCACCACCCGATATCGTCATCAAAAGAGGGAGCGCAAGAGGAGATGCGCACGATCGTCGATCTGCCTGAGCCTGAGCGGGAGGAGCTGGATGCCCAGTGCCGTCAGCGCGGTCTTTCGAGGGCGGCCGCCCTGCGGGAGGCCTTGAAGCTTTGGCTCCAGCACCAGCAACCCAGGCATGAGAAGGTAAAGCGCCTCTGGCACGACCGACCCGCTGACGCCCTGACCCTGCAGGAGGCCCTACGGCAGGAGTGGATCGATCGCTGAATGCTTTTGCTCGACACCAACAGCCTCATCGATGTGCTGCGCGGCGAACGGCCCAGCCTGGCCTGGCTGGAGAGTTTCCTGCGACTGCCTCTCGATCACAGCATCGCCAGGGAAAGCGTGCTCCTCAGGCAGAGCCTTGAGCTGAAGGTGCCTGATGCGATCATCCTGGCTACGGCCACCGTGCATGGGCTCACCTTGGCGACCCGCAACGTGCGGGTTTTCCCCTTGACGCTCCAGAACGTGGTTCATCCCTACGCGCTTTGATGGCTGGGGCGGCCCTCGCTGGCCGCCTCAGCAAGCTGGTGATCGGCCGCCGCCGCGCGATCGTGGAGCAGAGCAGCCGCAAGGATCTGAACGCCCGCGGGAGAGCCCGTACCGCCAGGTGCGGCTCGATCAGGCGGGGGATGGGGTGGGATCGGTCCTGTTCGCTTCTGGTCAGTGGTGTGCCGCGGATCCATGGAGCCAGCCCGACCCGGGGTGCCCGCCCGCCGCACGCTCGCGGTTGCTGCGATCAAGCGCCGGGGTAAGGCGGGGATCGATCGGGCTCTCCCATGCGGCCCTGTGCATCTGAACAAGCGCCACCGGCCGCCGGCTGTGATCCCTTCCGAGCAGGAGTACAGGGGGAAGCGGGATCAGCCAGGACAGCAACCCCGTGGCGAAACGAACACTCTGGCCTGGCTGCTGAGCCGTCCCCCCAGTGGCTGCCGATCACCAGCTGAAATCGCTGCCGAGCTCGCCGCCGAGCGGGCTTGGGGATCGCCTTTCTTAATGCCAGCGCCCCCGCTACCTGATCGAAGACCAGGAGACCTTTTCGGGCCGCTGCCGGGGCCTGCTTGCCGATCCGGTCGAGCGACAGGTGGAGGCGCCGCTTGGAGGGAGACGGCTCCGCTGGCTTGAATGCCGCGGAGCTCCGCTCAAACGGGTTGATCAGCAGGCCCTTGGGCGTTTTGATGCCTTCGTTGCCAGGCTGGGTCTGCATGGGGTGGAACGTTCCCGAGCGCTGGTGGTAACCGCGATTGAGCGGAGGATGAGTGACGGCCTGTTCAGACCCGACGCCCTGCAAGCGGCCTGTTGCCAGCGGTTGGGGCAGGGCAGGGTCTGGATGCTCCCCGGGGATGCGGTGGTCCAGGGGCTGAAGGTGAGGCTGCTGGCTTGATGGGGGGACACGTGCGCTTGAATCCGGGGGCGAGCAGCTGGTGCAGGAAGCGCTCGGAGCATGGAGGGAGGGTGGCGAACTCAGAACGTCGCCCCAACGATGGAGGCGCCGGCAGCAAGTCTTGGAACCGTCTCCAGCCCTGCCCCCATCGATGAGCCTGGTATCTGTTGTGATCCCTACGCTCAACCGCCTTCCCCTGCTGCAGGCCACGGTGGCTTCTGTGCAGGCACAGGTGTACGGCGCCTGGGAACTGGTGATTGTGGACGATGGCTCCAGTGACGGCACCACGGCCTGGGTGAGCGCTGAGCGCGCCAGGGATCCAAGGATCCGGCTGGTTGAGCGCTCCTCCCTTCGGTCCGAGACCCATGGGGCGCAGGTTTGCCGCAATCTGGGCCTCCAGCAGGTCAACGGAGAGGTCGTACTGTTTCTTGATTCCGATGATCTACTCGCTCCTGATTGCCTCCACCGCCGCCAGCAAGTTCTGCAAAAAGAGCGAAGCCTTGATGCAGTTGTGGGGCAAGCCGGATACTTTCAAGACCAGCCTTTTGATCTAGGAATCGACAAGATCTGGGGCAATCTTGATCCGGAAGAGGGAGATCTCGACCGGTTCCTGGCCCATGCCATTCCCTGGCAGACCAGCGGCCCGCTCTGGCGCCGAGAGGCTCTGAATTGCATCGGCCCCTGGGACGAGAGGCTCCAACATGTCGGGCACGACCACGAATTCCACGTCCGCGCCCTCTGCCGCGGCGTGCGCTTCCGAAAGCTGGCAGGTGTTGACTACTTCTGGCGTGTTCCCCGCAATGATTCCCTCAGCTCGCTGGAGTCCTTCAAGCTCCGCCACCGTGATGGCGGCATGATCACGGCCTACCGGGCCATCATCGCCGAGGTAATGGGCAACGGCTGCAGCACGTCTCTGCGGGAGGCCGTGATGGCGCGGGAAGTGATTCGCCTGATGATGGACTGCCGAAACTTCGGCGGATCAGCACAATGCTGCGAACAAGGCCTGCTCGATGCCGCCCAGCGCGGACTGCTTCCTGCCTGGAAACTCGTCGCCAGCCGGGTGCTACTCCGCTGCTGGTGGCGGATCGGCGGCCGTCTGCCGGCGATGGCACTGCTCAACCGCCTGGCAGGGGAGGCGGTGGCCTCCCGATGACCCGCACCGCAAGGGTGCTCGTGGTGGGTGCCGGCTTCTCCGGTGCCGTCGTGGCCCGAGAGCTGGCGGAGGCAGGCCATGACGTGCTGGTGATTGATGCCCGCGACCATCTCGCCGGTAATTGCCACACTGAACGGGATGAGGACACAGCTGTGCTCGTTCACCGCTACGGCCCCCACATCTTCAACACAAACAACGAGATGGTGTGGTGCTACATGCAGCGCTTTGGCACCTGGATGCCCTACACCAATCGGGTGAAGGCGTCGATCCCCAAAGGCATCTACAGCCTCCCGATCAACCTGCATACAATCAACCAGTTCTACGGACTGCGATTACATCCCAAGGAGGCCCGCACCTTTCTGGCCAGTCGGGCAAGCCGGGAGTACCCCGAACCAACTAACTTTGAGGAGCAAGCACTCAGCCTCATTGGGGAGGAGCTCTACGGAGCCTTCTTTTATGGCTACACGCGCAAACAATGGGGCTGCGAACCAAAGGAACTACCGGCCTCGATCCTCAAGCGCATTCCCGTTCGATTCAACTACAACGACAACTACTACGCCACCCGGCACCAGGGCTTACCGCTGGAGGGCTACACCGAGGTGATCCGACGCATCCTCGATCACCCCGCCATCACGGTGGAATTGAACACAGATTGGGAGCCAGCGATGAAAGGAGTCTTTCGCCACGTGGTGTACACCGGCCTGATCGATCAGTTCTTCGGCTGTGAGGCCGGTGCCCTGGGCTATCGCACCGTGTTCTGGACGTGCAGCGGCGGCGTGGGTGATCTGCAGGGCAACGCCGTGATCAACCATTGCGATCTGGCTGACGCCTTCACCCGGGTGCATGAGCACAAGCATTTTGCCCCCTGGGAAGAACACGAGCGTTCGCTGTTGTTCACTGAGTACAGCAAGGAAACCGAGACAGGCGACATTCCCTATTACCCCAAGCGCCTGGCACCGGATCTGGAGCTCCTGGCCACCTATCAAATCCGGGCGGCACAGGAGCCGAACGTGACCTTCCTCGGCCGCCTGGCCACCTACCGCTACCTGAACATGGATGCGGTGGTGGCCGAAGCGCTGGAGCGGGCACCGTTGATCCTGCGACAGCTGGGGCGCCCAGCGGCATGAAGGCGGTGCGGCCCCTGCTGGTGTGGTTCGCCAACAGTCATGAGCACTCGCTCCACTACCTCAAGTTTGGCCTGATGCAGATGGCGCGGCAGGGCGAGATCTGCCTGGAGGAGAGAAACACAGCAACAGCGCACGACTGGCTGCCGCAGGATCTCCGCCAGCGCTCCTACCGCAGGATCGTGCTGCTCGGTGTGCAGTGGGGCGGGCAACGGCGGCTGGTGGCGGTGGACGGGGAAGATTCTCCGTTCCAGCTCTCGGATCTGATTGAGCGGGTGGATCGCTACTACACCTGCACCTATTGTCCGTTCCTCTTCCAGGAGCAGCAGTTTCGCATTGCGCTGCCCTGGCAGAGCGACGCGGAGATTCGGCCCTATCGCCAGCGCTTCGGTTCACTTGTGAACCGCTATGGGGATCAGTTCCACAAGGTGCGCCCCTGGGCACCGATCGGCCCCGATCTGGAGTGCTCCCAGCCCCAGCGGAGTTGGTCAGAACGAAAGCTCGGCAACCTGCGCCACAAGCTGCAGCTGCGCTGGTGCGGCACGCTGGACTGGCAGCCCCAGCTTGAACGCTTCTCAGCACGCTGGGAGCACATCAAGGCGCTTCGCACCGAGGCCCCCACGGTGGATGTGGTCCTGCTTGACTCCCTCTGGGGCTGGCCGCGGCATCGCATCGCCCTGCACAGCCAGCTGGCCAACCTGGCGGCGCAGGGCTACGGGATCCGGTCGCAGCTGAACCACCGTGAGCCCGAGGCCGATGAGCTGGGTGATGCGCCTGCTCCGGATCCCGCCGATTTCCCCATGCAAGTGGGCGAACCCATCGGGGAAAACTATGAACAGCTGCTGGCGCAATCGCGGTTGGGTGCATTCGCAACCGGGTTTCACTATGGCTGGCGCAGCATCGTGACCTTGGCCTGGGCCCTGGGCTTGAAGACCTTGCAGGACCCCTTCACCTACACCTTTCTGTACGATCCGGCCCCGTTTCAGCAGCGGCTGGGGCCTGAGGGCTGGCAGGGGTTGAGCGCTGCTCTCGATGGGGCGCGCATGGAGGATTGCACGGAACGGAAACGCCGCTGGGAGCATTTTGATCACGTGGCGGCACCAGAACGCCTGGCGGCGATCATTGTTGAAACGACTTTGAAAGAGCTGAGCTAGATTCACTTGTGTTGATTCATAAGATATCCAGAGGATGCAGCGGGTTTTCGGCAGGATGATTCGCCCCTTGCTTCGAGCGAATGGGTACAGGCTTGAAACCGACTTGCCATGCTTCCTCAACCACGCCACTCCAAAACTGCAGCCAACGCCCTTGATGGCGCTTGCGTTGGCGGAGCATTCCCTGACGAGGCCATTTGTCCTGCAGCTTGGCGCCAATGATGGGAAAAGATTTGATTGTCTTCATCCGTTTCTGGAGCATTCATGCTGGAGCGGCTTGCTTGTTGAAGGCGACCCGATACTGCAGGAGCAACTGAGATTGAACAATCAGCATCGTGAGCCACGAATCAGGACATTGAATTGCGTTGTGGGAGATGGTGAACCAGCCACCTTCTACTCCCCTCATCCCGACAAGGTCCATGAGCTCCCAGACTGGGCGCTTGGAATCGGTGGATTTGATGCTGACCACATCGATCGCCATGCTGTTCATTTCCCTGGGCTGGCTGATTGCTTCACGAAGAGAAGCGTAACAACAATAACCATTAACAATTTGATCAGGAATCATCTTGGGCGCACCCCTGATGTTCTTTTCATGGATCTGGAGGGATATGATGCCAACATCCTTGAGGCCTTGGACTATGCCAGCTTTTCCCCAAAGATAATCATATTTGAATCGGCGCATGCAGAACGCTCCCGCATGAACTCCCTGTTCTCCATGCTTGGGGCCAAGGGATACCTGGTTCACTGGGGTCCTGGCGATTCAGTTGCGATGCACGCATCAGTGATGGGGTGTCAATGATCCAACCATTTCGACAAAGAAAGGGCACATTCATCATGGTTGTGATTTGATTTGGGCTCAGGACTGTACATGTTTGCCACGAATCTGATGGCGGGCGTTGTTTCAAATTGATTGGCATGACCACCGTTCCCGTCACGACCTCTCCCTTGCCAGAGCATCCCAGTACTCCCGATGTCAGGTAGCATTTCATTGATCGTCACGATGGCTGCATGCCTGCTTTGACCATGGCACTCTTGACGCAGCCTGCTGTCTTTCAAGCCGCCTAACATTGCTTTCCACGGTGGAGATCCTCGCGTTAGGTCTACTCGTTTCTGAACTCATGCGATGGCGAGCCCCCGGGCATCTCCTACCCGCGAGCGGGGCAGGATGGATGATCCTTGGCTTGGCCAAGCTCGATCCAGGCCCGAGGGGAGAGCCAGCACCTGTTGACAGAGCGCCACAAGCGAGAGTTGGCCGCGATAGAAAGCTTGATACAACGGCGCGACTTTTTTCTCAAACGTGGTGCTCGTTCGATCACATTCTGCCACGAAAGACCATGGCCAACGCCTTGGGCATCGCCTGATCGGTGTTGCGCCTCCAGGCTTGAAATGCCGGAAAAACTCTTACATTGAAGGTACCACTACTGAGTGCATGGTGAGCCACGCTTGCAACCCTTGGGAGGCCCGCTACCATGCTGACTTGATAGTCACTACTTCTTACAGGCCCTTCTATGACATGAAGAAGCGACCTTTCAGTCCGCTCTGGCTTGCATCGAAGCTGGCGGGGTGGTTCTCTCAACGCTGTCTTGCTCCTCCAAGCGACACATTGCTCGGCCATTTCAGCCAAGTTCCCTGTCATCAATTGTGCCAAGGTCGCTCCAGGTGCCTGACGGCTTGATGGCGATGGCATGAGAATCGCTCTCATCAGCTATGAATACCCCCCCGCCGTCGCCATCGGAGGCATCGGCACCTACGCCGGGCAGGCCTCGACGATGCTGACCATGGCTGGCCACTCGGTAGAGGTGTTCGCGGCCGGACCGCCGCAACCCGAGCCCGCTGAGACCTTGGGTGTCCGCGTCCACCGCATCGCGGTCCCCAGCCGTTCCAGCTTTCGATCGGCCCTCGCTCCTTGCTTCCTGGAGCGGCACCGGCAGGAAGCCTTCGACGTGTGGGAAAGCCCCGAACTGTCTGCCGAAGCCGAGCCGCTGCTGAAATTGGCCCCCGAGGTGGCGCGGGTGGTCAAGTTGCACACCTCCAGCCATTTGCTCGCACAAATCGGCCATGAACCTCCTACGTGGGCCCAGCACGCTCGATTCAGCCTCGGTGCCCTGCGGCGTGGGCGCCTGGCGGTGTTGCCCACGGTGCGATCTGATCAGGAATGGGAGCGCGAACGCGCGTTCACCCTCCAGGCCGATGAGGTGGCGGCGCCGAGCCAGGCCATCGGCGATCGGATCACGGCTGACTGGGGCCTGAATCCTGCGCAGGTGGCTGTCTTCCCCAATCCCTTCACCCCTGCGCCGGGACTGCTGGAGCTGCCCCTTCCTGAGGCCGTGGGCACAGTGGGGTTCCTGGGCCGTCTCGAAACCCGCAAGGGCATCTTTGAGTTCGCTGAAGCGTTGCGGCCCCTGCTCCGTCGACACCCCTTCCTCAACGTGCGGTTCATCGGCCCCTCCTGGCCCACCCAGAGGGGTGAGGCGGAGCGCTGGTTGCGGCGCTACCTGCACCACTTCATTAATCGGGTCACATTCACGGGTGGCATAGCGTCTTCTGCCCTGGCCAGGGAGTTGGGGGTCTGCGATGTGGTGGTGTTGCCTTCCCGCTGGGAGTCGTTCGGCCTGGTGTGCGCGGAATCGATGGCGGCAGGTCGGGTGGTGATCGGTTCCTCGGCCGGTGGAATGGCGGAGCAGATCGAACATGGTCATAGTGGCCTGCTGGTGCCACCGCGTTCCCCAGGGGCGATCACGGCGGCGCTCGAGGCCTTGATCGAACAGCCCGCCCTGGTGGCGCCCATGGCGGCGGCGGCCCGCCAGCGGGTGCTCACGCACCTGGCCCCTGAGCGCATCCTGCCCCTGCAGCTGGCCAGCTACCAGCGGGCGATCGAGCGGGCCCGGCAGCGCCAGACCTCCCTGTGCTGAGCGTCGTTCTCCCCACCCACAACCCGAACCCCGAAAGGCTGGAGCGAACGCTGGAGGGCCTACGCGTCCAGACGCTGGCGACCGCCGAATGGGAGATGCTCCTGGTGGACAACGCCAGCGATCCGGAGCTGTCAGCGCAGTGGGTGTCCTGGCACCCCCGCGGGCGGCTGGTGAGGGAGCAACGCCTGGGGCTCACCCACGCGCGCCTGAGGGGCCTCGCCGAGGCGGCCCCCGGAGTGATCGCCTGGGTGGATGACGACAACGTGCTGGCGCCCACCTACCTGGAGGAGGTGCGTGATGTGTGCGCAGCCCATCCCCGCCTGGGGGCCGCCGGCGGTCCGGCGATCGCCGAGGTGCAGGGCTCGGTGCCGGCCTGGTTCGTGCCGGATCTGGCCCCGATCGGCTGCCGCGACCATGGCGATCAGCCCCTCTGGATGGAATGGAATCCCGCTGCTCCGGCTTACCCCGCCGCCGCCCCGATCGGCGCCGGGCTGGCGATCCGCACCGAAGCCATGGCCGTCTGGGCTGAGCAGGTGAAAGGCGATCCGCGCCGTCTGGCCCTGGGCCGCAGCGGCCAAGCCCTCTCCTCGGGCGAGGACAACGACATCTGCCTCACCCTGCTGCGCGCGGGTTGGCAGCTGGCCTACCTGCCCCAGCTGCGCCTCACCCATCTCATACCCAGTAAACGACTGGAACTGGATTACCAGCGCCGGCTGGCGGAGGCCAGCTTTCGCGATTTCGTGCGCGTGCTCGATCTCCATGGCCTGCGGCCCTGGCCGGCGATCCCCGTCTGGAGCGTGCCCTTGCGCAGCCTGCGCGCCTGGTTCCGCTACCGGGTCTGGCGCAGCCCTGAGCGCCAGGTGCGCTGGCGGGGGGCTGTGGGGCAGTTCAGGGGGCGGGCTCTGCTGGAACCAACCGAAGCGCGATGAATCTTCGCCCCGCCCTCGGCCAGCTCAAGACGGTCCTCTACCGCAAGCCCAAGGACGAACTGCGCCGTCTGCGCCGTTGGGGCCCCCACGCCTACCTGCGCCTCGGCGCCTGGCAGGCACGGATGGAGGCGGCGGCCCATCAGCTGCCGCCCGTGGTGGCCACGGACCTGGGGGCTCCCCCCCTGGAGGTGTGGTACCTCACCGGGGCGCGCTTCTGGTACCAGACGGCGTTCTGCGCCTGGACCCTGGCCCGCTGGAGCGGCCGCCGGCTGGTGCTCAACCTGACCGATGACGGCAGCCTGAGCGCCGCCCAGGAGCAGGCGCTGCGGCGTCTGTTTCCCCAGGGCACAACCCGCTGGCGTTCAGCCTGTTGGGAGCAGTTCCAACAGCTGTTGCCGGAGCCGCAGTACCCCACCCTTCACGCCCGCTGGCACGACTACATCAACCTGCACAAGCTCACTGCGATCCACCTGGGATCCAGGGGCCCCAAGCTGGTGCTCGATTCCGACATGCTGTTTTTTGCCCGCCCTGAGGCCCTGCTGGGCTGGTGGGATAGGGACCTGGCGGCCGACGCGTCCGGGGAACTTGTGCAGCCTTGCCTGATGGTGGATTGCGAAGAGGCCTACGGCTACTCGCCGGAGCTGATGCGGGAGCTGGTGGGGGTGCCGATCCCACCCCTGCTGAATGTGGGCGTGTGCGGGCTCTCCAGCGAGGCGCTGGACTGGGCTGAGCTGGAGCACTGGTGCCGCACCCTCTTGGAGCGGGAGGGCACCAACTACTACCTGGAGCAGGCCCTGGTGGCGATGCTGGCTGCCCGGCATTCCCCCACCGTGCTGCATCGGGACAGTTACATCACCTTCCCCAGTCGCGCCCAGACCCTGGCGCGCCAGGGGGTGCTGCAGCACTACGTGGCCGACAGCAAGCCCTGGTATTTCCGGGAGGCCTGGGGGTTGGCGTGTCAATGATGGTGACCCAGACGTCGTTGGTGTCGGTCTGCATGCCCTGCCGCAACGCCGAGCCCCATGTGGCAGCGGCGATCGATTCGGTGCTGCAGCAAAGCTGGACTCAGTGGGAGTTGATCGTGATCAACGACGGCTCCAGCGACCGCAGCCTGGAGCGGATCCGCAGCGTCAGTGATCCGCGCCTGCGCGTGCTGAGCGGGTGCTTCGGCTCGGCGGCCCGCGCCCGCAATGCGGCGTTCGCGGCCTCCCAGGGAGACTCCATCTTGTTCTTCGATGCCGATGATTTGTTGTCACCCTTGGCGATCGAAGCCCAGCTGACGCGTCTGGCCGGCCACAGCGATGCCGTCGCCATGGCGAGCTGGGGGCGCTTCTACGGCAACGATCTGGCCAGCTTTCGACCCGATCCGCAGCGTGTCTGGCGCGACATGGATGCTCGCGATTGGTTGGTGGAAGCCTGGGCTGAAGCTCAGCCGATGACCCAGCCCGGCCAGTTTCTGATCCCACGGGCCTTGATCGAGGTGGCGGGCGGCTGGGACGAAACGCTGACGCTGATCGATGATTTCGAATTCTTCGCCCGGGTGCTGGTCCACGCCAAGGAGGTGCTGTTCACCCCCGAGGCCACCCTCTACTACCGCTCCGGCATCCAGGGCAGCCTCTCCGCCCAAAAGAATCGGGCCGCCCAGGAGTCCGCCTTCCATTCCCTCCTGCGCGGCACCGGCCATCTGCTGGCCCGGCGCAGCGACGCCGCCGCCCGCCGCGCCTGCGCCAACGTGCTCCAGAACTTCATCTATGGCCTCTATCCCGAGCACGCCGACCTCAGAGCCGCCGTGGCCCAGCGCGTGGCCGAGCTGGGGGGGAGCAATCTGCCGGTGCCCGGCGGCCCGACGTTCCAACTGATGCGGCGCGCGCTCGGCTGGAAAGGAGCCAAACGGTTGCAACGGGCGCTCGGCCGCGGCTTCTGATGCGCATCGCCCTCACCGCCGATCCGGAACTGCCGGTGCCACCCCTGCTCTACGGCGGCATTGAGCGGATCATCGATCTGCTGGCCCGGGAGCTCACAAGGCGGGGCCATGGGGTCACCCTGTTGGCCCATCCCGACTCCCGCACGGAGGCTGAGCTGGTGCCCTGGCCCGGCCGCTCCAGCCGCTCCCGGGCCGATACCGTGCGCAACGCCGCCACCCTGCTGCGGGAGGTGCGCCGCCGCCGCTTTGATCTGGTCCATTCCTTCTCGCGCATTGCCTACCTGCTGCCGCTGCTGCCCCTGCCGATCCCCAAGCTGATGAGCTATCAACGGCCGATCAGCCACCGCTCGATCCACCTGGCCCAGGCCCTTTCCCGCGGCAGCCTGCAGTTTTCAGCCATCAGCCGCTGGATGATCGAGCCGGTGGCCGCCATCGGCCATTGGCACCTGGTGCCCAACGGCGTCGAGCTCGCCACCTACCCCTTCGTCGCCGATCCCGGACCCATGGCGCCGTTGGTGTTTCTCGGGCGGGTGGAGGCGATCAAAGGCCCCCACCTCGCGATCGAGGTGGCGCGCCGCACCGGCCTGCCCCTGGTGATCGCCGGCAATGTGCCGCTGGAGCATCAGGACTGGTTCGAGGCCACGATTTCCCCGCAACTCGACGAACAGATCGCCTACATCGGTCCGGTGGACGACACCCAGAAGGCCATACTCCTGGGCTCCGCCCGGGCCTTGCTCATGCCGATCCTGTGGGAGGAACCCTTCGGCATCGTGATGGCCGAGGCCATGGCCTGCGGCACTCCCGTGCTGGGGTTCGCCCGTGGGGTCGTGCCGGAGGTGGTGGAGCACGGCGTGAGTGGCTTTGTGGTGGAGGGCGTCGAGGCCCTGGCCGAGGCGGTCGGGCGCCTGGAGCTGCGCCACCGCCGGGCCAGCCGTGGGCGGGTGGAGCGCCTGTATGCGGCCGAGGCGGTGGCCGATGGGTATCTCAAGGTCTATGGGCTGTTGCTGGCCCATGCCTAACCAGAGCAGAGCGCTGCGATGAGCATCTCTCTCAGTTGCGGCCGTAAATTCCATTCCGATCATCTTGCCGCTGCCTTGTGGCGCGCGGGTGCGCTTGATCAGGTCTTCACCGCCAATCCCTCCTGGGCTTACCGGCGCCATCGCTCGATTCAGCACAAGGTGGTCCACACCTTCCCTTATTACCTGCCTGGACTGCTGCTGGGGCGCCTGCCTGGGGTGCAACGACTTGCTTCCAGCCTGGATTGGTGGGCGACGAGGCGGTTCGATGCGGCCGTTGCCAAGCAGCTGGGATCCCCTTCGACCCTCATCGCCTGGGCCTGGTCGGCCCATCGCAGCTTCGAGGTGGCCAAAGCCCATGGCATTCAGTGTGTGTTGGAGGAATGCGGGTCAGCCAACCTTCAACAGTTCAACATCCTCACCGAGGAATACAGCCGTTTCGGCTTGGCCTACCACAGCCCGATCGCCCAGCGAGTGATCGAGAATGAACGGCGTGAATGCGAACTCGCCGATATCATTCTTTGCCCGTCTGCCTATGTGGCGGATTCTTTCTCAAGTTATGGGGTGCCCCGCAGCACGTGCCTGGTGATTCCCTATGCCACGAATCCACGCTTCCGGGCCGCGCAGCCCAAGCTCCCGAGGGAGCGTTTGGAGATTCTCTATGTGGGGTCCGTTGGCTTCCGCAAGGGACTGATCTATCTGCTCCGGGCCCTGGCGGAGCTTGATGATGCACGGGTGAGTTGCACGGTGATTGGCCAGGTGGATCCTGTCATGGCCCCTTTCCTGAAGCCCTTCCAGCATCTGTTCCGGCATATCCCTTCGGTTCCTCACACCGAGATGCCTGAGCATTTCGCCCGGGCCAATCTGTTCGTCTTGCCAACCCTCGATGAAGGCATGGCCTATGTCGTCATGGAGGCCCTGGCCAGTGGCACACCTGTGATCACCACGCCCCACAGTGGGGCCGAAGGGATGGTGAGCCATTGCAGCAATGGTTTTCTGGTGCCAATCCGTGATTCCCATGCGATCGCGTCGGTCCTGGGTGAATGCCTGGAGGATCCCCACTTGATCCCGAGACTGTCGGCGGCAGCCCTGGCCTCCTCCGCAGGCTGGTCGTGGGATGACTACGTCGAGCAGCTGGTGGCCTCACTGGAACGGGGACTCCCGACCGTGTCTTGAACCCGCCTTCCTCCACGATCTGCCTGGTGTCGCCGGGCCATCTGAGCTCCAATCCCCGCATCGTCAAAGAGGCCAACGCCCTTCACGCCGCTGGGTATCGGGTGCATCTGGTGTATGGAGAAACGAATGCCTGGGATCGGGTGCGCGATGGCTCCATCCTTCAGTCGGCCGGTTGGTGTGCCCATCCGGTGCGGGTGAGAGGAGGTTCCTTTCGCTACTACCTCTTGAGGTTGCGCCAGCGCTGCGCCCTGAGGTTCTGCACATTCTGGCCGGGCTCCCTGGCTCTGGCCGTGGCCGCCCAGCACCCCCTGGCGGTGCCCCTCGCCAGAGCTGTCTGCCGCCTCAAGGCGGATCTTTACATCGCCCACTACGTGGTGGCGCTTCCCGCTGTCGCCCGGGCGGCCCGCCTCCATGGTGGTCGCTATGGCTTCGATGCCGAAGACTTTCATCCCGGGGATCTCCCCGAGACGGCAGCCCATGCTCGCCAGCGGCGTCTGATTGGCTTGATTGAGGGCGCGTTCCTCCCTGATTGCGTTCAGATCACGGCAGCCTCGCCGGGGATTGCCGCGGCCTACGAGCAGGCCTATGGCCTTCCCCGGCCCACGGTGATCCTCAATGTCTTCCCCCTGGCCCAGGCCCCCGCGGCGGCCACTCTGAAGGGGACGGCGACGCCTGGTCCATCCCTCTATTGGTTTTCGCAGACCATTGGCCCCGGTCGTGGCCTGGAAACGGCCGTGGAGGCCATGGCTCTCGCGGCGTCCAGGCCCCATCTTTACCTGCGTGGATTGATCTCCGATCACTACCGAAATGCCCTGAACGAGCTGGCCCAACAGCTCGGTGTGGCTGATCGGCTTCATGTTCTAGAGCCCGCCGCACCTGATCAGATGGAGCGCCTGGCTGCTTCCTACGACCTGGGCCTCGTCTCGGAAACCGGAGTGACGTTGAACCGTTCGATTGCCCTCACCAACAAGCTGTTCACCTATGCCCTGGCCGGACTACCAGCCATGATCAGCGATGTTCCAGCCCATGTCGCCTATGCGCGCACGGCAGCAGGTTCAGTGTGTGTCTACCGCAACCATGATCCGCTCAGTCTGGCAAACGCACTCGATTCCCACTTGATCGGTGATGGTTTGATCTTGGCCTCCGCGCGCCAAGAGGCCTATGCGCTCGGACAGGCCCGATTGAACTGGGACAGTGAACAAGTTCTTCTACTCAGGTGTGTCTCCTATTCTCTCTTACCAGGCGACTTGACAGCCAGAGATTCAGCATCGTGAGTGCAACTGAACGAACGTCACTGGCAACATCGGCTGTTCACGCACCTCTGCTCGATTGGGCACGCTTTCTGACTGCCTTCCTTGTGGTTCTTTGTCATGCCAGGCCAGATCACTGGGTGGGTTGGAGTGAATTGAACACATTCGGCCATGCCGGATGGGCTCAGCTCTTCTTCCTTTCGATCAGGCCAGGGCGCCAAGGCGTCGTGATCTTTTTCGTGCTGAGTGGCTATCTCGTTGGCGGCCGCGTGATCGAACGGGTCAATAATCACACCTTTGCACCAGGGCGTTACTTCAGTGATCGTGTGTCAAGAATTTATACGCCATACCTTCCTGCCTTGGTGCTAACAGTGGTCTGTGTTTACTTCGCGAATGGCCAACTGCCTAGAAATATTCTCGCCCAGCTGAGTTGCAATGCTGCTTCATTCCAGGAGGTATTCTGTGCGCCCCTAGAGGGCAACCCATCGCTGTGGTCGTTGAGCTACGAAGTCTGGTTCTATGCACTGGCTGGAGTTCTTGCCACCTTCCTCTCGCAGTTTTCTATGGTCAAGAAGACCTGGAAAGAATTGGCATTGCTGGCCGCTCTTGGCCTGATCACTTGCTGGGCTCTCTCCATTCTCAACAGTGTCTATTTGATTGCGTGGCTGATTGGGGCTCTCGTCTATAGGCGGCCGCTTTTCCCGGCGTCATGCCTGGTCAATGTTGGTGGTGGGCTGTTGCTGGTTGTAGGGATTGTGCTGTCCCAGCTTGGTGCCGCTCTATCCAAAGGAGTCAACGAGCATCAGGGCCTTCTCTATGTGCTGGGAACGTTGTTGGTCAGTGCTGCCGTTGCCTTGCTGCTACCGGCACTCGCACGGCCCTATGGGCGCTTGGAAGGCTCTTGGCTCCTGGACCTGGGCCCTCGATTGGCGGCGTTTTCCTACACGCTTTATCTCGTTCATTATCCCGTGTTTTATCTGATGCGGTCTTGGCATGCTCCATTCACTGCTTTTACGGTTGAATCTTTCTTTCTCTTCTGGATCAAAATTCTGATCTCGATCATTACTGCTTGGTTAATGTACTTGGGATTTGAGCGCAACACCAGCCATGTCCGATCGCTTCTGTACGGTAAGTTGCAGGCCGGTTCAAGTATTTGATGGGTGGTCGATGGGCTTCGATTGGGTGATTCTTGGAGCGACCAACGAGCCCTGTCTTTGCTGGGCTGATTTCAGCCTTCAGCACCTGGCTGCCATTGTGAAGGCCCTGCGGCTGTCGATTTTTGTTGAGAGTTTAGAATGATCTTGATCACCACCTGTTAATATTTGAGCATGAAGGCAGTTGGCGCCTCATGAAGAAGCAGATCTCTACCTGCTGATCAGTTGAAGAAACTTCCTGGCCTGTCCGGAGGAGGATCTCAGAACGATTTGAAGACTTCTCTGTGCGGAGAGCAAGTCGAGCGGGCATGGCAGGTATCTGGCTACCTCAATCGTATCGATGCCTATGTTGTTTCCTTTGCTTCCCCACCACTGGCGCCAGAGGCTTAAGCGCCGCCTCCTGGTGGTCCGTGACATGACCACACGCCTGCAGAACCTTCGACGGGCGGGCTTTGTGTGCACGGGGGCCATCGATGGTGGGGCCTATCTGGGCAACTGGAGTCTGGAGTTTTCCAAGGTTTTTGGAGAGGTTGCGATCCTGCTCGTTGAACCGCAACCGGCCAGCCAAGCGATTCTGACCAGCCTGATCCAGCGACATGCCGCATGGCAGGTGGCCGCAGTGGCCCTCTCCGATCGATCTGGCGAGTCGTTGTTTCGCCTGGGCGAATCCAACAGCGGCCTGGTTCCATCACCCCAGGAGGACCCAGTAACCATTGCTGTGCCATGCAGCACCTTGGAGCAGTTACTGAAGGAGCGCGCCGCTTTTGAGCCAAACCTGCTCAAGCTCGATCTCCAGGGCCACGAACTTCAGGCCCTCCGTGGTGCGGGAACGGAGCTGCCGCGCTTTGAGGTGATCATCACGGAGATTTCCATGCTGCGCATCGGCGATGTGCCGATCTTCCATGAGGTGGATAACTTCATGGAAGCGCAGGGCTATCGGCTCTATGACCTGCTACCCCAGTACGACCGTCCGCTCGATGGGGCGCTCTGGCAGATCGATGCGTTCTATGTGCGGCTGGATTCCGCCTTGATCGCCTCCCGTGCCTGGGATTGATCGGCCGCGCCCGCGCCGGCCTCCCTTGCGAACCAATGACACGCAGTGAGACTCTTAGCTGTCTGCCGTGATCCCATGCGCATCACCAGCAAGGGCCAGTTCACGATCCCCAGGCCTTCCAGGAGCGCTTCGGGCCTCACCCCCACACCGCTGTCCGTTTCCGCGAGCAGCAAGGGAACGTCGTCCTTGAGAAGGCCAGTGAGGACCCCGGCTGTGGGGAGCAGAGCCTCCAACGGCTCCGCCAGGCCCGCCTGCGCCCTCGCCTCAGCACCGAGGCCCTGCTCTCCGTCACCCGAAGAGAGGGCCCCTGATGCTGCTGGTGGATTCGAATGTGTTGCTGGTTGTGCTGTCAGCCGGTCCGACTTGGTTGGAGTGCAATGCGGCGAACCTCCAGGAGGCGTTGGATGCGGACCCTGTTCTGATCAACGTGATCGTCTACGGGGACATTGCTTTTGCTGTGCAGCGCACTAAAGCATTGGAAGAGCTCATGCCGCCCGATCTTGATCTCCATCGCGCCATCCCCGAGGAAGCTTCCTTCCTGGCCGCCGGTGCCCACGCGGCCGATCGCGAACGGGGCGGCCTTCGCCAGACGATCCTTCCGGACTTCCCCATCGGTGCCCATGCCCTGGTGGAAGGGATTCCCCTCCTCACCCGCGATCAGCGCCGTTACCGCCAGGCTTTCCCAGGCCTGAAGCTGATCTCCACTCCGAGGTGACGCCCCGTCGCGAGGGAGGGGAGATGAATCGCCGCGCACTCGCCGTTGCCGTGGCCTCCTGTGCACTCGGAGTGATCGCAGGTGTGCTGATGCAACGTTCAGGGCTGATCTCAGCCCTGACCCGTGGTGTCCCACGGACGCGGCCTCCGTCGGTCGCCACCGTTCCATCACCCCTCTGGCGCGACCCCTTCGTGTTGGTCGTCATTGGCCAGTCCAATGCCGGAAACCACGGCCACCCCCCCGCCCGAGCCGGTGTGAACGCCTACGCGCTTTCGGCCCAGGGGCTCCATCGCCTCGTTGATCCGCTGCCTGGATCCAGCGGCACGGGGGGGTCCCCCTGGAGTCGATGGGCTGCACTGCGGCAGCTTGCCGATCCCGGCCAGCAGGTGGTGGTGGCCTCGATCGCCCAGGGCTCCAGTCAGGTGGTCGATTGGATCAACGTCGGTGCCCATTCCCAGCGTCTACCGGCTCTGCACGCCCAGCTGAAACGCCAAGGCCTGAGCGTGGATGCCCTGGTGTGGCACCAGGGGGAAACGGAAGCCTGGGGTGGGGATGACCCCAAGGCCTACGCCGCCCATCTGGGTGCGTGGTTGGCTTCGGTTCGGCGCCTCGGCATCCAGGCCCCGATCTTTGTCTGTCAGACCAGCCGGGATGGGCAAGGGGTGGTCAATCCCGCGATCCGCGCCGCCCAGGCCTCCGTCTGGGACGCCAGGGCAGGGATCTATGCGGGAGCTGACACCGACAGCCTCGGTGCGGCCTTCCGCAGTGATGGCGTTCACTTCAACGACAAGGGTCTTGAGGCGTTTGCAGCCATGGTCGAGCGCGCCATGGACCAGCCCAGTGACACGCGGGCTATCAGCCTGGAGGATCTCAGGCGCCCATGAGCGCATCACCCACCCGCCGCATCGTTGCCCTCGATGGTCTTCGCGCCGTTGCTGTGGTGCTGGTGATGCTGGGCCATGGATCGGAGGCCTACCTGGGCGACCAAGCCGAGGCCCCCTGGCTGGCTCCGCTGGTGAACAGCTCCCTCGGCGTGCGGCTGTTTTTCGTGCTGAGTGGCTTTCTGATCACCAGCCTGCTGCTGCGCGAACAGCAGCAACGGGGCTCGATCGACTGGAGGGCCTTCCTCTTTCGCCGCTGCCTGCGCATCTGGCCAGCCCTCTATGCCTACCTGATCGCGATCGCTGGGCTCACGCTGCTGGGGGTGATCGCTGTTTCACCGCTTCAGTTCCTGGCGGCCGCCACCTTCACCTGGAACTACGCCGGGATCTGGATCCGCCAGGGCACGGCCGACGGCGGTTGGTTCCTGGGCCATCTGTGGACCCTGGCCCTGGAGCAGCAGTTCTATCTGGCCTGGCCCGCCCTGATCATTCTCGCTGGCTGGAGGCGGGCGGCCGTTGGAGCCGTTGCGGTGCCACTGCTGATGCCTCTGGTGCGTCTGGGGTGGTACGCAGCCTTCCCTGATCAGCGCGGTTTTCTGGGAATGTTGTTCCACACGGCGATCGATTCAATTTTGATCGGTTGTGCCTTCGCCCTTCACCAGCCACGGATTCGCCTCTGGATGGCGCCGCGGCCCTGGGTGTTCCCGCTGGCCCTGCTGTTCGTGTTTCTGATTTCGCCGCTCCTTGGCTCCCTGCTGCGCCCCTATCGGATCACGGTGGGCTATGGCCTCGATGGCCTCTGTTGTGGGGTCCTGATCCTGGCGGCGGAGCAGGAAGGGGCCTGGTCCCGCTGGCTCAGCCTCAAGCCACTGGTTGTTCTGGGAACCATCTCCTATGGCCTCTACATCTGGCAGCAGCTGTTTCTCACCCCGTTGAACACCACCATCACGGGCCACTTCCCCATCAGCGTGCTCGCTGCCTTCGGCTGCGCGGCGGCCTCGTTTGGTGGGATCGAGCGGCCCTTCCTGAGGGCCAAGGGGATGTTTCAGCGTGCGGCGCTCGGTCCGCCCGGATGAGGCCCCCTCTGCGGATCCTGCTGGTCTCCCCCCGCTTCCCCCCCAGCAGCGCCGCCGACAGCCAGCGATTGCGCATGCTGCTGCCTCACTTCTCGAGCGCAGGGGTGCAAGCCGACGTGCTCGCTGTGGATCCCGCCTGCAGCGCCAACCCGCTGGATCCCTGGCAGGCGGAGCATCTGCCACCGGAGGTGCCGGTCCACCGCGTGCGCGGCCGCTCCCTGCGCTGGGCGCGGATTCCCGGTCTGGGCAACCTCGAGGCCCGCAGCTTCGGGGCCCTCGCTCGCACCGGCAGCCGCTTGCTGAGCTCCAGGCGCTTTGATCTGGTGTACATCTCCACCACGGCCTTCGGCAGTTTTGGGCTGGGCCCGTTGTGGAAGCGCCGCCATGGGGTTCCGTTCGTGCTCGATCTGCAGGATCCCTGGGTGAACGACTACTACCGCCAGCACCCGGCGGTGCGCCCCCCCGGCGGGCGCCTCAAGTACGCCCTCGCCGATCGGCTCCACCGGCGCCAGGAGCCGCGGGTGCTGCGCCAATGCAGTGGACTCACCAGCGTGAGCGCCGCCTACGTCCAGCAGACCGTGGCCCGCTGGCCCTGGGCCGCCTCGATCCCCGCGGTGACCCTCCCCTTTCCCGGCTCGGCCGAGGATTTTGAGCACCTGGGCGCCATCGCCCCCAGTCAGTTGCCCTTCGATCCGGCTGACGGACTTTTGCATTGGGTATCGATTGGCCGGGGTGGCGCCGATCTCACCACCGCCTTGGAGGGGTTGTTCAGCGCCCTCGCCCGCCACGCCCCCGCCGAACTGCAGGCGCGTCTGCGACTCCATTTTCTGGGCACCTCCTACGCCCCCGCCGGCCGGGGAATCCCCTCGATCGCGCCGATCGCCGCGCGCTTCGGGCTCACCGATCTGGTGGAGGAAAGCACAGATCGCCTGCCCCTCTCGCTCACCCTGGCCACCCTCAGGGCTGCCGATGCGCTGCTGGTGATCGGCTCCGATGATCCCGGCTACACCGCGTCCAAGCTCTACCCCTGCCTGTTGGCCCGTCAGCCCCTGCTGGCCCTGATGCACCCCCAGAGTTCAGTGGTTGAGCTGATCCGGCGTTGCGGAGGCGGCGTGGTGGTTCCGTTGGCGCCCGGGGAATCCAGTGAGGTTTCCGGGGATCGGATCGCTGCCGCCTGGCTCGCTGGTGACCGCTACGGCCAGACCCAGCCTCTGGAGGCTGCCGCCTTTGGGCCCCACACCGCCGCAGCCCAGGCCAGGACCCTGGCCGCATTCCTTCATGCCTGCTTGGATCAGCCATCGGACCGTTCCCCGTTACCCGCCAGCGCCGTTTGACTGCCCTGTTCCCACCGCTGCTCACGGCCCGCAGCGAAGACCTCGCCCGGGCCTACCGGCGCCTCCAGGATCCTCTGCTGCAGTGGTTCGGGGCGGCGGCCCTGCTGCTGGTGGCCTTCCTGGCGACGAATTCCTTCGAGCGCGCCCTGGCCCTGGCGGTGATCCTGCCGGCCTGGTGGCTGGTGCTGGTGGTCTGGGATCGCCTCGGCGGCCTGGAACTGCCGTTTCTGCCGCTGTATGTGAGTTCCCAGGCCCTGCTATTCGCCCTGCCGCTGCTCACCTCCGCCGAGAGCCTGCGGGACTACGCCCCGTCCCAGATGTTGCCGGCCGGCCTGGTGGTGGCCCTCTGGCTGCTGAGCCTGCTGGCGGGCTGGTGGATCGCCCAACCCGGCTGGTTTCTGCTGCCCCCCGGGGCTCCGCTGCCCCTCAACGAACAGAGGCTGAGGCTCCTGCCCCATGCCCTGCTGGCAGCGGGCCTGGCCATCGACCTGCTTCTCAGCAGCGGGCTCTACTGGCAACTGGCTGGTCCGGCGGGCGGCGCCCTGCTCTCGCCGGTGCGCACCCTGGCTTCGGCCTTCGAGTTGATCGGGGGCTTCTTCGGGGCGCTGCAGTTCGGTGCCGGCCGTCTGCAGACTCCCCAGCTCTGGTGGGCCCTGTGGGCGGCGATCGTGGTCCAGAGCCTGTTCTCGTTGTTGCTCTCCGCCAGCCAGGCGATGCTGCTCAGCACCCTGTTCGGCCTCTGGCTCGCCTCCCCTCGCCGGGCCCTGCCCTTCACCCTGGCGCTGCTGCTGCTGTTCGGCTTCCTCAACCAGGGCAAGTTCGTGCTGCGGGAGCGCTACTGGAGCCGCGGCCTGCCCCTGCCCGCCAACCCGATCGCGCTGCTGAGCGAATGGTTCGAAGCCAGCACCAGCTCCCAGGCGGCCGGCACAGGCCAGGATCCCACCCAGCGCCTCAACAATCTTCAGAACGTGCTGTTCATCCAGGGGCAGCTGGCCGCCGGGGTGCCCACCATCGGTGGCGCCAGCTACGCCCTGATCCCCCAGGTGCTGGTGCCGCGGGTGCTGGCCAGCGAGAAGGTGCGCAGCCAGGAGGGGCAGGTGCTGCTCAACCTCCAGTTCGGTCGCCAGGCCACCCGGGAGCAGACCGAGACCACCTACATCGCCTGGGGGTTCCTGCCGGAGGCGATCGCCAATTTCGGCGACCTGCTGGGCCCGCTGCTGGTGGGCGTCAGCTGTGGTGCCCTGCTGCGCCTGGGGGCGAACGCTGCCCGCGATCAGCGGCTGTTTTCGGTGCCGGGGGTGATCGGCCTCACCCTGCTGCTGCTCTGGGTGGTGTCCTACGAATTCGTGGCCAGCACCTTCGCCGCCGCCGCCTTCCAGTGGGTGGTGATGTTCCTGGCCGTCACCTGGCTGCTGCGCAAACTGGCGCCAGCCGGATGAGCCGCCTCGCCATCGTCGTCAGCCATCCGATCCAGTACTACGCCCCCTGGTTCGCATGGCTGGCCGCCGAGCCGGATCTGGCGATCGAGGTGTTCCACCTCTGGGATTTCGGCGTTGAGCGGCGCCACGATCACGGGTTCGGCCGGGCGCTGCAGTGGGATCTCAACCTGCTGGAGGGTTACCCCAGCCGCTTCGTGGCCAACGCCGCCGCCGATCCGGGCACGCACCATTTCGGCGGCCTGCACAACCCCTCCCTCGTGCCGGAGGTGCTGGCCTGGCGACCCGACGCCCTGCTGCTGTTCGGCTACGGCTGGCGCAGCCACGTGAGCCTGCTGCTCGATCCGCGCCTCCGGCGGATTCCGATCCTGTTCCGCGGTGATTCCCATGACCTGGCGGCCCAGGGGGGGTGGCGCCCGGCTCTGGCCCGCCTGCTGCGCCGCCTGCTCTTCCGCCGACTGGCCGCCGCCCTGGCGGTGGGTTCGGCGAACACCGCCTGGCTCCGTGCCTCTGGTGTGCCGATGAACCGGATCGTGAACGCCCCCCACGCCGTCGACAACGCGCGTTTCCAGGCCGCCGCCCCCGCGGCCGAGCGCGACGCCCTGGCCTGGCGCGGCGAGCTGGGCATCCCCCCGGAGGCGCCGGTGGTGCTGTTCGCCGGCAAATTCGAGCCCAAGAAGCAGCCCCTGGAACTGCTGGCTGCCTTCGCAGCCTTGAACCACCCCAACGCCGTGCTGCTGCTGGTGGGTGACGGCGTGCTGGAGCGCCCGTTGCGGGAGGCGGCCGCCACCCTGCCCCCCGGCCGGGTGGTGATCGCCGGCTTCCAGAACCAGTCGGCGATGCCGCGCACCTATGCCACGGGTGATCTGTTCGTGCTTCCCTCCCTGGGCAACGGGGAAACCTGGGGACTGGCGGTGAACGAGGCGATGAACCTGGCTCGGCCCGCGCTGGTGAGCAGCCATGTGGGCGGTGGTCCTGATCTGGTGCGGACCGGAGTGAACGGCTGGCTTGTTCCCGCCGGTGATCGCACCGCCCTGGGAGCCGCCCTGGCGGAGGCCCTGGCGGATCCCGTGCGCCTGCGGGCCCTGGGCCAGGCCGCCCGCGATCACATCGCAGGCTTCAGCTACGGCGCCGCCACTGCGGCCCTGCGCCGGGCCCTGGCCATCGCAAGGGTGGCCTGATGGCTCCCCCAGCCCCTCCCGGTCCGGTGGTGGATCTGATCGTGCCCGAGCTCCATGCCCACGAAGGAGGCGTGCAGATCTACAGCCGCACCATGATCCGTGGCCTGCTTCAGGTGCTGCCGCCGTCGGTGCACCTGCGGGTGTTCGTGCGCAACGACCGCCCCAGGCACCGCCCGGCTCGGCTGGATCCGCGCGTGGAACTGCACCTGCTGGGCTCCCCCCTGCCAGGCGTGCCCTTCCTGCGCTTCACGGCGGCGCTGCTGGCGGCGGCCGGGCGCCAGCGGCCGGCCCTGGTGATCAGCACCCACCCCAACCTCGCGCCGCTGCAGTGGCTGCTGGGGCGACTGGCGGGTTGCCCCACCTGGGCCTCCGCCCACGGCATCGATGTCTGGAACCTGCGGCCGGGGCCCCGCCGCTGGGCCCTGCGCCGGCTGACGCGGCTGCTGCCCGTGAGCCGCTACACCAAGCACCAGCTGCAGCGCCAGCTGAAATCCCCTCTGGGACGCCGTGGCCCCGAGCTGGTGGTGCTGCCCAACACCTACGACGACCGGAGCTTCTGCCCGGGCCCCCGGCCCGCCCATCTGCTCGAACGCTATGGCTTGGATCCCGATCAGCCGCTGATCTTCTGCCTCACGCGGCTCTCCAGCCTCGATCGCTACAAGCACGTCGATGGCCTGATCACCGCCATGCCCGAGCTGCTGCGCAGCCGACCCGATCTGCGGCTGCTGATCGGTGGAGAGGGCGATGACCGTGCACGCCTCCAGGCGTTGGTGCAGGAGCGCGGCCTTGGCGCGGCCGTGCAGCTGATTGGCAACATCGGCGCCGATGACTTACCCGACCACTACCGCCTCGCCAGTCTGTTCGCACTGCCCAGCGAGAAGGAGGGCTTCGGGATCGTCTTCCTCGAGGCCGTCGGCAGCGGCACGCCGGTGCTGGCCGGCAACCGCGATGGCTCCGTCGATCCCCTCGCCGATGGCGCCTTCGGCTGCCTGGTGGATCCGCGCCTGCCCCTTGCCCCACCGCTCCAGGCCCTGCTGGAGGGTTACGGCGAGCCCCTCTGGCACCAGCGCGAAGCCCTGGCGGCGGCGGTGGCGGAGCGCTTCGGCTTTCGGGCCTTCTGCGGGCGGCTGCGGCGGTTGCTGGCTGATGTGCCGGCGCTTGTGGGCGAGACCTGAGCCATGTGCGGCATTGCTGGCCTGTTGTCTCTCTCCACTCAGCCGTCGGCTCCCGATCTGGTGGCGGCCCTCGACCAGGCCCTCGCCCACCGTGGCCCCGATGACGCCGGTGTGTGGAGTGAGCGGGGCACCACCTTGGTGCACCGGCGCCTGGCGATCCAGGACCTCTCCCCCGCCGGCCACCAGCCGATGCCCTCGGCCTGCGGGCGCTACGTGCTGGTCTTCAACGGCGAGATCTACAACCAGCGCGAGCTGCGCCGTCAGCTGGAGCGCCTGGGCCACCGCTTCCATTCCAGCAGCGACACCGAGGTGCTGCTCGAGCTCTACGCGCGCTATGGCCTCAGCGCCCTGCAGCGCTTGCGGGGCATGTACGCCTTCTGCCTCTGGGATCGCCAGGAACGCCGGGCCCTGCTGGCCCGCGATCCCTACGGGATCAAGCCGCTCTACCTGCACCACGGGAACGGCGGTGAGCTGCTCTTTGCCTCCGAGCTGCGCGCCCTGCTGGCCACCGGGCGGGTGCCGCGCCGCCTGGACGGACAGGGACTGGCCGACTTCCTGAACCAGGGCAGCCTCCCCCACCACCGCACCCTGGTGGAGGGGATCACGCCGTTGCCCCCCGGCCACCTGGGCCTCTGGCAGGAGGGCCGCTGGCAGCTGCAGCGCCACTGGCAGCCCAGCTACGCCCCCGATGGAGTGCTGGAGGGCCCCGATCTGGTGTCCCACACCCGTGCGGCCCTGGGCGCCTCCGTGCGGGCCCATTTACTCAGCGATGTACCGGTGGGCCTGTTCCTCTCCGGCGGGCTCGATTCCTCCGCCGTGCTCGCCCTGGCGGAGCAGCCGCTCACCACGGTCTCGATCGGTTTCGCTGAGGCCGGCTTCGATGAATCCGGGCGCGCCGCCGCCCTCGCCCGTCAGTTCGGGGCGACACACCACAGCGTGCAGCTGCGCGTCGCCGATGCGGCCGCCACTATCCCCGGTTTTCTGCAAGCGATCGATCAACCCAGCGTCGATGGCTTCAACACCTACGGCGTTTCCAAGCTGGCGGCGGGGCTGGGGCTCAAGGTGGTTCTCAGCGGCCTCGGGGGCGATGAGCTGTTCGGCGGCTACCCCAGCTTCCAGCGCCTGCCGCGGGCCTGGCGGCTGCACCGGCGCCTGGCGCCCCTGGCGCCCCTGGCGGCCGCTGCCCTCGGCCGCAGCCACCGCGGCGGCGCCCAACGGCTGGCCGATGGGCTGCGCCAGCCGGCCTCGATCGAGAACAGCTACCGCTCCCTGCGCGGCATCTTCTCCCCCAGCGAGGTGGGCCGCCTGCTGCGCCACTGGGGCCTTGAGCCCCCGCTGACCCACGGCCATGAGCCCCCGCAGCCGTGCGGCCCCGAGTCCTGGGTGGTGAAGGATCCCTCCCGCTTCCCCACCGCCGCGGATCAGATCGCCTGGCTGGAGAGCAGCCTCTACATGGGCCAGCAACTGCTGATCGACAGCGATGGGATGGCGATGGCCCACGCGCTGGAGCTGCGCCTGCCGCTGGTGGATGCGGAGCTGCTGCGGGCCCTGGCCGGTCAGCCCGCCGCCCAGCGCCTGGCGGCACATAAGCGCCTGCTGCGCCAGGCCGTGCCGGAGGCCGAGGCCCTGGTGGGCCGGGCTCCCAAGCAGGGCTTCGCGTTCCCGTTCCAGTGCTGGTTTGATGCCGACGGCTTTCACCCCAGCGCCTGGGGCCTGCCGCCGCTGCCCCCCACCCCCGCTGATCTCGATGTGCGCGCCTGGGCCCGCCGCTGGGGGCTGTTGGTGCTCAGCGATTGGCTGAAGCGGCACCTGGGGGTGGAGTTGGCGTGAGCATGCAACGGGGCCTTCCCTACATCTGGCGCCATCCGCTCAGCCGCCGCGAGCGCCTGCGGGCGACGGGTCGTTATCTGCGCTGGCAGCTTGGCGCCCGCTTGTTGCCCTGGCCTGTGGCGGTGCCCTGGGTCAACGGCACCAGCTTGGTGATGACCCGCGGAATGACCGGCGCCACCGGTAATTACTACTGCGGACTGCATGAATGGCCCGACATGGCCTTTGTGCTGCACCTGCTCCGGCCCAGCGACACCTTCGCCGACCTGGGCGCCAATGTGGGCAGTTACACCGTCTTGGCTTCAGGAGCCGTCGGCTGCTCTTCGCTGAGCTTCGAGCCGGCCCCCGTCACCTTTGATGGGCTGCAGAGGAATCTTGCCTTCAATCACCTGCAGGATCGGGTCAACGCTTACCAGGCCGCCCTCGGCAGCCAGCAGGGCAGCCGGCGTTTCAGCCTTGATCACGGCCCGATGAATCAGGTGGTGGGCGACGACGACGCCGGTCCCACGGCCTGCGTCGTTGTGTGCTCCATTGATGCCATTCCAAAACTGCGCCAGGCTGCGCTTTGGAAGCTGGATGTGGAAGGCCACGAACGCGAGGTGTTGCACGGAGCCCGACAGACCTTGGCCGAAGCGCCGCCCCAGGCGCTGTTGATCGAAGACCGCAGCCCGACCGTGCAGAGCGTATTGGAGGGACATGGCTACCTGGCCTGTGGCTACGACCCCTGGAACCGGGAGATCTCGATCGATCCCCGGGCTCGCACGGGCAACCAGATCTGGATCCGAAATGTGGGCTGGGCCCGTGAGCGGGTGGCCTCGGCACCGAGCTTCCAGGTGCTGGGCCTGGCGATCTGAGGCCCGCTTGAACATCCTCCACCTCATCCCCTCGATCAGCCCGCTCCGCGGTGGTCCCAGCCAGGCGGTGTTGGCGATGGTGGCCGAGCTGCGCCGCCAGGGGGTGGACGCCCGCCTCCTCACCACCAACGACGACGGGCCGGGGCTGCTCTCAGACCTGCCCCTGGGGGTGTGGCACGAACACCAGGACGTTCCCGTGCTCGCTTTTCCCCGCTGGAGCCCGCCCCTGCGTCCCCTGCTCGAGTTCGCCGTGGCCCCTGGGCTCACGCGCTGGTTGCGGACCCATCTGAGCGAATTCGATCTCCTGCACGTCCATGCGCTCTTCTCGTATCCCTGCACCAGCGGCATGGCCGCGGCGCGGGCCTTGAAGGTGCCCTACCTGCTGCGCAGCATCGGGCAGCTCAACCGCTGGAGCCTGGAGCAGAGCCCTGGCCGCAAGCGGCTGCTGCTGCGGTTGATCGAGCGCCGCAACCTGGAGGGGGCGGCGGCCTTGCACTTCACCAGTGACGCCGAGCAGCGGGAGGTGGCGGATCTGGGCCTGGCCTCGCCGTCATTCGTGTTGCCCCTAGGCGTCGAGCTGCCGGAGTTGTTGCCTCCGGAGGATCGGGGAGAGAACCAACCCACGCGCTTTCTGTTTCTCTCGCGCCTGCACCCCAAGAAGCAGGTGCCACTGCTGCTTGGGGCCTTGGCCGAGCTGCGGCTCCATCGCCCCGAGGCCGCCTGGACGTTGGAGATCGCCGGCGAGGGGGAACCCGCCTACGTGGCCGAGCTCAAGGCCCTCGCCCTTCGACTGGGCCTCGCCAAGCGTTGCGCCTGGCTTGGCTTTGTAGCTGGACCTGAAAAGCAGGCCCTGCTGCAGCGGGCCGATTGGTTCGTGCTGCCCTCGGCCTCGGAGAACTTCGGTGTCGCCGCCGCCGAGGCCCTCGCCGCCGGCACCCCGGTGATCCTCAGCACCGGGGTGGCCGTGGCCGAGGCGGTGCGGCGGGCCGGGGCGGGGTTGGTGTGCGCGGCGGAACGGCGACCACTCAAGGAGACGTTGCTCCAGGCGCTGGAGCCGCCCTCACCCGCCCAGCGCCAGGCCGCTCGGGCGCTGGCGGCGGAGCGGTTCAGCTGGCCTTCGATCACCGAGCGCCTGATCGAGCACTACCGCACCCTCGCTCCCCTTTCCGCCCGTGGCTGACCCCCTCGCTCAGCTCACCCCGCTGATCCTCACCTACAACGAGGAGCCCAACATTGCCCGCACCCTCACCGGGCTCAGCTGGGCGCAGCGGATCGTGGTGATCGACAGCGGCAGCAGCGATCGCACCCTGGCGATCCTCGCGGCCCACCCCCAGGTGGAGGTGGTGCATCGGATGTTCGATTCGTTTGCCGCGCAGTGCAACTTCGGCCTCACCCAGATCCACACCCCCTGGGTGCTCAGCCTCGATGCCGACTACGGCCTTTCCCCTGCGCTCGTCGATGAAATCCGAGCCGCCTTGGCTGGAGTGCCTGCTGAGATGAGGGGCTTTCGGATTCCCTTTCGCTACTGCGTCGATGGGAAGCCCCTGCGGGGAACGATTCTTCCCCCGCGCCTGGCCCTCTACCGACTTGGCTCAGGCCACTACGTCAACGACGGCCATGCCCACCGCTACGAACTTCAGGGGGCATCAGCCTCACTGAGTCACCCCATCTTCCACGACGACCGCAAACCTCTTTCCCGTTGGCTGCGATCCCAGGAGCGCTACCTCCAGCAGGAAGCCAGCAAATTGCTCAGCACCCCCCATCACCAGCTCTCCCGCGCTGATCGCCTGCGCAAGCGCCACGTGATCGCCCCCTTTGCGGTGCTGTTTCTTTGCTTGGTGCTCAAGGGGGGCCTGCTCGATGGCTCGCGCGGTTGGTTCTATGCCTTTCAGCGGATGTACGCCGAGCTTCTGCTCAGCCTGATGCTCTGGGAGGGACGAATGTGAGCGACTCACGTTCGGTTGGCGACTACGGATGGAGCACCCGGATCCCCACCGAGGAGGCCTTCCTGCTGGCGCCCCTGGCGCAGCTGTTGCCGTCCTCCGCAGGGCCGCATGGCCGGTTGCGGCTGCTCGATCTGGGCTGCGGCAACGGCTGGCTGAGCGGCTGGCTGGCGGCACGCGGCTTCCAGGTGGTGGGGGTGGACCCCAGCGCCTCGGGGATCACCGAGGCCAGGCGCGCCCATCCCGAGCTGCGTTTCGAGCCCCTGGCCGCCAGCCCCCAACTGCTGCACCAGTTGGGCGAAGCACCCTTCGATCTGGTGGTGAGCCTGGAGGTGGTGGAGCACTGCTACGCCCCGCGTGATTGGGCGGCGGCCGCCTTCAGCGCCCTGCGCCCCGGCGGCCAGCTGATCGTTTCCACGCCGTACCACGGCTACCTCAAGAACCTGGCCCTGGCCGGCACAGGTCAGCTCGAGGCCCATTTCACAGCCTTGTGGGATGGGGGCCACATCAAGTTCTGGAGCCGCCGCAGCCTGGGCCAGCTGCTCACGGAAGCGGGCTTCGAGCAGCTGGAGTTCCGCGGCGCCGGACGGCTGCCGTGGCTGTGGAAATCGATGGTGCTGGGGGGGTGCCGGGGTTAGCTGTGTGGCGGGTGGCCAAGGTGGCCCCGATGGAGAGGGTGACGGCGGCGATCACCGCATCAGCTCAAGGAGGCAGGCTCAGGGCTCGAGGCCCTCGGTGGCACGTCCAGCTCCACACCGCCGAGATCAGCGAAGTGGACACCGATGCGGCGGCCCAATCCGGCGCCGCCGCTTTCGGGTCCCTGGGATGGCTTGACAGCCTGGCGCATGCTCATGCGCGCTTCTTCTTCCATGGAGTGGCCATGGCGTGCGGCATCAGATGTGCCTTGAATTCGTCGTCAAGGTGTGGGTCGTGATTGAGGCCATCCCTTGGTCAACCGCCTCGATGATTGCATTGCCGTCAATGCAACTGGTGCGGTCGGAATGGGCCCCGTTCCGTCAGGTTGAGGCGAATCATCAGCTCTCCCGCGCCCTGCGCACCGCCGCCTCCTTCTCCTCCAGCAACGCCTGCAACCACCCCAGCAGAACCTCCCGGCTGGCGGGCAACGGAAAAGGCCCCTCCTCGTAGCGGGCCTCCACGGCAAACACCTGCAAGTCGAGCAGGTCGGCCGGCAGATCGGAGCCGGCCAGATCGGCCAGTTCTGCGAGGTCATGGCTGCGGGGCGGGCGCTGATTCGCCAGCACGATCTGGGCCTTGAGCAGTTTTTCCAGAGCCTGCTGGGCCAGGAACCCCCACTCCTCCTCAGGGAACACCCCATCGAGCCCCAGCTGCAGGGCCACCAGATGGCGCTGAACGATCACCAGGAGTAGGGCCGCATCCTCAGCGGGCGGCATAAAGCACCTTCCCTTCCCGCGCCACATCGCCCATCACGTGCCAACGCGATTGGGCCATCCGCGCCGCATCGCCCCAGCCGGTCACCAGCAGATCAACACCCACCGGCACCGAGCCCAGCAGCGCTCGGTAGCGGCGCCAACCCGCCAACTTCTGCTGGGGCGTGAGCTGGGCGCTGCGGATGATCACCACTAGATCCAGATCCGAATCACTGCGGGACTCACCGCGGGCTCTGGAACCAAACCCCACCACGGCCTTCACCTCCGGGTCGGCGATCAACGCCAGTAACCCCAGACGCAGTCGATCCCCATCAATCCCAGGGCCCAGGTCCAGTCGCTCTGGCAAGGCAGTGGGATGCTCCCAGGGCAGTGTTGGATGGGCTGAGGTCAAGGCCATGGCCTCAGGCTAGATCCGCTTCGCTTGGCGCCCCACACACCTGCCCATGCTCCAGGATCTCGCCGCCTACCGCCTGCCCCCTGATTTCACCGCGGGCGCCCCCAGGGTGGTGCAGCTGGTCTGGTTCTGCGTCGGCAGCCCCCTGCTGGCGGCCCGCTGGCTGCCGGGTTCGGCCTGGCGGGTGGGGCTGCTGCGGGCCTTCGGGGCGCGCCTGGGGCGCCAGTGCCGGATCAAGCCCGGCCTGCGGGTGAAGTACCCCTGGCGGCTGGTGGCGGGCGAGGCCTGCTGGCTGGGGGAAGCGGTGTGGATCGACAACCTGGCCCCGGTGCATCTGGGCGATCGGGTCTGTCTCTCCCAGGGGGCCTACCTCTGCACCGGCAACCACGATGTCCGCAGGCCCGGCTTTGATCTCCTCCTGGGGCCGATCGAGCTGGGCGATGACGCCTGGATCGGCGCCCGGGCCGTGCTCGCCCCCGGCACGCGGGTGGGGGCCGGCACGGTCGTGGCCCTGGCGGCGGTGGCCAGCGGCGACCTGGGGGCTGGGGTGATCTACGCCGGCCACCCGGCCCGCCCCAGCGGCCACCGCTGGGGTCCTGACCAGCCCTCCCTGAAGCCTTGACGGCAACGGTCAGCCCGTTGTCATGGATTCCTCAGGTGGGTGGCCTGGTTCCAGAGTGGTTCCGCCCCCAAAATGACTGCGGCTGCACCTGGTTGCCCTGACCGCTGACAATGACTCCTCGCCAAGGGCTCCCAGCCGGCCGCCGGTACCCTTGCGGGGTCTGCGCCGCCTGAGCGCCCAGCTGCGCCAACGCTGGTCCTGGCGCGCCAGCCGCAGCCGCACCGCCCGGCTCACGGTGGTGAGTCAGTTCTTTCCGCCCGATTTCGCCGCCACAGGCCAGTTGCTCGATGATCTGAGCGTGCGCCTGGCCCAGCGTGGACTGCAGGTGCAGGTGGTCACCGGGCAGCCTGCCTACGCCTTCCACCAGAAGGAGGCCCCACAGCTGGAGTTCCACTCCAACCGTTGCATCCGCCGCACCCGCGCCTCGCGCCTGTGGCCCAGGCGCATCCGCGGCCGCGCCGTGAACGGGCTGTTGTTCTGCCTGCGCAGCAGTGCCCGGCTGCTGCGCTACGCCCGCCGCGGCGACCTGCTCCTTTACACCACTGAACCGCCCTACCTGCCGGTGGTGGGCTGGTTGCTGCATCGCCTCACCCGCACCCCCTACCTGGTGCTCCTCTACGACCTCTACCCCGATGTGCTGGTGGAGCTCAAGGTGCTGCCCGAGCGCCATGGGCTCACCCGGGTGTGGCGGGAGCTCAACCGCTGGGTCTTTGCCGAGGCCCAGGAGCTGATCGTGTTGAGCGCGTCGATGGCAGAGCGCCTCAGGCGCTTCTGCCCGGAGGCGGCCGCCAAGGTGTCGGTGATACCCAGCTGGGCGGATCCCGAGCGCATCCAGCCCCTCGCCAAGGCCGATAACTGGTTTGCCCGCAAACATGGACTCGAACCGTTGTTCACGGTGCTCTACTCCGGCAACCAGGGCCGCTGCCACGACCTGGTCACCCTCATGGCGGCAGCCCTGCTTCTCCGCCACGACCGGCGCATCCGCTTTCTGTTCATCGGCTCCGGTCCCCAGCGGGAACGGCTCATCGGCCTGATCAACGACTGGGGTCTGCTCAATTGCAGGTTTCTCCCCTTCCAGAGCCTGGAGGTGTTGCCCTACTCCCTCACCTGCGCCGACCTGGCGGTGGTCAGCCTGGGCATCGGCGCCGAGGGGCTGGTGGCCCCCAGCAAGCTCTACGGGCACCTGGCGGCGGCGACCCCGATTGCCGCGATCACCCCGGAGGGCTCCGAACTGCAGCAGCTGGTGCGCTCCAGTGGCTGTGGCGCCTGGTTCGCCAATGGCGATGCCGATGGCCTGGCCCGCTGGATCCGTCATCTCGCTGACCACCCCGAGGAGGCCCAGCGCCAGGGCAAGGCGGCCCGGGGTCTGCTGCTGGCGGAGGCCTCCCCGGAGCGCATCACTGACCAGTACTGGGAGCTGATTCGCCGCCACCTGCCCTTCGAGAAGCTCGTGGCCATCGAAAACACCCGCCGTCTGGATGCGGAGCCGGAAGGCTGGGCCGATCTGCCGAGGGACATCGGGCCCCAGGAACCGGGAGCCGTGACCTGTTAGGCCGGGGGAATGCCTGCCGAATGGGGCGTCCCACCAGGGGGCGGGGGCAGGTTTTGAAACCATCGTCCCCTGTGATCCGGTGGATCGCCAGCCCGCCACCCCAGGAGCCAGGGAGCGGTGGCGGCTCAACCCGAGCGATCAGCCCTGGGGCACGTCCTCGTTCGCTTGCTGGGGCGCAGCTCCGCCAGCTCGTTCAATCCCCCGCCGGCCCCAGCCCGGTGGCCGCTGCCCCGGTCCCTGGCCGGGGAGCCAGCTCGGCGAAAGCGACCCGCCAGGATTCGGGGCCGAGGATGCCATCCACCTCCAGACCGGCGGCGCGCTGGAAGGCCTGGAGCTCCTGGTAGGAGATCGGGCCGAATGCCCCGTCATCACCACGACCGGAAGGGCCCGAGGGACCCAGGTCCCAGCCCAGCAGGATCAGTCGCCGCTGCCAGGCGAGCACGTCCTGCCCCACGCTGAGCGGACTGGTGAGGCTGCGGTAGATCCCCGGCCAGGCGGGGGCGCCGCTGGTTTCGCCCGGGGCGCTGAGGCCATCGAAACGGGGACGGCCGTAGCCGTAGACGTTCGCCATCGGATGGCGATCACGGCGCACCCTGGCGGGGAAGGGGCCGATGTTGCCGTTGATGCAGGTCACCTGACCGCCGGGGGCGACCGATTCGACGATCCCCACATGCCAGGCGTCGGAGTCGGCCGTGCCGGGATACCAATCGAAGAAGACCAGATCGCCGGACCGGGCACCTGCTGGGCCCTCGATCCACTGGCCCCTGTCCTTGAACCAGCGCACGGCGAAGGGGCAGTAGCTGAAGCCCTTGGCGGTGGTGATCGGCAAGGGCAGTCCCGCCTGGTGGAACACGTAGGAACTGAACAGACCGCACCACTCCGCCTGGAGGCCATACCAGGTGCCGTACTTGGTGACGTTGTTGGCGTTGGTTTCACCGAATCCGATTTCACCGGCGGCAATGCGGAGCACGTCGGAGGCGGTGGCCATGGGGCTGGGGCGGAAGCAGGTTTTGAAGGCTTGAAATCTAATCAAACTGCCTTGAGTTGACCACGCCATCAAGCAACGAAGGACCTGCAGAACGATCGGAGCAAGGACCCTTCGACAGCTGGGTCTGATCGCGTCTGGTCAGACTCCGAGCGCTGGGGGGCGTGAGGGGGCATAGCGGCGGCGCAGGGCAAGGCAGGGGGCCAGGGCCAGCAGAAGACCCGGGGCACAGACCGGTGACGGGGCCTTGAGTGGCCCACCGATGCTCCCGAAGTGGCGCTGGGTGCTAACGCATGAGATGTCCCCCGCCAGGCTCTTGGGCGTCAGGTTGGCGCCGCCTGTGCCGACGTCTTGGCCGATCGAACTGAACCCCGCTGTGTCGCTGGAGCCAATGGTGCTCTGATGTGGGCCACGGCATCGGGGCCAGGGGTGGTGCTCGGGAGGTCTGCCGTCAGTGCAATCCTGACGCCGCTGGGAGCAGCTCCAGTGGTTGGAGCGAAGAAGGTCAGATCGCCGTTGCCACCTGGGTTGTACGGAAGGAAACCGCAGGTGCAGGGGTTTCATCCGGGGTGTTGCTGAAGGTGAGGGAACCACCGGGGGTGCGGCGTCATCTCAGGGGAAACAACCTGAACAGGTGCCCGATTGGCGCTCGATGGCGTCATGGCATGACCTCCCTGCCAGGCTCACCCGGGACGTGAGGCAATCGGTGTAGGTCTGGTTCTGAATCGTTCAGGTGATGGCCTTGGACGCGCTTTCGCCAAGCTCCCCAAGGACAGCGATTGCGCAGCCAGCCCCCGCAGTGGTCGTGAGAACGGTCCCTTCACCGCATGAATGCTTAACGGGTAGGCAAGGCAAGCGCGGCTTCCGGGCTGGTCTGGCAAGGGCACCTGGGGATAGGGGGGAGGACCGCTCCAGCACTGCCCTGGGGACCTGAGCTGGGGAGGTGGCCAGAGATGGGGCCTCCCGGGGACGCCCTGCTGGGGTCCTGGATTTCAGGCCACGGCCCCCTGGTGCCCCCCCCGGGCCTGGACAGCTCCCTGGGAGTGGGGCGGCCTCAGGCCGTTGGAACCAGTTCCGGGTCAGGCTGGGCCGCTGACAACCTGGTCTTCAGCTCCGCATAGCGACGGCGCGCCATCAGCACGGGCAGGAACACAGCAAGGCCAAACCAGGAGATGGGCGCCGGTGCCTTCGCAAGGGTCGTGGACGCTGTCCACGTACCCCTGACAACTCCTCCAGTGCCACAAACGCCTGCGCCGGTGTAGATGCCATTGTCGCAGTATTCAATGCCCGTGATTGCTCTCGATTCTGTGGCTGTGCCTCCCGGAGCTGCCGCGGGAAGCGCGGAAGCGATCGTGAAGCGGATGACATCAGCGCCATTCGGTGTGTTGTTCAAGATCAAGTACTGGGTACCCCCTGATACTGCGGTGGCGATTGTTCCGCCCTGCAACCCCGTGGCCCAACGGGAGGTCTGATCAAGGCCCGTCGTGGGAACAGTCGTCAAGCTGATGTCGTAGGCCCCAAAACCAGCAGCGGTCCCGCCCCAGTTGAAGTAGCCGCTGATGGTTCCGGAGGTGCCGTTGGTGCCTGCCACTCCCGTAAAGCTGTAGGCACCGCCGAGAAAATAGGTGATCGCATTCGCTGGCTGATCAACGCCCACGGTCAGCGCAAGAGCACAGCAGGCTCCCAAGAGGCTGGGGAGCATCGCTTCTTTGGTGAGCCCCACGCGCCTGGTTGAAGAGCAAATTCCTAAAAGAGTTTACTTCAAGATGCATGAAGCCGACAACCGGCCCCTGGGGCCTTCACCACTTGGCTGGAGCCGGAACCCGTTCGCAGGAGGGCGCCGCGGCAGGCTTTCTTGGGGGTTGACAGGCCCCCGGACGCCAGGGTGTGAAGGGCTGGGTCAGCGATGGTGCGCATGAGGAGCGGTCCGTCGCTGGTTCGGACCGTTCTGGCCGCTCGCCTTGGCCTCGCCAGCGGCTGGAAACGTTTGTTGCTGTCAGCGCAGGGAGCTACGTGTTGATCGCTGGCAGGTCTGCCCCAGCAGGTCCTGCCCCCGCCTCCATCGTGACGACGTGATTGGCTGTCCTCGACAGCGTCCCACGAGGTTCAATCGCAAGCCTTTTGGATGGACCACTGTTGCTGGATGGCCTGGTGCATTGGCGCAGTCGTCGTCAGTACTGTTGGCCCCATGGGTCAAACATAGATACATCTTGGCGCCGTGATTCACCACTTCTGCCCGGAGCAAGGACACAGCTGAAGTGCGGTCGGGTCAACCACTCCCATCGACGCAGCCTTCGCACTTGAACAAGCGCTGGCGCCCCGGCAACGACACCATCCATGGCCCAGCGACCGTGTCGGATCTCCCGTCAAATGCTCTGCAGCTGACGCTCATCGTGTTGACGTTCGAGACAATGGTCTCTGCAGATCCGTAGGCGCCGATCCCACCTCCGGCGGGGCAGCCGCCTCCAGGGAACGCGCCAGGAGCGGATCCGGGCGATTCCATGACTCAAGCCCTTGAATCGCACGCTTTCTCATCAGCGGCGGCCACTCCCACGTTCGGAAGGGCCCCCTGGGCGAGTTCAGGGGTGTCACAGGGGCCTTGGTTGCGTACCCCCAGGGCCTTGGCGGCGATCAGGGTGCTGCCACCGAAGCAGTCGCTGAGCGGCGCATCGGGGCCTAGGGGGGGGGCAGGTCCGTTCCACGGGAGTCCCCACGGCGGCAGGAGGGCGATCGGGCCATCCGTCGACCGCAGCCCACCCGACCAGGAGAGCCCTCCGACAAGTTCTATCGGGCTGGAGGAGCGGTAGCCGTCAACCCAGGCCGGGGCCGGGGATCCGCCGGATTGGGTAGGAGCGCAACGTAGCGGCGGCGCAGAAAGAGCATGGGAAGGAGTGCGCCAACGCCTAGCCATGACAGTGGGGCCGGGGCGGCGACGGTGGCCGAGACACCCTGCAAAGCGGTGGCCGAGGCGTTCGGGCAATTCAGATTGTTGGACACCTGATTGCTGTTGATGTTGTTGTTGTTGTCTCTGAAATTGGTGCAGAACACACTGTTGGCCGCCGTCGCGCTGATCGGCGTTGAGCTGGTGTTGGTTGGAGTGGTCGCCAGGG
Source organism: Cyanobium sp. Morenito 9A2 (assembly GCF_024345575.1). Taxonomy (GTDB): domain Bacteria; phylum Cyanobacteriota; class Cyanobacteriia; order PCC-6307; family Cyanobiaceae; genus ATX-6F1. Next base: position 109,731 of record NZ_JAGQBJ010000005.1, read on the forward strand.
GGCTGGCAAGGGCCAGCCTGAACCCGGGCTCGTTGCCGCCGCCCGCTTCATTCCAAAAGTAGAGCGCGATCGGACTGGTTGAGTTCGCTGGCGCATTGCCGCTTGTGGGGTCGTAACCGACGTTGGTGAAGGTGACCGGCGAGGTCAGGCCCAGGGGGTTGGCACCTGTCACCCGGAGCGATCCGCCGGACAGGGCCGTTCCATCCCAGTTGAACCAGCCGCTGAAGGTTCCCGCATTGCCGGCTCCGGCATAGCTGTAGGTACCGTTCGTGATCCAGTAGGTCACGGCCTGCGCCGGCTGCCAGGCTCCCCAGGCAAGACCGGCGGCACAACCGGCGCCGAGCAGGCCCGGCAGCAGAGCTCTGGTCAAACGCCCTCCATGGATGAAATCCAAGCCAAGGCCCAATCTTGGCCATGTTGCAGGCGCTGTCTGCTGAAGACGTCCCGGCTCGTTCTGAGAAAATCCTGAGAACGCCTTCCCGCCTGAGTGGGCACCCGCTCGGCCTGACGACGACGGGCCCCTGCCGCCATCGTGCTGGGGTGGGGGACCGGCGCCCTGGAGGCTGAGCCTCAACCGCAGCGTCTGGCGGCCTTGGAGAAGCGCCTGGCCGCGCTGGCCGGCGCGACGGAGGCATCGCCCGAGGATCAGCTGCACCAGCCACCCCCCACCGAAGCCTGGAACGATGGCTGCCAGAACGGCGCTGGGGTCGATGGCTTTTCTGCTCTGGAGCTGATCGTCGCAACGGATCGGGGAGCCTCTGCGCCGGGCAGCGGTGGGACTGGCCGCTGGTCTGGATGGTCGCTGCGGCGCTCGCCCAAGGCACCGTGCCCGTGCACAGGGAGCCGGCATTCAAGGCGATTCAGCACCTCCAGCAGGACTGGGTGGGCTGATCGGACTGGACCAAGTTGAGTCCACCTGACAGTGGGTAACTGGATGCGGGTGGTCCATGTGCACGAAGCCAAGACCCAGTTCTCACGCCTGCTCGACGCCGCCCACGCCGGCGAGACGATCGTGCTCGCCAAGGCGGGCCGGCCCTGGGCCCGGCTCATGCCCCTGGAGGGGCAGGCCGGCTGGCGCAGGAGTGGAGCCTTGCGGGAGCAGATGCCCCTGCCGCCACCGGAGGTGTTGCTTGAACCCCTGCCGGAGCAGGAGCTGGAGCTGGAGTCCTTTGAGGGGGGGGGCTGGTTCCCGGTTCATGAGCCTGCCGCGACTGCTGCTCGATACGCACGTGCTGTTCTGGTGGCTGTCGGAGCCGGAGCGCCTCAGCCCGGCGGTGGCGGCAGCCCTGGCCGACCCAGCCTCCGAGGTACTCGTGAGCGCCGCCAGTGCCTGGGAGATTGCCACCAAGTACCGCATCGGCAGGCTTCCCTCTGCCGCCGTGCTCCTGGAGGATTGGGGGCCCCTGCTCGATGGTCAGGGGTTTCGACACCTGGCCATCCATCCGTGCATGCGATCCGAGCCGGTGGCTACGCCCTGGCCCATCGCGACCCCTTTGACCGTCTGCTGGCGGCCCAGGCCGAGCTGGAGCAATTTGACGCTGGTCAGAGTGGATCCGGCACTGGCTGGGTTCCCGTGCCGGATCCAGTGCTGATCAGCCTCAGCCGTCGAGCCAGCGACCGAGACGTTTCTTCCAGTCCGCCCACAGGTGAGGGGCACGTCGGGCGCGCTGGGGGGGATCGTCGTCGCCATCGGGAGCGGCCTTGTCGTAGTAGCTGTAGGCCGATCCGGCATCGAAGCCGCCATAGCCGCTGTAACTGCGCACGTCGTTGTAGCCGTAGCCATAGCCGTAGGCGTAGGCGCCGGATTTCTCGCCCTTGGGTCGGCGGGCGTTGGTGACGATCCCCAGCAGCGGCACACCGGCATCGTTGATCCGATCCACGGCTTCGGCGGGCAGGGAGCGATCGACGCGGTTGAGGGTGACCAGAAGCACGATGCCCTCCAGGTGCTGGGCCACCAGGGCCGCATCCGCCAGGCCCAGGGCCGGCGGGGTGTCATAAAGCACCAGATCGAAGACGCCGCTGGTGCCGATGTCATGCACCAACGCACCCATGCGCTCGGAACCCAGCAGCCGCGGCGGATCGGGGGGCCGGCGGCCGGCGGTGATCACGCTCCACCCCGGGTAATCGGGCACCTCCTGGACCACATCCCGCCAGTCCAGCCCCTCCTCGGTGAGCAGGTTCGTGAGGCCACGGAGGTTGTCGAGGCCGAGGCGATGGTGGATCTGCGGCTTGCGCAGGTCGGCGTCCACCAGCAGCACCCTCTGGCCCAGCTCCGAGAGCGTTTTCGCCAGGAGTACGTTCAACAGGCTCTTGCCCTCGGCGGGCACCGAACTGGTGAGCGCCACCGACACCAGGGGCCTGTCCGTGTGGAGGAAGCGCAGGGAGGTGTAGAGGTTGCGCAGGGCCTCCTGGTAGAAGAAGCGCTGGTAGCCCCCCTGGCCATCGGTCTGCTGGTCGAGCTCCTGGAGCAGGAAGCGCTTCTCCCGCCGCACACCATCGAAGAAGGCCACGTAGGGCACGTGGCCCAGCAGGGGGACGCCCAGGTCTTCGCGCACCTCCTGGGGACTGTGGAACACATGGTCGAGCCGGTCGCGCAGCAGCGCCACACCCGCCCCCGCCACCAGCCCGAAGAGGATCCCCTGGAACACCCCCTTGCCCAGGGAGGGCTCCACGGGGGTGAGCGCCACGCTGGTGGGGGAGATCACCTTCCAGGGGGTGCTGCGCTGGGCGATCTCCAGCTGGAACTGCTCGCGGGTGCGGAGGTAGTTGGCCAGGTTGCCGTCGGCGATCTCCAGCTTCTGCTTGAGCGCGTCGAACTCCCGCAGCAGTGCCGGCTGCAGCTTGAACTGAGCATCCAGCTTGGCGATCTGGGCGCGGGTGATCGCCGTGGCGTTGGCGTTCTGCCGCAGGGCGGCAGTCACGGCGTCGAGCTCCTTGCGGAGCAGTTGCGGGCGCAGCTGGTCACGGGCCGCCAGCAGGCTGAGCAGCACGGGGGCGCCGGGGCGGTAGCGGGAGCGAGCCTCGGCGATCTCCACCTCGATCCGTTGCAGCTCATCCAACAGCGCCTGGTTGGGCAGGTTGGCGGCCAGGTTGTTGCCGCTGCCGCCGGCCTCGACTGTCGAGCCACCGCCACTGTCACCAGGGTTGGTGGAGCCGATGCTGAAACGGCGCGCCGAGAGCTTGCCGCTGGCCACCTCGGTGCGCACCTGCTCCAGCCGTCTGCGCTCACCCCCCTGGGCCAGCAACTGGCCCTGCAGGCGCTCCAGCTGTTGGCGCAGGGCCAGGGCCTCCTCCGTGGGCTGCACCAGGTTGTTGGCCTTGCGGAACTGCTCCAGCTCCAGTTGCAGGGCATCGCTCTTGGCCTGCAGCAGGGGCGCCTGGCGATCGAGAAAGCGCAGGCCATCGTTGAGGCGCTCCTGGCGCTGGCTGGTCGCCCAGCCCAGGTAGCTCTTCTCGGCGAGCGTCAGGGCCTGCTGCACCACCTGCTGGTCGGAGCCCTTTCCGCTCACATTCAGCACCCCAGGCGCCACAAGACCGTTGCGTTGCACCGCGTCCACCGGCACCAGCGACACGTTGATGCGGGGGAGGGCCCTGGGTTTCACCCCCGAGCGGGCCAGCTCCAGGTACACCGGCTCCAGCACCGCCGCGCTCTCCAGCACCTTGATCAGGGTGGGGACATCAATGTTGAAGGTGTTGCGGGCCAGCGATTCGATCGCGCCGCCGCCGTCGCTGCCGGCGGCGGCGCCACCGCCGCTGGAACTGGGCCGGTCGTTCACCGGATCGGAGATCAGCAGGGTGAACCCCCCCTGGTACACCGGATCGAAGTAGAGCTTGTACAGGGTCTGCGACACCTGGAACAGAGCCACGACCACCACGGTGATCAGGAACGGCCGCCGCCGCCGCCGGATCACCCGGACCAGGGTGGTGAGGTTGAAGCCCTCGCGGCGGCCGTCACCGGAGCCCCGCGGCACCCGCCCTGCCTGGTCCTCCGAGCGGACGCCGCCGCTGCCACCGATCACCTGTTCCGGTGGGCTGAGGCGGGTCATGGTGCTCGCGAGCTGTGCGGATCGTACGAGGGGGTTGCAAGGGCCGTAGCGGACCTGGGACGGGCACGGGTACCCAGGGGCCAGGGAGGTTCCCCGGGGCAGAACACCTTGCCAACCTGTGGGTGGGCCATAGGCTCCGCCCATGACCGATCCGACCACGGACCAGGCCTTCAGCACCGGTCGCGCCCGCAGCTTTGCCCGCCTCACGGCCTACACCCTGCTGGGTTTGTTCGCCGTCAGTGTGATCCCGGCGTTGCTGCCCTTCGCCTTCAATCAGCCCGAGCGCCTGTTCGGCAGCCTGCGCGAGCTGCTGGAACGCTCCACGCTGCCGCTGGTGGCCTTGATCCTGCTGTTCGCCGGCTTCGGCGGCGGCGCCCTGCCCGCCGCCTGGGAGGTGTGGCTGGCCACCGTGCTGGGGCCGCTGCTGAGGCTGGTGGCACTGCTCTACCTGCTCACGGCCGTCTCGATCGTGGCTGTCGCCGGTGAGATCCAGAGCCAGGGGCTGGCCCAACTCAAGGGTCAGCTGCAAAGCACCCTCTCGGGCCTCGGGGCCTTCCGCCAGCAGCTGCGGGTCGCCCCCGATGCTCCCTCGCTGCGGCGACTGCTCGACCAGCAGCCCGTCCTGCGACCCAGCCTGAGCAACCCCAGTTCCCCCCTGGCCAGCCCGTCGGCCAGCCTGAAGGACCAGCGGGCCGCCGCGACCCAGTTGCTCGATCGGGTCGAGGCGAACCTGCGCTCCGAGGATCTGCGCCGCCGCAGTGACGCCGCCGGCAACCTGCTCAAGGAAAACCTGCGCCTGGCGGCCACCGCCACCGTCTACGCCGGGTTCTACCTGCTGGCAAGCCTGTTCTGGCCGGCGCGGCTGGGCCCCTGGGTCGAGCGCGGCCGCCGTTTGCGGGCCGAGCGTTCCCGGGCCGAAGCCGAGACCCATGAAGCCGGCTGATCTGCCCCTGGCGTTGCTGGCCGGCCTGGCCGCCAGCCAGCTCACCTTGATGACCCGCAGCGGGCCCGGCGCCGGCGACTACGCGATCATGGCCGCCCTGGTCTGGCTGGGGGGCGCCGTGCTGCTGCACGACGACCGCCAGCAGCGGGGTTTTCCCCCCGCCCCCTGGCCCCTGCTGCTGCCGGGGCTGCTGCTGCTGCTTTGGTGCCTGCTGGTGCTCAGCTTCGCCCTGCGTCTCTACGACCCGCTCGTGCACCTACTCCCCCTGGCGGCATTGCTGGGCCTGGCACTGGTGTCGAACGCCAGCCCCCGGCGGCGCCTGTTTCGCCAACTGCTGCTGCTGGGGTTGCTTCCGCCGGCGATGCTGCTGTTCCAGGCGTTGCTGCCCCCCGAAGGCCCGGCGCGGCTCACAGCCACGTTTTCCGCTTTCCTGCTCTGGCTCGCCGGTCAACCGGCCCTGGCCGAGGGGATCGTGGTGCTGCTGCCCGGCCGCAGCCTCGAGATCGGCCAGGGCTGTCTCGGGCTCAACACGATCAGCCTCTGCCTGGGGGCGGTGGTGGTCTTCGCCCTGCTGCTGCCCGCCCATCGCCATCGAACCCTGTTGGCCCTGGCTGCCGCCGCCGTGCTCGTGGCCTTCGTGGTCAACGGCTTGCGGGTGGCGCTGCTGGGGTTCACCGATCCAGAGCCCGCCCCGGGCTGGTGGAACGAGCTGCACGGCTTCGACTTCTGGCACATCGGTCTGGGCTCCAGCCTGTTCTCACTGCTGGCCATGGGCGGCACCACCGTTCTGGTGGTCGCCTCCCTGGAGTGGGAGCTGCGCCGGAGGCGCTCCGGAGGCTGAGATGGGGTCCGTCGGCCCTGCTCCCGCCCCGCCCGACGGCCGGCCCACGGACCTGCGCCTGCTGGTCCTGGTGTTGTTCACGGGCTGGGCCGCGCTGCTCAGCGTCGAGAGCTGGTTCCGCCCCCCCGGGGTCGAGCGACCGGTTCCTTTCCCCACCACCGTGCTCCGGCCTGAGGGCACTTACCACCGGGTGCCGCAGGTGGCCGATCACCAACCGCTCCCTCCCCAGGTCGTGGTACTCCAGGCCGCCGATTACCGCGGACCGGACGGCCAACGGCTGGCCCTGCGCTGGATCACCCACACCTCCTCCTCCCGCGGCGGCATCAACTTCGACTTCCCCTCCATCGCCACGGCCGTGCTCGGTCCGGGGACCAGGGGCCACTGCCAGCGCATCAGCGCCGCCGGGCCGGAGGCCACCCTGTTGGGCAGCGAAACGGAGTTGCGCGCCGCCCTGGCCGCGTCGGCGCCCCAGGGCTTCGAGCGGCTGCTCTGGCTGGCGGGCCTGCGGCCCTACCAGGCCAATGCCTGCCTCTGGACCGGCACGGTGGCGCGGCCCTCCCCTTCGGCCCCACGGCGGGCTCCATCACGTTTCGAGTGAGGTCCCCCTTGGCATCGAGGGCACGGGGGGCGGCGACCACCCCTTGTCGCAGGGCGGGAGGCCCGGTTTGACACCCCCGGGCGAGACGGGTCTGAACACCTGAAAAGGCCTGCCGACGCCACCAACCGCGTGCTGGCGAACCCCCAGGGCACCGGGAGAATCGTGCGCACCGCCTCCCGACCGCGCACGGCGCATCGTCCCGCCGAACACCTGATCGTGGCCGTCCTGGGGAGCGCAGGGGGCCTTGAAACCGCCGTTGCGCACCTGCGGAACGGCAGCAGCCGCCACCCTGGTGGCCTGGAGCCGATTCCGCACGCCGTGAGGTTGGGGCCCATGCCCCGAAGCCCTCAGCACCAACGCACCCGCTCCGGTGCCCTGGGCGCGGACCCGGACCATTGGCGCTGAGGGCCTCCCAGCCTGAAGGCCGAGCGACGTTCATCGGACGCCCGGTGATCGTGCCCGCCGCCGGCTGGATCCACGAGCGACGGCGCTGGTGCTGGTGATCGAAGCCATGGTGGGCGTGCTGAGGCTGAGTGGCCCGCCCGCTGCACTGGTCACGATCCGCGACCCGTTCACCGGAGCGATCGAAAAGCAGCACCCTTGAATCCGTCGTGGGGCTGAGAAGCTCGACCAGCGCCCCTGGCCCCTTCAAACGACCCCAACTGAAGTGAAATGAGCAGCAACCGCGGGCGCGCGGGCACGGTCCACGACCAGGAAGGATCCAACTCCGCTGCCTTCACCTGGGATGTCGGCGGTGGGGACGTCCTGATCCGGTCGTAAGCACTGGGTTGATGCGCCCAGGGAAGCCCAGCCTGGCCCGGCCAACGGGACTCTCGAGCCAGCACCTCGGCAGGTGGACCTGGGCGGCTGAACCCGAACAAACCTGCCAGAGTTGGTGAGTCAAGGGCCCACGTCAGGCCCGCCGCAGCCCTGCTGGCCCAGGCCCCTTCCATGAACATCGGCATCCTGATCTTCCCCCAGGTGGAAGAGCTCGATTTCGTCGGCCCCTGGGAGCTCTTCAGCCTCTGGCAGCGGCTGGAGAACGGCCCCGAGCGCTGCCTGGTGGTGGCCGAAACGCTCGATCCCGTGGTGGCCGCCAAGGGGCTCTCACTCAACCCCCACGCCTCCTTCAGCACCTGCCCGCCGCTGGATGTGCTGCTGGTGCCGGGGGGCCAGGGCACCCGAAAAGAAGTGTTCAACACCGCCTTGGTCGACTTCATCCGCGACCAGGCCGAGGGCGCCGGCGCCGTGCTCTCGGTCTGCACCGGCGCCTTCCTGCTGCACGCCGCCGGTCTCCTGGAGGGCCGTCGGGCCACCACCCACTGGGGTTCCCTCGATCGCCTGCGCGCCCTCGGCGATGTGGAGGTGGTGGAGGAGCGCACCACCCAGGACGGGCCGATCTGGACCTCGGCGGGGGTCTCGGCGGGGCTGGACCTGGCCCTGGCCTTCATCGCCGAGCGCGCCGGGGAGGAGGCCGCCGCAGAGGTGCAGCTGGCCGCCGAGTATTTCCCCTCGGACATCGTCTACGGCACGCCCTCGCGGCACCCCAAGGCTCCCGCCTATCTGCGCCGGAGCTGAGCCCTAGGCTCCGGCCATGGGAGGCCTGCCTTGACACCGACCCCTGGGAGCAGCGACCAGGATCAGAGGCAAGGCCCCAGCCCAGGGCAGGTCGGTGCGGCCCCAGCGGCGAACCCCGCTCCTTCGGGGCAATTGCTCTCCATCCTTGGCGTGGGCTTCGGTCTGGCCGGTGCGGTGGGCGGTTCGATCGGCGCCGGCATCCTGCGCACCCCCGGTCTGGTGGCGGCCCAGCTCGGCAACGGGCCCCTGATCCTGGCCGCCTGGGCGCTGGGGGGGCTCTACGTGCTGCTGGGGGCCCTGGCCGTCGCCGAGCTGGGGGCGGCGATGCCCCGCGCCGGGGGCTGGACCGTGTACGCCCGCCGCGCCCTGGGGGATCAGGCCGGCTTCGCCGTCGGCTGGATCGACTGGGTGGGCCACTGCGCCGGCCTCGCCTGGGTGGTGGTCACGATCGGTGCTTACACCTCCGCCCTGGTCCCCGCGATCCCGCTCAACGGCAGCGCCATCGCCCTGGTGGTGCTGCTGCTCTTTGCCCTGATCCAGCTGATCGGGCTGGAGGCCGGCAGCCTCAGCCAGCAGCTCCTGAGCCTGGTGAAGGCCCTGGCCTTCCTGGCCCTGATCGGCGCCTGCCTGCTGCTCAGCCCGGGCCATGGGCCGGAGCTGGCCGGAGCCGGTGGGCCCTGCGCCCCCGGGGGCCTTTCGGCGCTGGTGATCGCGGCGGTGTTCGCCCTGCAGGCGGTGATCACCACCTACGACGGCTGGCAGAGCCCGATCTACTTCGCCGAGGAATTCAGCGCGCCCGAAAAGGAAGTCCCCCGCTCCTTGATCGGCGGACTGGTGGTGGTGATCGGATTGGTCCTGCTGGTGAACCTGGCCCTTCTGAAGGTGCTGCCGCTCGCGGAACTCGCTGCCTCCGACCTGCCCCTGGCCGATGCCGCACGCACCCTCTTCGGCCCCCTCAGCGGCCAGGTGATCCTGGTGCTGGCGCTGATCTCCTCGCTGGGGCTGGTGAACACCTCGATCATGTGCGCCCCCCGGATCCTGTTCAGCCTCAGCCGCGACGGGCTGTTCCCCGGCGCCTTCGCCCTGGTGCGCCCGAGCGGCACCCCCGTGAATGCCCTGGCCGCCACCACCCTGCTCACCGGCCTGCTGGTGCTGTTCGCCGATTTCAATCGCCTGCTGGGGGTGGCCTCCCTGCTCTATGTGCTCCTTTATCTGGCCGGCATGGTCTCGATGCTGGTGCTGCGCTGGAAGGAGCCGGAGCTGCCGCGCCCCTTCAGGGCCCCGGGCGGCGCCTGGGCGGCCTCAATCGTGGCCCTGGGCTCCCTGGCCTTCCTGGGGGCGGCCGCCCTGAACGACCGCACCAACAGCCTGCTGGCCCTCGCCCTGATCGTCCTCTCCCTGCCACTGAAGTGGCTGCAGCGGCGCCGGGACGTGTCCTCCCCGGGCGGGGCCTGAGCGGTGCACACCCCCCCTCACCCAGCGATCGCCGCCGGCACCCTGCACCGGCTCGCGGCCTTCAGCGACGACCCGGCCGGGGGCAACCCGGCGGGGGTGTGGATCGGGGCGGCCCTGCCGCCAGCGGAGGCGATGCAGCAACTCGCCGCCGAACTGGGCTATTCGGAGACGGCCTTCCTGGCACCGCTGGAGGGAGGGGAGCGCAGGATCCGTTACTTCAGCCCCAGCGGCGAGGTGCCCTTCTGCGGCCACGCCACCATCGCCAGTGGCGTCGTGCTGGGAACGTCGATGGGCATGGGCACCTACCAGCTGCAGACCGCCGTGGGCCAGGTGCCGGTGAGCGTGCGCCGGGAGAACGGCCGCGCGGTGGCCACCCTCACCTCGGTGGAGCCCCGCCAGGAATCCGCCCACTCCGAACTGGTGGCGGCCGTGCTGGCCTGCCTGGGCTGGGGCGCCGGTGAACTGGACCCGGCGTTGCCGCCGCTCAAGGCCTTCGCCGGCGCCTGGCACCTGGTGCTGGCGGCCCGCCACGCCGAACGGCTCGGGCAGCTCGACTACCCCTATGAACCCCTGCGGGAGCTGATGCTGGCCGAAGGGCTGCTCACCCTGCAGCTGATCTGGCGGGCCGAAGCGGCCCTGTTTCACGCCCGCAACCCCGCCCCCGCCTGCGGCATCCGCGAAGACCCCGCCACCGGTTCGGCCGCCGCCGCCCTCGGCGGCTATCTGCGCGCCCTGGGTCAGATCCCCCCCGGCGGCCGGTTCACGGTCCTGCAGGGGGAAGCGATGGGACGCCCCAGCCGCCTGGAGATCACCATCCCCGCCCGCGGCGGCATCGGGGTCAGCGGCGGTGCCGTGGCGCTGCCGGTCCCCTGGGCCGCGGCGCCCCCTGGGGGCCTTGAACAGGGTTCCTAAGCTGAGAAAAACGCGTGTCCTGGGCTCTTCATGGCCGTCGACTCCTCCGAGCAGGGCCCCCGGTTCGTCAACGCCTGGGCCCAGCACCCACCGCTGCGCTTCTTCGGGGGCGTGGCGCTCGGGGTTTTCTTGTTGGCCATCCCCTGGTCCCTGGAAGAGCCCTTGCGGTTTGGCTCCGTTGAAGCCATCGCCAGCGCCGGCCTGGTGCTGCTCTGCGGAAGCCTCACCGCCCGCTGGGGCGCCAACTTCGTCGCAGCCCTCTCCCGCGCCTTGGATTCCCTGGCCCTGTGATCGCAGAGCCCCCCCCAAAGCGAAATTGGTGGCAGCGGAACTGGCCCTGGGTGGTGCCCCTGGGCTGCGCCGGCAGCCTGGTGTCGGTGCTGGGCTTCGTGGGCCTGGCGGTCTTCGGGGTGTTCGGCCTGATGAAGTCCTCCATTCCCTACAAGGAGGCCCTGGGGCGGGCCCAGGGCGATCCGGTGGTGCGCAGCCGCCTGGGGGCTCCCATCCAGGGCGGCCTGTTCCTCTCCGGCCAGGTCAACGTGAGCGGCACCGATGGCAGCGCCAACCTGGCGATCCCGATCAGCGGTCCGAAGGGTTCGGGCACGCTGGTGGTGCAGGCACGCAAAGCCCGCGGGGAGTGGACCTACTCCACCCTGGAAGTGCAGCCCGATGGCCCGGGCACCCCCATCAAGTTGATCGGTGACGCGCTCTGACCCCTGGAGATGCCAGTGCCTGGCCCTGCTTCTCCTGCTGGCCAGCTGCAGTTCAGGGCCGAAGCTGGTCGTCGTCAACCGTTCGGCAGCCACCCTTGATGACGTGGTGGTTTCAGGGGTTGGGTTCGAGCGGCCGATCGGTGCGCTCAAGGGCAGCGAGCAGAGAACACTGGAGGTGCACCCGCGGGGCGAGTCAGGGGTGCGTCTGCGCTTCAAGGCTGCCGGCCGCACCATCGACAGCGGCGAGCTGGGCTACATCGAGAACAACCCCAGCTACCGGGTGGTGGCGAGCGTTGAGCCAAGCCTGGAGGTGAAGGTGGAGTCCAGCCTGGGCAACTACTGATGCGGCGCCAGGAGCCCCAGCCTCGGTGGCGCGTCAGCTCTCCTGAGATCCCCCTGAATCTGCCCAGAACCATGGGGCGGCAGGGGATCTGGGCCAAGAAAAGAGGGCATGGCCCAGCCCACGTCCGCCCGTGACCGGTCTTCGACTGCTCCCCACGGGCCCTTCCCGCCAGGCCTGATCAGGGTGCCGGACGTTCGGTGATCCTGGTCCCTGCCAGGGCAGGAAACCCCACGGCGAGAAGGGCTCTGACCCGCGGATCCCCCCGTTGGTGACGCCCCATGCCCGTTGCGCGGACAGCGACAGCTCGGGCACGGTCGAGGGATGCTGGGTCGAGGGACTGGCCCGTCGGGTGCGGACGGTCAGCCCTCTGCTCCACCACAGCCGTGCCTGTTTCGCAGTGGCCATCCGGCGGCCATGGTTCCCTCGCCCGAGCTGGAGGGACAACGCTGCGCCAATGGCAACCGTGCCAGTGACCTGCCAGATGAACGGGGCTGCCGCTGAACCGGCTGGCCAGGATCCGCCGGACCGGACGGATCAGGAACGCTGGCGATGCCGGCTCGGGACCTGGCCCCGGAAGCGATCAGACGCCGCTGAACAGCCCGATGGGAGACTCCCCCATGGGAGCCAAACGATGGGAAACAATGCCACCCCTGCGCCGGAGAGGACGTTGAAGCCCCCTTAGCGGCAGGCGGGCCATCGGCCGGGAACGGCGAGGCCACAACCCGCCTGACCGGTGGGACGGAAGCAGGAAGGGACCTGAGCTCTTAGCCCCGCGCTCGTCTCCCACCCCGGAGATCTGAGCGCCAAGTCTTTGGAGCATCTCCAGGATTGAATCCACCGGGGTGCTCCGGTTGAACGGGGCCGTGGTTACGGCCGCCCGGGTTGCCCGGCTCGGCCAAGACCCTCCGGGCCGATGGACCTGGAGCACGCGACGGAAGCAACCCTCCACCCTGCGGCCGCAGCAGTGAAGTGGGGCCCAATGGCCCAGGGCCCACGCGCTCTGCCCCGGCGCCAGGGCGGCACAGATGCCGTGGAGGCAGGTGTGCGGTTCCTATGGTTCCCACCCTGCTGAGACCGGAGCGCACCGGGCTGAAGAGACCTGCCCGCCGATTCAGGCTGACCCATCAGCGGCGATCCGCCGCCGTCTGCCCCCCTCACCGATGGCCAGGCCCGCGCCCGCCAGGGCGACGGGGCCATACCTCCGCCGCTCTGGCAACATCAAGAATCGCCAGCGATTTGCTGCGATCTGGGGGAGAAATCAATCACCCGTTCTTGCTCCAGAAGGCCTTGATCATGGAGACGGAAAGATTCACTGAATCCTGCGGGCATGAGCCTGCCGGCGTCCTGTTGCAGCTCCTGTTCCGTCAAAGTGGCCTGTGGCGGCAAGGTAAGTCACTGACGGATCGTGGAGCATCCAGTGGCTGCGTCTGGCCGCTGAAGAGGACCCCATGGGGCTGGTCAAGCCGCCCGCGACAAGTCATGGTGATCATCTACCCATGACGAGAACCCTGGCGCCGGATCGATTTCAGCGGCACAGGCCACGATGGCCCCTGCCGCAACAGGTTGACAGGTGGAAGAACAGCAACGAATATCAACGGGTCCAAAGAGGAAAGGGATGGCAACCTCAGCCCTCTCCACCCTGAAGTGTGAAGCTGATCATGCCAAGCATGAAGGTTGAGGACACAATGACGTCCAGCCTTGTTCTTCACGCCACAGAAGCAGGCAACGGCAGGCAAACACGGCAGGCCAATCAACGTTATAAGGATCCCTCGATCCGCCTTGAGGAAAGGGAACTGAAACCCTTGGCTCCCGATGGTCTGCGCCTTCAGATGCTCAGGGTAGGCATCTGCGGAACGGACATTCACATGACGCAGAAGGATCCCAACGGCTATGTACGTTGCTCAGCGCCCGCCTCCATTCCAGAGCATGGTCGGATTCTGGGGCATGAAGGAATCGGCAGGGTGATCGCCACCGGTGCAGATGTTTCCAGCTTTCGGGTGGGAGAGATCGTGGCACCCGAATCCGTCCTGAGCTGCGGGCTCTGCAGGCCGTGCCGGGCCGGAGCCTTCAATCAGTGCCGGCATGCCCGGCTGCTGGGCATGGAAAACGATGGCCTGTTTTCCGCAATTGCCGACGTCCCGGCCCGATCCGCCGTCGGCATCCATAGGTTGGCCGAAAGCGAACAGGGGCTGCAGATGGCCGCCTGCCTCGAACCCGCGGGCGTTGCCCTGTTGACGGGCCTGAAAGCACAGATGTCACCGGGCGACAAGGTGCTGATCTTCGGGGCCGGGCCGATAGGACTGCTCTGCGCCATGATGGCGCGGCGATTGCATGGTGCATCAGCGGTCTGCATGGTGGAACCCTCCGCCTACCGCAGAGATTTTGCGGCTGCTTGGACTGATCAGGTGGTGGAGTCAGTGGAGGCGTTGGAGACACCCGATGGCGGGTGGGATGTTGTTGTGGAGGCATCGGGTATTCTTGCCAATGTCAACACTGTGTTTCGTCAGATCGCCCCCTGTGGCCGTGTGGCTTTGCTGGGCAGGGGCGGAGAAGCGTTGTTGGTTGAAGCCGTCGACCATATGATCACCAACGCCATCAGCGTTATGGGTCTTCGCGGCCACCTTGGCGGTGTTTACGAGCGACTGATTGACCTGTGCGTTTCCGGGGTCCTTCCCCTGGATCGAATTGTCAGCACAACCATGGAGGGACTCGACAAACTTTGCCATGTGCTGGAGCGTCCGGATTCCATCTCCAGCGCAGATTGCAAGATCGTAGTCAAGCTCTCCAGTTAACTGACTTGACTCCCGGCAGCGCAGGAAACGACGCCCTCTGCCCCTTCAGGACGGCGTGGCAAAGGCCTCCAGATCCAGGGTCGTCCCGCCAGCTTCCGCACAGTTAAGGCGCCGAGATTCACCCGCCAGCTGATGTTAATGACTTCTCAACACCCTTTGATAACCAGCATGGCCAATCCCTTCCCCCTGGACGGCGAGAGTTTTCTGAAGATCCGGATTTCCGTACGGATGCTGAAATGCAACTTCAGTTGCAACTATTGCGTGGCAGCCGCAGGGCAGACGCAGGTGAGCGGGGTGGACTACAGCAGGGGTGCTAAACGCAACATGTGGGGGACGGAAAAAGGCCGGGGCGCGGCACGTCAAGCGATCGAATGGGCGGCGTCTCTGCCCTATCGGATTGGCGTTCGCTACGACGTGCACGGGGAACCCTTCCTCAACGCCGATGTGATGGAGGATCTGGTCTGGCTCACAGGCCAGGCAAACGTTGCCTTTGTGGAAGTGCAGACCAATGCTTCACTGTTCAAGCAGCGTCTGCCGACCCTTGCAACAGCCCTGGATCCCAAAAAGCTCAAACTCTTCTGCACGTTTCACCATACGGAGATCGCCCTCGATGATTTTCTGAGTAACGTCATCGTTGCCAGCGATCTGGGATTTGACGTTGTGGTCAACACCTTGCTCGCAACGGACAATGTGGCCATCATCCGCGAAGCCCTGGAGCGCTGCGCCGAACTGACGATCGCCACCTCTGCTGATCTGAAGTTTCCTGGGTTTGAGGTGCCGGCCACCGAGGCGATGGGTACACGGGTCGATGTTGACAAACGGGCCAGGCATTTTCTCAGCAAAGACCCCATCGAAGAACTTCTCCAGGCCGGTGAAGCAGGCCTGGAGGTCTTCCGGACGATGGCCGACAGCGGACCACTGGGGCGGGAGATTCGCTTTCTGGCGGCCCTGCTGGTGGGACTCTATGGGGGAACGGGCCGGCTCTGCTCCGCCGGTCATGACTATCTGATTGTTGACAACTGGGGCGACGTCTTCCCCTGCACAAGTTATGCGGATATCCAGATGGGTCAACTTGGTTCAGTCTTTGATCCTGGATTTGTTCCAGTACTCAGAGAAGCTGTGTACGCCCCATGTGCCTACGCAGAAACCTGCCACCAGAAGGAAGAATATGGAAATCTGAGCATTCTTCGAGAACACCGGGATCGGCTTAATATGAGCCTAAATTGTGTTTGCGGAACAGCCAAGGAGATTGATCCCCAGACCCTTTTTGACAGCAGAATGGCCCTTCTGGAAACAAGCCGCAACAATCTTCAGACCGGCCGGATCGGGAAGCCCTTCTGCGATCCCACCCCCGCAATCAGCGGATAGGGGTCAGGTCCTCACAACGTCATGCCATTCTCTTCCAAGCCTTCTCCACAATGGTGGCTGGAGGCCAGAGTGTTGATCTTTGCGCTGGTGGCCTCTCTGGGAGGCCTGCTGTTTGGCTTCAACGCGACAACACTCGGGCTGGTGGCCTCGACGGCGGCCAACGACTGGTCCCTCAGCCTGACGTCCCAGTATCTGCTAAGTGGAGCCTTTTTCCTGGGCGCCATCCTGGGGGGGATCTTCATCGGCAGGTTCGGAGATGGCCTGAGCAGACGAGATGTGATCACGACGAGTGCGGCCTGCTATGCCTTCTTCGGTTTTGCCTGTGCCATCTCTGAGCACTTCGAAGAGCTGGTGGTGGCGCGCTTCTTTCTGGGGATCATCGTTGGAGTGACGTCCCTGGCCATCCCCTTGTACATCGCTGAGATCTCCCAACCCAAAAACAGGGGAGCCCTGATCTCACTCAACCAGATGAGCATCACCCTGGGGATCGTTCTGGCTTTTGTAGCGGAGAACAGACTGGTGGATGAGCGTGACATCACGCAGCTCTACACCATCAGCGGCATTCTTGCCGTCGCCGTGAGCATGGGAGCCATCATTCTGCCTGACTCCCCAGCCTGGCTGATCAAGCAAGGAGATGAGGATGCCGCTCGCGCTGTTCTGAGGACCATCCACAGCGCGGATGTGGAGCAGGAGGTGGCCGCCATCAAGGAGAGCCTGACTGACAGCCAGCAGAACGTGTGGGTGGAACTTCTGGAGCCATCGAATCGGAAGCTGCTGGGCATTGGGATTCTGCTGTTCGCGATTCAGCAACTGAGTGGGATCAATTTTGTCCTGCAGCTGGCCGGAAATGGATCTCTGTTTAAGAGCTTGGACCTCGGTTGGGACATGGTGATTGTCATTGGGCTCGTCAATCTGATCAGCACGCTGTTCTTTCTCCTCCTCGTCGATCGCATCGGTCGCCGTCCCTTGCTTCTTGGGGGCATGGCGGGCCTGGCCCTGTGCCTGGTCGGTCTGATTCTCGAATCCACAGGCCATGATGTTCTACGGATGGAAGCAGCCACCCATCCCCTGCTGCTACTTGGCTATGTGTTTTTCTTTGCCATCAGCCTGGGGCCCTTGCCCTGGCTCTTTGTGGCAGAGATGTATCCGCTGGCGGTGCGAGGAATCTCGATGAGTATTCCGATCACCATCAATTGGATCACCAATGCGATCATGGTGTTCGCCGCCCTGTCGGTGGATTCACCAGCGGATACGCTCGCTGTCTACTCGATTTCATTGACGGCCACTGTCATCGGGATTCCACTGTGCTTTCTGTTGTATCCAGAGACCCGGCGGATGCGCTTCTCGCAGATCCGATTCATGTGGCACCAATCGGGTACGGCCAGTGAAAGAAACGAGATCGCCGCCACACTGGCCACCATTGTCGTGACCATCGGTGGGATCTTCTTCGGTTACAACCTGACGGTCATTGCGGGAGCCTTGCTGCAGATCCGAGCGCAGTTTGCTCTCACACCACTGACCAGTGGACTGGTGGTGAGTTCGGTGCTGGTAGGGGCCATTCTAGGTTCCTTCATGAGCGGAAATCTGGCGGCGGCCTTCGGCAGGAGATACATGCTTTTGACGACAACGGTTGTTCTCATCGTCGGGACAGCCGTCTCAGGGCTCTCCGATTCAGCCCAGGCATTGATTCTCGGGCGCTTTGTCACCGGCCTGGCAACGGGGGTGACGGCGAGCATCGTGCCTCTTTACATTTCGGAAATCTCCCCCGCCTCGATTCGTGGTCGCTTGAACTCGATTCAGCACCTTGCTGTCGGTATTGGCGCACTCACCGCCTATGGCACCAACACCCTGCTGATGGAAGTGAACGAAGGATGGAGAGCGATGTTGTATCTCGGATCTGTGCCAGCCTTGCTGCTGGGAATCGGGGCTCTCTTTCTGCCGGAGTCTCCTCGCTGGCTCATTTCCAAGTCCCGTTTCAGCACAGCTGAACGGATGCTCGAACAACTCTGCGTCAACAACCCTGGGCAGGAGCTCGCCCTGATCAAGGCCACGGCCGAACAGGCTCCAGCCGGCTCCAGAACTACACCCTTGTTCTCGAAAACCGTCCGCGGGCCCCTACTGATCGGCCTTGGCCTGGTGTTCTTCCAGGAGTGCACAGGTATCAACATCGTCACCTACTACAGCCCGACGATCTTTCAAGCCAGTGGGGTAAACAATCCAACCACGGCCAGCCTTCTGACCACAATCGGCGTCGGTGTCTTCGGCCTGGCCATGACATCCCTGTCCTTTCTGCTAGTCGACCGCATGGGCCGCCGCAGCCAATTCCTGATGGGAATTCTTGGAGCGCTCACCAGTTCGATCGGCTTCGGGGTGATCTTTGGTGTCCTGCCCTTGGGCTCTCCCGCCGTTCAGTATCTGGTCTTGGCCTGCTTCATCCTGTTTGTTTCTTCCTTCTCCCTGAGCCTTGGTGCCGTCTGCGGGATGATGGTTTCGGAGTTGTATCCGCAGTCGGTCAGAGATCGTGCCATCGGGTTTGTGATCGCCTTTCAGGTGCTCTGCGGCATGGTGGCCTCTTTTGTCTTTCCGATGCTCGCCAACTCGTTGGGTCTGGCGGTGGTGTTTTTCATCAATGCCGGAATCACCGCCCTGGCCCTTCCGTTCTGGTACTACCTCATGCCTGAAACACGGGGCCGGAGCCTGGAGGACATTGAACAGCACTGGCTGGCAGGCAGAAGTCCCGCAACCCTGCGATGACGATCGGGGTGCCGTGCAGGAACCAGGAGGCCAGCTCAGCCCCTTCGTTGAGAGGTGGGGTCAGCGTTGCCAGCATGACACCATGACACCTGCGTCACCCCCCCTGGAGGGCAAGATCGCGCTGGTCACCGGAGCCTCTCGGGGCATCGGGGCTGCCATCGCGCTTCACCTCGCCGAAGCGGGTGCCTCGGTGGTGGTCAACTACGCGGCCCACAGGAACGGTGCCGAACGGATTGTCCGCAGCATCCGGGAGAACGGGGGCCAGGCGATGGCGGTGCAAGCGGATGTCGGCAAGGGCGAGGATGTCGAACGTCTGTTCCTGGCCTCTGATCGAGCCTTCGGTGGCGAACTGGATGTCCTTGTCAACAATGCCGGCGTGTACTACGCCACAGATCTGCAGGATGTGACGCCGGCAGTGTTCGATCACCTCTTCAGGATCAACGTGCTCGGGGTGATTCTCTGCTGCCAGGCAGCGGCCCACCGATTTCCACAGATGGGCGGATCGATTATCAACATCAGCAGCCTCGCCGCCACCAAGGGGGCGACGGGAAGTCTTGTCTACAGCGCGACCAAGGGGGCCATTGATGCCTTGACCCGAACACTTTCACAGGACCTGGCGCCCCGTAACATCCGCGTGAATGCCATCAATCCAGGGCTGGTGATCACAGAAGGAACTCGAACGGCAGGATTCACCACAGCCGCACTGGAGGAGCAATGGAAGGCGAAGACAGCCCTGGGGAGAGTGGCAACGCCCGATGACATCGCGCCGGTGGTCCTGTTTCTCGCCTCCTCAGCCAGCCGATGGCTGACGGGGGAAACCATCCACACCACAGGAGGTGTCCGATAAGCGACACAGCGCCCCACAGCTCCCTCAGCGCGACGCTCCCTGGCTCCATGGGTGCCAACCGCGCTCTTAACTCCGTGATTGCCGTGGCGATTCAGCCCAGCACAATTAAACTGTTGAACAGAACAAAATCCCTGGGCTTGAAAAGATCATCATGAAAGGCTCTGATCTTTTTGCGAGTTATCTCGAGCAGCGAGGGATCACCCATGTGTTCGAACTGATCGGCGGCACCATCACCTACCTTCTCGATTCCATCCAGCAGCGGACCTCAATCAAGATCATCAGCATGCACCATGAACAGGGCGCTGGTTTTGCAGCCGAAGCCTACGCCCGCCTCACAGGACGGCCCGGAATCGCCCTGGCGACGAGTGGTCCGGGGGCGACCAATCTCCTCACCGCAATCGGCAGTTGCTATTTCGATTCAACCCCAGCCATCTTTGTTACCGGTCAGATCAACCGCGACGAGAGGAAAGGAGACCTCCCCATGCGTCAGCTCGGCTTCCAGGAAACCGACATCGTCGCCATGGCCCGACCGATCACCAAGGCGGCGATTCTGGTCGAGGATCCCGCCGATCTTCCCCATCGACTCGAGGAGGCCTTTGAGCTGGCCCTCAGCGGTCGACCGGGCCCGGTGTTGCTGGACCTGCCGATGGAGGTGCAAACCGCCGAGATTCCCTCCCGGTCCCTGGGGCCGGCGTTCGCTCAAGGGACAACAGCCAGCGGCGATTCCTCTGACGCCACAGAGCGAATGGATCTGTTCTGGAAGGCCACCCGTACCGCCCTCAGCCGGGCCGAGCGTCCGCTGATTCTGGCGGGGGGAGGCATCCGAACATCGGGAGCAACGGAGGCCTTCCGCCGGTTTGTCCGGGCCTTGGGGGTGCCGGTGGTCCATTCGCTGATGGGGGTGGATGCGCTCCCCTTCGATGATCCCCTGCGCCTGGGCATGATCGGCCTGTACGGCAATCGCTGGGCCAACGTCGCCCTTTGCGACTGTGATGTTCTGCTGGTGCTGGGCAGTCGTCTCGACAGTCGCCAGACCGGAAGTGATACCGAGCTGTTCCGAGGGACCCGTTCGCTCCATCACGTGGACTGTGACGCCCATGAACTGAACAACAGGGTCAAGGGATGTCAGACGCTGACGGTATCCCTGGAGGCGTTCTTTCGCCGCTGCGGGCAGGATCTGCCCGCAGCCCGAGGGCACGAAGCCTGGACCATCCTGCTGCAACAGCAACGGGAGCAATGGCCGGACACCGCCGAGCTCGGGGCCGTCAACGGCATCAACCCCAACCGACTCATGCAGCAGCTCTCCCAGGCCTCGGGCGCGGCAGCGGCTTTCGTGGTGGATGTGGGCCAGCATCAGATGTGGGCCGCCCAGTCGCTGCGGTTGCGGGACCACCAGCGCTTCCTGACCTCCGGGGGCATGGGGGCCATGGGATTTGCCCTGCCGGCGGCGATCGGAGCCTGCCTGGCGGCAGGGCAGCAGCCGGTGGTCGTGATCGCGGGCGACGGGGGATTCCAGATCAACATCCAGGAGCTGCAGACCATCAAACGGAACCGGCTGCCGATCAAGGTGCTGGTCCTCAACAACCAGTGCCATGGCATGGTGCGTCAGATTCAGGATGTCGCCTTCCAGGCCCGGTACCAGTCAACGGTCTGGGGCTACGACGCGCCCTCCTTCACGGCCGTCGCTTCGGCCTATAGGATCCCATCGGGGCTGGTAACGCAGGAATCCGGGGTTGGCGAAGCCCTGCATGAGATGTGGGCTGATCCGGAGGCCCCCTTTCTTCTGGAGGTCGCCATCGACGCTTCGGTCAACGCCTACCCCAAAGCCATCGCAGGACGTCCCCTCTCGGAGATGGAGCCTCCCTTGGCCACGGACTCCAATGGGCAAGATCAGGCAGACGACCCAGGGGGGGAGCGGTGAACGTCGCGGGCGAGGGAGTCGATCAGCCCACGCACGGCGAAGTCGTTGATCACCTTGGCCAGGTAGTCCGCCGGGAAGCTGGCGCGCAGATCACCGCCCCAGTGTTCTGAAACGGAGTGATCGGAAGCCCCCTCGCCGGGTCCCGGCGCCGCCGGCGCCAGGGGCGAACCATAGGCCTCCAGCACATCCAGCAACGACAGCGCCTGCTGCGGCGCGGGCAGCTCGAGCAGGGCCTGCTCAATTCGATCCAACCACTCGTCGTAGCTGGCCAACCGCTCCAGGGGACAACCTGCCGCCGCCATCCCGTCCACCAGGGCCTCCAGGGGGAACAGGCCATCGGACGGGCCAGCCAGGTCGAGCAGGTTGAAACCACCCGCCTCCGATGCCGCCAGGGAAACGATCGCCTCCGCCCACTGATCAACGGGCAGACCCCGGGCACGGAATCCCCGTTCCTCCCCATCGGGCCCGGGGCCGGAGAAGCGCAACGGGGCCAGCCCCGTGCGCAGGATGCTGTAGATCAGGCGGCAGAAAATGTCGTGCTGGTTCATGTCCCCGGCCAACCGGCGATCGGGGAGAATCAATTCCGGCCGGACGATGCGAACCGGAAGCCCTGTCACCGCGTGGGTGGAGCGCAGCAACTGCTCGCAGGCCCACTTGCTGGCGGCATAGCCGTTGGCATAGGAGTCATCGAGACGGATGCACTCCGTCCAGGGCGCCTCGCCGCTGGGTGTCCCGGACGGACGGCGGAGGCCGCCGACGGCAACTGTGGAGACGAAGTTGATGGACTTGCGCCTGTGCGCCATCGCCAGACGCACGATCTCCGCTGTTCCGGAGACATTGGGTCGCACAACATGGCGGTAGGCCAAACGATGGTTGACCAGGGCCGCGCAATGGCAGATGGCATCGACCTCATGGGCCACCCTGGCGTACGTGCTGGGCTCGAGCCCACACAGGGGCTCGGTGATGTCGCCGGCAAGGACCTTCAGATGGCGACCCGCCAAGGTGCGAAAGCGGAGCGCTGTGGCGCTGTCGTAGTGAGCGAAACGGGCCTCCAGCCGCTCCAGGGCTGAGTGGCGCTGGCTCGGCCGCACGAGACAGAAGAGCCGTCCGCCCGTGGTCGAGAGGCGCTCCAACCAGGCCAGACAGACCCGACCGCCCAGAAATCCGCTCGCCCCGGTGAGAAAAACCGACTGCACAGGCCAGGACCCGGGGGGGAGTTCCGCCACGGCATGGAGGATCGCCCTGTCGACCAACCTCTCCACCGCGACGTCTTCGGCCCTCAGCTCCCGGGCCTCAGCGGAGCGGCCGCCCCTCTCTCCGGGCAGGGCCGGGGTGGGTCCGGCTGGGTCGGCGCGGATGATCCGCGCCCACTCCGCGACCGTGCCGCCGGGACCGAGGATCTGGCTGCCCTCAATGGAAACGCCAAAGAGCTCCTCGATCTGGACCGAAAGCTGAGCAGCGCCCAGGGAGTCGCCGCCCAGCTCGCGGAAACTCCTGGTCTGGAGCTCATCATGGCCCTGCACCCCCAGGCTGCTGCTCAGAAGCAGCAGCAGTCGACCCTCGACGGTGAGCTCGGCTTCCGGGTGCCGGAGGCTCTGCAGGACCGTGCGGCCATGGCTGTCGTGGGCCCCATACAGCTCGTCGAGGGCAGACAGATAGCGCTGGCGGATGGCCGGGCGGATCGGCTTGCCCAGCGAAGTCAGAAGGCCATTTTCATGGCTGAAGGGTTCCGTTGCGAGGATGAAATCCCGGGGGATCTCAAAGCTCTGCAGGCCCCGCTCTCGGGCCACCTCCAGCACCTCATGGCGCAGAAGGGCGATCCACTCCGCCTCGCCCATGGGCGGCTGGGCCCACCGCTCCAGGGCCGCCTGGTCGGGGACGACGACCGCCAGCAGGTAGGAACGGGAGCTGTCTCCATGCACATGGATCTGCCGCACGGAGGTGCAGGCTTCCACAAACAGTTGCTCCAGCGCGCCAACGGCGACAAACTCCCCCTGCGAGAGCTTGATCACATTCTTGCGACGGTCGATGATGGCAATCCGGTTGGGGGCGCGCTCCTCGACGACATCACCGGTGCAACTGAATCCCTCCGCATCAAACAACTCGGCTGTGGCCTCAGGGTTGTTGAAATACTGGCGGATGCCAAAGCGTGTCTTGACACATAACTCTCCCCTCGGGAAAGGGCGATCCGTGAGAAAGTAACCCGATTCCGGCACATCCCTAAGCCGGTACTCAATGACGTTCCGGCGGTTGAGCAGACCGTCCATGGCCAGCCCCCCGCTGGCCGTCTCGGTGCTGCTGTAGCCCTCATGCACAGGCACCTGAAACGTATCGGCCATGAGCGCACGAAGCCTGGGTGCGAGCGGCGCAGAGGCCACAACGATGCTTTGCAAGCGATCGCCCAGAAAGCAACGGAGCGAAGGTTCTGGCGCTGAGGTTCTGGCCCGGATCGATTGAACATGCTGATCAATCCACTCACAGAGGCGAGGGAAAAGAACCAGTGCGGTCGGACGCACCAGCTGAATATCCTCGAAAACGGTGGAGAGATCAGGCCTGAGGGTGAAACAGGCGATGCCACCTGAATTGAGGGCGGAGATCATCGCGTCCCGGCCCATCATGTGATGGAACGGTGCCAGGACAACAACAATTTTCGGGAATGGAGCGGTGACCGTTCGCCACGTGTTGATCAAGGCCCTGGTGGAGATGCAGGCACCCTTGGGGTGGCCGGTGCTGCCCGACGTGTGAATCAGCAGAGCCGGGACCTCGGGATCATCAACGCCCGCGGCGGAGAACTCAAAGCCGTCGCCGTGACCACGGTCGAGGAGCGACTGGAGCAGCCGCAGGGTCACCGGCGATCCCGCCTCCCGAAGCTGACGCTGGGCCTCCCCGAGGAGGGTTTGCTCGGCTGTGATCCGGGGATCGGCGTCGAAGACAATCAGACCTCTGATGCCGGCATGGCGCCTGACAAGATCGACGGCTGCGGGAAGTTGAACGATCGAAACTGCCAACGCGGCAGGAGCGATCTTCAGAAGGATGGCGTCGTACTCGGAGGCGGTGTGATGGCCCGACAGAGGAGCGGGCACAGCCCTGACATAGGCGAGTGACAGGTCGATGACCGCGTAGTCAAGGCTCGCAAAGCCGAGGATGCCAACGGTCTCCCCCGGCCGCAGGCCGAGATCAGGGTCCGATCGCCAGACCATGGCCATGGCCCTGACCCGCTCGTGCAGCATGCGGTAGGTGATGGCACGGAACTCCGGCAGGATCTCTCGCCGGGTGGCGCCCGTGGCTGGGTCAACCCGGAGTTCATGGGCTCGCTCCGCCAGGGCAGGCCGTTCGCCGTAGGCCGAAAGGAACGTGTCGATAATCTCCTCGCAGGAGAGCCCTGGCGCCTGGACCCGCGCCGTCACGGAGGGATCGGGACCTTCGACGGACGGCCCCGACAGACCCAGGGGAATGGTGGCCTCGCTCACGGCGAGTCAGCCCTCAAGCCGGTGCTTTGGCAAACTCAAAGACAGGAAAGTTCTGGGGCAATTTGATGGCGTAGACACAGGTTTTACAGAGGTCATAGGAATGGAGAGGACTGGGGAGCAGGTCAGAAAAAGACTGCTCAAAGATGTTTCCCAGCACATGATCCAGATGGTAATCCTGACAACAGAGAACAATATCTCCATTCGGAAGCATCACGTTGTTGTAGATGTATTCATCGCGACCGCAGATCACAGGGCCGTCATGGGACGCCGCTTGGAAGGATTCCGAAACGCCTTGCTTCTCAAGATTCCCAGACCGTGAATTCATTGTTGGCAGCGCCACGCTGGACTGCGGAAAGATGGATTCGACATCGGGATGGATCGCGCCCATCGACATGACGGAAAAGTTCTGGATGCTGGCGGCTTTGAGAGCTTCAAGCACCTGCAGGTACTCCGGCGTGACATCGATCTTGGCCAATCCCCTCGCATCGGGAAGATGGATGGTGAATCCCCCATGGGGATAGGCGCTGAAGGGAATATCCTTGATCTGATCGACATCCTGCAGACTCATACCGACGGCGGTCGTGAACACGCAAAGGGGATGCCCCTTGTGGTGCGCATGCAGGATCATCCTGGCGCATTCTTCGTTCAGAAATGGCTCGGAAAAGCCTGCAAAGATAATCGTGACATCATCCGGCATTTTATCGAGAGCAAGTCTGAAGTCAGCGAAGGCCAGCTTGCGTTTAGGACTTCGATACCGGCCCAGGAGACTTTTCTGGGGACAATAGGTGCAGTTGACATTGCAACCGATGACCGTGGTGATCTCCATCATGCAAGCTGGAACCCGCACATCCCGCAAACTGAAGTGCGCCAGAGAGTGTGCGGCCATGGCTGAATTCTTTCGCCTTTCCAAGGATGTAAGACCTTGGAGATTTTCTCAACCCTAGCACCAGATCAGTGATCAAGGGATGATCAAGTCGCCTTGCGGCCACCAGCCAGCCGATGTCCCTCGATGAACGCAACTGCCTGAGTCAGGCCAGGCTCGCGTTCCATCGTTCCCTTGAGCCGAGCGAGGCCCGATCTCAATCGCGCGTCATTCACGGCCTTGCCGATCAGTGCCAGCAGCCGATCTGCCGTGATCGCGCTGACATCAGCAGTCAGGGCCAGCTGGTGGTAGGCCGCACGGGCGGCGTTGCCAGGCTGGTCCCTGGCGCAGGGAAGGATCACCATGGGAACTTCATTCTGTACACATTCAAGGATGGAATTGAGGCCTCCGTGATGGACCATGACGACCGCATGCCTCAGCAGTGAAAGCTGGGGAATCCAGGACGTCACCAGCAGATTCTGCGAAGACGGATAATCAGCGAGCAAAGCTGGATCGCTGATGTGGAGCACAAAGAACCACTGCGGAGCCGCTGCGCTGGCCCCTGCCACAGCCGAAAAAAATCTGCGGGCCTGCCGGTAGGAACCGGCACTTGTCCCAAGGGAACAAAGGATGATCGTCCTGTTGGCGGGATCAAAGGGAAGCTCTGGTTCGTTTCTCTGGAAGTCAATAAAGTCGCCGCAATGGTGCCGCTCCCTTCGCCCGGGGCCCGGGAATTGAAAGGCGGCCGGACACAGCACAAGCTCCGGCAGGATCAGATGGGGGCCGATTTCGTCCAGAAGGTAATTGACCTGGCGCTGGCAGCGGAAGTCCGACTGCCTGGCGATCGAAAGGAAGCTGTCGGTGAGATGGTGCATTCTCAGCGGGGCACGGTAAGCACCGAAAAGGCGGGAAGCCAGTCGCTTGCTGAACAAATGCTTGAGGTGCATCAGCTTCCAGGCCAGGGAGATCTGGAGGGCGGAGAACGCTCCCGGACGAGGCGTGATGGAGCTCACCGCAGGGGGGATCCGGGGGTTGTCACACAGAAACAGTGACGTCGAGACCTGAAGTGTCGAGATGCCCAGCCGGAGGCCCCTGAGGGCGACATACCAGAGGAACGAGTCGCAGAGTAGAAGGTCCGGGCGAGCCGCGATCAAACAGCTGTCGAGACTGCCGTCCACGATCGCTGTGGTGTAGCGACGGAAGAGCGTTTCCCCTGCCCGGCGGCGGGCCAGGCGGCTGGTCGGGGCCCCATCGGCGGGTTCCGCCCGAACCTGGTCAGGCTCCGCGAAGAGGTGCCCCGCAAAGGCGATGAAGTCGAAGCCCTGATCCTCCACCAACGGCCTGATACGGGGCATCCCGAGGTAGGCCACCTGATGGCCCTGACAGACCAGCGCTCGGGCCAGCCGGAATGTCCCCAGGTGATGGCCCGGCTCGCCATGCATGGAGAACAGGATCTTCATTCCTTGGCCCCGTTTCCAAGCCGCGGGCCGGCGGCCTTCGCATACCCTGGCGGGCCCTGGCCAGCCTTCAGGGCCCGATCACCGGGGGATCCTGGAAGGCCGCCGGTGATGCGGCAGGCAGCGCCATCCGCACCAACGCCAACGACACCCGCTCCGGTCGAGCGTGCCCTGCTCTGGTGCCGAGAGGCAAGGGAGGCTGAGCTGGTGTCAGCGTCCGGGGGACCACCCGGCGGCAGAGGCTGGGCCTGGATGACAAACGCCGCGGCGATCAACGGGACCCCGTGGGGGCATTCGGCTGAGGCGATCAGCTGGGCACCACCGTTGAAGGCGTTCGGCACGGTGGCGGCCTGGAACAACGTTGACGCCCCTGGCTTCGAGCCGGAGCGATGGCCAAGGTAGCTGGTTCGGCGTGGCGGCTCGGGGGTGGTCGATCGTCTGCGCTGACCGGATGTCGCTGACGCGGCTGCCGCTGGCGGGGCTGCCAGCGATGCCCAGACGGTTCGATCGCCAGTGGAGGGGTCCCGCGGCTGATGGGCCGGGGGATCGGCTTGGCCGTTGGTGCGTGCCGTGCCGGGTTTGGGGCGGATGGGTTTCCGATCCAGTGCCCGGCGGGCTGTTCTCCTGTCACCGGGGCGACAGGTGGCCCGTGGTCCCACCAGACACGGTGGCGGGTGATTCCCCCCGGGAACCCGCCACCCGCAGGGGGCACGGCGGCGGTCACGGCTGGTCCGGTGCCCTCCTCGCTCCGACCTGGCCCGCTGCCACTCCTGACCTTCGCGGCGGCGGCAGCGGTTGAGCGGACTACGGCCAGGTTCTGCAAGGGGCCCATGGCTCCGGGGCGTTGCGACGGGCGTCTGGAACGGAAGACCCGGGTTCGAGGGTCCGCTCCGACGCCGAGGGCATGGCCAACGCCGGGGCCGCGCGCCGGACAACCCTGACCGCCCATGGCCTGGCGGCGCGAGACATCACGCGGGCGCCAGGGGATTCCGCCCGGCTGCAATCGTCCACCCCCGCCGCAGAAACCGCTTCCATGCCACCGTCTTCCCTGGCCCCGGGGCCAGAACTCGCCCAGAACCTCACCCCAGACAGCAGAGGGGAGGGCGATGGCAGGGCGATGGCAAGGCGGAATCCCCGCCAAGCGCCCGGGGAACCGGACGGGTTCGGGATCTCCAAGGAAACTGAAGAATCCGCAGATTCTCTCCCTGCCAGGCCGGTTCCCGTGGAGGTGGGTCAGGACGCTTCGGTCTCCGATCACCCCCGCAGCCGCCCTTTGACGCCAAGAACGCATCCGCCGCGCGCACCCAGGCTCGGGACCGTCCCGGCGCGGCCATGCGATCGCCCCCCTGGCCTTGTCAAGCCCAGGCGGCTGGACCCAACCCAGGCACCAGGTTGAAGAGCCCTGGGCTGCTCACGCCTGCCCCAGTGCGCCCACGGGCCGCAGGGCGCGCAGCCGCCGGCGCAGGTACCGAAGCATCCGCAACCACTGCTGGGCCGGGGCGTCGTAGAAGCTGAAGATGTCGCCGAAGGCGGCGAAGCCGTTGCGGTGGTGCTCCCAATGGCACTCAGGTGTCACCACACCGAGCCGATCACACAGCGCGCGCACGGGCTCCGGCGTGCGCCAGCCCAGGCTGCCCACGTGCCGCCAGACCACGTGCAGCTCCCCCAGCAGCAACCCGATCCCAGTGCCAAAGGGCGAAAGCGGCCAGAGCAAGGGCGCCAGCAACAGATAGGGCAACGCCCCCAGAAGCCCGTCAAGGATCACCAGCGGTTGGCGGGAGAGCACGGCGTAGTGGCGAAAACACCGGTTCCTGCCGTGGTGCACCTTGACATGAAAGCGACCGAAGGCGTGCTCCGGGACGTGATAAAAGAAAGTGGAAAGAAAATCACCCACCACCAGCAGCAACCAGGCCGTCAGAGAGGCCAACAACAAAGCACTCATGCTTGGAGCGAAACTGGCCAGAATGGAAGCCAATGCCAAGATGAGCGCTCACAATTGGATCAAGCCCGAACCGTATCGGCAACAGTTAAAGGGCCCCTTATGGGGGGATTAAAATCATCTAGATTCAGATCGACTTTGGAGAGATCCGCCACCGGTGCGCCACACACCGCACAGGGTCGCTGAGGGTAACTGTTGAAAGGAAATTTTGGTGGCTGAAAGGGCACGATTCCCCGCTGGCGATCAAAACGAACCATGCCGATCGTGCCGTCATGGGCCACCACCAGGGCGGTGCGGCCCAGCTGCCGTTGGCTGCGGGCCCAGCTGCCGTCGTTGTAGGTGGTGATGTGGCAGGGCCACAGCACATCGCCCGGGGCGGCTGGGGGCGATTCAAAACCGGTGACCTCTGGGATGTGGGTGTGACCATTGATCACCCCATCGAGGCGCCTGCCGGCCCGGTTCTCGCGGAACAGGTGCTGGGTCAACAGCCGCTTCAGCACCCGGTCATGGCCCGTGCGTGTCTTGATCGCCCGCTCCAGGGCAAAGGCCAGCGAGAAATCCGACGACTCCAACCCCCGGGCCTGGGGCACCGGCCACTCCCAGGGCTGGGCGAGCAACTCCACGGCGCTCTGCAGGATCGCCTCGGGATCCCAACTCGCCAGGGGTCGACTGGGGCGCAGCGCCTCAGCGGCGGAGCGGAACAGGCCGACCAGCTGGCTGTAACGCTCGGTGAGGCGCGTGAGCTGAGCGGCCAGATTCTGGTGGAAATGGATCACCCCGTCGTACTCATCGCCGTGGCGCACCAGCAGCCGGCGGCCATCGGGGGTGGTGTAGATGTCTTCGCGCCGGATGGCGAAGCCGTCGTGCTCCAGACCCGCGTACCTGCGCAGGTAGGCATCGTGGTTTCCCGGTACATAGACCACCTTCACCCCCGAGCAACCGAGCGCGCGTAAATCGCGAAGCACCTGCAGGTGAGTGTGGCGCAACAATCTGCGGCTGCCGAAGAAGCCCTTCTCCAGCGGATCGGCGGAGGTGGCCTGGAAGGCCCGATCGACGCTGGCCGCCAGGAAGGCTTCGCTGACGTTGGCATTGATGCGGATCGCCTGCAGGTCGATCACATCGCCCACCAGATAGAGCACCCGGGGGCGAATCAGGGCCAGAAAACGACTGAGCTCCTTGGCCTCACACTGATTCGAACCCAGATGCAGATCGGAGATGAACAGGGCGGCACAATCGAGCACGACAGATCACCGCTTTGTTGTTGACCATCCCTTAACCTTTTCAGGCCCCAGGCGCGCGGAACTTAGGCCTGGGCATACAACGAACGCAACCCCTCCTCACTGGCCTCGGCCACGCCGCGTTCCGTGATCAACCCCGTCACCAACCGCGCCGGGGTGACGTCGAAGGCGGGATTGAAGCCCATGCTGCCGTCGGGGCTGAGCTGCACTGTGATCGGATCGCTCCCGTAGGCAATCTCCCCAGGACGCCCCTGGATATGGGTCACCTCACGGGCGGAGCGCGCCTCGATCGGGATCTCGGCCACCCCGTCGTCGATCGTCCAGTCGATGGTGGAGGCGGGCAGGGCCACGTAGAAGGGCACGCCGTTGTCGAAGGCAGCCAGGGCCTTGAGATAGGTGCCGATCTTGTTGCACACATCGCCCGAGCGCGTGGTGCGGTCCGTGCCGACGATCACCACATCCACCTGGCCGTGCTGCATCAGATGACCGCCGGCGTTGTCGACGATCACGGTGTGGGACACCCCCTCACGCCCCAGCTCGAAGGCGGTGAGGCTCGCCCCCTGGTTGCGCGGGCGTGTCTCATCCACCCACACATGAATCGGAATCCCCGCCCGGTGGGCCTTGTAGATCGGGGCCAGGGCCGTGCCCCAGTCCACCGTGGCCAGCCAGCCGGCGTTGCAGTGGGTGAGCACGTTCAATGGTTCCCCCTGGCGCTCGACCGGGCGGGCGGCGGCGATCGCCTGGAAGATCCTCAACCCGTGGTCGCCGATGGCCTCACACATCGCGACATCTTCATCGGCGATGGCGGCGGCTTCGACCTTCGCGGCCTCTGCCCGCTGCTCCGGCGGCAGGGGCCGCACGCGCTCACGCACCCGTTCCAGGGCCCAGCGCAGGTTGATGGCCGTGGGGCGGGTGGCGTTGAGCTGCTCGAAGGCAGCCTCCAGCGCTGAGTCGCCGGGGTCGTGCCGCAGGGCCAGCATCAGCCCATAGGCACCGGTGACGCCAATCAGGGGAGCCCCCCGCACCACCATGGTGGCAATGGCCTGTGCCGTCTGATCGAGGCTGGCGAGCGAACGGGTTTCGAAGCGATGCGGCAGCAGGGTCTGGTCGATCACACCCACCGCAGCGCCGCCCTGCTCCAGCCAGATCGTGCGCCAGGCCTTGCCGTCGATGTTCATCCGCCCCGCTCCTTGTCAAGTCAACCGTTCACGGATCCAATCCTGGGGGATCGTTGGCCCCGGGGCGTGTATCCCACCCACCTCCTGGGCCAGCGGCCCTGGCCCGCCGCCTTCGGACGGCTCCGACCTCCTTGGCCTGAAGCACTGAGGGAGGTTCCTTTGGCGCCCCTCGTCAGAACGGCTCCTTTGCTTCGCTTTCAAGCGAGCCCTCAGCCGCGCCAGCAGTTGGTGATCGCTGTGGTGGCGGTGCTGGGGGCCGCAGGGTGGGCTGGCGGCGGTTGGCCACGGTCACCGCCAACGAGCGCGCCCAGGGGGCGATCGAGGCCCCAACGGCGCCGGTGCTGCGGAAAGATACGGGGATCACGGTGGCAGCCACCGGCTCGTGCAGGCCGGGCGGATCATGCACATCCGCGACGGGCGGATCAAGCCCCACGGGCAAGGGTGATGAAGACGACCGGATCACTTGGAATACCGAACCTAAGGTTCAAACCACCCTCCACCCGACACCGCCATGGCCACCAATCCCGTCATCTGGTTCGAGATCAACGTGTCCGACATGGAACGGGCCAAAGCGTTCTATGGGGCCGTGTTCCAGGTGGAGTTCGAGGACATGTCCAACCCGGCCATGGCCTACTGGAGCTTCCCGATGGACAACGCCCAGGTGGGCGCCGGTGGGGCACTGATGAAGGTGGAGGGCTGCGAGCCCGGGAAGGGCGGCACACTGGTGTACTTCAGCTGTGGGGATTGCGCTGTGGAGGAAAGCCGCGTGGTGCCCGCCGGAGGCCAGGTGTGCCGCCCGAAAATGGCCATTGGCGAGTTCGGTTTCATCTCCGTGGTGATCGACACGGAAGGCAATGCGATCGGCCTGCATTCACTGGCCTGAAGCAGTGGTCTCCCCGGAGCCGATCCAGCCTCAGCTGTGCTCCCGAAGGAAACCGATCGTGCCCTGGAGTTCCTCGGCGAAGCGGTCGATTTCCTCGGGCGTGGTGGTGAATCCCAGGCTGGCCCGGGCCGATCCGGCGAGGCCGTAGTGGCGGTGCAGGGGCTGGGTGCAGTGGTGGCCGCTGCGAATGCAGATGCCGGCGGAATCCAGCAGGGCGGCGATGTCGTTGGCGTGCAGGCCCTCCACCGTGAACGCGGCCAGGGCGGCGCGATCCGGTTGCTGCTCGGGCGTGGGGCCAAGGATCCGCACCCCCTCGATCGCCTGCAACCTGGCGAACAGCTGGCGCGTCAGCTGCTGCTCCCAGGCATGGATGCGCCCGAGCCCCAGGCCCTGCAGGTAATCGAGGGCCGCTCCCATGCCGATCGCCTCGCCGATGGCCGGGGTTCCGGCTTCGAACTTGTGGGGCAGACCCGCCCAGGTGCTGGAGCCCAGCTGCACCTCCTCGATCATCTCGCCGCCCCCCAGGAAAGGCGGCATCGCCTCCAGCAGCGCCTCGCGTCCCCACAGAAAGCCCATGCCCGTGGGCCCGCAGAGCTTGTGGGAGGAGCCCACCAGGAAATCGGCGCCGAGATCGGCCACATTCAGTGGCAGGTGGGGGAGGCTCTGGCAGGCATCCACCAGCACCAACGCACCGGCGGCGTGGGCCAGGCGGGTGATCTCGGCGATCGGGTTGAGGCAGCCCAGGGTGTTGCTCACCTGCACCAGGCTCACCAGCCTCGTGCGCTCTCCCAGCTGGGCCTTGAAGTCGTCGAGATCCAGTTCACCGGTGGGGGTGAGCCCCACATGACGCAGCACGGCGCCCGTGCGGGCCGCCAGCAGCTGCCAGGGCACCAGGTTGCTGTGGTGCTCCATCACCGACAGCAGAATCTCATCGCCGGGGCGGATGTTTGCGTCACCCCAGCTGCGGGCCACCAGGTTGATCGCCTCGGTGGCGTTGCGGGTGAAGACGATCTCGTGGGGGCTGGCGGCACCGATGAAGGCCGCCGTTTTGGTGCGTGCCGCCTCGAAGGCTTCGGTGGCACGGCCACTCAGTTGGTGGGCGCCGCGGTGCACGTTGGCGTTGTCATGGCCGTAGTAGTGCTGCAGGGCCTGGAGCACCTGACGGGGCTTCTGGCTGGTGGCGGCGTAATCGAGATAGATCAGCGGCTGCCCCAGGCAGGCCACCTGATCGAGCAGCGGGAAATCCGGACGCGTCATCAATGCCAGGTTCTCGGCCGGCTCGATCGCGGGGATCAGCGGTGGGAGGGCCAGGCTGGTCATGGCCGCCGCTCCGGAGCGCTCAAAGCAGAGCCCGGCTGCAGCACCCTCGCCAGGGGCTCCCAGACGGCGGCGGCCGCGGGAAGACCCTTGAGCACTTCGGCGCAGAAGCCACGCTTGAGCAGGCTGGCGGCGAGCTCGGCGTCGATGCCGCGGCTCTGCAAATAAAAGAGCTCATCGAGCTGCAACCGGCTCACGGTGGCGCCATGGGCGCAGCGCACGTCGTCGGCGACGATCTCCAACTCGGGCTTGGTGTCGATCCGGGCCAGGTTGGAGAGCAGCAGGTTGCGGCTCAGCTGGGCGGCGTTGGTGCGCTGGGCCGCCCGGGGCACGCGCACGGCACCATTGAAGATGCTGCGGCCGTGGTCATCGGCGATCGCCTTGTGCAGCTGCTCGAGGTTGCCATCGGGCCCCTCGAAGCGCACCCAGGCGTGGGTGTCCGCCACCTGATGCTGCTCCGCCAGCTGCAGGCCCGCCAGATGGGTGTGGGCCGCGCCGCTCACCTGACTGATGCGGGGCTCCAGGCGCGACAGCGCCCAGCCGCGGGAGGCACTGGTGAACTGATAGCGGCTCTGGGGTTCCTGCTCCACGGCCACATGGGCCAGCAGGCTGGCCGGGGCCTCCCCGAGGGCCAGCAGACCATGATTGACCGCGGCCTTACGGCCCAGGTGCAGCTCAAGAATCAGGCTGGTGAGGCTGGCGGCCGAGCCCAGCAGCACCTGGGTGAGCTCCAGCTGGGCCTTCTCCTCCACCACCACCAACACGCGCAGGGGGAGCACCGCCTGGTCGTTGCAAGCAGCACTGACGAGTTCCAGCTGAACGATCTCCCGCCCACTCACGCGGAGGGCCAGGCAATCGCCGGCGCTGGCGTGGTTGAAGGCCACGGGCCAGTGGTGCTCAGCGCCCACAGCCGCCAGGGTGTGGCCCAGGGCCTGGCTCAGCTCCAACGGCGCCAGGGGGCGCAGACCGGGCGGCAGTTCCACTCCAGCGAGGGGATCACTGCGGCCATCGAGCCACAGGCGCGTGACCCCGGGGGCCGCCGGGGGCCAATCGGCGGGCGGCGCCACGGGAGCCGCGTCCCAACGGGGGCTAAGGGCTGTCAAGCCTCCCAGATCAGTGAACCGCCAATCCTCCTGGTGCCGACGGGGCAGGGGCAGGGCTTCTAGGGCGGCGCGACCGCGACGCTGCACGTCCGCCAGCACACCCACGGCGGGCGGTAACTCTTGCAGGAGCTTCGCGCTCCAGGCCTCGATCGCCGTGGCGTGATCGGCGGCCCCGGTTGTGGTGTCGCTCGCCAGGACCATGGTCAGGCCACCTCCAGAGGCGTGCGGGCGTTCTCGGAAAGCTCCAGGGCCGCTAGCTCCTCGTCGACCCAGTCGTAGCCGCGCTCCTCGAGTTCCAGGGCCAGCTCCTTGCCGCCCGTGCGCAGGATGCGGCCCGCCGCCATCACGTGCACATAATCAGGGGTGATCACCTCAAGCAGGCGCTGGTAGTGGGTGATCAGCAGAGTGGCATTGTCAGCCGTGGCCAGTTGATTGACCCCGCCAGCGACGATGCGGAGGGCGTCGATGTCGAGGCCGGAATCGGTTTCATCAAGGATCGCCACCAAGGGCTCCAGCAGCGCCATCTGAAGAATTTCGTTGCGCTTTTTCTCACCCCCGGAGAAGCCTTCGTTCACCGAGCGTTCCAGAAAGGCCGGGTCCATCTGCACCACCTTGAGGCGCTCGTTCACCAGATCCTCGAAGGCAAAGGTGTCCAGCTCCTCCTGGCCCTTCTGGCCGCGGCGGGCGTTGGTGGCCACCCGCAGAAATTCCAGGTTGCTCACCCCGGGAATCTCGATCGGGTACTGAAAGCCGAGGAACACCCCCATCCGGGCCCGCTCCTCCGGGGGCAGCGCCAGCAGATCCTCGCCCCGATAGCGCACCGAACCGCTGGTCACCCGATAGGAGGGATGGCCCGCCAGCACCTTGGAGAGCGTGCTCTTGCCACTGCCGTTGCGGCCCATCACCGCATGGATTTCGCCGGCGCGGATCTCCAGGTTCACGCCCTTGAGGATCGGCTGATCCTCCACGCGGGCGTGGAGATCGGTGATCTGGAGCAGAAGTTCAGCGTCGGGACGGATCACAGGGCCTGGGGTTGGGGCAGAGCGGAAGGAAGGCAGGCCCTAGGGGGAGCTGCACGGGAGCGGGGATGGAAGGAACGAAGCGGGACTCAACCCACCGAACCCTCCAGCTTGAGAGCGAGGAGCTTGTCGGCCTCGGCGGCGAACTCCATCGGCAGCTGGTTGAACACATCGCGGCAGAAGCCGCTGACCATCATCGACACCGCCTCCTCGAAGCCAATGCCCCGGCTCTGCAGATAGAAGAGCTGGTCTTCGGAGATCCGGCAGGTGCTGGCCTCGTGCTCGATCGCGGCGTCGGGCTGCTGGGAGCGGATGTAGGGGTAGGTGTTGGCGGCGGCCTGGTCGCCGATCAGCATCGAATCGCACTGACTGAAGTTGCGACCCCCAACCGCCTTGGGCCCCATCTGCACCAGACCCCGGTAGCTGTTGGAGGAATGGCCGGCGCTGATGCCCTTGCTCACGATCGTGGAGCGTGTGCGCGGACCCACGTGGATCATCTTGGTGCCGGTGTCCGCCTGTTGGCGGTGGTTAGTGAGGGCCACCGAGTAGAACTCGCCCACCGAATCAGCCCCCTGCAGCACGCAGCTGGGGTACTTCCAGGTGATCGCCGAGCCGGTCTCCACCTGGGTCCAACTGATATGGCTGCGGTCGCCGCGGCAGTGGCCGCGCTTGGTGACGAAGTTGTAGATGCCACCCACACCGTTCTCATCGCCGGCGTACCAGTTCTGCACGGTGGAGTACTTGATCGAGGCGTCATCGAGGGCCACCAACTCCACCACCGCCGCATGCAGCTGATTGGTGTCGAACATCGGTGCGGTGCAGCCCTCGAGGTAGCTCACCGAGGCGCCTTCTTCAGCCACGATCAAGGTGCGCTCGAACTGGCCGGTGTCGCCGGAGTTGATGCGGAAGTAGGTGGAGAGTTCCATCGGGCATTCCACCCCCTTGGGGATGAACACGAAGGATCCATCGCTGAACACCGCTGAATTGAGGGCCGCGAAGTAGTTGTCGTTGCCGGGAACCACCGTGCCCAGATAGCGCTCGATCAGCTCGGGATGCTCCTTCACAGCCTCACTGATCGAGCCGAAGATCACCCCGTGCTCCGCCAGCTTCTCCTTGTAAGTGGTGGCGATCGAAACGCTGTCGAAGACCGCATCAACGGCCACGTTGGAAAGACGCTTCTGCTCGCTCAAGGGGATGCCGAGCTTCTCGAAGGTTTCCAACAGCTTCGGATCCACTTCATCGAGGCTGGACTTCTTCGCCTGCTCTTTGGGGGCCGCGTAGTAAATGATGTTCTGATAGTCGATGGCTGGGAAACCGAGGGTGGCCCAGTCGGGTTCCTCCATGCGCAGCCATTGGCGGTAGGCTCTCAGACGGAAATCGAGTAGGAAGGACGGCTCCTCCTTCTTCGCTGAAATCCAGCGGACCACGTCCTCGCTCAGTCCCTTGGCGATTTTGTCGGTCTCGATGTCGGTGACGAAGCCATACTTGTACGGCTGGCTCACCAGATCTCCGAGCGGGGAGGCGGCTGCGGTCATGGCGGTGCGGCGCTCAGCCTGCGGTGTGGGAAAGAAGTTCTTCTGTGCTGATGGTCTGGCTCTCGCCGCGGAAGGGGTTGTCCTCGGTGAGGAAGAGCATGCAGTGACACTCCTTGCGCTCCCGCATCGGCACGCAGGGGCAATTCCAGAAAGCCTGGGAGACCTCGGCCTGCTTGTCCTCGTAGTGGCGACAGGGGCAGAGGGCACCCCCGAGCTCATCCTTGTGGCGGGCAAGGCCCTCGAGTACCACGGCTGTCACGCCGGGATCGCTGCAGAAATAGGTGCCGGTGCGCTTGGCGTAGGTCTCGGCAAACTTGCGGATCACCTCAAGGCTCTCGGAGCCGGCCCCCGCAGGACCGCTGGATGCCGTAGCTGAGGAGGCGTCTGACATGGTTCGACGGGACGGTGGGCGGCACCACGGCGTGGGGGATGAGGGCTTGGAGAGATCCGGCCGGACAGGGCCAGCCTCCAATTACGAAACTCTGGGGTTTCGTTAGTTGGAGCCTAGGGCACCGCAGCAGGCACCGGAGGTGATGGGGCCATTGTGGCCCTTGCCTGACCCTTGCCCGGGCGCTGACCACAGATTCCTGCCGCGCGTGGCAAGGTTGGGGCACGGTCCGCTCGCCGGCGGAACCGTGAACGACCCGATGAGCCCCTCCACCCAGGCCCCCACCCGCGAGGCGGCACTCACCCTGCTGTTGCACACGGGTGACGCGACGGCGGCCCAGTTGGCCGACCGCCTGGAGGTTTCAGTACAGGTGATGCGTCGGCACCTGCGCAGCCTCGAAGACGACGGCCTCGTGGAGGCCAGCCCCGCCGCCGAGGGCCCCGGTCGCCCCAGCAACCACTGGCGCCTGACACCCCGAGGCCACGACCAGTTCCCCGACGGCAGCGAGCAGTTCGCCCTCGGCCTGCTCAGCTCGATCAACGCCAGCCTGCCCCCCGGCACCGTCCAAGCCTTGCTGGAGCAGCAGGCCCAGGACAAGGCCCGGCTCTATCACCGGCAGATCGGCGAAGGCAGCCTCCGCACCCGGGTGGAGCGCCTGGTGGAGCTGCGCCGCCGGGAGGGTTATGTCACCGAATGCCGCCCGGACCCCGAGGGCAGTGGCTGGCTCATGAGCGAATTCCACTGCTCGGTCTCGCGCATCGCCGAGCAGTTCCCGGTGGTGTGTGCCCAGGAACTGGAGCTGATTCGCCACACCTTCCCCGACTGCTCGGTGGAACGCATGCATTGGCGCCTGGAGGGGGGCCACTCCTGCGGCTTCCGCCTCCAGATCGAGAACGGCATATCACCCCAGCGGTGAATCCCTCCGGCCCCCTCAGTGATCGCGACCTGGGCCTGCTGGAGTCCAGTCTGCTGCCATCTCTGGAGCGCCATCACCTG
Source organism: Cyanobium sp. Morenito 9A2 (assembly GCF_024345575.1). GTDB lineage: Bacteria > Cyanobacteriota > Cyanobacteriia > PCC-6307 > Cyanobiaceae > ATX-6F1. Next base: position 148,227 of record NZ_JAGQBJ010000005.1, read on the forward strand.
CGCCTGCTCGCCCACTGCCTGCGCTGCCTTCAGGAGATCGCCGGGCGGGGCCACGGCCCCATGCCCGTCAGCGTTGCGATCGAAGCCTGGATGGCCCATGAGCCCCGCTTCCAGAGCGACCCTGGCTTCGCCCCGGTGTTCCTGGAGCAACTGCTCAGCGGCGCCGCCCAACTGGAGCGTCTGGCCGCCGAGCTGGGCTGTGATCCCCTCACCCTTGAGCTGACCCAGCTGGTGGCCTGGGCCGAGGGGCAGGCCCAGGAGCGCTTGAACGGTGCGCCGTTGACACGCGATCCGGCTTAACCCCCCAGGCCCACCACCAAGCCGACACCCGCCAGGGCCAGCAGCGCCGCCGCCCACCCCCGCCGCCCCGGCCTGTCCCTTTCCAGGGGGGCCAAGGGCAGGGCCATCACCGGCGCTGTGGCCATCAGCACCACAGGCCAGCGCGGCCGCTTCGGCAGGGGACCGCAGCGGGCGCGCGGCAACCGCCCCAGCAGCGGTAGCAACACCACAACAGCGGCGGCAAGGCGCACGGCAGCGGATTGCAGCGGCCCCACCGTGCCCACCACCAGCACCGAACGGGCCAGGAGCGCCCCGGCTGTCCCGCAGGCCAGGGCCCCAAGGGCCAGGGGCACCCCCCAGGGGTCGGGGGGCCGCCGCTGGCCGTCAGAGTCGCGCACGCCACGGGCCACCAGCAGCACCGCCAGGCTGATCAGGCCGATGCCCAGCCACTGGCCGGGCCGGGGCACCTCCGCCAGCGCCAGGACACCCACCAAGGCCGTGAGAGCCGGTCCGCCGGCATCGAGGGTGAGGGTGCGGCGGGTGCCCAGGCGCCGCAGAGCCGCAAAGAACAGGCTGTCCCCGAGGCCGATTCCCACCACTCCGCTCAGGGCCAGGGGCAGAAGGACCGAGGGCGGCACCGCCCCGGGAAGCAGCCCCAACACCGGCCCCAGCAGGGCCAGGGCCAACAGGTTCTTGAGCAGGTTCAGCTGGGCGGGGCCCAAGGAGGTGGGCAACCGCCGCCAGAGGCTGGTGGAAAGGGTCCAGCAGAGGGCTGCCGCCAAGGCCGCCAGGGCTCCGAGGGACAAAAGAGGCGCCACCAAGGCCGTCGCTTGCGATCATCGCTGTAGCCGCTGCCGCGCCGTGAGCCTCTCGATTGCCGATGCCCTGAGTTTTTTCCAGCTCAGCTGCGGCCGCTGGCGCTCCCAACGCAGCAGCCACCACCTCCTGTACCGCAGCGCTGAGGCGGGCGGCTCCCTGATTGAAGTGGTGGAAGTGGTCGCCGGCGACCCGCGGCTGTTGGCGATTGCCGAACTGCATGGCCAGGACCCCGCCGGTCTGGTGGGGGGCTGCCAAGTGCGCTGGAGCGGCTCGATGGCCTGGGACAAGGCGGGCGAAGCCCATGAAGGCGAATCCGTCTTCGGGCTGATCCCCAGCGATGAACGGGGCCGCGTCGGCCTGCTGCTGCGCGACCGGGGCTACGCCGAGACGGCCCCGGTGGCTGGCCACTTCGCGATGGACGCGCGCGATGGCCTCCTGCTCAGCACCAACTACGAAACGATGAACTCCCTGGAGCGCTTCAGCTTCGCCGGGCCTGATGTGCGCCTGCGCACCAGCACGGTGGAGGGGCTTTCCAACACCGCTTCCTTCTGCATCGAAACCCGCTGGCAGGGAGCCGATGGCGCCGAAGCGCCCTCAGCAGCAGCCGTTGGAGCGCCTGAGTCCGGAGCCGCCCCCCCCCCGGCGTCACCCCTTTCAGCCTTCGGCTGGTGAGTCCCCCGCGGGGGGTGGGCCGGCCACGCAGCAGGGTGCAAACGTTACGGATCGTGAGTCCTGCCTGGCCAGCGAGAAGAGGCCCAGAGGCGCACTTCTACGATCACAGGCGTCGGATGCCGATAGACGCGTGGCGCTCCCCCTACTCAAGTACGCACCCACGACCCAGAACTCCCGGGTCAAGGCGTTTCGGGTGGGTTCCGACGAAGATCCCAAGGCCGTTGCGCTGGACAAGGTCCTGAGCCGCGACGATCAGAACTTTGTGATCGAATCGGCTTACCGCCAGCTCTTCTTCCACGCCTTCAAGGTCGACCGGGACCACACCCTCGAATGCCAACTGCGCGACGGTCAGATCACCGTGCGCGACTTCATCCGCTCCCTGGCCCTCTCGGACACCTTCGTTCGCAGCTTTTACAACCTCAATAACAACTACCGCCTGTCCCGCCACTTGGTGGAGAAACTGCTCGGTCGTCCGGTCTACAGCCAGGCCGAGGAAATCGCCTGGTCGGCCGTGATCATGACCAAGGGCCTCAAGGGTGCCGTGGACGCGATCCTCGACAGCGACGAGTACCTCGAGAACTTCGGCTACGACACGGTTCCCTACCACCGGAACCGGGTGGTGGGCTCCCGGGCGCTGGGTGAAACCCCCTTCAACATCACCACGCCCCGCTACGACGCCTACTACCGCGGCATCTTCGGTTTCCCGCAGATCGTCTACACCGGCGCAGGCAAAGCCTTCCCGGTTCGCGCCACCCAGCGCCGTGGCGGCAACCCCGAGGATTACCTCCCCTGGGTGCGCTCCCTGCCGGCCCTGCGCAACGCCGGCAATGCCGCCAGCAGCGCCAGCATCGACTACCTCTCCAAGGTTCCTTACCGCAGCATCGGTCGCTGATTTCAGCGCTTTTGCCAGCCCGGCAAGGCCATCAACAACGGCGGGAGATCCCCGCCGTTTTTTTCATGGTTGGTGGCAACCGGAGCCGTCAGAAGATGCTGACCCTTGCCCTGGGACGGGGCCCTGGGCGGAAAAAGTCATGCAAACTGATCCCAAACGAAATCAGGAAACGCTGTGAGTCAGACCCTCTCTTCTCTAGCCCGCTTGACCCTCCGGCAGCTGCGTCAGATGGCCAGTGATCTGGGGGTCGGTCTTTACAGCCGCAAATCCAAGCAGGAATTGGTGGAAGCGATCAACACCCGGCAACCAGGCGATGACGCCCCGGACACTCCGGCCCTGAACCTGCAGGCGATTGAGGCGGAGCTGCCGCCTGCCCCCCGGCCGGCCTCCCCCACCAAGGTGGTGTTTTTGCCGCGGGATCCCCAATGGGCCTATGTGTTCTGGGAGATCTCCGACCCTGATCGTCAGGGAGCCCTGACCATCGGCGCCACCCAGCTGGCCCTGCGCCTGGCCGATGTGACGGGCCTCGCCAATGGTGCCACCCACCCCCACACCCTGCAGGAGGTGCCGGTGGATGCCCACGCCACTGAGTGGTACCTGCCCGTGCCACTGAGCGACCGCGACTACCGGGTGGAGCTGGGCTACCGCCGACCGGCCGGCGGCTGGATCTCCCTGGCCACATCTTCTGTGGCGCGCGTTCCGGCCCTGCATCCCAGCGAGCAGATCCTCGATCAATTCGTGCCCTTCACCCTCGAATCGTCGGCACCTGGCACCACGGGCACTCTGCCCAGCCTGCCCAGCCCTGTGGAGGCCGCCGACACCGACCTGCATGAGCGGCTGTACCAAAGCGCCACGGTGCGGTGGAAGCGCTTCGGCCGCGGCTCAGAGGCCTTCCACGAAATCGAGGACAGCGACCATTCCCGCCTCAGCGGTGTAGGCCTCAACCCCTCGGGCATCGGCCTTTGGGCCAGTGGCCGCAATGAATCAGGCCTGGGCGGGGTGGCCCCGCGCCAGCGGGCCTTCTGGCTTGTGGCCGACGCCGAGCTGATCGTCTACGGCGCCACCGATCCCTCCGCCCGGCTCTTGATCGGCGAGGAGGAGGTGCCCCTCTCCAGCGATGGCACTTTCCGGGTGCAGGTGCCGTTCCGCGATGGCCTGCAGCTTTATCCGATCCAGGCGATCGCCGCCGACGGTCAGCAAAAGCGCAACATCACCCTGCGCTTCGAACGCGACACCCCTGAAGACAACAGCAACCCCAGCGATCAGGCCGTCGCCGAGTGGTTTTAAGCCCCCAACGGCGCTGAACCGCTGGAGGGAGAGGCCGCCCGCCACCTCCCCGTCCACCTCTGGGAACCCTGAACCGGACCAGCGGAACCGGCAACCATGGGCGCCAAGGCCAATCCTTCGGCAGCGATCAGCCCCCACGATCACGTCTTGGAGCCTCCCGGTAGGGGCCCGCTCAACTGCCTGGGGCTTGGCTTGTTGACCCTTGCCGGGGCGATTTCCCTGGGCGGCTGCGGCGCCAACGCCCGGCTGATCGGCTCAACCCCTGCGCAACCGCCGCTGCCCAAGGGCTTTGAGCTGGTCTTCAACCAGCGCGGAGAAACCAGCTACCGCAGCCCGATCAACGGTCAGCAGCGCCCAGGCGATGACCTCGAAGCCCTGGTGCTTCGCTCGATCCGGGAGGCCCGCAGCGAACTGCTGGTCGCCGTTCAGGAGCTCTCTCTGCCGGAGGTGGCCCGGGCCCTGGTGGCCAAACAGCGTGAAGGGATCACGGTGAAGGTGGTGCTTGAGAACACCTACAGCACCCCCTGGAGCCAACAGCACGCCCTCGATCTCAACCCCCACCAGCGCCTGCGCCAGCGGCAGCTGAGCGCCCTGGCCGATCGCAACCACGACGGAGTGCTCAGCTCCGAGGAACGGGAGGCGGGCGATGCGGTGCTCATCCTGCAGCGAGGGGGTGTCCCCCTGATCGATGACACCGCTGACGGCAGCGCCGGCAGCGGCCTGATGCACCACAAGTTCCTGATCGCCGACCGGCGCGTGCTGGTGACCGGCTCGGCCAACTTCACCCCCTCCTGCATCCACGGCGACCCCGACTCCCCCAGCACCCGCGGCAACGTCAATCACCTCCTGCGCCTGGAAAGCGCTCCATTGGCGGCTGTGTTCGTGCAGGAGTTCCAGAAACTCTGGGGGGATGGTCCCCAGGGCCAACCCGACAGCCGCTTCGGCCTGGAGAAAAAGGGAACAGCGATCCAGCGGGTCGATGTACAGGGCACCGCCGTGGATGTGCTCTTCGCCCCCCACCGGTCCAAGGATCCTCGCAACGGACTTCTGGTGCTGGAGCAGAGCCTCAACCAGGCCCGGGAGCGGATCGATCTGGCCCTGTTCGTCTTCTCGGCCCAGAACCTCACCGAGGCCCTGGCCCACCTGCGCACCAAGGGCGTGCGCCTCAGGCTGCTGGCCGATCCGGGCTTCGCCTACCGCTCCTTCTCCGAGGTGCTGGATCTGCTCGGGATCAACCTGCCTGATCGCCGCTGCGGCATCGAAGCGGGCAACAAAACCTGGAGCGCGGCGATGGAAACGGTGGGGGTGCCACGGCTCGCGGGGGGCGACAAGCTCCACCACAAATTCGCCGTGATCGACCGGCGCACGGTGATCACCGGCAGCTTCAACTGGAGCCCGTCGGCCGCCCACGGAAATGACGAAACCCTTCTGCTGATTCACTCACCTGCGCTGGCGTCCCAGTTCGAGCACGAGTTCGAGCGGATGTGGCGGGGGGCCGAGCTCGGGGTGGCCCCGCGGCTGGAGCGCAGATGGGCGCGGATGCACAAGGCGTGCGGCAGCGGCCAGAGGCGCCCGATGCCGGGGCGATGATGGGGCTCATCTGTGCTGCCTCCATGGCTCGGCCCAACGCCTGCGCCCTCGGCCTCCTCGCCGCGGCACTCCTGCCCTGGAATGCACCACCCGGCGCCCAGGCCGCTCCGAAAACCCCTGAGCCGGACTTTCCCAGCCAAGAGACCCTGCGCACCATGCAGCTGAGCGCGATCAACTGCGCCCGCGAAAACACCGCCATCACATGCGACCCCTCGCGCAAGAGCGCCGATGGGTTGCTGGACAACCCCTGGCTCTCGGCCAGTTGCAAAGACGATCTCTGGGAGATTCGCCAGAAATCAGTGACCGCCTCCAGCAACAGCTACAAGCGCCGCGAAGCCCTCAACAAGCTGGCGGAAGGCCTGCAGAACGTTTGCAAACCCACCCTCAAACCTCTGGTGGCCCCGGCCCCCGCAGCCGCGCCCAAGCCAAAGAGCGGCTTTAACTTCGGCACCCAATGATCCCCGCGAGGGCGGAGCCCTAACGGTTCACCTCCACCGGGCCTGGGCCGCCCACGGCCACCGGAGCGGCCAGGAGAATCACTTTGCGTGCTGTGTCCTCCATCGCACCCAAACTCCAGGGGCCCGTGATCACCGAAACCTGATCGGCTAACTGGCAGAGCGGGTTGCGCTGGCCGCTCGCCTCGCAACTGGCCGACAATCCCAGCATCGCGTTGGTGAGCTTGCCGCGCAGACAGGTCTCCGTGCCGGTCTGAGCCAGCACCGCCTCGGCCGCCCTGACGCTGGTGCCCACCGCCTGCGCGTAGGGATGGGCCTTGGGCCCACCCATCACCGCCGCCGCGGGGCGCAGGGAAGCGGCGCCGAGCAGCGCCAACACCGACAACGCCAGAGGGAACGCAGCCGCCCCTCGCCCGATGGATCGGGGCGGAGCCGAGCCTGGTGTCGCCCCTTCCTGATGCATCGGCCTTCCTCCAGGGCGCAAACCCGACCAACGTTTCCCCACGGGTTTTGCCCCAATCGCCTCAGATCAACCTAGCCAGGGCCCAAGCAAGGGAGCGGTCTAATTTGGTGCCCCCGGAAGCCCCCCCAATGGCGCACAGCGTCAGCCTGGCCCAGCCCTTCAGCGATCAGAAACCGGGCACCTCTGGGCTCCGCAAGAGCAGCCGTCAGTTCCAGGAACCCCACTACCTCGAGAGCTTCATCGAAGCGATCCTGCAGGTGGTTCCAGGGGTCGAGGGGGGCACCCTGGTGCTGGGGGGCGATGGCCGCTACGGCAACCGGCCCGCCATCGACGTGATCGCCCGCATGGCCGCCGCCCACGGCGTCGCCCGGCTGATCACCACCACCGGCGGCATCCTTTCCACCCCCGCCGCCTCCCACCTGATCCGCCGCCACGGGGCGATCGGCGGCATCATCCTCTCGGCCAGCCACAACCCCGGCGGCCCCGAAGGCGACTTCGGCGTGAAGGTGAATGGCGCCAACGGCGGACCCGCCCCCGAATCAATCACCGACGCGATCTACGCGGTCACCACCGCTCTGGAGAGCTACCGCATCTGCGATGCCCCGCCCCTCGATCTCGACACACCGGGCCACGCCCAGATCGAGGGCCTGCAGGTGGAGGTGATCGATGGGGTCGATGACTACGTGGCGCTGATGCAACAACTCTTCGACTTCGATCAGATCGGCGATCTGCTGCGCCACGACTACCCGATCGCCTTCGATGCCATGCATGCGGTCACCGGGCCCTACGCCCATCGGCTCCTGGAGGGCCTGCTGGGGGCACCGGCGGGCACGGTGCGCAACGGCACGCCCCTGGAGGATTTCGGCGGCGGTCACCCCGATCCCAACCTCACCTACGCCCATGAGCTGGCGGAGCTGCTGCTCGACGGCGACGGCTACCGCTTCGGGGCCGCCTGCGACGGCGATGGCGATCGCAACATGATCGTGGGCCAGCGCTGCTTCGTGAACCCCAGTGACAGCCTGGCGGTACTCACCGCCAATGCCAGCCTCGCCCCGGGCTACGGGGCCGGGCTGGTGGGGGTGGCGCGCTCGATGCCCACCAGCGCCGCCGTGGATGTGGTGGCCAAGGAGCTGGGCCTGCCCTGCTTCGAAACGCCCACGGGCTGGAAGTTCTTCGGCAACCTGCTCGATGCCGGCCGCATCACCCTCTGCGGTGAGGAGAGCTTCGGCACCGGCAGCGACCACATCCGCGAAAAGGACGGCCTCTGGGCGGTGCTGTTCTGGCTGCAGATCCTGGCGGTGCGGCGCCGCTCGGTGGCGGAGCTGATGGCGGAGCACTGGAGCCGTTTCGGCCGCCACTACTACTCCCGCCACGACTATGAAGCGATCGAAAGTGGACGCGCCCAAGGGCTCTACGACCGCCTCAGGGGCCTGCTGCCCTCCTTGGTGGATCAACCCTTCGCCGGCCGCCGCATCGCCACCGCCGACGACTTCAGCTACAGCGATCCAGTGGATGGCTCCATCACCAGCGGCCAGGGCCTGCGCCTGCTGCTCGATGACGGCAGCCGGGTGGTGCTGCGGCTCTCGGGCACGGGCACCCAGGGGGCGACCTTGCGCGTGTACCTCGAGCGCTACGAGCCCAGCGGTGGCGACCTGGACCAGGATCCCCAAGTGGCCCTGGCTGACCTGATCGCGGCCATCGATCAGCTGGCGGAAATCAAACAGCGCACGGGCTTTGGGCGGCCCACAGTGATCACTTGATCGGGATCACCTGATCGAGATCACTGGTTCGAGCTCACGGGAATGGTGGTCAAGGGCTGGCTGGCGGCGGCGGCGCCCACAGGCTGGGGTTGTGGGCCGCCATGAAGGCCTCGAACGCCTCCACCTGGAGCGGTCGGCTGCAAAGATAGCCCTGAATTTCATCACAGCCCTGCTGACGAAGGTAGGCCAGCTGCCCCTCCGTTTCCACGCCTTCGGCAATTGCCTTGATGCCGAGATTGTGGGCCGGATGAATGATCAAGCGCACGATCGTGCGGCCGTCTTCAGAGGTTTCAAGATCCCCGATGAAGGACTGGTCGATTTTGAGCTTGTTGACCCTGAGCTTGCGCAGGTAGCTGAAGGAGGAATAGCCCGTCCCGAAGTCGTCGATCGACCAGGTGATTCCCAGCTCCCGCAGCTCGCCCATGATCTGGGCCACCCGCTCGGGGTTGTGCATGGTGACCGACTCGGTGAGCTCCAACTCCAACCAGGAGGGATGCACTCCCTCCTGCACCAGCAAAGCCTCCAAGTGCTCCACCAGGTCGGGTTGGAGCAGCTGCTGGGCGGAGAGGTTCACCGCCACCACCACAGGAGAACGACCGGGCTGGTTCCAGTGGCGCAGCTTCTCCAGCACCCGGTGGAGCACCCACTAACCATGGTTAACGATCAGGCCGTTGCTTTCAGCGATTGGGATGAACTCCCCCGGTGACACGGGCCCAATGGAGTGATGGTTCCAACGCAGGAGTGCCTCGGCGCCCACCAGTGCGCCGCTGCGCAGGTCGAGCTGGGGTTGATAGTGCACCGCGAACTGTTCACGGGTAATCGCCTCATGGAGGCCATTGCCCAGCACCAGCCGGCGATCGGAGCCGGCGAGGAACTCGGCGTGAAACAGAGTCACACTGTTGTGTCCGTCCTCCTTGGCCGTGCGCGCACTGACCTCAGCCTTGCGCAGCAAGGTCTCAAAATCGTCGCCATCGAAGGGATGGAGGCTCACACCGGCGAAGGCGCAGACGCGCACTTCCTTGAGTTCCGCCCGGACGGGTCAATTCAGGCGTTGCCGCAGGGCATGGGCCTGGGCAACGGCCTCCAGCTCATCGGTATCCGGCAGCAGGACCACGAAGGTATCCGCCGCAAACCTAGCCAGCACTTGGTTGGCCGAGGGGTTGGCGGCCCGCAGGCGATCGGCCATGGCGATCAGCAGGATGTCGCCCACGGGGTAGCCGTAGGCTTCATTCACCAACCGCAGGTTGTCGATATCGAAGACCAGCACGGCCAGGGTCTTGATGGGACTCCTGTTAGAAGCGATGGCCTGGTTGAACTTTTGACGCAATTGAAGGGCATTGGGCAGACCCGTGAGCTCATCGAAGAGCGTGAGCTCATCGATGAGCGTGAGCTCGTCGATTCTGGCCTGGTAGCGCTTGCGCTCAGTGATGTCACGGGTGCCCCCATCGATCTCAAGACGGCCCCTCAGTTCGTTGAGCACCGGGTTGATGATCACCTCCACGTTGTGCCGCTCGCCATTGGTATCACCCTGCAGCAGATCAGGACGTCGAGGCAGTGTCGCCTTGAAGCCGTCCGTTTCGACCCGGCAGACCATGGCCGCGACCGTCTCCCGCAAGGAAGCAAGACTGGGAGGCGAGAAGCAGAGATCGAGGGGTGCCTGCAGCACCTCCTCGGCCTTTAGCCCCCGTAACCGCTCAATGGCAGGGCTGACGTAGAGGAAGCGGAATCTGATCGGATCCAGGCTCCAGATCACATCGCTGATGCTCTCGGTCAGCTGGCGATACTGGCGTTCGCTGGCACGTAAGTCCACCTGAAGGGTCTTGTTGTCCTGTTCACGCGCGAAACGATCCAGGGTGAGATCCAGGTCGTTGACGAAATCTTCGAGCGGCAAACGCGTGCGCACATCGAATAGCTCCTCCTCTCCGAAGTACAGCGTGATCCCCCCCACCACGGAGCTCTTCTCATGCAGGGGAAGGCTGGCTGAGGATCGCCTGCCGTACTGCCGGCCTAAGTCGTGCCAGGCGGCCGCCAACGGATCGTTGCTGACATCATCGACCGAGCAGGGATGGTCTTCTCGCACGGTCGTGCCGGTGGGGCCACGGCCACCGGGCTCATCGGCGCGGATCGAGAGCGAAATTCTGCTGAGGTAATCGGTGCCGCTGCCGGCGCAGGCCTTCATTGGCAGCGCCCCCTTGGCAGGGTCCACCTCGCCGATCCAGACCATCTTCACCTCCCCGGATTGCACGGCCAGATCGCAGAACGTTCGGAAAAGCTCGTGCCGGTTAAGGCTCTTTACGCTCGCACGATTGCAGTTCCGCAAGGTTTCGTAGAATCGATTCTGCCGATCAGGTTCTGGGGCGTTTCCACCATCGCGGTCACATCCCGCAACAGCACGACGAACCGATCACCACTTGGTTGGGCCGCTGGCCACGTCGCCACGGAGAGTTAGAACCAATGAAGACCCTCTCCAAGCACATGGGAAATGCGGCGACCGACAGAACGGCCACGGTCGTCGGCCTCAGCGATGGCCTCGCGGTTCACCCGCCCGGCATCCGCAGGAAAGATGTCCCCAATGGTTCTGCCCAGCAGGGCCTGTGGTGTTTCGTCCCGTTGCAAAGGTCGGGTCCCATAGGCGGTGAGGTAAACACCCTCGCGATCAAGTTCAAAGAGCCGATCGGGCAGGGCGGCAAGGATCGCCCCCTCGTGATCAAGCGCCTGGATGACCTCCCTGGCCTGGCGCTTCGAAAGGATGCCAAGGCGCCTGATGTTGAGAAGCAACAGAAGAGCCCCCAACACCACCAGCACCAGGCACCCAGCCACCAGCGACTCGTTGTCGTGGAGCCAGCCAATGGCCCCTGGCACACCTAATTACTCCTGGGGGACCTCGATCATCCCCCCCCTGCAACCCGCGGGGGTGCCGTGCAATCGCAGCAAGGAAGGGAGGGGAGGCAGGGGTTTCAGCGACCGCCGGAGCCCCCTACGGACCACAAGGAGTACCTCAAGGCATCCTTCGATTCTTGGGAAACTCTAAAGAGTGGATTGTGCACTGGGCATCCTCCAGGGGAGTGGCCCGGGCCGGGACTCTGCCTAAGCAGAGTCTTGGCGATCCGCCTCAGCGAACCAGGCCTGTTCCAGCCCCTTGATCACCACATAGAAGGGCGGCACCACACCCAGCGAGAGCACCGTGGCCACCAGCAGGCCGCCGAAGATCACCGTGCCCAGGGATTGCTGGCTCTGGGCGCCGGCGGAGTGGGCCACCACCAGGGGCATGAAGCCCGCCAGGGCCGCAATCGCCGTCATCAGGATGGGCCGCAGCCGCGATTCCGCAGAGGCAATCGCCGCCTCCACCGCACTCATCCCGGCCTTCATGTGCTGCTCGGCCACCTCCACGATCAAGATGCCGTTCTTGGCCGCCAGTCCGATCAACGTCACCAATCCCACCTGGGCGTAGATGTTGAGGTCGATCGAGCGGATCGCCAGAAACGCCAGCGCCCCGAGCATCGCCAGGGGCACGGTCATCAGGATGATCACGGGGGTGACATAACTCTCGTACTGGGCCGAGAGCACCAGATACACCACCAGAATTCCGAGCCCGAAGACCAGCACACTGGCGCCACCTGCCGAAAGCTGGAGGGCGGCCAGGCCCGTGAAGGCATAGCCGATGTTGTTGAAATCGAGGTTGGTGAACACCTCCTGAATCTTGGCCAGCGCCTGGCCGGAGCTCTTGCTCGCCGCCTCAGCCCCCTGCACCAGGATCGTGCGGTAGAGGTTGTAGTGGCTGATCACCGGCGGGGCGCTGGTGAGCGTGACCTTGGCAAACTCCGACACGGGCACCAACTTGTTGTCGTTGGAGCGGACGTAGTATCCCTCCACGTCTTCGATCGTGCTGCGGTTAGCCGCCTGTGACTGGACGTAGATGTTGCGCACCTGGCCGTTCTCATAGGTGAGGTTGGCGAAGTTGCTACCCGCCAGGATGCCGATCGTGCTCATCGCCTGGGAGAAATCGATGTTCAATGCCCCCAACATGTCGCGGTCGATGCTCAACTCGAAGGCCGGGGCACTGGGGATGAACTGGGTGTAAACCGAGCTGAAGAAACCGGTGGCCTGGGCTGCCGAGGTGAGTTTGGCGGCCTGTTCCGCCAGCTGAGTGAAGGTGTAGCCGCCGTTGCTGAGGTCGTTGAACTGGAAATAGAAGCCCCCCTGGGAGGAGAAACCTGGAATCGCCGGAGGCAAGCCGGCGCGTACGAAGCCGCTGCTGATCGTTTGCAGGCTGTCGTTGAGCCGTTGCACCACAGCGGCGGCCGAAGCCGAGGCGGCCGAGCGCTCCTCCAGGGGCTTGAGTCCGAAGAAGAACACCCCCTGGTCGGGGCTGGCGCCATTGAAGCCGTAGCCGCTGACCACCGTGCCAGCCACGATCTCCTCCTCCTTGCCCAGCACGCGGGACACTTCCTGGGCCGTGGCCTGGGTCTGGCTGAGGGAGGCGCCGTTCTGGAGTTGGAAGAAGCCCACCCCATAGCCCTGATCCTCGTCGGGGATGAAGGCCGAAGGCAGACTGGTGAAAGCGAAGACCGTGAGGACGATGCCGGCACCAAGGCCCACCAGAATGAGGCGGCGGCGCCGGATCAAGGTGGCGACCAAGGTGGCATAGCCGCTCTCCACCTTGGCAAAGAAGACGTTGAAACGATTGAAGATCCAGGGCAGGTTGGCCCCGGCCAGCACGCCGAGCACCACGCCGAGGATGTAGGTCCACCCCCCCACACCGTTGAAACGGCCGAAGGCCAGACCCACCACCACCCCGAGCACGATCCAGATCGGCCCCTTGGGGGGTTGGGGCTTACCCCCAAGGATCAGGCCCGAGAGCATCGGCGAGAAGGTAAGCGCATTGAAGGCAGAGATCGCAATCGAGAAAGCGATCGTGAGGGCAAACTGCTTGTAGATGATGCCGATGCCGCCGGGGTAGAAGGCCACCGGCACGAACACCGCCATCAGCACCAGGGCCGTGGCCACCAGAGCGCCGATAAGCTCGCCCATGCATTCGATTGCCGCCTCCCGGGCCTTCATGCCCCTCTCGATGTTCTTGGACACCGCCTCGATCACCACGATCGCGTCATCCACCACCAGACCCGTGGCCAGCACCAAACCCAGAAGGGTGAGCTGGTTGATCGAGAAGCCGAAGACCTTGACGAAGGCAAAGGTGCCCACCAGGGAGATCGGGATTGCCAGGCTGGGCACCACCGTGGCACGCCAATCCTGAAGGAAAAGGAACAGAATCAGCAGGACTAGGATGATTGCCAGACCAAGGGCGTCCACCACCCCTTCAACGGCCGATTCGATGAACTGACCGATGTTGTAGATCTGCTGCACGGTGACACCCGAGGGCACACCGGCGGCAAACTGGTTCATGACCGCCACCACCCCCTCGGACACATCGAGAGCGTTGCTCGCCGGGGTCTGGAAGACCGCCACGGTGATCGAGGGATTTCCCTTCTTGTCGACCGCCACCTGGCCAAAACTGTTGAAGCCATAGGTGGCACTTCCCACATCCTTGAGACGCAGGAGGTTGCCGGAGGTGGTGCGCCCCACGATCAGATCATTGAGCTCCTCCACCGACACCAGGTTGCCGTTGTTCTTGATCAGCAGCGGGTAGGCAAAGGCCTGATCGCCGCCCGCCGGCGGGCCACCCACCAGGCCACCGATCGCCACGGTGTTCTGGTTCTTGACCGCATTAACCACATCGTTGGCCGTAAGGCCGTTGGCCGTGATCTTCTTGGCATCGATGAACAACCAGAAGGCAGGGTTGGAGCCGCCCAGCAGGTTGACGTTGGCCACCCCGGGCACCCGGCCCAGCTGGTAGAAAAGGTTTTCGTAGATCAGGCCGTTGAGGTAGGCGGCATCAAACTGGCCCTCGGTGGAGCCGACCTGATAGGCCAGCAAAATCGAGGGGGTGGACTGCTCCACCGAGATCCCAGTGGCCTGGACCTGCTGGGGCAATTGCGGCATCGCCAGGGAAACGCGGTTCTGCACGTTGACCTGATTGATGTTGATGTCTGTGCCTTCGTTGAAGTAGACGCTGATCGTGCTCGCTCCTTGCATCGTGCTGGTGGAGGCGATGTAGGAAGCGTTGGGTACGCCGTTGATCTGCTGCTCGAGCGGATTGGTGACCGACTGCTCGGTGACGATTGAATTGGCGCCGCCATAGGTGGCGCTCACCTGCACCAGCGGCGGCGCGATGTTGGGCAGGTTTTCGATCGAAAGGGTGGGGATTGCGATCAAGCCCACCAGCACGATCAGGATGCTGCAGACGGTGGTGAGCACCGGCCGCTTGATGAAATTATCGGAGAGGGACATTGCTAGGCCTCAGTTCTCCGGAGTACTGACCGCCAGCCGGGTGCCCGGGGCAGCTTCGTTGACCGGCATGCCGCTCCGCAGCAGAGCCGTGTTGCTCACCACGACCCTGTCTCCGGATTTCAGGCCGCTGATCAAGGGGAAGTGGTTGTTCTGAAGAAGACCCAGCTTGACCGCCACCTGCACCACCACCGGCTGCTGGGGGTTCTTGGCCGCCAGCAGCTCCAGTTTCCTTTTCTGCACCTCGGGCACCTGGGGAGAAGCCTTCAGCCGGGGCAGAATCGATTGAATCGGCACCACCTTGAAAACAAAGGGCTGGGACGCCTGCATCGTCACCGCCTGCACGGGCACTGCCAGGGAAGAGGCCTCCTCAGTGATGATTCGGTTGGTCACCACCAGGCCGTTCTTGAGTTTGCCGGTGAGGTTGGGGAACTCCGCCTTCACCAGCAGAGAATTGGGCGGAGAGGGATTCGTGGCGGTGGCGGGCGTGAAGTAGGGGGAAATGAACACCACCCTCCCTTCCGACTTGACCTTGGGGGTGCCCTGGGAGGTCAGCAGGACCCGCTGACCCACCGCGACCCGGCCCAGTTGGGTGGAGGGCACATCCATGCGTGTCCAGAGTGAGCTGTTATCCACCACTCCTGTGATCGATTGGCCCTTGGTGACGAAATCGCCGAGCTTGACGCTGCTCAGATCACCGAGGATGCCATCGATCGGCGCCTTCACGAAGGAGTAGCCCAAGGTGGCGGCGTCAGCTTTGGCCTGGTCTCGCGACTGGATCGCCTGGGTGATGTAGGAATCGCGGTCTTTGTTAGAAACCGCTCCCTGGTTGTTCAGGAAAACGTACCGCTCGGCGTTGATGCGATCCTTGCGCGCCTCTGCGGTGCTTGCGTTGAGCTGGGCGCTGGGCTGCACGTTATCCAGCACCAAGATGTGCTGGCCCTGACGCACTCTCTGACCCTGGGTGGCCAGGATCTTCACCACCCGTCCATCGGTCTCCGGCTTGAGCAGCACATCGGCAATCGACTCCAGCTTGCTGACCACATCGATCCCCGGGCTGAAGGTCTGGGGGGCGATCGTCTGCGTCTGGACGATCAGCAGAGGCTGGGCAGGGGGCTTGCCGCCACCGCATCCGGCCAGAAGCACCAGGGGAAGCAGCGAGACCGCAGATTTGCGCACGGAAAGAGCCCAACTGCGAACGCGAGGTTAGTCGCCCTTGGGCAGATCGTCCAAAGGCCTGTGGCGCTGGGGCCTCTGGCGCCGAGCTGCCGTGCGGGGTTGGCGGTGGTAGGCAGGATCGGGGTTGCGCTCCTGCAGCTGACGCACCGCTTCCAGCGTGAGGCCGGCCACGGCGCCGAAAGCGCAGAAAATCACAAAAAAGATCAGGTAGGTCCTGGGGCTCACCTGGGCCGGGGTGTTGGACACCACGGTCTTCAACATCAGGGCCATGGCGGCCCCCAGGGCGCCGCCGATGAGTGCTGCCAGGAGCACCTGGCGCCCGCGCAGGGGGACCGGGGGCGCCATCAGGGGGAGGCTCCTTCGATCGCCACAGCCTCAGCTCCCTCCTCCGGCGGAGCGGAAGGGGGCGGCACCAACTGCTTCATCACCACGTAGAACACCGGCACCACCAGCAGCGAGAGGATCGTGGCCACCAGCAGGCCGCCGAACACCACCGTTCCGAGAGCCGACTGGCTGCGGGCCCCGGCGCCGCTCGCCAGCACCAGCGGCAGGAAGCCGAACAAGGAGGAGATGGCGGTCATGATGATTGGCCGCAGGCGGGAGCGGGCCGCCTCCCGGGCCGCCTCCAGGGCGCTGGCGCCGGCGGCCATGCGCTGGTTGGCGAGATCGACGATCAGGATCCCGTTCTTGGCCGCCAGGCCGATCAGCATCACCAGGCCCACCTGGGCGTAGATGTTGAGCTCGTAGCCGCGGGCGCCCAGGAACGCCAGGGCCCCGAGCATGGCGGTGGGCACCGTCATCAGGATGATCAGCGGATCGCTGTAGCTCTCGTACTGGGCCGCCAGCACCAGGTAAACCACAAGAATCCCGAGGGCGAAGATCACCACCGCCAGGGCACCGGCGTTCACCTCCTCCCTGGCGATGCCAGTCCAGTCGTAGCCGATGCCAGGCACATCAAGGCTCTTGAACAGCCCCAGGATGCCCTTGATCGCCTGGCCCGAGCTGCGCCCCGGGCCCGCCGAGCCCTCCACCCGGATGGCGCGGAAGAGGTTGAAGCGGGGAATGATCGAGGGGCCTGTGACCGGCTCCACCGTGAACACCTCCGCCAGGGACACCGGCTCGCCTCGGCTGTTAGTGACGAACAGGGACCGCAGCCGCTCCGGCGTGGCCCGGAAGGGGGCGTCCGCCTGCACATACACCCGCCGCACCCGGCCCTCCTGGAAGGTGTCGTTCACGTAGGCCCCACCGAAGTAGAAGCTGAAGGTGCGCATCGCCTGGCCGTAGTCGAGGCCCAGGGAGGCGAGGCGATCACGGTCAACCGTGACGGAAAGCTGGGGCGATTCGGCGCTGAACTGAGTGAACACACGGCTGAACAGCGGCCGGCCATCGGGCCGCGCCTGGTTGGCCTTGGCGATCAGCTGGCCCGCCACCCCCGAGAACTGAGGCAGGGAGAGGCCACCCCCGCTCTGATCCAGGAGCTGGAACTCGAAGCCGCCGGAGGCGCCGTAGCCGGGGATGGAGGGGGGCTCCACCACGAACACCCGGGCCCCATCGATCACCGAGAGCTTGCGGTTCAGCCGCTCCACGATCGCGTTCACCGACTGGTCCGCATCGCCGCGGTCATCCCAATTTTTGGTGCCGAAGAAAAACAGGCCGCGGTTGGGCGCATTGCCATCGAGGCTGGCGCCGCTGAAGATCGCCGCCGAACTGATGTCGCTCTCGCTGCGCAGGATCTCCGCCACCCGGGCATTGATGCGGCGGGTGTTCTGCTCCGAGGTGCCGTCGGGGGCCTGCACAAAGCCGATGGCATAACCCTGATCCTCCACCGGCACGAACCCCGACGGGATGGCATTGAACGCCACACCGGTGAGCACCACCCCCCCCAAGAGCAGGGCCATCACCAGCGTGCGACGGCCCAGGACCCAGGCCAGAGCACCGTTGTAGCGCTCTTCAAAGCCGCCATAGAAACGGTTGAACCCCCTGAAGATCGAGGGGGTGAACCAGCCCAGGGCCAGGCCCAACAGGCCGAACAGCAACATCGGCAGGGGCCTGGTGAGGCTTCCGCTCCTGAGCAGGCCATAGATGGCCCCGATCACCACACCGCCGATGGCATAGATCCGGCGGGTCGGCGGCGGACTCTCGCGGGCCAGCAGCAGGGCTGAAAGCATCGGAGAGAAGGTGAGGGCGTTGAAGGTGGAGATCGCCACCGAAAAGATGATCGTGGCGGCGAACTGCTTGTAGATCGTGCCGGTGGCGCCGGGGAAGAACAGCACCGGCAGGAACACCGCGAACAACACCAGGGAGGTGGCGATCACCGCTCCGAACAGCTCGTTCATGGTGGCCATGGCGGCCGCCATGGCTGAGAGCCCTTCCTTCTTCTTGGTGGAGGTGTCCTCGATCACGGTGATGGCGTCATCCACCACCAGGCCCGTGGCCAGCACCAGACCGAACAGGGTGAGCTGGTTGAGCGAAAAGCCGAAGGCCATCACGAAGGCGAAGGTGCCCACCAGGGCCACCGGAATGGCGATTCCCGGCACGAGTGTCGCCTTCCAGTCCTGGAGAAACAGAAACAGGATCAGCACCACCAGCAGCACGGCGTCCCGCAGGGAGCCCGTCACCCCCTCGATCGAGGCGTTGATGAAGTCGGTGTTGTCATAGATGATCTCCTTTCGTATCCCTGGCGGCAGGGTGGCCACGAAGGTGTCGAGCACCTCCTTGACCCCATTGGACACCTCGAGGGCATTGCTGCCGCTGAGCTGATACACCGCCAGGCCCACCGAGGGCACCCCGCGCAGGTCAGTGGCCCCCACATCGAAGCTTTCACCCCCCAGCTCGACGCGGCCCACATCGCGCAGGCGGATCAGGCCCCCATCCGGGGTGGTGCGCAGAATCATGCGCCCGAATTCCTCGTTGGTGCGCAGCCGTCCCTGCAGCTGCACGGTGAAGGTGAACTGCTGGCCATCGGGCGCCGGTGCACCGCCCACCCGGCCGGCCGGCACCAGGCGGTTCTGGGAGCTCAGGGCCGCCACCACATCAGAGGACGTGAGCCGGTTGGCGGCCAGCCGATCGGGGTCGAGCCAGAGGCGGACCGCCAGCTGACGGTTGCCGAAGTAGGCGATGCTGCCCACACCCCGCACCCGGCGCAGGGCGTCGGTGAGGTTCTGATCGAGCAGGCCGCTGATCGTCTCGATGCTGAAGGGGTTAGCCGGGTCTTCGCTCACGAAGTTGGCCACCAGCAGGATTGAATTGGAGGCCTGGTTGACCACCACCCCCGACTGGCGAACTTCTTCGGGGAGCTGCGGCTGGGCCAGGGCCACCCGGTTCTGCACGTTCACCTGGTTGATGTCGCCGTCGGTGCCGCTGGCGAAGGAGACCGTGATCGCGCTGGTGCCGTCGGCAGAACTGTTGGAGCTGATGAACTCCATGTTCTGGACGCCATTGATCTGCTGCTCCAGCACGGAGGTGACGCCCTGCTCGACGCTGAGCGCATCGGCGCCGTTGTAGCGGGCGGTGACCTGCACGGTGGGCGGGGCGATGTCCGGCAGGTTCTCGACCGGCAGCAACGGAATGGCGATCAGCCCGGCGAACACGATCAGCAGGCTGCACACCACGGTGAGCACCGGCCGGACGATGAAGTTATTGGAGGGGGACATCGTTTACAGGCCGCTCAATTCGCTGCCACCGGCACCCCGTGGCGCAGGTTGAGGAGGTTGGAGGTGACCACCTGCTGGCCGGGTTGAAGACCACGCTGCACAGGAAAACGGTTGTTCTGCACTGGCCCCAGGCTGACCGGGACCTGCAGGGCAAACATGGTGCCCGGTGGCAGGCGGCGGGCGGCCTCCAGCACCGGCGCCGGCGGCTTGGTGGCCTCCAGCTCGGCGAGGCTGCCGGGGCTGAACACGAAGCTCTGGCCCGAGGTCTGGATCACAGCCTCAAACGGCACCGAGAGCTGCTCCTGCTCAGCGAGCACCAGCCGGGTGCGCACCCGCAGCCCATTGCGCAGCACCCCATCGGGGTTGGCGAAGGCCGCCTTCACCAGCAGTGACTGACTGCCGGCGTTCACAGTCGGATCGATTGAATCGACGCGACCGTTGGCGAGGGTGCGACCGGTGAGCGGATCCTTGATCACCACCAACTGTCCGGGCCGCACGCGGCTGGAGAGCGCCGCCGGCACATCGACCCGCGCCATCAACTCGGCGTTGCTCACCACCTTGGTGAGCTCCTGACCGGTGGCGATCACATCGCCGGCCTTCACCTTCAGGTCGCTGATCACCCCGGCGATCGGAGCGCGCAGATCGCGGAAGGCCAGGTCGGCTTCCCGGGAGATCACCGCCTGGCGCGAGGAGAGGTAGGCCGCCCGCAGTTCATCGCGCTGAAGGGCGCTGGCCGCCCCCTCCCGGGCCAGAAACTCGAAGCGCGCATAGTTGAGCTTGTCCTTTTCCAGCTGGGCCCGCAGGCTGGCCACCGAGGCCTCCACCTGCACCTGATCGAGCACCAGCAGCTGCTGGCCGGCACTCACCCGGTCCCCCTGGCGCACGTTCAGGCGCAGAATACGGCCGCCGGCCTGGGCGGCGAGCTGCACGAGCTTGTCGGATTCGAGGGTGCTGACCGTATCGACCCCATCGCTGAAGCGCGCCGGGGAGACCGCTGCCGTGGCCACAGGAAGCACCCTCGGCCGCACCGCCTCCGGCTTCTGGCAACCCGCCAGCGCCACCAGCAGGCCAGCGGCGCCCAGGCCGACGAGGAAAAGGCGCGACACAACCAACGGCAAACTCCGTCAGAGTCTGCCCCCCTGCCTACCCTTTGCAACCGGCCCGCCCTCTCCTGGCTGGAGTTCCCTGGAATCAGCGCCCTGTGGGGTTCAGTGTGAGCGAGCCAGCCGGCTACGACCTGTTCGCCCACCAGGAGGACCGCCATCGAGCCAAGGTGGCGCCGCTGGCGGATCGCCTGCGCCCACAAACGCTCGAGGATTTCGCCGGCCAGGAGGAGATCCTTGGGCCCGGACGCCTGCTGCGCCGGGCGATCATCGCCGATCGGGTGGGCAACCTCATCCTGCACGGCCCCCCCGGGGTCGGCAAAACCACCCTCGCCCGGATCATCGCCGGCAGCACCCGGGCCCACTTCAGCAGCCTCAATGCCGTGCTGGCGGGGGTCAAAGATCTGCGCGCCGAGGTGGAGGCCGCCCGCGACCGGCTGGGGAAGCACGGCTTGCGCACCCTGCTGTTCATCGATGAGGTGCACCGCTTCAACAGCGCCCAGCAGGACGCCCTGCTGCCCTGGGTGGAGAACGGCACGGTCACCCTGATCGGCGCCACCACCGAAAACCCCTTCTTCGAGGTGAACAAGGCGCTGGTGAGCCGCTCGCGTCTGTTCCGGCTCCAGCCCCTGGAACCCCGCCACCTGCGCCAGCTGCTGGAGCGCGCCCTCACCGACCGCGAGCGCGGCTATGGCGAGCGACGGGTGGAACTGGCGCCCGAGGCGGCCGATCACCTGCTGGATGTGGCCGCAGGGGATGCCCGCAGCCTGCTCAATGCCCTTGAGCTGGCGGTGGAGACCACCGATCCCGGCGCCGATGGCGTGATCCACATCGATCTGGCGATCGCCGAGGAATCGATCCAGCAGCGGGCGGTGCTCTACGACAAGCAGGGGGACGCCCACTTCGACACCATCAGCGCCTTCATCAAGTCGCTGCGGGGCAGTGACCCGGACGCGGCCCTGTTCTGGCTGGCGCGCATGGTGGAGGCGGGCGAAAACCCGCGCTTCATCTTCCGGCGCATGCTGATCTCCGCCGGAGAAGACATCGGCCTGGCCGATCCCCAGGCGGTGGTGGTGGTGGAGGCCTGTGCCGCCGCCTTCGAGCGCGTGGGGCTGCCGGAGGGGCTGTACCCCCTGGCCCAGGCCGCCCTTTACCTGGCAGGCACCGAGAAGAGCAACAGCCTGCTGGGCTTCTTCGACGCCCTCAAGAGCGTGCGCGCGGCCAACCGCCAGGAGGTGCCCTCCCACCTGCGCGATGCCAGCCGCGACGGAGCGGCCTTCGGCGACGGGGTGGGCTACCGCTACCCCCATGCCTATGCCGAGCACTGGGTGGCCCAGCAATATCTTCCCGGGGCCCTGCAGGGGGAGGTCTTCTGGCAGCCAGGGCGGACCGGTTGGGAGGGGGAGCGGCGCCAGCGCCTGCAGCGGCGACGGGCGGCCCAACTGGCGGCCGCGGCCGAATCGGCCGCCGAGGGGGAGAGCTTCGCCCCCCTCAGCAGCGGCCCCGAGGATCCAGCCCTGGAGCGCTGGCTCCGGCGGCAACTGGGGGCGGAAGGGGAGCGACTCGATCAACTACGCCAGCGGTTCTGGCAGAACGCCCATTGGCAGCGGCACGGCCGCACCCTGGTCCTGGAGGCCCGTTCCTTGCTCTGGGCCCTCGACCCTCTGGAGGCCACGCCGGAAGGGGGCGTGGTGCTTCACGTGGTTGAGGTGGGGGATCAAGAGCGACTCACGGCCCAACTGGACCTGCTCGACGACCTGCGCCGACCCCACCTGCTACGGGCCGCCCTCAAGGATCCGGAGGCCTTGGTGCGGCAGCTGGAACCTGGGCATCGCTTCGAAACCCTGGCGGCCCGCAACCCCTGGCGCGGCGCCGACCCCGAAACAGTGTCGGCCTGGCTTGAAACGATCGAGCGGCTGGCCGCCCCGGGCGCTGAACTGCGGCTGCTGTTCTCCGAGCCGCAACTGGGGCCCGCGGCGGCCCTGGTGGAACTGACCAGGGCCGCTGGCCCAACCCCACGGCTGGAGGCACTGGAGCAAGCGATCAGCCTCGAAGGACCCTGGTTGCGCAGCAGCCCCGATCCAGAAGCCCTCGGGACCGAGTTGAAAGAGCGGGGTTGGACGCTGGAGTCGCAGGACTGGAGCGAACCGCTGAGCCTGGAGCTCAACGATGCTGTGATCGAGCGCTGGTTCGCCCCTGGGGCGCCTTACCGCCAGAAGCTGGAGCAGACCCTGGGCACGGGGGCGATCGAAACCCTGCACCAGGTCTTTCTGACCCAGCGCGGCCGACCGCTGCCCCAGCGGCTCGGGCACCAGCTGCTGATCTCCCGCCGCCCGGGGCCGCCATGAAAAAGCCCCGGCCTAGCCGGGGCAGGGAGCCGAGGGCCCGGGGGCTCACCAGAGGCCGCGGATGGCCTCGGGAGCCGGCGCAGGCGCCGCCATGGGCTCTGGACGGACAGCGGCGATGGGTCCTGTCAGCTGGTTGGCCTGGATGCAGGCGGGCAGGAAGACGTACCAGCTGAGCAGCGAGGTGCACTGGGCCTCACCCACGCACTTGCCTTCGGCGCAGACGTTTTGCTTACCGTCGTAGGTGTTGCAGGTGTCGGCCAGGCGGTAGTCAACCGGCAGGTTGCCCATGATCTCGGCCGAGGAGATCGTGCCATCGACGGACGAGGCGATGATCGAGCTGCGCAGCGATTCCACGGCGTAGGTGGACTGGGACCAGTAGGGGAAGTAGCTGCGGGAGGCGTTCTTGAGGAACTTCACACCCGCGTCGGAGTAAAGGAAGTTCGAGACACCCACCAGATCGACGCTGTAGGGCTTGGCCAGACCGGTGCGCAGTTCGCTGGCGCTCCAGCCCGAGCGGGAGATCCCCGAAGCAAGACCCCGGTCGGTGACATCACCGCTGCCGATGAAGGTCTTGAAGGCATCGAGGTTGGTGGACCACACCGCACCGCCGGAGTTCCAGCGCACGGGGAGATCGTTGTCGACTGCCGCGGAAGCGGGCAGGGCAACGGTGGCGAGGGTGGCTCCGATCATCAGACCGGCGGCAAGACGCTTGATCACGGATGTGGCTTGGAGTACATCGAAGTCAACCTAGGCGCTGGAGTAACACTTGCCAACAACTCCGAAAGTCCTCTTGCGGGTCTCGAAACAACCCTCCCTGGCCGATGACAAACAATGCCCTTGGGTTGACAGCCTGCTCGTGGGAAGGGCGAGCGCCATCGCCACGGGGCGCGTCTTACCCCCGGCGCTGCCGACGTTCCGGGGTCCTCAGTTCGATCCAGCCCTCTGGGCACTGCAGTCGGCCGGCGCGCAGGGCAAAGGGTCCCGGGGTGCCCTCACCGCGACAACTCACCGCCCGCGGGGCATTGTTCACACCCTCGACCCGGCCGATGTAACGCTCTCCTCCCCCTTCGCTGGGGGCGAGCCGCAGTTCGATGCTGCCGGGCCCACTCACCACCCGGGCCGTCATGTCGTCGGGGGGCTCCAGGCCGATCACATCGAGGTAGGGGGTAAAACCACCCCAGACGAAGCGGGTGATCTGGCCACCCACGAAGCGATCGAGGCTGATGGCGGCCCGTTCACGGCTGTCCTGGAGAGCTTCTTGGTGCTCCAGCTCGGCCAGCATCCGATCACTGCCCGTGCCGTTGCGGCGGCCCAGCGGGGGCTCCAGCGGCAGGTCGAGCAGACCGGCCAGGCCGAGCAGGCCCAAGGCGGCGATCACGACGAGGCGAAGGGCGACCACCAACTTGGCCAGGGCGGCTGGGCGGACCCTAGCCCCACTCGACCAACTCAACCTCCTCCCCCGCGGCGGCGCACAGCCAACCCTGACACTCCTTGATGTAACTGGTGGGCGCTGCCGATCCACACAGGTTCAGCAGCACCTGGCGCCGGTGGTCCCAGCACCAGTGGCCCAGGTCGGCCGCCAGGCTGCCGCCGCTCCATTTGATCGCCGCTTCCTTATGCACCCAGCTTTCCAGCACGGCCCGGCGCAGGGCCGCCGGATCGAGCCCCGCCAGCTGCCGGCACTCCTGGGGCGGGAAGAACCGCTTCGCCAGGGCCGCGGCCTGCAGGGGGCGATGGCGATTCTCCAGATCCACACCGATCGGCTGCGACGACCAGCCGATCAGCAAGCGATCCCCGCTGTGGGCCAGACTGATCCAGCCGCTCCCAGGAGCCAGGCGGGGGGGCTCACCCGGTGGGCTGTGCAGAGGCACCGCCAGGGGCTCGCAGGCCAGGAGCTCCGCCAGGGTTTGGCGCACCAGGGCTCGGCTGGCGCCGTAGCGCCCGCGCACACCGTCCGGCAACTGGGCCCACCAGGCCTGCTCCTGGGGAGCGAGCCAGGCCCTGGGGTCAAACGCGACGCCGAAACGGAGCAGCCAGAGCCGCGGTCCTCGGTTCGCCGCCCCCTCTAGGCTTCCAAGAATGTTGACTGCGCCCGTGATGGCCCTCCAGATCGGCGATCCCGCCCCTGACTTCACCCTGCCGGACCAGAACGGCCAACCGGTGAACCTGGCCTCATTCAGGGGCCAGCGGGTGGTGATCTACTTCTATCCCAAGGACGACACTCCGGGCTGCACCAAGGAGGCCTGCAACTTCCGCGACCAATGGTCGGTGCTCCAACAGCACGGCATCGCCGTGCTCGGCATCAGCAAGGACTCGGCCACCAGCCACACCAAGTTCATCGCCAAGTACGAGCTCCCCTTCACCCTCCTCAGCGAGGCGGAGCCCTTCCCGGTGGCGACGGCCTACGAGAGTTACGGGCTCAAGAAATTCATGGGCAAGGAATTCATGGGGGTGTTCCGGCACACCTTCGTGGTCGACCCCGAAGGGCGGCTCGAGCAGATCTACCTGAAGGTGAAGGCGGAAACCCAGGCCGATGACATCCTCACGGATCTGGGTCTGAGCTGAGGGCCACCAGGGCCGCCAGCACCAGGTCCGGGTTGTGGCGCAAGGGCAAGGGCGGGGGGTCCAGCAGCGGCCGCAAGACAGGACCATCGCCGCCCGTGAGCCAGAGGGCGGTGGGTTCCCCGCTGCCGGCCAGCTCCTGGGCCGCCGCCCGCACCGCCGCCGCCAGCCCCTGAGCGACACCGGTGGCCATCGCCGCCGCTGTGGCCTCAGGCCAGGGCTCTGATCCCGGAGCCCAGAGCCCCTGGGCAAGGGCTGCGGGCGGCACAGCCGGCAGCGCCGCTGTGCCCGCCGCCAGGGCCCGCAGCTGCAGGCCAAAACCGGCCATCAAACGGCCACCGCGAAAGTGGCCGCCGCCGTCCACGCGGGTGAGGCTCAGGGCGGTGCCCGCATCGGCGACCAGCACCGCAGCACCCGGTTGAAGGAGCTGCTCCCGGCGCCAGGCTCCCCAGCCCGCCAAGGCGCGATCGATCCCCAACCAGGGAGGCAGCCCTTCAAGGGGCACCCGCCCAACGTCAAAGCGCAGCCGCTCCGGCAGGTTCCAGCCTGGTTCCACGGGGCCCACAGCCGCCCATGCCTCGAGGCCGCAGCCATCGAGACCCCCCTGAGGGGGCATGTGGTGCCAGTAGCGCAGGGGGCCGCCGGCCCCCGACTCCACCCAGTGCCAGCGGCTGTTGCCGATCAGCAACCAGCGCCTGGACCCCGCCACCACTTCAGATGCCGTCGCCCATCTCCCCGGGCAGATGAATGCCGCACTCTTGCTTGAGGCCACCGAAGCGGGTGGCTCGGCCGGCGCCATGGCCAGCGCCGCTGCCGTCATCGGGGGCGCTGGAGTGCCAGTCACCGACGGTGCTGTAACCCGCTTCAAACAGGGGATGCTGGGGGAGGCCGTGCTCGTTCATGTAATAGAAGACATCGCGGCTGGTCCACTCCAACAAAGGCCGCAGCGACCAGTGCTCGCGGACGGGATCAAGAATCGCCATGGTCTTGCGGTGGTCGGTCTGACCACCGCGCACGCCGCTGGCCCAGCAGCGCACCCCCAGCTCGTTCAGGGCCCGATCCAACGGTTCCACCTTGCGCAGCTGGTGGTACAGCGTGAGGTCATCGACGTTGCCGGTCTCCCAGAGCCGGCCGTGGAGGGCCTCCATGCGCGCCGGGCTCATGGGCGACTGCAGCACCTGCAGATTCAGGGGCAGCAGGCGGCAGAGGGTGTCGGCGTAGCGGTAGGTGGCCTCCGGCAGGTAGCCGGTGTCAACCCAGAGCACGGGGATGCGATCACTCAGGCGACTGACCATATGCAACAGCACCGCGGACTGGATGCCGAAGCTGGTGGTGAGGGCAAAGGCGTCGCCGAAGGTCTCAAAACCCCATTGAAGCCGCGCCGCGGCGTCGGCCGTCTCCAGGTCGGTGCGGGCGGCGATCAGATCAATCGGTTGACCGAGGCCATCGGTCGGCAACTTCAGCTCAGCGAGCAAGGTCATCGCACCATTCTTGCCTCTGCGTGCTCCCAGCGGACGTAGGAGCAGCGGTGCCCAGCTCGGGGTACCCCATCCAGGCTGTCGCCAGTCATCCAACGCTGATCGCTCTGGTTAGGGTTCGGGTTTGACGCAGGGTTCCGGTGGCGGCCAACGATGCCCTGGTGGTGATCGCCGGTGGCGGCTTCGGTGGGCTTTACACCGCCCTGGCCATGGCCGACCGCCGGCCCCACCCGCCGATCCTGCTGATCGAGCCGAACGAGCGTTTCCTCTTCCTTCCCCTCCTCTACGAGCTGCTCAGCGACGAACTGCGCAGCTGGGAGATCGCCCCCCGCTACGACGCCCTGCTGGCCGGTCGGGGGGTGGCCTGGCTGCGTGATCGGGTGGTGCGTGTCGATGCCGAGGGCCACAGGCTGCAGACCGCCCAGGGGCGTGACTTGATCTACGGCCGGCTGGTGCTGGCCACGGGCGGGCGCCCCGAGAGCTTTGGGGTGCCCGGCGTGAAAGAGCACAGCCTCGGCTTCCGCAGCCTGGCCGATGTGGAACGTCTCCAGGAGCTGGTGCAGCGGCTGCGCCTTGAGCGGCGACCCCTGCAGCGGCTGGCGGTGATCGGCGCCGGCCCCACCGGGGTGGAGCTGGCCTGCAAGCTGGCCGATCTGCTCGGCGAGACGGCCGTGATCGAGCTGATCGAGCAGGGCAGCGAGCTGCTGGCCTCCGGGCGCTCCTTCAACCGCGACCAGGCCCGGGCCGCTTTGCAGCGCAAGGACGTGCGCCTGCGCACCCACACCCGCGTGCTGGCTGTGGAAGCCGAAGCACTTGAGCTCAGCCACGAGGCCGGTGCTGGCAACGGGCCCAGGCGCGAAACCCTGCGGGTGGATGGGGTGATCTGGGCCGCCGGCAGCTCCGCTTCCCTGCCTGAGCTTCACCCCATCCCAGCCCTTGGCAGCGGTGGCCGCCTGCGCTGCAACGACGACCTGAGCGTGGAGGGCCTGGCGGACGTGTTCGCCCTCGGCGATGGGGCCCTGGCGCTGGACGACGAGGGACGAGTCCTGCCCACCACCGCCCAGGTGGCCTTCCAGCAGGCGGAGCTGCTGGCCCGCAATCTGCTTCACTCGCTCGCCTCTGAGCCCCTGGAATCCTTCCACTGGAACGACCTGGGGGAAATGATCAGCCTCGGTGTCGGCAACGCCAGCCTCACCGGCCTGGGGGTCACCCTGGCGGGCCCCGCCGCCTTCCGCCTGCGCCAGATCGCCTACCTGGCCCGCCTGCCCGGTCTGCCCCACCAGCTCAAGGTGGCGGCGGGCTGGCTCTCGGACCTGCGCCGCTGATGGGCGCAGCCCCCGCGATCGCCTCCCCAGCGCCAGTTCCGGTTCGGGGCCTGCTGTTCGATGCCATGGGTACCTTGATCGGCCTGCGGGCCTCGGTGGGCAGCACCTACGCCACCGCCGCCGCGGGCCATGGGCTGGAGCTGGACGCCGCCGCGATCGATCGGGCCTTCGGTCCTGTGCTGCGCCAGGCATCGCCCCTGGCCTTTCCCGGCCTGGAAGGCCCGGCCCTGCTGGAAGCTGAGCGGCACTGGTGGGGGGATCGCATCGATGAAACCCTGAGGGCAGCAGGCGGCGGGCCAACGCCGGAGGCCCTGCGCCATGAACTGTTCGAGCGCTACGCCGACCCCACCCTCTGGCGGGTCTACCCCGGGGTGAGCGAGCAGCTGGAGCGCTGGAACGCCCGCGGCCTGGCCCTGGCGGTGGTCAGCAACTTCGATTCGCGCCTGCTCCCTCTGCTCGAGGGTCTCGGGCTGGCCCCCTGGTTCAAGGCAGTGGTGGTTTCCAGCGCCGCCGGGGCGGCCAAGCCCGATCCACTTCCCTTCCAACGGGCCCTCAAAGCCCTGGGGTTGGAGCCCCCCCAGGTGTGGCACGTGGGCGACAGCCCCGAAGATGAAGCCGGCGCCCACGCCGCCGGCCTGCGTTGCCTGTTGATTCGTCACCCATGAAGCAAGCCGTTCTGCTGGGGCGCACCGCCGGCCTGCGCCCCTCTGTGGTGCGGCGCCTGGAGCGGCTTTCCCAGCGCCGTCACCCCGAAGAGGGCGGCGCTGACCTGCTCACCCTGCAGCGACTGGCGGCGGAAAGCCGGGAGCTGGAGTTGCCCCTGAGCCTGGTGGTGGACGGCCGCGGCCTCGGCCGCCTGCTCTGGGTGGGGCCCCTGGAACAATCGGGACGCCTTCTGGAGCGGCTGCCGGGCTCCCAACGGCGCCAGGGGCCGAACCTGCGCCTGTTCACCTGCGTGGGACGCAGCCGCCAGCTGGACCCCCAGGCGGGCGAAGCGACCGTGGGCCTCGACCTGCAGCCGTTGTTCTGGCTGCGCTTCCCCGACCATGCCGAGGCCGGGGGCCTCTGGCCGGCGGCGGGCTTTGCCCCCGGTGGCTCCGCCGCCCAGCCCTGGCAGCCCCTCGCCAGCGGCGCGCTGGCCGAGCTGAGTGAGCCCGGTGCCCTGGGCAGCACCGAACCGGAGACCACCGAACCGAGCCGGCGCATCGAGGGCCCCGAACGTGTGTTGCTGCTGGCCCTGACCCCTGGCGATCCGATCGAGGCCCAGAGGGAGGTGGGCGAACTCGAGGGGCTGGTGCGCAGCGCCGGCGGCGAACCCGTGGGCCTTGTGCAGCAGCGCCGCCAGCAGGTCTCCCCCCAGACGGTCTGGGGGGAGGGCAAGGTGCAGGAGGCCGCCCTGGAGGCGCGCCGGGTGGGGGCCACCCTGGTGGTCACCGATCGGGAGCTCTCCCCCGGGCAGGCCCGCAACCTGGAACGGATGCTGGATCTCCCCGTCAGCGACCGCAGCGAGCTGATCCTCGACATCTTTGCCCAGCGGGCCTCCAGCAGCGCCGGCCGCCTGCAGGTGGAACTGGCCCAGCTGCGCTACCGGCTGCCACGGCTGAGCGGGCGGGGCCTGAGCCTCTCGCGCCAGGGGGGGGGGATCGGCACCCGCGGCCCCGGAGAAACCCAGCTGGAAAAAGACCGCCGCGTGATTGCCAGCCGCGTCGACCGGCTTCAGAAGGAGGTGAGGCAACTGGGGGAACACCGCTCACGGCTGCGCCAGGGCCGCCGCGGCCAGCGGCGCCTGGCCCTGGTCGGCTACACCAACGCCGGGAAGTCCTCCCTGCTCAATGCCCTCACCAAACCCGTGGCTGGGGAAGAAGCCCTGGCGGAGGACAAGTTGTTTGCCACCCTCGATCCCACCACCCGCCGGCTGGATCGACCCAACCCAACCGGCGGCCCCCCCACCAGCCTGCTGCTCACCGACACCGTCGGCTTCATCCGTGGCCTGCCACCGCCGCTGGTGGAGGCCTTCCGCTCCACCCTGGAGGAAACCCTCGAGGCCGACCAGCTCCTGATCGTGGTGGACCTCTCCGATCCCGCCTGGATCCACCAGGTGCGCACGGTGGAGGCGATCCTCGATGACCTGGGCAGCGCCGCTCCCCGGCGACTGATTGGCAACCAGATCGATCGCTGCCCGGTGGAAGCGATTGAGCAGGCTCGCCTGCACGATCCCCAGGCCCTGTTCATCTCCGCCACCGCCGGCCTCGGACTGGAACGGCTGCGGGACTGGCTGTTTGATCCAACCCCCGCGTTGTAACCAGGGGCACTTCCGTGGGCGCCCAGGCCGGGAAGGGGCGCGATCTGCTATGCCAGCATCGTCCGGTTGAACGCGAACGCCTCCATGACACTGCTCCTCGGGGATACCGTCCCCGATTTCACCCAGGATTCCCAGCTGGGTCCGATCAACCTCTACGACTTTGCTGGTGACAGCTGGGTGGTCCTGTTCTCCCATCCCGCCGATTTCACCCCTGTCTGCACCACCGAACTCGGTGAGGTGGCCAAGCTCCGCCCTGAGTGGGACAAGCGCAACGTCAAAACCCTTGCCCTCAGCGTTGACACGGCCGAAAGCCACAAGGGTTGGATCCCCGACATCAACGAGACCCAGCACACCTCGGTCGATTACCCGATCCTTGCGGATGGCGACAAAAAAGTCAGCGACCTCTACGGCCTGATCCATCCCAACGCCCTCAACAACCTGACCGTGCGTTCGGTGTTCGTCATCGACCCCAACAAGAAGCTGCGTCTGCAGATCACCTATCCCGCCAGCACCGGCCGGAACTTCGATGAGATCCTTCGGGTGATCGATTCGCTGCAACTCACCGACCACCACTCCGTGGCCACCCCGGTGAACTGGAAGGACGGAGAAGATTGTGTGGTGGTGCCCTCGATCTCCACCGCCGACGCCAAAGTGAAGTTCCCCAAAGGCGTCACCGAGGTCAAGCCTTACCTGCGCTTCACACCCCAGCCCAACAAGTAAGACCCCTCACCGGGCAGACTTCAGCTCCCCGCGACTTCGGACGCCGGGGAGCTTTTTTGTTGCTCCTGCGCCCATTGCCCCCCCGAAACGACTCCCGCGAGCCCTGGCTTGCCGCCTTGGTGCTATGGCGCCGCCAGCTCACCGTTCCCCAGTTCACCGCCGTCACCGGCGCCCTGGTGATCGTCACCGGCACCCTGATGCTGGCCACACCACTCTGCTCCAGCGACAGCGTGGGGCTCTGGGAGGCGCTGTTCACCGCCACCTCGGCCATCACCGTGACCGGCCTCTCGATCATCGATGTGGGCACCGAACTCACCTTCGCCGGCCAGGTGGTGCTGGCGGGGCTGATCCTCACCGGCGGCCTCGGCCTGATGGCGATCACCTCCTTTCTGCAGGGCCTGCTGCAGCGGCAGGTGGGCCTGCAACGGCACCTCGATCGGGGTCGGGCCCTCGATGAATTCGGCGTCGGCGGCATCGGCGCCACCTTCCACAGGATCCTGATCAGCGCCGTCGCGGTGATGGGCCTGGGCACGGCCGTGCTCTACGGCTTCGGCTTCAGCGACATCCCCAACCGGGGGGAGCGGCTCTGGGCCGCCCTTTTCCACGCCATCAGCGCCTACAACAACGCGGGCTTCGGCCTCTGGAGCGACAGCCTGGTGCGCTACCACAACAAGCCTTTGGTCAACCTGGTGATCGCCCTGTTGATCGTCACGGGGGGGATCGGCTGGCGCGTCACCCACGAGCTCTGGACCAAACGGCGGCGGCTGCTGAGGCTGCGACAGCTCAGCCTTCACACCACCCTGGTGATCCAGAGCACCGGGGGCCTGATCCTGCTCGGGGCCTTGGGGTTGCTCGCGACCGAGCACTTCGCCCTGGACGGGGTCGTGGCGAATCTCGCCTGGTGGGACAAGGTGCAGGTGGTGATGTTCCAGTCGGTGAGCACCCGCACCGCCGGCTTCAACACGATTCCGCTCTCGATCAACACCGTCTCCGACGCCGGCCTGCTGCTGATGATCACGCTGATGTTCATCGGTGCCAGCCCCGGCGGCACCGGCGGCGGCATCAAAACCACCACCTTCGCCGCCCTGCTGGCCGCCACCCGCTCCACCCTGCAGGGCTACACCAGCGTGGTCATCCATGCCCGCCAGATCCCGGACAAAACCGTGCTGCGCGCCGTGGGGGTGACCGTGGCCTCGGTGCTGTTCGTGCTGATGATGACCCTCTCGCTGGGGCTGGGGCGTACGGCCGGCGGGGAAGTCAGCACCCTGCACTTCACCTTCCTTGAAAAACTGTTCACCTGCGTGTCGGCCTTCGCCACGGTGGGGCTCGACCTGGGGGTAACGGCCCAGCTCAGCCGCTGGGGGCAGCTGGTGCTGATCGTGGGCATGTACGTGGGCCGCCTGGGAATTCTGCTGCTGCTGTCGGCTCTGTTCACCGCGCGGCCCCAGAATCGAGTCGGTTACCCCCGTGAGGAGTTGTATGTCTGAACCGAAGCGGGCATGAGCGGCACGCAGCCATGAGCAACTGGTGGCAATGGGCCTCGGGCGAAGCCCCCCTGGCCGGCAGCTTTGCCGTCATCGGAGTGGGCCGCTTCGGCAGTGCCGTCTGCAAGGAGCTGGTCAGGGCAGGGGCGCCGGTGCTGGCCATCGACAGCAGCCAGCGGGCCATCGATGAGCTGCGCCTGATCGATCCGGCGATCGAGGCCCGGGTGGTGGATTGCACCGAAGAGGAAGCCCTGCGCGCCGCTGGCCTGTTCGATCTCTCCACGGTGGTGGTGGCGATCAGTGAACCGATCGAGGTCAGCATCACGGCCACCTTGATCGCCAAGGACACACCGGACAGCCGGGTTCGTCAGGTGATTGCGCGCGCCACCAGTGATCTGCACGAAAAGATGCTGTTGCGGGTCGGCGCCGACAAGGTGATTTTCCCCTCGCGCATGCAGGGGGAGCGGCTGGGGCGTGAACTGATCCGCCCCAACCTGCTGGAGCGCCTGCGCCTCGACGACCGCAACAGCATCGAGGAGATCCGGGTGCCCAGGGCCTTCGTGGGGCGCTCCCTCAGGGAGATCAACCTGCGCAAGAACTATGGCGTCAGCGTGCTGGCCGCTGGATGCGCCGAACGACTGCTGGTCAATCCCCCCGCTTCCCTCACCCTCAATGAAGGCGAGCTGTTGGTGGTGATGGGGCCCAGTGACGCGCTCGAATCGCTGCCCTCAAGCTGAGCCCATGCGTGTGCTCGGCCTGATGAGCGGCACCAGCGCCGACGGCGTCGACGCCGTGCTGGCCCAGTTTGCTGGCCCCCCCGCCCGGCCCCGCTGGCGTCTGCTGCGCCACGCCTTCCGGCCCTATCCCACCGCCTTGCGCCACGCGCTGGTGGCGGCTGGCCAGGGTGTTCCCCTGGCGGCCGAGGAGGTGCTGGAGCTGAGCGAAGCCGTCACCGAAGCCCAAGCGGCCTGCGCCCGGGCCTGCGATCCCCAGGCAGAGGCGGAGCTGGTGGGCTGCCATGGTCAGACCCTCTGGCACCGGCCACCGGCGGGCGGGCGGCGCGGGGCCAGCTGGCAACTGCTGCAGGGTCCGGTGCTGGCGGAGCTCCTGGGAAGGCCGGTGGTGTTCGACTTCCGTTCCCAGGATCTGGCCTTGGGCGGCCAGGGGGCGCCGCTGGTGCCGGCCGCCGACGCGGCGCTGCTGCCGGCGATTGGCGGCTGGCGAGCCGTGCTCAACCTCGGCGGCATCGCCAACCTCACCCTGTTGCCCCCGGCCACGGGACCCGATCGCCACCAACAGGTGCGGGGCTGGGACTGCGGTCCGGCTAACACCCTGCTGGACCTGGCCGTGGAGCGCTTCAGTGGCGGCACCCTCTGTTACGACGCCGATGGCCGCTGGGCCGCCGGCGGCCAGGTCAATGAAACCCTGATCGAGCGCTGGCTCCAGGAGCCCTACCTCCAAGCGGCCCCCCCGAAATCCACGGGACGCGAACTGTTCGGTGCCCCTGATCTGGAACGGCGCCTGGCCGAGCTCACCAGCGCCTGCGGCCACGACCCCCCTGCCGCCAGCGATCAGGCCGATGCCCTGGCCAGCCTCACCGCCTTCACGGCGGCGGTGGTGGCCGCCGACCTGAAACGGGGCATCACTCCCCTAGAGCTGCTGGTGGCCGGTGGCGGCGCCCGCAATGGCGCCCTGATGGCGGAGTTGCGTCGGCGCTGTCCCGGCACGCAGGTCAAGCCCCTGGCGGAGTTGGGCATTGGCGAGAGCGAACGGGAAGCCCTGGGTTTCGCGCTGCTGGCTTGGTGGCACCAGAAGGGGTTTGAGGGCTCCCTGCCCTCGGTCACCGGCGCCCCCCAGGCGGCGGTGCTGGGGGTGCGGGCCGATCCCCAGGGCCCCAGGCAGCGCTGAGAGCCATCAGCGCTCCGACGATCGGCCGGGCCGCTGCAGCCTCAGGCGCCGGGGAACCCCACGCAGGCGGCTGGGCCGTTCCTGGCTGCGTTCTTCAAGGGCCTCCCGGAATTCGTCAGTGGCCTGGCGGCCCGTGGGCTGGCGCTCGCCGGCCGCCCGATCGATGCGCTCAAGGCCTTGCTGGATCAGCACCTTGGCCATGTTGCTGACCGTGCGCGACTCCGCTTCGGCCACGTCATGGAGCCGGGCACAGAGCTCCTCCGGCAGGACCACCTGAATGCGCGGCGACTTGGGCTTGCCACTGGTGGAGGTCTGACGGATGGCCAAGGCAAACGGGGATCAGAGGATCAGATCCGGCCGGAACGGATCCCCAGGGATCCAGCTCGTTACCAACAAGTGTACAGAGATGCACAAGGATAGTATCCGTGGTTATGCTTGTCCTGGGTTCTTCCCTCAGCCGCTTCACTCAGCTGCTTCTCCCCGTCCACCCGGAGGCCACTAGCCGCCCTCT
The DNA here is from genome assembly GCF_024345575.1 of Cyanobium sp. Morenito 9A2. Classification (GTDB taxonomy): domain Bacteria; phylum Cyanobacteriota; class Cyanobacteriia; order PCC-6307; family Cyanobiaceae; genus ATX-6F1. Next base: position 183,362 of record NZ_JAGQBJ010000005.1, read on the forward strand.
GGATCAGCGCAACACCAGCCCCCACGCTCAGCCCCCCCCCCAGGTTCACCCGCGGCCCAAGCGCGGGAAAGAAGCCGCCAACCCCAGCGCCCTGACCTGGAACACCCCACCAGACCGATCTGGGAGTCGCCTCAATTCCGACGCGTGAACGTCCGGCTCGCCCACTCGGTCCCGTCAGCCCTTCCCCCTGAACCAGCCGTGGCCCCCCGTACCGCCTCCGCCTCCCGCCCAGCCCGAACAGCCCCTCCCACCGGGACCGGTCGAAGCGAATCAGGACAAACCGAAACCCGCGGCAGCGAATCAGGCCTCCGCGCTCAAGGGGAGCGCAGCGCCAAGGCGGGCCGGGCCAGCAGGGTGCAACGCCAAGCGGAGCGCAGCGATGTGCTGGTTTCGGCTGTGATCAGCACCTATCTGCTCACCCACTTGCACCACGTCCTCCAACGGGCCGAATTCGGCGCCCAGCAGGAGGGTCGCGACTCCCTGGCGGCCAACTACGCCCAGCTGCGCAAAGTGCTCTGCCTCGATGCCCGCACCATGGAGGATGCCTCCGCCACCGGCGAGGACGACCAGGAGGAGCTCGAGGCGGCCTGAGCAGCGATCGCTGGGCCGCACACACCCCTTGTCGGGTCGCCTTCCGTTTGCCCAGGCCCCTTTCCCGGAGGGCCGACGGTTCCAGCGCCAACGCGTTGATCGCCCCGCTCCGCGACATCGGGACCGCTCAGGCGATTCGCCAGCTGAACCGTGATTGGCCTGACGCCCTCAACGAGAGCAGAAACCGTTGGTCCAGGGCCAGCCTCCCGTTCGATGCCCTCAGAGGTGGCTGGTAAAAGCCCGGAGCGATTCCACCCTTGGCCCCGGGACTGATGGCCAAGGGCCGGTGGGGCCCCGGCGGGGCCGAGGCGAAGGGACAGGCCCCATCACGATCCGCCCCGTGCCCTGGGCAAGAACGGCTGAGGCTGCATAGGGTCAACGCAGCCCAAGCCGCTGCCATGGCCGACTCCGCCGCCGCCCAGCTCTACGACCTGATCCGCCAGGACGGCGAGCTCACGCGCTCCCTCTTCCGTCAGGCCCTCCAGGACCCCGGCGGCACCGTCCAGAGGATCCGCCAGCTGGGACAGGAGCGGGGCCTGGAGCTCACTGACGACACCATTCGCCAGTTCATCGCTTCCCTCGATGACGACGCCAGCAAGCAATGGCTGGTGAAGGCCCGCGGCGGACTCTGAAGCGCCTCAGGGCAAAGGAACCGAGCCTGGCCCAGCACCAGCCCCGGGACTCCCCGGCGGCTGGGGGCCGGGCCTACCCAGGGAGGGCGCCGGTGCCGGCAGCCTGGGCCGGTGGCCGTCATCACTCTTGGCCCAGCTGAAGAACAACCAGTAGCTCACGATCGCCAGGCCCGCTGCGATCACCACGGCGGCCACCTGCTCCAAACGCTTGACCATGGCTGGTGAGGAGAGGGCGGCCCATCGAGTCTGCCGAATCACTCCGTCCCAGCCGCCCACCCACGCGAGGGTACGGGTCACCGGCCGGATTCCGTGCGGCTCTGTCGACGCGGAAGCGCGGCCGCAGCGGCCAACGGTGATGATGGGGATTACACCAGGTCTCCCCTCGCCTCCGTGCTTCGTCTTGAACGCGTTTCAAAGATTTACCCTACGGGTGAGGTGCTGCGCGACATCACCTGGGAGGTGAAAGGCGGCGATCGCATCGGGTTGGTGGGCGTCAATGGCGCCGGCAAGTCCACCCAGATGCGGCTGATCGCCGGCCTGGAGGATCCCAGTGGTGGCCAGGTGGTCAAGCAGGGCGACCCGCGCATCGCCTATCTGCAGCAGGAATTCGACGTGGACCTCGCGCGCAGCGTGCGTGAGGAACTGTTTCAGGCCTTCGGTGAGGCCGCCACTGTGCTCATCCGCCAGCACCAGGTGGAAAAGGAGATGGCCAGCGAGCAGGCCGCCAGCGACCCCGACCATCTCCATGAGCTGATCCACGAGCTGGGTCGCCTGCACACTCGTTTCGAAGCGCTCCACGGCTACGAACTCGATGCCCGCATCGACAAGCTGCTGCCCACGATCGGCTTCAGCCCCGAGGGGGCCGAGCGGCCGGTGGGGGATTATTCCGGCGGCTGGCAGATGCGCATCGCCCTGGGCAAGATCCTCCTACAACAGCCCGATCTGCTCCTGCTCGACGAGCCCACCAACCATTTGGACGTGGAAACGATCCAGTGGCTGGAGGGTTACCTGATCAGCCAGACGATTCCTCTGGTGGTGATCAGCCATGACCGGGCCTTCCTCGATCGGGTCTGCAACCAGATTGTCGAAACCGAACGCGGCATCTCCCGTACCTACCTGGGCAACTACAGCCAACACCTGGAGCAGAAGGCCCTGGAGCGCGAAGCCAGCCAGGCGGCCTTTGAGCGACAACAGAAAGAGCTGAGCACCCAGCAGGCCTACATCGACCGCTTCCGCGCCAGTGCCACCCGCAGCACCCAGGCCAAGAGCCGCGAGAAGCTGCTGGAGAAAGTGGAGCGCATCGAAGCGCCACTGGAGGGCATCGCCGGTCCTCGATTCCAGTTTCCGCCGGCGCCCCGCTGCGGCCGCCAGGTGGCGGTAATCGAGAAACTCACCCACAGCTACGACGACAAGATTCTTTTCCTGGAGGCTGATCTGGAGGTGGAGCGGGGTGATCGGATCGCTTTCGTCGGCCCCAATGGCGCCGGCAAATCCACCCTGCTGCGGTTGGTGATGGGCCTTGAAGCCCCCGACGACGGCAGAGCCCGCCTGGGGGAGCACAACGTGATCGCCGGTTATTTCGAGCAGAACCAGGCCGAGGCCCTTGATCTCAGCAAAACGGTGATCGACACCCTGTTCGAGGCGGTGCCCGACTGGACCCAGACCCAGGTGCGCTCCATGCTAGGCAGCTTCGGCTTCAGCAACGACTCCGTGTTCAAGGAGGCCGGCAAGCTCTCCGGTGGCGAAAAGGCGCGCCTGGCCCTGGCCCTGATGCTGCTGAGCCCCTGCAACCTCCTGGTGCTGGATGAACCCACCAACCACCTGGACATTCCCGCCAAGCAGATGCTGGAGGAGGCGCTCATGACCTACGAGGGGGCGGCCCTTCTGGTCTCCCATGACCGCTACTTCATCTCCAGGGTGGCGAACAAGATCGTTGAGCTGCGCGACGGCGAACTCGTCCTCTACCGCGGCAACTACGCCTATTACCAGGAAAAGAAAGTGGAGGAGGCCGCCGAACAGCAAGCGATCGCTGAAGCCCTGGCCAAGGGAGCCAAGAAAACCGCCAACCAGCAGAAGCAGAAAACCCGATCAGCGGCACGTCGTAGGGCGGCGTGAACCACGCCAATGGCCCTGAGTTGAATGACCTAATGAAGAAAGCTGTTTAAGTGGGCGGATCCGGGCACGTGTGCATAGCCTGACAACATCCCCCTTGCATTGGGATCGATGACTGTCCTCATAGGCCATTTCACTCCCTCCTCCCCCCAGGAGCGGGACGGCGCCAGCACCCATCCCGCAGGGCACCGCACCCGGGAAGCGGCGGAGACTTATTTTGAGTGCATCACCACCTGTTCGCTGGATGACGGCGAATGCGTGACCCGCTGCGTGGAGCAACTGCGGGAACTGAACTGAGGCGCCCAGGGGCCTCATCAAGCACGCTCCCGCCCGACACCTTCGGTGCGGGAGCGCTGACACCACCGACCTAGCTCTGTGGCATTCGATACGCGACGCAACGAAACACTTCGTAGCATTGGCCCAGTCCAACGCCCCGTCGCGACGTCACCATGTCCGATCAACTCGCCCTCAGCCTTGGCCAGCAGTTCGAACTGGAGCGCATGAACCGGGTGATCGATTCCACCGGTGACGCCCAGATGCTGCGGGGGCTGGCCAAGCAATTGCTGCAGGCCTGGCAAAGCCAAAAGGCCGCCACCCAGTGGATCATGCGCCAGCAGTTGGCCACACCGTCGAGCTTCGCCATTGACGCGGTCAAAGGTCTCGAGCTGATGGGCGGTGGAGATCCGTCGGGTCCGTCCGCCCCGCCCAATGGCACCATGGACGTGCTTTAACGGCCCAGCTGGGCTGACAGCTCAGTCGGGATCACCCGCACCTGCAGCGGGTTCCCACTGCGAATGACGTCCAACGTCATCGGGCGACCCACGCCGTTTTTCTCCACAGCCGCGATCAGCTGGGGGGGGCCGCTCAGGGGCTGGCCTCCCACTCCCACAATCACATCACCACGACGCAGGCCAGCCTGTTCCGCTGGGCTCCCTGGTCCAACGGACATGACCACGGCGCCACGCCGACCCCCCTGAGCACTCTCCGGGCGCACAGCATCCAAGCCCACACCGATCATCGCGTGGCTCACCCGACCGTTGGCCAGGAGTTGGCCTGCGATGGTACGGGCACGGTTGATGGGGATGGCGAACCCCAGGCCGGCCCCAGGGCCTGAGCGCACCAGCGTGTTGATACCCACGACTTCACCGTCGGAGTTGAGCAGTGGGCCGCCGGAGTTGCCCGGGTTGATGGCGGCGTCGGTCTGGATCAGATCGAGGCGTTTATCGGTGATGCCCAGTTTGCTGACGTTGCGGTTCAGATTGCTGATGATCCCCAGAGTCACCGTGTTGTCGAGGCCGAAGGGGTTGCCCACCGCAATGGCCCAATCCCCCACCTGCAGCCGATCGGAATTGCCGAGGGCGGCCACGGGCCAGCTGCCGGATCCCGCCAAACGCACCACGGCCAGATCGGTGACAGGATCGAGGCCCACCACCTTTCCTTCCACCCGCCTGCCGTCCTTGAGTCCCACGGTCACGCGGCTGCTCTTCTCGACCACGTGGGCATTTGTGAGGATCAGCCCCTCGGCCTGAAAGATCACCCCGCTGCCTTGACCGCGTTCGGTCCGCTGGGAGGGCGGCAGGGCCCGGGGCATGCCGAAGAACTGACGAAAGAAGGGATCCATGAGCATGCCCTGGGGCAACGAGGATCCCCCTTGGGTCACCACCGTTCGCTCCGTATCGATCGTGACCACCGCCGGCCCGGTGCGGCGCACGGCCTCGGCCACAAAGGACTGCTTGGACACGCCCGCCAGGGAGCCCTGCGTCACCTGGGCGAGCACAGGAACGGGAGCCGCCAGCTCAGGCAACGCGAGCAGCGGGGCTGCTGAACCCAGCAGGAGACCAGAGAGCAGGGGGACGGCCCGCCGGGACCGCCAGGACAACCTCGGCATGCAACCACTGCAACGCAGGTGGTCACGCTAAGGAGGGCGCCCTGCCCTTGAACAGCTTCGGCGCGGCGGAGATGTGACCGAATGCACGGGACATCCACCCAGGCCGCGGCGCCCCCTTGCCGCTGACCGGGAGTCCGCACCCTAGAATTGGTGAAGTTCTGTATCAAGCCTTGGACACCGAACATCTCCTTCTCGCTTTTCTCGCCTTTGGGGCCGCCTGCAGCACCCTTTGGGCCTGGACCCTCGCGCAAAATCCCCCGTCTCGGCAATGATGGTTGGAGCACGGCGTGCTGAACCCATCCCCTTCGCCCCGCCATGAGTCCTGCCCTCTCCCAGCTCATTCCCCTCCTCTACGGGGCATGCTTCGTGGTGTTGCTCTATCAGGCCTTCAAAGTCATGGGCCAAGGCTTCAAGGCCATCCCACGGCCCGGTGATCCAAGCGCCATCGGCACCCGCACCGCCTCCCAGCAGCAGAGCGGAGGCTCCGATCGCACGGGCCGGCTCACCATCCATCCAGAGCTGCTCGACGCCGACGGTGAAATCACCCAGGACGATCTGCTGACCGTGCGTTTCAGCGGTGACAACGAACAGCCCACCATGCCCCGGGACCCCGCCTGAATACCCTGAGGTGGGCCCGCTAACCGGTACAACCGGAGCGTGCCCGAGACAACCGGTGGAGACTTCGTCGTTGGACCAGAGAACTCGAATCGTGGCGGCTGTGCTGCGGAGCTTGAAGCTTCCCCCCCGCTTCCGTCTGCACCTGATCAAGGAGGACCCCGTGCGGCTCGAGCTGAGCATCACCCCTGCCTACGGCAAGGATCCGATCCTGGTCGGGCTGGTGGAATCTCAGGATCTGGTGGCCCGCCGTGACCGCGAAGGGCGCATCCCCCGCGACCTTCAGGGCACCTGGGACTGGACCGTTCGCCATGGCACCGTGACCACCGGGGGCTGGAATCCCTACCTCAAAGAAGCCCTGCAGACGATGTTTGAGACTGGTCTGCCGGCCATTGTTTACGAGGAAACCACCGGCGAGGCTTACCACCCCGTTGACGGTGTCCGCCACGTACGCTGAGGACGTTTGGTGCCAAGGGCCACCGCTGGCCCTTGGCAGGGGAGCTACAACGGGAACCAGCATTGATTTCAGGATTTCTTCATGTTTTCCCTGAAGCTCTCCTTCGGGCCCCTGGTGCAGCTCCTGGCCGCCCTGGGGGTGCTCAGCACCCTGCTGGTGACTGTCGCAATCGGCTCCCTGGGCTGAGGCGTCCGCCCAGCCGGGACCTGAGGCGATGAGCCCGCTGGGGCCAGACGAAGCCCTGCCGATTGATCCCCTCTTGGCTCGCATTGTTTCGGCCCTTTCGCCCGGGGGGACGCTGCTGCTCCAGGCGCCTCCCGGTGCTGGCAAGACCACCCGCGTGCCCCTGGCCCTGCTGGAGCATCTGGAGCGCAGCTCTGATCAAGACGGCAAAGCCGAAACGATTTTGATGCTGGAGCCCAGGCGCCTGGCCGCCAGGGCCGCTGCCGAGCGCCTGGCCGCCAACCTCGGTGAAACAGTTGGAGAGCGGGTGGGCTACAGGGTGCGCCTGGAACAGCGGGTTTCCGCCTCCACCCGCCTTGAAGTGCTCACCGATGGCCTGTTTCTGCGGCGGCTTCAGGCTGACCCCGCGCTCGAGGGGGTCGCCTGCGTGCTCTTTGATGAATTTCATGAGCGCCGCGCCGAGGCCGATCTAGCCCTGGCCCTGCTGCGAGAGGCCCGCTCCGTGCTGGCCCCGCACCTGCGTCTGGGGGTGATGTCCGCCACCTTGAACCTGCAGCCCCTGGCCGCACAGCTGCCCGAGGCGGTGGTGATCACCAGCCAGGGCCGCAGCTTCCCAGTGACCGTGGGCCACCAAACGCCGCGGGAGCGGGAGCCCTTGGCCCGGCAGGTGGTACGTGCCCTCGAGGAGCACTGGCTCGACGGCCGCCGCGCTGACGACACCGTGCTGGTGTTCGTGCCTGGTCAAAAGGAAATCCGCCAATGCCAGGAGGTCCTCGCGGTCTGCCCTTGGGCCGCGGGCGTGGTGATCGCCCCCCTGCACGGCCACCAGCCCTTGGAGGCCCAGCGGCGGGCGATCGCGCCGGAGCGGGGCACCGGGGGCAAGGTCGTGCTGGCCACGGCCATCGCCGAGAGCTCCCTGACGATCGAGGGGGTCACCCTGGTGATCGACAGCGGCCTGAGCCGGCGCAGCCGCTTCAGCCCCCGCACCGGCATGGATGGCCTGGTAACGGTGCCCGCCAGCGGCGCCAGCGCCGAGCAACGCGCCGGACGGGCCGGCCGGCTGGCTCCTGGCCGCTGCGTTCGGCTCTGGTCACCGGCGGAGCAGCAGCGCCGTCCCGCCTTCGATCCCCCCGAACTCCAGGAGTGCGATCCCGCCCCCCTGGTGCTGCAGCTGGCCCAGTGGGGAGCTGGGCTGGGCACCGATCTGCCCTGGCTTGAGCCCCCACCGCTGGCCAGCCTCCTGGAGGGCCAGGCCCTGCTGCGCCAGCTGGGGGCCCTCGAGGCTGGCGGGGCTTTGAGTGCCCACGGCCGCGCCCTGGCCCGCTTGGGCCTGCACCCGCGCCTGGGTCACTTGCTGCTGCGCGCCGCTGGGCTGGGCTTCCCGGAGCTGGGATGCGCCCTCGCGGTGCTGCTGAGCGAACGGGATCCGCTCGATTCGCGCGAGCACGGCTGCGACCTGATGCGGCGCCTCGACTGGCTGCGCCAGAACGACCGCGATTCCCGGCGGCAGCCCCTGCTGGCGTTGCAGCGGCAATGGCGGCGGCAGCTCGATGAGACTGTGCACAAGCCGGCGGCCTACCGACCCAATAGCGCGGAGGCAGGGACCTGCACCGAAACCGAAGCCGAGATCGCCGCTGAGCTGGTGGCCTGGGCCTACCCGGAGCGGGTGGCGATCGCGCGCGGAGCGACCTCCAACCGCTACCTCCTGTGCAGCGGCCAAGGGGCCCTGCTCCATCCCACCGACCCCCTGGTGGGCGGCGAAGCCCTGGCCGTGGCTGCCCTTGAAGCCGCCAGCGCCAGCGGTGGCGCCAATGGCCTGCGGGCGGGAGCCAGCCCGGAGGCCCGCATCCTCGCGGCCCTGCCCCTGCCCAAGAGCGTCCTCCTCCGCCTGCAGAACACAGCAGGAGAGGAGGTCAGAAGCCTCCACTGGGATGCCGCCGAAGGACGGGTGCGGGCGCTGATCGAGCAACGGCTCGGTGCCCTCCGGCTGGGCAGCAGGCCCTGGAGCGACCCGCCTGAACCTGCGGTCACCGCCTGCCTGTTGGAGGCCCTCAAGAGGGACGGTTTGCAGCTTCTGCCCTGGACGGCCGCCCGGCGGCAGCTGCAACACCGGCTGGTGCTGGCCCATCAGCACCTTGGTCCCCCCTGGACCGACCGCAGCGACACTGCCTTGGCCGCTGACCTGGGCAGTTGGCTCGGGGAACATCTGACGGGGATGCGCTCCCTGGCGGACCTGGCCGCGATCGAGCTGGGGGAGGCCCTATGGAGCGGCCTGCCATGGGCCCTGCGCGCTGAACTGGATCAGTTGTTTCCAGAACAGGTGGCGATCCCCACCGGCCGGCTCGCCCGCCTCGAATACAGCTCCGGTGAACCCGTCTTGGCGGTGAAGCTGCAGGAGCTGTTCGGTCTGAGAGAAGGCCCCAAGGTGCTGGGGGGCCAGTTGCCGGTCAGCATGCAGCTGCTCTCACCAGCCGGTCGGCCCGTGCAGATCACCCGGGATCTGGCAGGGTTCTGGCGGGGAAGCTACGCACAGGTGCGCCAGGAGCTGCGGGGCCGCTACCCAAAGCACCCCTGGCCGGAGGATCCGCTCACCGCCACACCCACCGCCTTCACGAATCGGAGAGCGGCCAGTTCACCCCCTGGAGCAGGTGGCCGAAGCCGAAGTGGCTGAGCCCCTCGGCGATGCCGGCGCAGCCCTTACCCCGCGCCAGGTAGGTGCCTGGCAGCCGTGGCAAGTGCCTCAGCAACGCTGCCTCAGCGTTGGCCACCATCACACCTTTGAGGCCCGTCTCGAACATGGCTAGGTCGTTGAGGGTGTCACCGGCGGTGACCACCCGAGAGGAGTCCACCTCCAACCACCCAAGCAGCGCCTGCAAGGTGGTGCCCTTGTTCACACCAGCGGGAAGCACATCCAGGTAGCGTCCGTCCGAGAGCAGGCAATCGACTCCCTCCGCCTCGAGGCGGGGGATCAGGCGGTGGTCCAGTTGCGCCGGGTCGTAGTAGTAGGCCAGGCGGCGGTTGTGGCTCTGGGGCTGGGCCTCGAGCCCGGGCTGACCCTTGAGCAGGGGGGCCAGGCGCTCTGGCAACCCGCGCCAGCTGCGATCGATCGGCTCCACCGCCAAGGGCACCGGGCGCAGGCTCGCCCCGCAGGCCACCGTGCACCCCACATCACTGATCACCAGGTGAGGGGCCAACAAGCCGAGAGGCCGGTCCTGCTCCAGCACCCGGGCCACCGAGACCAGGTCGCGACCGGTGCAGAACACATGCAACACCTGATTCCGCTCGCGGCCAAGCCAGTGGTAGAAGCCCCGCCGCCAGGCCGTGGAGCCCGCAAGGAGGGTGCCGTCCAGATCGGTGACCAAGACCAGCGCGGGGGAGGTAGGCAAGCTGACGGTCAGCTGCTGCTGGAGCAGGTGCCGGCGGGCGGGGGGGGGCAGAACCGGGAGGTGACGGGAGCCCAGGCTAGGGCGATTCCGCGTACATCCCTGCCTGAGGGGGAGATCCTCCGGCGCAGTGAAACTTCAACCCAAGCCCCAGAGCCATGACCCGCCTGAAGGGCATTCGCCCTGGGCGAGCTTTGGACGACCCAGCCCGTTCGTCGCCAGAAATCTTCCGGAGGGGAGCCAGAATCCCGCGAGAAGAGAAACGATCCTCGACATTGTCAAGCCGCCACCGAATTTCGTTACGGTTTCTTGATGATTCCTCAAGCCATGACGAACTCCACCCAGCCCCGCTTCGGCTTCGTCTCCTTCGCCGAAACCTGGAACGGTCGCCTGGCCATGCTCGGTTTCGTGATTGGCCTGGCCACCGAACTGCTCACCGGCCAGGGCATCCTCACCCAGATCGGCCTCAGCTGATCCCTGAATCCTTCAAAACCATGTCCGAAGTCCGCTCCAGCCCAGGCTGCCGGGGCGGGCTTTTTCGTTCGGGGCCTTCCCTGCCATCCATCAAACTCAAGAACGCACCCATCGCCCGCCCCAGCCTTGGCCCGCTTCTACGCCAAGAACCGCCGCGACGGCTCCCGTCAGCTGAGCAGTGCCTTGGTGATTGCCTCGATCGCCGCCTTCAACATCAGTCACCCGATCGGCAGGGCCGTGTGCCTGATCGCCGGTGCCCTCAGCCTCTACTGGTGGTCCTGCTACCGACGCCTTGACCACTGAACCAATCACGGGAACCATCACCACCGGAGTCGATAGGGCGGCCCCAGGCCGCGGCGAAGGGCTTCCCCGTTACAGCGTCGCAGGCTTCAACCAGGCGGTCGGCAACTTGCTGGAGCGCGGCTTCGCCCCCCGTTTCTTGATCGACGCCACCGTCTCGCGGCCCCAGCTCAAGAAGGGCCACCTGTGGCTGACCCTGGTGGACGGGGAGGCGTCGGTGAGTGCGGTGGTCTGGGCCTCGCAGCTCCCCCGCCTGACCTTCCGGCCCGAAGAGGGCGACGGGGTGACGGTGGTGGGCAAGCTCAACTTCTGGGCGGCTCGGGCCTCCCTGGCCGTACAGGTGCTCGATCTGCGACCCAGCCTCAGCAGCGTCCTGCGTCAGTTCGAGCGCACGCTGGAGCGGCTGGCCCCCGAAGGGTTGTTCGAGCCCGCACGCAAGCGCCCGCTCCCCGAGGCTCCCCAAGCCATCGCCCTGCTCACCAGCGTTCCCAGTTCCGCCTACGCCGACATGCTGCGCACCGCGGCGGAGCGCTGGCCCGCCACTCGGCTGGTGGTGCTGCCCATCCCCGTGCAGGGGGCCGTCGAGGCCCAGATCTGCGCAGCCCTTGAGGGGCTTCTGGCGCAGGCCGCAGCCCTTGGACTGGAGGCGATCGTGCTGGCCCGCGGCGGCGGCAGCCGCGAAGACCTGGCGGTGTTCGATGGCGAAACCCTGGCCCGCCGCCTGGCCCACTGCCCACTGCCCGTGGTGACCGGCCTGGGCCACGAAGACGACACCACCATCGCTGATCTGGTGGCGGATTACCGCGCTGCCACCCCCACGGCGGCGATCGTGGCCCTGCTGCCCGATCGCCCGGCGGCCCTGCTGCGGCTCCAGCAGGGCCGCCGACAGCTCCACGGCCTGGTGAAGCTGAGGTTGAAAGCAGCCGCTCTGCGCCTCACCTCGCAACGGGATCAGCTCCAGCACTGGTCACCCGCCAGAGCGCTGGAGGCCAGGCGCCGCGACCTGGGACAGCGTCGACAACTGTTGGAGGCCCTCTCACCGCAACGGTTGCTGGGGCGGGGGTTCTGCCTGATTCGCGATCCAAACGGCCGTCTGGTGCGCTCCATCGATCAACTGGCCCCGGGCCTGGCGATCGAAGCCCAGCTCGCCGATGGCCGCGCCGACGGCCTGATCACAGCGGTGGCTCCCGCCGCTGTGATCCCACCACCGCCCCGAGCCCCGGCAACGCCATGAGCGCCAGCGAACCCGGTCAATCCAAGAAGGGCCGCGGCAAAGGCGCCCCAACCCAAGCTGCCTCCACAAGCAGCAACGCGGCCGATGCCGACTGGAGCGATGTGATCGCGAGTCTGAGCTACCAGCAGGCTCGCACCGCCATGGATCTGGCCATCGCCCAGCTTCAGGCTGAGGACCTGGAGGTGGAACAGATGGTGGACCTCTACCGCCGCGCCCTGGCCTATGCCGAGCGCTGCGAGCAAGTGCTCGATGGCGTGGAGCAAGTGGTGCTCCACCTCGACCCCAGCACACTCACCGTTATCCCATCAGACAGCACAACGCCATGAGTATCACCGAGTCGATCCAGACAAACGCCCCGCGGCCCTGGGTGGCCTGGGTCTACCTGACGCTGTCCGTGGCCGGCGCGATCCTCCCCTGGATGGCCAACCTCGAATTCATGCGCCAGCACGGCGCCGCCTTCGACTTGGGTCTCTTCGTGAGGCTGGCCAACGCCAACCCCGCCGCCCAATCGCTGTCCAGAGATCTATTGGTTGGCTCGAGCGCCGTGCTGCTCTGGATGGTGGTGGAAGCCAGGCGGCTGGGCATCAGGGGCCTATGGCTTGCTTTGCTCTGCACCGTGACCATCGCTTTTGCCTGCGGTGCTCCCCTGTTTCTCTTTCTCAGGGAGCGGCGACTGCAGGAGCTCAGCCTTCTGAGTGGGGGTCCAGCACCGTTTGAGCCACCACATCAATCGTGACGTCGGTGGGGTCGATCGCCTCCGCTGACGCAGGAGTGCCGCTCTGGGTGGCTCCGCCGAGGGACGTTCCACAGGCAGGGCATCGCTCCGTACCAAGGCTGGAGAGACCACAGGCTGGGCAGGTGCACAGGCGGCTCTGGAGAACCTTCCAGGCGATCACACCAACGCCAGCGAGTAGCAGTGGCAACAGCAGCAGGGTGAGGGTGAGCCCGCCGAGGAGATCGAGCAGGAGTCGCCCGGCGGGACCTGGAGCCAGCACCAGCAGACCCAACAGCAACACCCAGAACCAGGGGAAAGGACGCTGCATCAGCGACGGAAGCGCGGGTCCGTCTCCATCCAGCGCTCCAGAGCGGCCAAGGCCTCGATGCCGGACCAGCCGCACAGAAGCGCTCCAACCAACAGGGCAGCCGTCAGCCCGACAGCCACCAGCACCGGCACCAAGGTGAACGTCAGGAAGGCCAGCAACACACCGGCGCCGACACCGGCGCAGAGCAGAGCCAGGCTCGCAGGCAGGGGACGCAGGGAAAGGCTTGGTTTGCCCACTCGTTCACCACAGATGTGTTCATCCTGCTCCCTGGTTCAGCCGATGGCTCTCCCCGTGGGGTGTGGATGGCCCCCCAGTCGCTCGACCACTGATCACAACGCTGAGGGCCAGACCGTAATAAAGAATCACCCCCACCAGCCAAACCCACAGGGTCAACACCAGCACTCCACCGATCACGCCGTAGGCCTGGAAACGGGAACCCAGCGACACGAGGCTTCGGCCCAGGGCCACGTTCAAGAGCGTGAGGCTGAGACCGATCAGCAGCGCGCCTGGGATCAACGGACCGATCGGCACGTACCGAGATGGCAGCAGCCGCAACAGGGCATAGGCCAGCAGGCAGGAGATCACAGCGGAGATCAACCGATCAAGCGCATCTGAAACAGGAAAGAACAGCAAGAACGACCCGGGCACCCACTCCGCCATAGCAGCGCGCCAGGAGGACGGATCGAGCATGCGAATGCTGGTGGTGAGCTGATCCAGCACCATGAACACAGCCACAAAGAAGACGAGCGCAAAGGCTTCCATGCGAACACGCAGAAAATGTGCAACGGAGACCTGCCAGCTCACCATCTGCGGGGCACTGGTGCGCAGTCCCCAAAGCCGATCTGCCCCTCGCTGAAGGGTGAGGTAAGCGTTACTTGCTGTGAGCATAAGAAAGACCAGACCGACGATTCCGGCGCCGGTACCCTGGCGATACAACCTATCCAAGGAAAGTCGCACGAAGGGCTCCGCCGAATCCGGAAGAATCGTTGAAGCCGATTCAAGAATTCTTTCCGTCAATCCATCATCACGACCAAGAATGCGACTCGCTATCGACACCACAATCAGCAGGATTGGGAATAAAGATTGCAGGCTGTGATAGGCGAAGGCCGCGCTGAGATCAACGCAATCGTTTCGATCCCACAAGCGATAGGCACGCCAAAACACCTTCAACAGGCGACGAGGAATCCCCCTTCGCCTCAAAGGACCTTGGTGCTCCAACGTTGCGTCAGGTCAAGATGACAAGACTTTAGAGCGATCCCAAGAGAAGGCTCAACCTCCAGACACAAGAAAGCCACCCCTTCGGGTGGCCTTCTCTCCATCTCACTCGCGCTACTCACTCCTTACGGATGATCGGCAACTTGAGCTGATAGTCTTGGATGAAAGTTTTACCTGGCATCGAGCTATTTTTGCAGGAAGCTACCCTCC
>NZ_JAGQBJ010000006.1 GCF_024345575.1 Cyanobium sp. Morenito 9A2
GGCCGTGGGAAACAGCAGCAGACCCGACCACCCCACGAAAACGAAGCGATCGCGCTTGAGCCAGTCATCGAGGACGTCGAACCATCCCCGGGCCGAAGGCGCGCGCCCTACAGCAATCGTCATGAGGGTGTCTTCATGTTCTGTTACACGCCAATGGTACGGGCTTCGTGCCCCCAGCGCGGCACGGCCGCTCGCTCGCCTTCCAAATTGAGTCGATTCACCTAGGGGCGCGCGATTCGCCAGAGTGGCATCACCTTCCCCCGGTCTGCCGTGTACGTCGTCGAGCTCTCGCTCAAACTCAGCCCCATGCCCGTGGCGGTGCAACGCAAGGAGCAGGAAGCGGCCCAGGCCCTCTATGAGCAGATCCGCCAGACCCTTGAGCATGGCCACCCGCGTGTGCTTGAGCTCACCTGTGAGAAAAGCGAGGAGAAGCGGGTGGCCCTGCTCAGCAGCGAGCTGGTGGCCGTGCAGCTCTATGAGAAATCCGCCACCAGCGGCGGCAGCAAGCGCCCTGGCTTCTCCCTCGACGACTGATCCCCTTGTCAGGCTCTGCCCAGACTCCAGCTGAGCCGCCACCGATCCAGCCGCCCCTGGTGGTGCATCAGCTTGGCTTCGCCTGGCCCTCCGGGGCCACGGCCCTGGATCACTGCAGCTTCACGGTCCCCGGCCCGGGGCTCTGGATGATTGTGGGTGGCAACGGCAGCGGCAAAAGCACGCTGTTGCGCCTGATCGCTGGCCTGCTGACCCCGAGCCGCGGCCGCCTCCGGCTGGAACTCAAACCCGCCCTGGTGTTCCAGAACCCCGACCATCAGCTGCTCCTGCCCAGCTGCGGCACCGACCTGCTGCTGGCCCTTCCACCGCGGACCATGACGCGCCATGGGCGCGATCAACAACTGCGGGCCGCCCTTGAGCAGGTGGGTCTGGCGGGTCTTGAGCAACGGCCGATCCACGCCCTCAGCGGCGGCCAGAAACAGCGGCTGGCCATCGCCGGTGCCCTGGCCAGCGAGGCCGGCCTGCTGTTGCTGGATGAGCCCACCGCCCTGCTGGATCCAGACAGTCAAGACGATGTGCTTGAGCTGATCGCTGGACTCTGCCACCGCCCCGATGCGCCACTGACCGCCCTCTGGATCACCCATCGGCTCGATGAGCTGGAGCGCTGCGATGCCGCCGCCCTGATGGAGCGTGGTCACCTGGGTCCATGGCAAGACGGTCCAACCCTGCGGCGCCGGCTCAACCCCTTGCCGGTCGGTCATGCCGAGGGGTAGGTTCGTCCGGTTGCCATCCTCGGTAGCTCAGCGGTAGAGCGGTCGACTGTTAATCGACTGGTCGCAGGTTCGAATCCCGCCCGGGGAGTTTGATTCCAGGCTCCAGCCCATGGCTGGGGTCTTTTTTCTGTCCCCGATGGCAGCGAGGCCATCCGGGCATCGCTGGAGCCCGCCGCGCCGCCACCGAGGGGGCAGCCCTGGAGCCCCGGTCAATAGCGAAAAAATCCTGAAGCCCCCCCCCTGGACCGCCAAGGGGAGCCCCAGGCAAGAAGCCCTCTGCAGCAAGGCTTCTTGCCCCACGCCCCCTCCATTTTCGACGGGGCAGGCCGCCCGGGGGCTGGGCCTGGAGCGATCGGGAGGACCCGGCAGGGTCCCGGAGGGGCTGAAATCCGTGGACAATGCGAATCGAAAGAAAATCCGTTGGCCCAGGCCCAGGCGGTCAGCCGCCCACCACTCCCCCTGACGCTCATCCCTGAGCCCTTGCAACGCCTCCCTTCGCCCGCCCCCATGAAGCCCTGCATCCTGCTGATCGAAGACGACCGGGACATGCGCGAGTTGGTGGCGGCCCATCTCCAGCACGGCGGCTTCGAAGTGCAATGCGCCGAAGACGGCCTCAAAGGTCAGGCCCTGGCGCTGCAGTTTGCCCCCGACCTGATCCTCCTGGATCTGATGCTTCCCAAGGTGGATGGTCTGACCCTCTGCCAGCGGCTGCGCCGCGATGAACGCACAGCCCGCATCCCGATCCTCATGCTCACGGCCCTGGGGGGCACCAAGGACAAGGTGAGCGGCTTCAATTCCGGAGCGGATGACTACCTCACCAAACCCTTCGACCTGGAGGAATTGCAGGTGCGCGTCAAGGCCCTCCTGCGGCGCACCGAGCGGGCGCCGGTTTCAGCCAAACCGAGTGAAATCCTGAGCTACGGGCCGCTCACCCTGGTGCCTGAGCGCTTCGAGGCCAACTGGTTCGACGCACCGGTGCGGCTCACCCACCTGGAGTTCGAGCTGCTCCACTGCCTGCTGCAACGCCACGGCCAGACGGTGGCGCCATCCCTGATCCTCAAAGAGGTCTGGGGCTACGAACCCGATGACGACATCGAAACGATCCGGGTTCACATCCGTCACTTGCGCACCAAGCTCGAGCCCGATCCCCGCAAGCCCCGCTTCATCAAAACCGTCTATGGGGCGGGCTACTGCCTGGAGCTGCCGAGCGGCAACAAGCTTGAGGAACTGGTTCCGTTGATCCAGGCCCAGCGGGCCGCAGCCGACCCGACGCTGGATACCAGCAGCGCCGCCTGAAGCGCTCTCCCTTCGACCCCTCAGCCCAGCAATGCCACCTCCCAGGCCAGCCGCGGTTGCACGTAGGCCTTGAGATGGGAGCGAAGGCGCTCCAGCCGCCGCTGGCGATCGATCGAGGGTGAGCGGCGCCAGAGTTGCAGCTGCCACCAGTTGAGCAACCAGAGCTGCTGCTCTCCATCGAGGGCCTCGCTCAGGTCGCGCGCCAGGGCCAGGGCTTCCATGGGATCTCTGGAGAGTGCCAGCAGTCGGTCCGCGAGTCCCTCGGGCAACTGGCTCCACTGCTCCCGGTGCCGCAACAGCGCGCCCGGGGAACCGGCCGCCAGCTCCAGCAGCCCGGGGGGCTCCGGGGCCGCCACCCCTGGGTCCTGGGCCTGCAGCACCTGCGCCATCGCCTCAGCATCCAGTCGAGCGAAGGGGACCAGCTGGCAACGGGAGCGGATCGTGCTCAACAGCCGTTCAGGGGCAGCCGTCAGCAGCACAAGAAGGCCACCACCAGGTTCCTCGAGAGTCTTGAGAAGGGCGTTGGCAGCCCCCTCGGCCATGGCCTCGACGGCCTCGATCACCACCAGGCCGCGCTCCGCCTCCAGGGGCCTCCGGGCCAGGAATCGCCCCAGGGCGCGCACCTGCTCCAAACGCAGCTGGGGGGCGGCCCGCCGGTTCACCCCGCGCTCGAGTGCCTCGGAGGCCGGCACCAACTCCCCCTGATGTTGATATGTGGGCTCCACCCAGAGCAGATCGGGATGGTTGCCGGCCAGCAGCCGCCGGCGGATCGCCCCATCGCCGGCGGGGCCCGCCAGCACCCCTTCAAGGAAGCGCAGGGCCGCGAGCCGCCGGCCGATGCCCTCCGGGCCGCTGAACAGATAGGCGGGGGCCAGCCGCCGACGCTCCAGAGCCGCCCGCAACAGGGTCAGGGCCCGCTCCTGCCCCACAAGCCCCTCAAACAAATCAGCCATGGCCGTCCCCAGACGTCAACCCAAGGGAACGAGGAGCTGGCGAGAAGTGTTGTTCAACCACCTGGCCAATCGCCTGGCTCACCAGCTCAGGATTCTGGTCGGCATCGATGCGGCTCCAGCCCCGCTCGGTAGCCAACCGGGCGAACCCAGTGGCCACCCGCTCCAAAAAAGCCCCACCGGCCGACTCGATCCGATCCGCCGCCCGATGGCCCCGCCGCTGCAACGAGCACTCCAGGGGTAGATCCAGCCAAAGGGTGAGGTCGGCCTCCAGGCCAGCGGTGGCCAGGGCCTCCAGGCTGGCAATCCACTCCAGAGGCAACCCACGCCCATCGCCCTGGTAAGCGGCGGTGGAGCCCACGAAACGATCACTCAGCACCCAATCGCCAGCCGCCAGGGCTGGCTCGATGCGCTGGCGCACGTGCTGGGCCCGATCGGCCGCGTAAAGCAGCAACTCGGCCAGGGGATCGGGCGCCGCCTCCCCCGGAGGGTGCAGCAGCAACTCCCGCAGGGCCAGCCCGAGGGCGGTGCCGCCCGGTTCGCGGGTCACCAGCAGGGAGGTTCCCGGAGCAAGCAGTCCGCTGTCCGGCAGCCAACGGCTCAGGGCCTCGAGCTGGGTGGTCTTGCCACAGCCATCGATGCCCTCAAGCACAAGGAACCTGCCCCGGCCAGGGTCAGCAACGGTGCGCTCCCCAGGGCCGCCGCTCATGCCAGACGGGGGCGCAGCAGCAAGGCGTTGACCACCACCGTGATCGAACTGGTGGCCATCAAAAGCGCGGCCAGCGGCGGAGAGAGCAGGAGGCCGTAGGCCGGCAGGAGCACGCCGGCGGCGATCGGCAACACGATCAGGTTGTAACCAAAGGCCCAGACCAGGTTCTGGCGCACCTTGACCATGGTGGAGCGGGCCAGTCGGAGGGCCAGGGCCACCCCCTCCAGGCGCTCTCCGAGGATCACCAGATCGGCCGTGTCCTGGGCGATCTGGGTGCCGGTGCCCACAGCAATGCCCAGATCCGCCGCCGCCAGGGCCGGGGTGTCGTTGATGCCATCGCCCACCATCGCCACGGGCCCGTGCCCCTTGGCGGCAATGATCCGCTCCACCTTCTGCTCCGGCAGCAGCTCCCAGGCCAAGGTCCCGGCCATGAGCCCGAGGCGATCGGCCAAAAGACGCACCGGCTGCTCGCGATCGCCACTGAGCACCCCGAGCTCCAGCCCCAGGCCCTGCAACTCCGCCAAGGCGGCAGCGGCATCGGGTCGGAGTTGGTCTTCGACGGCCACCAGCCCCAGAAGTCGGGGGCCCTCGGCCACGGCCAGCACCGTGGATCCAAGGCATTCCAGCTGTTCGCGCCGCTGCTCGAGGACTGGATCAAGCCTGAGCCCAGCCTCCAGCAACCAGCCCAGCCGGCCCACCCTTGCCTTGCCAGCCAAGCCTTCAAGCGTGCCCAGCACCCCCTGGCCGGCCAGGGTCTCGCTGGCGGTCACCTTCAGCAGGCTCAACCGGCGTGCCTGGGCCTCCTGCAGGAGCGCATGGGCGAGGGGATGGCGGGTCTGAGCCTCCAGGCTGGCGGCGATCTGCAGGAGGCGATCGGCTTGCACGCCAGGGACAGGCTCCACCGCCGTCACCAGCGGGCGACCCAGGGTGAGGGTGCCGGTCTTGTCGAAGAGCACCACCTGCACCCGGGCCGCCATCTCGATCACATCGCCACCACGGAACAAGACTCCGGCGCGGGCCGCCAGGCCCGCGCCCACGGTGATCGCCGTGGGAGTGGCCAGGCCCAGGGCGCAGGGGCAGGCCACCACCAGCACCGCGATCGCCAGCTGCAGCGCCAGGGCCGACGGCGTGGTAGCCATCGCCCCCAGCACCGCATGCCCCCCCTGCAGACCGCTGGCACCATGGAAGCCATGGGCCTGGAACGCCGGTGCCGCCAGCAGGACCTGTGGCCAGAGGGCGGTGCCCCAGAGCCACCAGAACACGAAGGTAGCCGCCGCCAGGAGCAGTACGAACACGCTGAAACGGCCGGCCACCCGATCCGCCAGACCCTGGATCGGCGCCTTGCGCGCCTGGGCCTGCTCCACCAGACGAATGATCCGGGCCAGGGCGGTGTCAGCACCGGAGTGCTGCACCTCGATCTCCAACGGCGCCTCCAGATTCAGGCTGCCAGCCGCCAGGGACGTTCCCGGGGCGGCCATCAGCGGCAAGGGTTCACCGGTGAGGCTCGAGACATCCACCGCCGAATGGCCGACCCGCACCAGACCATCCACGGGAAGCCGATCACCGGGCAGGATCCGCAGCTGGTCACCAGGCCGCAGGCCCCCCACGCGCACGACACGGGGTTCGCCACCATCCAGCAGCAGCAGAGCGGTGTCGGGCTGCAGTGCCGCCAGCTGCTCAAGGGCAAGGCCTGTGCGGAAGCGGGCCCGTTCCTCCAGGAAACGGCCCAACAACACGAAGCCCAGCAGCATCACGGGCTCATTGAAGAAGCACTGCCAGCCCAGGGACGGCCAGAGGAAGGCCCCCAGGCTGGCCAGGTAGGCGCTGCCCATGCCCAGCCCCACCAGGGTGTCCATGCTCGGCACACCGGCCAGGGCGCCGCGGGCCCCGGCCACCAGAATCGACCGACCGGGGCCCGCCAGGGCCCCGGTGGCCACCAGCGCATGGAACGGGATCTCCGCCAGCAACGGCACCGCCAGCTGCCCCGATTCCGCCAGGTGGCCCGCCACGGAGACCAGGAGCAGGGCCAGGGCCACCACCAATTGTCGCCACTGCTGCCACCAGTGCTGGTTCTGCCTTCGCTCCCGCAGGCTGGGAGGACCATGACCTGGACCACGCAGCTGAGCGCTGTAGCCAAGGGCCCCGAGGCTGGTGATCAACGGCGCCGCCAGATCAGCTTCGCCGCCGCCCTCCTCGCCTGCAGCGGGGGTCGAGGGATCGAGTCCCACCCAGGCCGTGCGGGTGAGCAGATTGACACTCACCTGGGCCACCCCGGGCTGATCCAGCAGGCGTTGCTCCACCGCCCGGACGCAGCCGCCGCACTTCATGCCCTCCACCTCCAGGAGCAGGGGCTCGATCGCCCCTGGCCGCCGCCCCACGGAGGGGGAGCTGGGGGCTGGGCCGGTGGTGGCGCGAAGGGGAATCACGGCAGAGCAGGGCCTTCAAGGCTAGGGAGAGGAACTCGAAACTTCCGCTTCGCCCCGGAACCGGCGGCGCAGGGCGGGGGCGAGGATGGACGCCAATTCATGACCCGTCGCCGTGCCGCGCAGCCAACGCAACGACAACTTCATCGACAAGAGCTTCACGGTGATGGCCGATCTGATCGTGAAGCTGATGCCGATCAGCTCCCGGGCCAAGGAGGCCTACATCTATTACAAGGATGGCCTCTCTGCCCAGGGCGACGGCGACTACGCCGAAGCCCTCGACAACTACGAAGAGGCCCTCAAGCTCGAAGACAACTCCATCGACCGGGGCGAGATCCTCAAGAACATGGCGATCATCTTCATGAGCAACGGTGAAGAGGAGAAATCGCTCGAGTTCTACGCCAAGTCCCTGGAGGAGAACCCGAACTCCCCCTCCTGCCTCAAGAACATGGGCCTGATCTTCGAGAAGTGGGGGCGATTGGCTCAGGAGCAGGGGGATCAAGATGCCGCCGACCGCTGGCTCGACCAGGCCGCTGACTACTGGAGCCGGGCCGTGCGCCTCTACCCGGGCGGCTACCTGGACATCGAGAACTGGCTGAAATCCTCCGGGCGCAGCAACGTGGACGTCTACTTCTGAAGGCGAGACTCAGGCGTCGCCGGCAGGATTCACGCCCAGCGCCGCCACCAGCGCCTCGGCCACGGTGCCGGCCTCCAGCAGCTGCAGGTCCAGTTGGGCCGCCAGGCCCCCCAGGCCGCTGCCCCGGGGCACCACCGCCCGCCGGAAGCCCAGCCTGGCGGCCTCCTGCAGTCGAAGTTCAAGCTGCCCCACCGGCCGCAGCTGGCCCCCCAGCCCCAGTTCCCCCACCAGGACGGTGCCCGGGGGCAAGGTGAGGTCACGGCTGCTGGCCACCACCGCCGCAGCCACCCCCAGATCCGCCGCCGGCTCCTCCACCTCCAGCCCCCCGGCCACCGCCAGATAGCAGTCGAAGCGGGAGAGGGGGAGCCCCAGATGCTTTTCCAGCACCGCGAGGATCTGGTGCAGGCGGTTGGTGCCGATGCCTGTGGCGGTGCGCCGGGGACTGGCGTAGCTGGTGGTGCTCACCAGGGCCTGAAGCTCCACCACCAGGGGCCGGGTGCCCTCGCAGGCCACGATCGTGGCCGTGCCCGGGCTGAGTTCCTCACCCCCCAGGAACAGCTCGCTGGGATTGCTGACCTCCACCAGGCCCCGGTCCCGCATCTCGAACACCCCCAGCTCATGGGTGGCACCGAAGCGGTTCTTCACAGCCCGCAGCAACCGGTGGCTGGCGAAGCGGTCTCCCTCAAAGGTCAGCACCGCATCCACCAGGTGCTCCAGCACCTTCGGGCCCGCCAGCATCCCCTCCTTGGTGACGTGGCCCACCAGCAGCAGAGCCGTATCCTGGCGCTTGGCGATCCGGGCCAGGGCGGCGGCGCAGTCGCGCACCTGGGCCACCGAGCCGGGCGCACTGCTGAGTTCGGCGTCGTGGAGGGCCTGGATGCTGTCGATCACAGCCACGGCAGGCCGCAGGGCTTCGATCTCCTGCAGCACCTGGTCCAGATCAGTTTCCGCCAGCAAGTGCAGAGCGGCTCCCGCCCCCGGCGAATCAACTGCGGGGCCTGGCTCTGCCCGGGGCGCCTCCCCGGCCAACAGCTGCTCCCCCAGCCGCCGCCAGCGCAGCTTCACTTGCTGGGCCGACTCCTCAGCGCTCACATAAAGGACGGAATGGCGGCGGGCCATCGCCTCAGCGCTCTGCAGAAGCAGGGTGCTTTTGCCAATGCCTGGGTCCCCACCCACCAGCACCAACGATCCCGGCACCAGCCCACCCCCCAGTACCCGATCAAGCTCGGCGTAGCCGCTGCTGAGGCGCTGGCGGGCCCCCTCGCCGACGCTGTGCATGGGGAGGGAGCGGCGGGGCCGACCAGGGGCCTGCGGGTCGGCGGCCGGAGCGGGGCGCCGCCGGCCGTCCGAGGCTGGGGCGCTCTGCTCCACCAGGCTGTTCCAGCTGCCGCAGGCGGAGCAGCGGCCGAAAAACTGGCGCGTCTGGGCCCCGCAGCTCTGGCAGACGTAAGTGGTGGTGGGGCGGGCCAAGCTGGGTGTGTGAAGAATGGTGGTATTAGGTGAACCTGCGACCCTTCGGAGCTTTTCAGTGGTGCCACCGGTTGTAACGCTGAACCCGCCGCGATGACGGCCTCCCCCCCCGCCAAGGAAACCATCCTCGTTGTCGATGACGAGGCCAGCATCCGCCGCATCCTCGAAACCCGGTTGTCGATGATCGGCTATCAGGTCATCACCGCCTGTGATGGCGTTGAAGCGCTCGAGGCCTTCCGGCGGGTCACCCCCGATCTGGTGGTGCTCGACGTGATGATGCCCAAGCTCGACGGCTACGGCGTCTGCCAGGAGCTGCGCAAGGAATCGGACGTGCCGATCGTGATGCTCACCGCCCTCGGCGATGTGGCTGACCGGATCACCGGCCTGGAGCTGGGCGCCGACGATTACGTGGTCAAACCGTTCAGCCCCAAGGAACTGGAGGCGCGCATCCGCTGCGTCCTGCGCCGGGTCGACAAGGAGCAGGTGGCTGGCATCCCCAACTCCGGGGTGATCCAGGTCAGTGACCTCCGCATCGACACCAACAAGCGCCAGGTGTACCGGGGCGACGAGCGCATCCGGCTCACCGGTATGGAGTTCAGTCTGCTGGAGCTGCTGGTGAGCAAGTCGGGCGAACCGTTCAGCCGCGGTGAAATCCTCAAGGAGGTATGGGGTTACACCCCCGAGCGTCATGTGGACACCCGGGTGGTGGATGTCCACATCTCGCGCCTGCGCTCGAAATTGGAGGATGATCCAGCCAACCCCGAGCTGATCCTCACGGCCCGGGGAACGGGATACCTGTTCCAGCGCATTGTCGATGCCGTTGCCTCCGAAGGAGCCTGAGTTCAACCCCCTTCCCGCCACCCGCCGCGTGAAGCCCAGCCGGGCGATCCGCCGGCTGGTGATCTGGTATCGCCGCAACGCGGCCGTCACCTCCTTGGTGGGCACGGCCACCTCGGCCGCCAACACCGCCGGCTCGATGGCGAACACCGCTGGATCGGTGGCGGGTTCAGTGGCGAACACCGCTGGCTCAGTGGCCGGCTCGGTGCTCCAGCCCCTGGTGTTCGATCCCCTGCGGCGCCTCCAACACGGCCCCGGTGCTGGCGAGACGCCCATCCGTGAAGGAGAGCGCCTCTGGGTAGCGGTCGATGGCATGGGCGGCGACCACGCCCCGGGACCGATTTTGGAGGGTTGCCTTGAGGCCGTGCGCCGGCTGCCCCTGCGCATCCGCTTCGTGGCCGAAACCGAACCCACCCAAGCAGCGGTGGCGTCCCTGGGCCTGGAGCGGGAGCTGCAGGAGGCCCTGCAGGCCGGGCTGATCGTGCTCGTGCCCAGCGGGCCCTCGGTGGGGATGCACGAGGAGGCCACCGTGGTGCGGCGCAAGCGCGAAGCCAGCATCAACCTGGCCATGGACCTGGTGAAGGCAGGGGAGGCCACGGCCGTCTACTCCGCCGGCAACTCCGGGGCCGTGATGGCCTCGGCGATCTTCCGGCTGGGGCGGCTGGCCGGGATTGACCGGCCGGCGATCGGCGCCCTGTTCCCCACCAAAGACCCAGCCCGCTCAGTGCTGGTGCTGGATGTGGGCGCCAACATGGACAGCAAGCCCGCCTGGTTGCACCAATTCGCCCTGCTGGGCTCGATCTACAGCCGCGACGTGCTCCAGGTGAGCCAGCCCCGGGTGGGTCTGCTCAACATCGGCGAGGAGGAATGCAAGGGCAACGAGCTCGCCCAGCGCACCTATCCGCTGCTGGCCGAGGAGCCGCGCCTGCACTTCGCCGGCAACTGCGAGGGCCGCGAGGTGCTCTCCGGCGACTTCGACGTGGTGGTCTGCGACGGCTTCACGGGCAACGTGCTGCTGAAATTCCTCGAATCGGTGGGCAGCGTGCTGCTCGATGTGCTGCGGGCCGAACTGCCCCGGGGGCGGAGGGGCAAGGTGGGTTCCGCCTTCCTGCGCTCCAACCTGGTGCGCATCAAGAAGCGCCTCGACCACGCCGAGCACGGCGGTGCCCTGCTGCTCGGGGTCAACGGCATCTGCGTGATCGGCCATGGCAGCAGCAAGGCCCTGTCCGTGGTGAGTGCCCTGCGCCTCGCCCACTCGGCCGCCAGCCATGGCGTGATGGACGACCTCCACCAACTGAGCACCGAATCAGCCAGCACTGCCGCTTCGGGCGCCGGCAGCTCCGCCAGCTCCAGTCCAGCCCCCACCGCCTCTGCCTGAACGGGGGAGTGCAAGGGCGGCCGTGGGGCCATGGCCTGTGATTGACTGACCCGATCTGGGTCGGATCAGGTGTCGCTCGGCCAACGGGGCTCAGGGATGGCACTGGTGGGCTGCGGCAGCGGGCTGCCCCTCCACAGCCTCAGCAACGACGACCTCAGCGCACGGGTCGACACCAACGACGACTGGATCCGCAGCCGCACAGGGATCGGCGCGCGGCGGGTGGCAGGCCCAGGCGAATCGCTCACAACCCTCGCCCTGGCGGCCTCCCGTGGGGCCCTGGAGCAGGCCGGCTGGGCGGCCGAGGAACTGGATCTGATTCTGCTGGCCACCTCCAGCCCCGATGATCTGTTCGGCAGCGCCCCGCGGATCCAAGGGCTGCTCGGGGCGCACCGGGCCGTGGCCTTTGATCTCACCGCCGCCTGCAGCGGCTTTCTGTTCGCACTGGTCACCGCCAGCCAGTACCTCCGCGCCGGGACCTTCAAGAAGGCCCTCGTGATCGGCGCCGATCAGCTCAGCCGCTGGGTTGACTGGAATGACCGGCGCACGTGCGTGCTCTTTGGCGACGGGGCCGGCGCCGTGGCGGTGGAGGCCTGCGCTCCCGATGCCGACGGTCTGCTGGGGTTCCGCCTGCGCTCAGACGGCCGCCGTGCCGACTGCCTCACCCTGGCCCAGAGCAGGGAGCGCCAGCCCCTGGTCGGGGAGTTCAGCGCCCAGGTGGGCGGGTTCGCTCCGATTGCTATGAACGGCCAGGAGGTCTACAAGTTCGCCGTGCGCGAGGTGCCTGCCGTGCTCCAAGAGCTGCTGGCCGAAACAGGCACCGAAGCAGACCAACTCGACTGGCTGCTGCTGCACCAGGCCAACCAGCGCATCCTGGATGCCGTGGCCGAGCGCTTTGCCATCCCTAACGAGCGCGTGCTCAGCAACCTGGCCGCCTACGGCAACACCTCAGCCGCCACGATTCCGTTGATGTTGCAGGAGGCGGTGGCCGATGGCCGGGTGCAGCCCGGCCATCTGCTGGCCAGCAGCGGTTTCGGAGCCGGCCTGAGCTGGGGGGCGGCCCTGCTGCGCTGGCAGGGCCCCAAGGGCTGAGGCGGCCACCTCCTACGCTCCAGCCCAGCCGTTTCCTGAGTCTCTATGGGTATCGCCTGGGTCTTCCCCGGTCAGGGGTCGCAGAAGCTGGGCATGGCGGCCCCGCTGCTCGATCTCCCCGGCGCCCGGGAGCGCTTCCACCAAGCCTCCGAACTGCTGGGTCGCGATCTGCTCGCCATCGTCAGCGGTGAGGGGTTAGAGCAGGCGGGTGAGCCCAGCGATCTCAACGACACCAGCAACACCCAACCGGCCCTGTTCGTGGTCGAGAGCCTGCTGGTGGATGCCCTCAAGGCCCAAGGTCGCAGCCCCCAGCTGGTGGCGGGCCACAGCCTGGGGGAACTGGTGGCCCTCTATGCCTCTGGGGTTTTTGATGCCCCCACCGGCCTGGCCTTGATGCAGCGCCGCAGTGAACTGATGGCCGCCGCCGAAGGCGGTGCCATGACCGCCCTGATCGGCTTCGATCGCTCCGAACTCGAGGCGCTGGTGGCGGCCAGTGATGGGGTGGTGATTGCCAATGACAACAGCAACGCCCAGGTGGTGCTGTCCGGTACACCCGAGGCGGTGGCGGCTGTCAGCGGGAAGGTCCGCAGCCGACGGGCCGTCCCCCTGGCGGTGTCCGGGGCCTTCCACTCGCCCTTCATGAACGAGGCAGCTGCCGCCTTCGCCGAGCTGCTCGAGCAAGTTCCCTTTGCCGACGCCACCATCCCCGTGCTCAGCAACATCGATCCCATCCCCGCCACGGACGGCGCCGTGCTCAAGCAGCGCCTATGCCAGCAGATGGTGAGCGGGGTGCGCTGGCGCGAAACCATGGAGCAACTTGGGGCCGAGGGCGTCAACACCGTGGTGGAGATCGGTCCGGGCCACGTGCTCAGCGGCCTGATCAAGCGGAGCCTCGCCGGGGTCACCGTGACCCAGATCGCCGGCAGCGCCGACCTGGGGGTGTGAGGGAGCACCTGCGCCGCCTCGGCCGACGACCTCGCGCCAGTGGCCGCCCCGGGCTGCTGACACCGCGTCCCAGCCTCACCTACCGGCTGATCAGCTATCTGCTGGTGTTTCCTGTGTTCCGACTGCTGTTTCGGGGCCGCATCCTCGGCAAGGAGAACGTGCCCATGGAGGGGGCACTGGTGGTGGTGGCGAACCACGGCTCCCATCTCGATCCACCCCTGCTGGGCCATGCCCTGGGGCGGCCAGTGGCGTTCATGGCCAAGGCCGAGTTGTTCAAGGTGCCACTGCTGGGCCGGATCATCCGCGCCTGCGGCGCCTACCCGGTGAGCCGCGGCGCCAGCGATCGCGAGGCGATCCGCACCGCCACCGACCGTCTGGCGGAGGGCTGGGCCACCGGGGTGTTCATCGACGGCAGCCGCCAGGTCGATGGGCGGGTCAACGCCCCCCTGCCGGGGGCGGCGCTGCTGGCGGCCCGGGCAGGGGTGCCGCTGCTGCCCGTGGCCATCCTCAACACCTACCGGGCCCTCGGCACAGGCCAGGGCTGGCCGCGGCTGGTGCCGGTCCAGATCCGCATCGGCACGCCCATCCCGCCGCCGGCCTCCAGGCGCCGCGCCGATCTCGATGGGACCACGGCCACCGTCCAGGCCCAGATCAATGCCCTGCTCGACCAGGGCCTGCTGAGGGGAGCAGAACACCGGGCGGCCTTGCCCCCCACGAGCGCAGGTCCCGACCCGTCAGCACCCACACCAGAGCCCTGAACCCATCTCCCCACACCTTGCGCCGCCCTTCCGGATGACAGCGGCTTCCGCAGGGCACCGCCACGGGGGTGAGGTGGATGCCGCGGCTGCCGGCCACGATGCGCCCGATCAGCAGAGCCCGGTTCATGTGGTCACTGCTGGTGACCAGCAGCGCATGGCGCACACGGGAGCGCTTGAGCTCATCCACCAGGGAGGTGAAATTGGTGAGCGTGTCGCGGGCGCGGTAATCCAGTTGGAACTGGCTCCGGCGCAGCCCCTCGTTGGCGAACAGCCACTGGGCGTATTCGGGATTGCTGCCACCGCTGACCACCACCGGCAGGCCGTAACGGCGGGCCAGCCGTCCGGCCTCCTCCTCCCGCGCCACATCGCCCCCCAGCACCAGGATCATCTGGGGAGAAGGGGGCTGGGGCAGCCAGAGCCCCCGGGACATCCAGAGCAAAGCACCGGCCCCCAGGGCCAGCAACCAGCGCCGTCCGCGGCGACGGCGGCGGGGCCGCTGCTGGGCGCGCTCCCGTTCCGGTTGGGGACGCCGCCGGCGGCGGGGCGGCCTGGAACGCGGTGGCAACGGGGAAGGCGAGGCCGTCATCCGCGGGGCTCCACCGGACTGGTGGGGTAGAGGGGCAGCACCACCTGCCAGGGGGCGGGCCGCTGGGCCTGGGCCGCCTCAGCGGCGATCGCCAGCAGTTGCGCCGCATCCGCCGCCGCCGCCACCTGCGCCTCCAGCCGGGGGCCACGGCCAAGCCCCTGCTCGGAATCAAAAAAGCGCGGCGCCAGGTGTTCGCGCACCCCACCTGGCGAGGTCGGATCGGCACCGTAGAGACCGGCCACCAACCCATGGCGGGGGAGGGTCTGCACCACCGCAAAGCGCTCGGCAGCGGCCTCACTCACCCCCTGGGCCCGCAGGCGGCGGGCGATCAGCAGAAAACTGCCCACCCCGTGGAGGGGGATCGCCAGTTGCTGGGCCAGGGTGCGGGCCATCACCACGGTCAGCCGGGTTCCCGTGAAGCCGCCTGGCCCGGTGGCCACCGCCAGCCGGCTGATCTCCCGCCACCTTGCCGCCGGCAGCACCTGCTCCACACACGAGAACAGCTCGGTCGAGAGCGCTCGCCCGAGGGGGAACTCCAGCACGCGCAGCGATGACCCGGCCGGCGAGGTCGGAGCCAACTCCTGGAGGCCCACGGCGAGGGTGTCGCTGGAACTGTGCAGGGCCAACAGCACGGTTGCCTTCGCGCTCATGAGGGCAGGCAAGCACCCGGGCGCAGCCTTCGCCAGCGGCCGGGCTCAGCGCGAAAGCTGGCGCAGCCACGCACATCCCACTCAACCCCAACGCCATCAGCGGCCAGATCGATCACCTGAATGTGGATGCGAGGGTCGATGGGCGCCACATCGGGAGAGGAGCTCAGGTGAGGGACGCCATGCTGGCGCTCAACCGCGTGGTAAGCCTGGCAACGGTCGACCCAGTGGCAATCGACGCAGATGCACATGCCACCCTGCCCTGCAGATCGACCCATTCTGGGGTCAGAGGCGGCCGCGGAGCTGTGGCTGTCGCTGGCGCCCGGGGGCTGGCCCCTGCCCTGGCAGGCCTTGCCGGCCGGTACGGCCCTGGTGGGGGGCGCCGTCCGCGATGGCCTTCTGGGGCGCCTAGGCGCGCGGCCCGATCTGGATCTGGTGGTGGGCGTCGAGGCGATCGCCCTCTGCCGCCAGCTGGCCGAACGCTTCGGCGGTCACGCGGTGGTGCTGGATCAGGAACGCTCCATCGCCCGCTTGGTGATCCGTGGCTGGACCGTGGACCTGGCCCGGCAGGTGGGAGACAGCCTGGAGGACGACCTGCGCCGCCGGGACTTCAGGCTGAATGCCCTCGCCCTGCCCCTGGCGGCTGAAACCGCCTTGGTGGACCCCACCGGTGGCCTGGGGGATCTGCGGCGGCGCCAGGTGGTGGCCGTGAGCGAGGCCAACCTGCTCGATGATCCGCTGCGCCTGCTGCGCGGGGTGCGGCTGGCCAGCCAACTCGACTTCTCTTTGGAGGAGAGCACCCTCGCCTGGATCCACCAACACCATGGCCGCCTGCGGGAGGTGGCACCGGAGCGGGTGCTGGGGGAACTGGAGAAACTGGCGGCCAGCCCCCTGGGTCACAGGGGCCTCGCCCTGGCGGGCACCACTGGCCTGCTGCAGCCCTGGACCAGCGCCGCCCCAGCCGCCCATCTGGAGTCCCTCAGCCGCGAACGGGCCTTCGCCTGCGGCCTTACCCAAGAGGAGGCCAACGACGCCCTGCCCCTGGCCCGCCTGGCCGCCCTGTGCGATGGCGCCGCCTTGGATCACCTGCGCAGCAGCCGGAAGCTGCAGGGCCGCTGCGGGCGGCTTCGCCGCTGGCGGCAGCGGCTGGGGGCCTCGGCCCGGCAGGCGGCAGCGGCCCTGGGGGCCATGGGCGAAGCGGAACGGCTGGCGCTGCATCGTCAACTGGAGGGGGAGCTGCCTGCCCTGGCCTTGCAATTGCCACCAGACCTGGGGCAGGTCTGGATGGCGCGCTGGCGCGATCCGAGCGACCCCCTGTTCCACCCCCGGTCACCTCTCGATGGGCGCCGCCTGCAGCACGGGCTGGGCCTGGCCGCCTCCCCCCAGCTCGGCGCACTGATCGACCACCTCACCTTGGAGCGGGCCTTCGGACGCCTCGGGGGCGAGGCCGGGGCCTTGGCGGCGGCACAACGGTGGTTAGTGCGACAGACAAGTGCTGGATTGAAGGTCCCGCGCCGTGATTAACTGCTGTGGCAAAGGCGAATCAAACTGCCTGATTCAGGCTGAAGGATTCAGTTGGGACCTGCTTCGCGGGTCCACTCCGGTCGCAGCGGCCCCTGTTTCTGCCCTGACGCCCACCTCCTTTGGTCACCCCCCAACCCTTCCCCTCCCATCCTCTCCATGAGCGTTCGTCTGTACGTCGGCAACTTGCCGCAGAGCTTTGATTCCAAGGAGCTCGACGCTCTCTTCACCGCGGTGGGCGAGGGGGTCCGCTTCAAGGCCGTGCAAGACCGGGAAACCGGCGCCAGCCGTGGCTTCGGCTTCGCCAACGTGGACAACGAGGCCATCGCCGATGCCGTGATCGAACAACTCAACGGCCGCGACTTCGGCGGCAACGCCCTGCGCATCGAGCGCTCCGAGCGCAAGGACACCCGCCCCGGCACGGTCGACCGCCGGCCCGGCGCCGCCCCCTCGACCGTGGCCCGCAAGGCGATCAACAAGGTGGTGCACAGCGACAGCATCGAGGAAGGGGCCCCCGACCCCCGCTGGGCCGGGGAACTGGCCAAGCTCAAGTCGCTGCTTGACAATCAGAAGGCGGCGGTCTGAACCTGGCCAAGGCCCTCTGGCCGTCCACTGTTTCATCAACGAACCCCCGAACCGGCGATCCACCGGTTCGGGGGTTTTTCCGTCCAGCCGCACTGTTGGCGTCCAATCCTGCGGTCGTTCGAGGAGGAAGGCTCGCTCCTAGGGCAGCAGAGCAGCCAAGGCGATCACACCGACGAAGATGGCCAGGAACATGAACCCCATCTTGGTCATCTTCGACTCATGGTCTTCCATGCCCTGGTCGACGGCCTTGTCGAGGTCTTGGCGGAAGGCCTCAAAGGCAGCCCCTTTCTCTTCCTGGGTTGGATCTTGGCGCATGGCGGGAACACCGGGTAAGTGGAATGGAGCTGACGACTGCGCTCAGCCTCGGTGGAAAAACCAGTAGGCGCCAACAGCCAAGAGCACCATCAGCACGATCGGTATGGCGATGGCGGCCATGCCGTTGTGGCTCTTCACCACCCGCGATTCATGGGCCACCACCGCCTGGCGGATGCTCAGCTGCATTTCTTCGCGCAGCCGCGCGAGATCGGAGTCGAGGGACTCTTCGCTGAATAGCTGCTTGAGACGTTCGTAGGTGGTCTTGCCGAGGATCAGGCTCTTCTCGGGATGCTCGTAGAGAATGTCGAGAAGCTCGTCCCGCTCGATCTTCATCAGCTCTGCCTTGGCGGCCACCCGGGCATTGGAGGTGCGGCTGCGGCCGTCGATCACCTCAATTTCACCAAAAACGTGACCAGGTCCATGGGTCTCGTCGATGCCCTCGCCCGTCTCCGGGTAGGGGGTGGTGAGCTCCACCTTGCCCGAGCGCACGAGGAAGATGCTCTCGCTGGGCTCGTCAACTTTGTAGACGTACTCGCCTGGCTGCAGAGTGACGCGCCGCATGCCTTAAGGCCACCTGATTGCGCGGGGATGCTAAGCCTGCAGGACGACTAAAGTCCGGCCACTTGCCAACCTCCATGGCCGCCTCGAGCCCACAGCGGGGGTTTCTCCATGCGCAGCGCTTTAAACCATGGTTGATCGCAGCCCTGCTGGGGGGCGTGGCGGTGGTGGGCTGGCACCTGACCCGCCCCAAGCCGACCCCGCCCGCCAAGGCGCCCCTGGTGCAAGCCGTCACCGCCCTGGGCCGTCTCACCCCCAAGGGAGACCTGGTGAACCTCTCGGTGCCTGCCGGCACCGTCGGTGGCAATGAGGTGGTGGAGCGCTGGTTCGTGCGCGAAGGGACGACGATCCGCAAAGGTGAGGTCCTGGCGCGGCTGAGCAGCTACGGGCAGCTCAAGGCCAACCTCGATCAATCCCAGGCGATCCTCGTTTCCACCAGGGCCCTTCTGCCCTTCCTGGAGATCAGCAAGAGCCGCGGCCAGGAGCTCTACGGCGACGGTGCCATATCCGAAGAGGAACTGGCCAAGACCAGCGCCAGCATCCTCACCAAGCGCGCCGACATCGTCGGTGCCCAGGCAGCTGTGATCAGGGCCCGCAAGCAGCTGAGCGCCGCCGAGATCCGTTCGCCCCTCGATGGCCACCTGATCCGCATCTTCAGCTGGCCCGGGATGAAGGAAACCGATCAGGGCCTTGCCCTGGTTGGGCGCACCGGTGAAATGCAGGTCTGGGCCCAGGTGTTCCAGAGCGATGTGGCCAAGCTCCGCATCGGCCAGGGGGCCACGGTGAGCCCCGAAAGTGGTGGCTTCTCCGGCACGCTGCGGGCCGAATTGGAGTCGATCATCGGCCAGGTTTCGGCCCGCGACCTCTTCTCCACCAACGGCAACAACGATGTCAACGCACGGGTGGTGCTGGTGAAGCTGAACCTTGATCCAGGCGATCGAGAGCGCCTGGCCCGGCTCAGCGGCCTGAACGTGACCGTGCGCTTCGATCCATGAGCTGGATCCGGCGCCTGATCGGCCGCCTCAACCTGGCCGACCTGCCCCTGGCCTGGCTGCAGCTCAAGCGCCAGCCGATCCGCTACCTCGTGGCCGTCACCGGCATCGGTTTCGCCGCCCTGCTGATGTACATGCAGCTGGGCTTCCAATCGGGGCTGCTGAATAGCGCCACCACCTTTTATGAAGCGCTGGATGCTGATCTGGTGCTGATCAGCCCGGGCACCCTCAACAGCGGCAACTTCCAGCAGTTCCCCCAGTCATTGCTGTTCAATGCCCTCGGGGTGGAGGGGGTCCAACGCACGATTCCCCTGTATGTGGCCAACGTCAATGTGCAGAAGCTCGGCGGCGTGAAGCCCACCAGTCTGCGGCTGATCGGCTACGACCCGGAAGCCCGCGTGCTCAACCTGCCAGCGGTCCTGGCCCAGAGCGACCGGCTCAAGACCCCCAACTACGTTCTGTTCGACACCCTGGGCAACCGCAACACCGGGCCGATCGCCGCCGCTGTGAAGCGCAACGGCGCCCAGGAGCTGATCCTTTCCGACTTCTCCAAGACCTTCCGGGTGGTGGGCCTGTTCAACCTCGGCTCCACCTTCGCCGCGGACAGCAACCTGATCAGCAGTGATTCCACAGCGATCCAGCTGGCCTTCCGCCAGATCAACGAAGGGGAGATTTCCCTCGGTCTGATCCGTCTGTCCCCAGGTACCGACAGCGTGCGGGTGCAGGATTTCTTGCGCAGGCTCTATGGGCGCGAACTTCAGGTGCTCAACAAGGTCGAGCTCATCGCCCAGGAGCGTGACTACTGGAACACCGCCTCTTCCTTCGGGGTGATCTTCGGTTTCGGCACGATCATGGGGCTGCTGGTGGGCGGCGTGGTGGTCTATCAGGTGCTCTACACCGACGTCAGCGATCACCTCAAGGAGTACGCCACCCTCAAGGCGATGGGCTTCGCCGATGGTTTCATCCTCACGATCGTGATCCAGGAGGCCTTTCTTCTCGGCGTTTCCGCCTTCATTCCCGCCACCTTGATCGCTACTGGCATGTACGCCTTCCTCACTTCCGCCTCCGGCATCCGCATCGAGATGAGCGCCGACAAGACCGGCCTGGTGGGAGCCCTCACCCTCGGGGTATGCGCCGCTTCCGCCGCCATCGCGATCCGCAAGATCAAGGAGGCCGATCCGGCCTCCGTCTTCTGAGATGACGAACGTGGACGGCGCCGTGATCGTGAGCAAAAATCTGCGCCACAGCTACGGCGTGGGCGAGCTGCGCACCCAAATCCTGCATGGCCTCGACTTCGCCGTGAATGCCGGCGAGGTGACCTTGCTTGTGGGCCCCTCTGGCAGTGGCAAAAGCACCCTGCTCACATTGATCGGTGCCCTGCGCTCGGTGGAGGAAGGTTCGCTCAAAGTGCTGGGCCAGGAACTCAGTGGCTCGAGCGAGAGCGATCGAGTGCAGATCCGACGCCGCATCGGTTTCATCTTCCAGAGCCACAACCTGGTGGCCTCCCTGACGGTGCTGCAGAATGTGCAACTGCTGCTCCAACTGAATGAGCCAGATCCAAAAGCTCGCGTGGAGAAAGCCTGCAATCTGCTTGAAGCGGTTGGTCTCAGCCACCGGCTGTACCACTACCCGGACGAACTGTCGGGTGGCCAACGCCAACGTGTCGCTATTGCCAGGGCACTGGCCCCCGAACCTGAACTGATCCTTGCCGACGAGCCGACGGCATCCCTGGACAGCCAGTCAGGCCAGGACGTCGTTGAACTGCTTGGAGACCTGTGCCGCCGAAGGCGCAGTGCTGTTCTGCTGGTCACCCATGACCTACGCCTGCTCAAGGATGCTGACCGCATCTGGCGCATTGAGGATGGCCGCGTCAACCCTTGGCAACCTGACATCGCTGCAACCGCCCCATGAGCGACTCCATCTATCCCTCGAACTGGCAATGGACCTGGTCATGGCAGGGCCACTCGATCGCTTACATCTCAGGACCCCACGACGGCAGTGTGGAGCCCCCCGCACCCAGTAATGTCGTCCTGATTCACGGGTTTGGGGCCTGCAAGGAACACTGGCGCCACAACGTTCCATCACTCCGACGTGAGCGCAGTGTCTTCGCCATCGATTTGCTCGGTTTCGGTACAAGTGACAAACCACGCTCAAGGTTGGAGGGAGAGCCTGAAGAACCGGGCAGCTGTCGTTATTGCATCGACCTCTGGGCCGATCAAGTGGTGGCCTTTGTAGAGGAGGTCGTACAGGCCCCCGTCCAGCTGGTGGGTAACTCCATCGGTGGTGTCGTGGCCCTTACAGCAGCCCACAAGCTGGAACAACAGGGGCAACCCGTCAGTGGCATCGTCTTGATCGACTGCGCGCAGCGCGCCCTGGATGACAAGCGCCTGGCGGAACAGCCACCTCTACGCCGCTGGGGCAGACCCCTACTCAAGTCACTCGTCCGCCAACGCTGGCTCACCGGCGGATTGTTTAGACAACTGAGCAAGGCCAACATCATTCGCAAGGTGCTTCAGCAGGCGTATCCCACAAGCCAGAATATTGACGACCAACTGGTGCAACTTCTGCTCCAACCAGCGCAACAGCCGGGAGCCAGCGAAGCGTTCCGCGGCTTCATCAACCTCTTCAACGACCGCATCGCCCCTGAGCTCCTTGCGGAGCTCAGGACACCGGTCCGGATGATCTGGGGTCAAAGCGACCCCTGGGAACCGATATCCGAAGCGCGGCGCTGGAGCACATTTGCCTGTGTGCAAGACCTGGTGGAGCTGCCTGATCTAGGCCACTGCCCCCACGATGAAGCCCCAGAGCAGGTGAATCCCCACCTACTGGATGCGTTCCGCCATGGCGACCGCTGACATCCCGACCAGTACCCGATCACGCGTGATCAGTTTTTTTTACCTGAGACCAGGCGCAGATCGCTGGGCTGACACTGCCATGCAGCCTGATGATCCGCGCAGCGAGCTGGGCACAGCTCGCAACGCGCATCTCTGCTTGATAGGTACTCATGCCAGCGAGCCAAGGCTGCCCCGCATGTGCGCGCCGCAAACGGATCACACCAAACCCGTCGAGACATACCTGCCAACCTGCCCCCTCTGCCAGGAAAGATGACGCCTCTCCATCCCGACCATTCCAAACACCAGGGGGCCTGATGGAATCGATCGATGCGTCCCTACAGCGAGACCGTCAAGGCTGATGTCCGCCGGCGGATGAGCCCGCCTAACCGCCAGAGCGTGGCGGAGATTGCCGAGGAGCTGGGCATCCATGTGATCACCCTCTAAAACTGGCGCAAGACCTGGCGGCTGCAGGGGGAAGTGGTGCCCGCCACTCAGAAGGACCCTGAGGGTTGGGGACCGGCCGACAAGTTCACGGTGGTGCTGGAGACCGCCGGCATGAACGCCACAGAGCTCGGCGCCTACTGCCGCGAGCGGGGCCTGTTCCCGGAGCAGGTGGACCGCTGGCGCCAGGCCGCCCAGGATGCCAATGCGCAGCCGCTGCTGACGATGACCGAGCAGAAGGACCTCCAGAAGCGGCACCAGGCCGATCAGCGGGAGATCTAGCCGTAGGCTGCTCTGAAGGAGTAGCGGCTGCAGCAGGAGTTGCGCCGCAAGGACAAGGCCCTGGCGAAGGCGGCGGTGCTGCTGTAGCCGCAGGCTTCTGCGAAGCAGTACGCCTCAAAAAAGATCCAGGCCTACTGGGGCGAGGACGAGGGAGACTGACCTCTCCGGCCGATCGCCGCAAGGCCTTGGAGATCCTCGATGCCGCCGTGGCCGCCAGGGCACGGGCCCGTGCGGTGTCTGCATTGCTGGGCGTCGGGCTCACCACGCTGCAGCGCTGGCGGCGTCAGTTCGCGGGTGATGGGGACGGACTAGATCGCCGCCGCAGAGGCAGCCCCCGCCATGTGGCCCACCGCCTCAGTGAGGAGGAGCGCCAGCGAATCCTGCTCACCTGCAACCAGCCCGAGTTCGCGGCGCTGCCGCCGGTGCAGATCGTGCCGATCCTGGAGGATCGGGGCCTCTACATCGGCTCGGAGCGCAGCTTCTACCGGGTGCTCCATGCCCACGGCCAGGCCCACCGCCGCGGGCGGGCCCGTCCACCCCAGGAGCCAAGACCGGTGCCACGGCTGCAGGCCAGGGGGCCGAATCAGCTCTGGAGCTGGGGCATCATCTACCTGCCCACCAGCGTCTGTGGCGTCTGGCTATACCTCTACCTGGTGATCGACGTCTGGAGCCCCCTACCTGGCCCTAGGCCAGCGTGCCGGAGGCACTAAGTCGTGGCCTGGGACGTGGCCGAGAGGGAAGACGCACAAATCGCCGCTGATCTGGTCAGCCGCGCGTGCCTGCGGGAGCGGATCAACAAAAGCCGGCCCCAGCCTTTGATCCTCCATGCCGATAACGGCAACGCCTAGCCGCAGGCTTCTCGCAGAGTTGCGTGCCGCCACACTCGAGAGCCGTCTGGAGGAGCTGGGAGACCTCAGATCCTTCTCCAGGCCGAGGGTGAGCAACGACAACCCCTACTCGGAGTCGCTGTTCCGCACGATCAAGTACCGGCCGGATTACCCCCGGCGGCCTTTCCGCAGCCAGGAAGAGGCCTGCCGCTGGGCCTGTGCATTCGTGGACTGGAACAGCCACAGGCACCGCCACAGTTCCATACGGTTCGTGACGCCTGATCAGCACCACAGCGGTCAGGCTGTTGAACTCTGTCGTCACCGCGCTCTTGTCTACGAGCAGGCCAGCCAGAGACATCTCTGCCGTTGGAGCCGCAGCACTCGCTGTTGGATTCAACCGGAGGTGGTCTGGATCAACCCGCCACCCTCAGAAAACGACATCACTCCAGCTCGGTTGATGATGGTCGCCTGATCGGCGACAGGGGCGTCATCTTTCCTGACAGCCACCGCATGCAGACAGCGTCCTGGCAGCAATCGCCCTGAGCCGATTGAGCGTTGCGCACGGAGATAGTGAAGGCGAATCCATCAGCAAGACGCTCCAGGAAGCAGGCCAACCCATACAATGGGGCAAACAGGCCTCAACAGTGCTCAAAAAGATCACAAACCCACTAAGCGTCGTCTTCTTTACTATATTACTCGATAAAATAGGAGAGAATATTATATTTCCAATACTGCCATTCGTGCTTGCTTCTTACAATCCGAATGCACTGACTATCGGATTGACTGCATCTGTTTCAACCTTTTTCGGCACGCTTGCATCTCCTGTCACCGGAGCGCTTGCAGACATTTCCGGCAGGAGGCCCATCATCCTCACTTGCATTGCCTTAAACTTTGGAGCACTTCTAATATTCGGCTGGGCAAACTCTCTGGCCCTGATTCTTGTCTCAAGAGCCATTACTGGCGTTGCCATGTCAAGCAATGGAGCGCTTCAGGCCTACATCGCTGACATTTCAACAATTAGCAACCGCGCCAGGAATCTTGGATTAATAGGAGCGGCATTCGGATTGGGTTCAATTTTTGGCCCCGTCTTGGGAGGAGTATTAGTTGGGTTCGGGCCCAAAGTACCAATTTTTGCCACTGCCGGGCTAACTGCCTATAATTTAATTACAGCTGTTCTGTTTCTTAAAGAGACAAAGCCACAGGCCCAAGGTCAAACGGCTGAGCTTCGGCAAATCAAACTCGTTAAACCTGTCATTGACCTACTAAAAACGCCTGTAATAAACAAGGTAGCAATCGGCTTTAGCGCCTATAGCTTTGCATTTTCGGCTTTTACAAGTCTATTGGTTTTAGCCCTTAAAGATCTCTTTGACTGGAACTCCAGTCAGACGAGTGGCTTATTCGTTCTACTTGGCCTTACACTTACCGTAGCTCAGGTCTGGTTCACCGGCAAGACCGTCAACAAACTGGGCGAATACTCAGTTAACCGCTATGGAATGATAGCGACAGCCATTGCACTGACATTGATTCCAATAGCTTCCCTCATCAAGCCTCTAAGTGCAACCATAATTGTAGCCTCCGCAATGCTGCTTGCGATCGGAGCATCGTTTGTACAGCCGACATCAAGAAGCATGGTCTCAGGCCTAACCCCAAGCGAAAAACAAGGCGTTGTACTCGGAAGCCTTGCATCTCTTACCAACCTCGCCAACTGTGCAGGCCCAATCGTAGCCGGACTTGTCTACGACAAAACACCAAGCGGAAGCTTCTTGATTCAGGCAGCAGTTATTCTGCTTGGTGCTTTCTTACTTGGCTCCAATCCGAAACATGAGTCAGAGTGCGGACAGACTTAAATTCGATTCAGTAATAGCATACTTCACGGAGCAAGCAGGCCGAGCACAAGAGAAAAACAAAAGTCATGCAATGCTTGCACTAACTCTTGCCGGAAAGCAGAGCCGCCATCTTCTTTCGATATGCAAGGATTAGCCTATCAGAGGCTAGGAGTAGCTCACGCTGCTCTAGATCCCACGTCAGCCCCTTGTCCTGGGTCTCCACCACAGAGCGGTCTTCGTGATAGGTGTGCGTGGTATCCTTCAGGAACTGGTGATCAGCAAAAGGCTGCCTGACAAAGTTTCTAACCTCAATCCACTTGGTGAGCGTTCGGGTTGAGCTCAATGGTATGTTACTTGCCACGTATATAAAGCGATATCCTTTCATATTGAAATGCACGTCCAGCCTGTTCAGGCTAGGCAGATAGCAAGTCATCCAAGATGTGGAGTGCTCAATCTCTCTCCTAATTGCCAACCTGAAAAGGCCAGTCCGCTTGGGAGGCTTTGTGTTAACAAAACAAGAGACCGAGCGATCAGTTTCAACAACCTCCAAAGGATGAATTGCCGCCTCATCACGGTTGGCAAAAAACGTTTTGTGGACAAAAGGGGCATGGGACGTATCAAGAGTTG
The DNA here is from genome assembly GCF_024345575.1 of Cyanobium sp. Morenito 9A2. Lineage (GTDB taxonomy): Bacteria > Cyanobacteriota > Cyanobacteriia > PCC-6307 > Cyanobiaceae > ATX-6F1. Next base: position 25,799 of record NZ_JAGQBJ010000006.1, read on the forward strand.
CCTCGACAACACGGCTAAAGTTGGCATCCCACTCATACTCACCTTGAACAGCTCGCCAGCCTGGATCTCCAAACTCTGGAAAGTCTGGAATTAGATTCGGATCAGCGTTTTCTATTGCCCCAGGAAAAAGCCAAATGAAGCCGGCCTTTTCAAAGGCCGACAATATCTTTAGCTTGGCGAGGCTTGGTATCGGAGTTCCAGGCTGGTCAACAGGTACATGTACACACTGCCCCTCGGCGTTAAAGCTGAATCCATGATAGGGACAATGCAAGCACCCTGATTCAACCCATCCATTCTTGAAGCTTGCACTGCGATGAGGGCAGCGGTCGTAAGCAGCTCTCGGCAAGCCTTTTTCATCGCGGAACAGTATATACTTCTGAGCCAGTAGAGTGACTTGCCGGGGAGATGGGCCTAGCGATGAAGCATGTTCAACAGCGTACCAAAAGTCATGAAGCCCTTCTAGCATGGTAATCAGTCAGTTGAGTGAATCCTAAGCTAACTGCAGCGACACAACAGCATCTCAGCCCATCAACCCCCCAGAGGTCAGATCCAGCGCTGCCCTCCAGTGAGGCCCTAGGGCGTCTCCTGCTCCAGGCCCTAGTCCGCCGGCGCTGATTCCCTGCGTTCTGGGTGGTCCGCTAAGCAAGTCTGGCTTGATCCTGAAGGTGCGCCGGCGGCAGGCCAATCCCAGCGGGACCACCATCGAGGAAGGGCGACCGCAGATCCAACTGCCACCGGAGCTGTTCACACTAATGGTGATGATCTGGGAACATGCGGATCCCCGGCCACTACTCACCCAAAACCCGATGGTGGCCTTGGTCGATACCGATTGCCAGCTGTTGGATGCGTCCCTGATCGTCCTCTAGTCGGATCGGCTGGCCTGCATCCTGATGCAGGCGGTCTCGTTGGACATAAACGACTGGCCCTGTCGGGCTCCGCCCTTACCCCGAGCCTTGCTCGGCTGGTGCTGTTCCAGGGCACCCAGGGAGCCAGCGCCAACGAGGTCAACGTGGCCGAAGGCATAGTGGGTTGCCAGCTGGGGGCAGTGCCTCCCCCGGCGCCGTTCTTCACCGCCGTGGCCCTTCTCCCTGGTGATCCTGATGGAGCTGCCGCTGCTGCTGCCGGAAAGCCGCAACTCCGGGCAGCACTCCAGATCGGAGGCCGATCCCCTGCGTTTCTGGTGCGGGGAGCGAACCCACCCGAGGGCGTCAGGTCAACTGATCAGTGATCTTCTCTCTAGCCTCGTTCTGGGCTTTCCACACTTCAGCGACATGTTCGTGATGGATGCCCGCGACCGCTTCGGGTTGGATCCCCAGGCAGTCAGATGGGTGGTCTCTGTCATGGAGGTGGAGCTGCTGATCATGGTGGATTGCGATTCCCCGCGTGACCGCCATGCATACCGGCAACGAGCTCCATCTCACTCCTTGAATATCGCCATGGGCACCAGCGCAATCATGGCGGGCCTCCTCTCCCTGTCTCTCTCACCGTGTCGGCGAAAGAGCGGAGAATCCCGGATACTCAAGCCGTCATGCATCTGCCTCACCGACCTGCTCGCCCCCCTGATGGCCGAAGCCCCAATACCTGCAGCAGAAGCGCCGCCGCCACGGAGCGTTGGTCGCCCTGGTGCGGCTGGCAGTCGGCCTGGCGCTCAGTAGCCAGATCCGGCCCCAGGCTCAGGCAGTGAACACCCCGTCGCCATAGCCGATCAGTTCCACTTGATGGCCATCGGGGTCGCTCACGAACAGGGAGCGGCATCGGGGGCCGTAATCGAAGGCCATCACCGCTTGGCCCCTACGCTGCAGCTCCTCCTCCACCTCCGCCATGCGGGAATAGGTGACCCGGAATGCCACATGCCGCATCGCGATGGTGTTGTGGTCAGGCACCGCTGCTGGATTGGCGGAATCAGCGGGGAACAGGTTCAGGTAGCAGCCTGGGCAAACCCGCAGGATGAACGGTGGGCCGCTCGGCAGCCCCTCCATCGCCGCCGTCAGAAAGCCCAGAACCTGCTGGTACCAGGCCAAAGAGGCCTGGGGATCGCGAACCGTAAGAGCCACGTGATCCAGGGCCTCGATCGGCAGGGCGCTGGCGAAGCTGTCGGGAGCGGAGCTCATTGGAGATCGCGGAGGAGTGAATAGAGAAGGAGCGGCACTTACACAAGCAAACCGGCGCTGCGCTTCTCGCGCAGCAGGCTGCGCAGGCACAAGGTCATGGCATCACTGACCAGAAGCAAGTCGCCGCGGCCGTCGAGATCTGGCAGCCGCGGAGTGAGCGTCTCCACCATGCGCTGGTCTTCCGCCATGAAGCGATCCACCCGCCCGCGGGCATTGGCATCGGCCAGGGGGGTACGCAGGAAGGAGCGGAAGTGGCGCCAGAGGTTCAGGGTGCGGCCGTCATCCAGCGGCACATGGGCGGTGCACAGGGAAATCCGAAAGTCCCCGAACACCACCCGCACCAGCGACACATTGGCCAGCCAGAGCTGGATGTGCTGCACGCCGCCATCGCTGCTTTCGGCCACGGCCTTGTCGTCAGTGTTGAACAAGCCACGCAGGCCGCGGCCCTGGTCGGCGCGGTAGTGCCGGTCGCGGGGGGCCAACACCCGTTCATAGAGGCTGTCGTCCTTCACCCACTGCTCCTCAGGCATCAGCTGATCGGGGGCGCTCGCCCCGAAGGTGCCGGAGTGCACAAAGGGGGCATGGGTGAGGTCCATGAAGGCCTCCAACACGCGCAGCCAGTTGGCCTGCCACTCCACCTGGCCCTCAAGGTTGCGCCAACCGCCATCACCGGCCTCGGGAATCGGCCCCACCGCTGGCACAGGCGGCAGCACCTCGGGACTGGCCACGGGCGCCTCGGGATCGCGGGCCCACCACAGCCAGAGGAAGCCGTAGGCCTCCCGGCAGGGCACACAGCGGGTGTGGGCCCGGTGGGGCATCGGCTCGCCGGTGTGCTGGGCGGGAATACTGGCACAGTGCCCATCGGCGCCGAAGCACCAGCCGTGGTATCCGCAGGTCAGGAGGCCGTCCTGCACCCGGCCCACACTGAGGGAAGCGCCCTTGTGGGGGCAGCGATCCAGCACAGCGGCGGCCGCGCCAGAGCTGTCGCGCCACACGGCAAAGCGCTCGCCGTGCAACTGAACCGCCAGGGGATGCTCGGGCTTCAACGCCGATGCAAGGGCAACGGCGTACCAGGAATCGAGCAGTTTCATCGCAGGTCAGCCCCGTAGGCAGGGCGCTTTCGCCTCGCAAGCTGTAGCACGGGCTCGCCTAGCCCAGATGGGTCTTCCAGTGATCACCATCGCAGCGAAACCAACCCCTCTGCTCCAGGGCCGCGAGCAGGTCCAAGGCCTCGCTCGAATCGACCTTCCAGTGCCACTCCAGCTCCAGCAGGCTGGCCAGATCCTGACGTTCCAGGCCTTGACGCAGTCCACGCTTGAGCAGCTTGCGCAGACTCGCTGGTTCCAGCGCCAGCAGGGTCGCCATCGAAAGCGGGCCCGGCGGCCAGGTGGCAGGGTCGACACCGGAAGCCATCTCAGGCGAGCTCAGATGCGTTGAGATCGGCGGCGAGAGCACGCACGCGCTCGCTCCAGGGGTGGTTGGGGTAGACGAGTATCGCCAGACCACTACTGGCCAGGGTGAGCAGATCGTCACTGAGGGGCAAGAGCGCCCCGATCGGCACGTTGTAGCTGCTGGCCACCCGCTCCCGCACCTGCTCGGGATCGAAATGAGCCGGCAGCTTGTTCACCACCAAGCGAATCGCCGGCACATCAAGGCGCTCGGCCACCTCAATCGCCACGGCCGTGCCGAGGTAGTCCTGGGTATCTGGACGCATCACCATCAACAGACAGTCAGCGATCGCGGTGGAAAGCAACGTTTCCTCATTGATCCCCGGATGGGTGTCAATGATCACCAGATCGAGATGGAGCTTTTCGCTCAGGCTGAACAGGGCATCGTTGAGCTTCTCCACCTGGTAACCCTCCCGCAGCAGACGGGCGATGCGGTCGCTGTCCATGGCGGCGGGCACCAGCCAGAGCCGTCCATGGGCCTGCTTCACCGGAGTTGGTGTGACGTCATGGGCGCAATGCTCGATCGCCGTATCACCCTGGAGGTGATCATTGAGGGTGGCCTGGCCTGGTTCAGGGGAGAAACCGAACAGGACGTGAACGCCCGGGGAGGCCAGATCGGTGTCGAACACCGCCACCCGTTTGCCCTGCAGCGCCAGCGCGACCGCCAGGTTGGCGGAAAGATTGGACTTCCCGGTGCCGCCGCGGAAGGAATGAATCGCCAGGATCTGGGCCATGCCTGCCGCTGTTGGTGATCGGGTTGGGCGATGGTAGAACTGGCGAACGCCTGAGACGCTCAGCGCCCATGCGACTTTCCGTGCGCCTGATCGCGCTTGGGGTCACCGGTCCAATCGTTGGTCTGGGGATCTTCTTGGTGCTCTCCGCCAGCACGGTGGTGGAGCTCGCCCAGAAAGCGAAGTTCGAACTCACCACCCTTTTCGATCAGGACAACCGCACCAATCTTCTGTTCACAACAAGCATCATCCAGCGCAACACGCGCATGCTCGCCGCGCAGCTTGACCTTGATTCCCAGCGTCTGGCCAAACGCATCGGCGCCGATCTCAACCTCTCGCCCACCGGCCAGATGTCCTGGCAGCGGCAACCGCTGGAACCAGCGCAAGCGCCGCAGCGGTTGAATCCGATTCTGGCGATGCCCCTGACGCTGCCCACTGAATCGGCCTCGATTTTTCTCAAAGACGGTCAGAACATCTGGCGGCGCCTGGCGGGGGTGGATGGCAAGGGCCACCCCCTGCCCGCCGGCTGGGTGCCACCGGCCGCCACTGTGCGCGAGTTGGAAGAAGTGATCGAGGGCTCAGGGGCCCGCCTCGAGGCACGCAACACGATGCTGCTGCGCGATGGCCTCTGGCGCATGAGTCGACTCACACCCTTGCCGGCCCCCGGAGGCGCCCAGCGGTTGCTGCTCTCAGTGAGCCTGCGCACCGACGCGGACAACGAAGTTCTCCAGACCAGCGCCCGCCTGTTTCCCTACAAGAACCACCACGTAGCCTTCTTCGGATTCAGCACCGGCGGCAGGTTGTATTGCAACTTCGCCCAGCCCTCCCAGGGCAGCTGCCCGCTGCTGCACCGGGCCATGCTCGCCTCGGGCGGGATTCCCCTTCCGAGCGCCCACACCCAGGCGCTGATCGGTGAGCGGTCCATCCTGATCGCGGACCGCCCGGGGGAGACACCCGAGCGCCAAAGGCTGTTCATGGCCACCTTCCCAGAATGGAACTGGCTGGCAGTGATCCTGGTCGAGGAGGCGATGCTGAATCGCAAACTGGTGCCCCTGCGCCAGGCCACGGAAACGATGCTGATCCTGCTGGTGCTGGGCACGCTTTTGCTGGTGGCCGGATGCGCCTTGGCGGCCTGGCGCATCGCCGCTGGCATCCAGCGGGAATTGGGAGCCCTGGCAGCGGCCGCCGACAGGATGGCCGCCGGCGACTCCCGCACCCAACTCAGCTACGGCGGTGACGATGCCCTCGGGCGGCTCGTGCAGGCCTTCAACCGGATGTCTGGGGCGGTGGCCGATCGGGAGGATTCCTTCAAGGAACGCATTCGCACCCTGGAGATCGACATCAACCAACAGGTCCTTCAAGGTCAGGTGTGCTCCATCACCCGCGATCCCCATTTCCTGAGCCTGAGCGAACGCGCCGAGGCCATGCGCACCCGGCGCCAGCAACGGCGGAAAAGCCGATGAGCCTCAGTTAGTTCATGCGACCCACGCGCTTGGGCAGGTTCAAACGCGCGAAAGGATCGCCCACCTGTTGCTGGAGGGAGGGATCAGGTTCATAGCTGAGGCCGCTGGCCCGGGCCAGGCTCACCAGGGCGATGTTGTAATCTGCGAGTTGGTCAATGTACACACCCACGGCCTGGGTTAGATCCTGCTGGGCCTGCACGACATCAGTGACATTGCCATAACCAGCATTGAAGCGCAGGGATTGGAGGCGCAGGGCTTCACTGGACGCCTTCACCCGTGCCGCCGCCAACAGCACCGCCTGGCGGCCTTGCTGGGCCTGGGCATGGAAGCTCTGCACTTCGCGTCGCACCTGATTCAGGGCCACTTGCACCTGAGCCTCCGCAGCCCTGGCGCGGCGCATCGCAGCGGCCGCACTCATGCGGGCCTGGCCTCCATCGAAGCCGGTGAAGGTGATCTGCACCAGGCTTGAGGCATTCCAGAAATCGGTGCGGGCGTTGCCCACCCAGGGTGGACCCAGGGCCGCGTAACCCACGCCTTTCGTCCAGTAAAGGGAATTCACCAGGGCGATCGTGGGCCGATACACCGCCAGATCGATCTGAGCCTGGGCTTCGTTCACCTTCACGGCGGTGAGCTGCTGCTCGATCACCTTGCGGTAGCCCAGGGCCGATTCAATGGTGGTCTCGAGCGATTGGCTCCAACTGCCCTGGGGGGACAGGATGGCCGCGGGGCGAATCGCCCCGGCGTTGGTCTCATGGAGCAACTCGGCCAACTCGGCCTGGGCCAACTGGGCGTTTTGCTCGGCATTCACCAGGTTGACCTGGTCGGTCTTGAGCACCGTCTGCTGCTTGGCGAGTTCGAGGCGGGAGGCGACCCCAAGCCGCACCCGCGACTGGGCCAGGCGATAGAGCAATTGATCATTGGCCACCAGCTGCTGCCCGGTGACCGTTTTGGCGATCGCCCGCTGGAGGTTGATGTACGCCTGTTCCGTGCGCAGGCGGTTGTCCCGCCGGGCGATGACGAAGGCATCAACGGCCTGACGCACCAGGTACTTGTTTTGCCAGATCGTGGGACTGCGGGCTGGATCAAACAGGTTCCAGTTGATGTCGAACTGGTTGAGGCTCTGGAAATAACTGCTGCTGAAGGCCGTGACCGTGGCGTAGACCCCTGAGGCCGGTGCCCCCACACCTGAGAGGGCTCCTTGATAGTTGTAATAGGAACGCTGCCCGTAAAGGCCTGCGCCCAGGCTGCCGTTGATCACGGGCCACCAGCTGGCGTAGGCCGCCCCGAGGCTGTTCTGGGTCGCCAGCAGCAGTTCATAGTTCTGACGAATCACCGGATTGCGGCGATCGGCGAGCTCCACCGCCGTCGCCAGTTCAAGGCTTGCGAGCTGGGCGGTCGGAATGGGCGCGAGGTTGTCGCTGGGCCTGGGAACCCCGGCCGGCCAGCCGGCGCCAAGATCTTCCAACTGCTTGGTGCTGGGCCATTCCGCCGGCCCTGGGGCCGCCACTGCCCGGGCAGGCGCCGGGCCGACCGTCGGGGTGCGATCAGCAGCCGGGGTCGCCAGACCCCAGGCCATGGCCATCAGAACGCCTAAGGCAAAAATGGCCGCCCTCGGGCGCTGGCCGTGGGGCAGATTCATCGAGCCTGGGCGATCACAAAAGAAAGCGGCAGGTCCAGCAACTTGCCAGCCCGGGAGACGTAGGCCCGGTTGTTGAACACGTCATAGCCGTGCTGTTCGATCACATCGAGGATGGCCCGGTAGAGACGCAAGGACGCCCAGACGGGCCAACGGGCATCGGGGGCCAGCCAACGCACGCCCGCCTCGGAGCGGGAGAACCATTCTCGCGCACGGGCCACCTGGAAGGCCATGAGCGCCCGCCAGTTGTCGTTGAGCACGCCCGCCATCAGTTGGTCCTCCCCATAGCCGAAGCACTCCAGTTCATCGAGGGGAAGGTAGATCCGTCCGCGGGCCCGGTCCTCACCCACATCGCGCAGGATGTTGGTGAGCTGGTTGGCGATGCCGAGGGCCACGGCCGCATCGGTGGTGTCGGGGCAATGGCTCCAAGGGGCCGAGGTGTAGGCGGGATCAAGGCCCATCACCTCCTGGGTCATCAGCCCCACGGTGCCCGCCACCCGGTAGCAATAGAGCCCCAGCTGCTCAAACGTGGCGTAACGGTGCTGGCGCAGGTCCATGCGCTGGCCCTCGATCATGTCGAGGTAGGGCTGCAGAGGCTGGGGGTAACGCTCGAGGGTGTCGTGCATGACCAGATCCAATCCATCACGCACCACCCCCTTGAACAGCTCCCGGGTGCGCTGCTCCCAGCCATCCAGCCGCGCTGCCAGCTCGGCCACAGGCCGCCCCTGGGCCTCGGCGCTGTCCATCAGCTCATCGGTGCGCCGGCACCACACATAGATGGCCCAGATGGCCCGACGCTTGGCCGGCGGCATCAACAGGGTGCCGAGGTAGAAGGTCTTGGCCCATTCGGCCGTTTCGCGCCGGCATTCCTCGTAGGCCTGCTCGAGGCTGGGGAGCACAGCCGCACCACCGGATCGCTGGCCATGCTGCCAGAGCTGGGGTGTCATGGGTCGTTCCTGCCATGTCTGCGGCGTTCGCGCATGGCCCGGGCCCGTTCGTTGAGGGCCGAAAAGGAGGGGTCAGCCAGGATCGAGCCCACCTGGCGGCTGAGCACCTGGCGGTTGATCTGAATCTCCAGCTCCTCGATCGTGGCGCGCAGGGCGCTTTCCTGGCGAGACACCGCCACGGACATGCGCTGGAACGCCGCCAGCAGGGGCGCCAGCTGGGGGGCCTCCCGTTCCTCCACAGCCAACGCTTCAACGAAGTGATCGGCCGCGCTGAGCTCCCGGGCCAGGCGCTGCTGACTGGCCACCAGGTTGCGGTACAACTCCGCCTCCTGATCCCGGAAGGCCTTCTTCTCCAGACAGGCGCCGATCCGAGCCCGCAGCAAGGTGGGATTGAAGGGTTTGGGCAGATAATCCTCTGCCCCCGCCTCAATGCAGCGCACCACGCTGGAGAGTTCGTCGAGGGCGCTGATCATGATCACCGGGAGGTGGCGCAGGTTCTCGTCGGCCTTGAGCTCACCGAGGGTGCCATAGCCATCCAGGTTGGGCATCAGCACATCGAGCAGCACCAGATCGAAGGGCTGCTGGTGGGCCAGAGCCAGAGCGGCCTCCCCATCGACGGCGGTGGTGACCAGATGGCCGGAACGGCTGAGGCGCTGGGCCAGCAGATCAAGGTTGAGGGGGTCATCATCGACGACCAGAATGCGTCCAGGTCGCAGCGACCGGGGTTCCAGCGCCGGGTCTGGCCCATCAACACATCCCAGGATCGCTGTGGTGGGAAGGGCTGCGCCCATGGCGGCCCCACGGCTGCCCAAGGGCATGGCGGAGACTCCGGCAGGTGACGTGGCGGAGCTCTGCCAAAGTGCCGTCGTCAATCGACCACGCACCAGGGCGAGCATGGTGCCGGCAGCACGCTGAATCTTACGGAGGTCATCGATGTACTGCGGCTGCTGGGCTTCGAGCAGCTCCTCCTCCAGCAGTTCGCTGAAGCCCAGGATCTGATTGATCGGTGTGCAGAGATCGTGGCGCAGGTCCGCCAGGGGATCGGCCGATCGGTCGGACGGTGCGCTGGAAGTGGCGTCCCCCCTCACGGCTCGAACACCCTGCCGACGCGGGTCAGCTGGGCCTCGATCTTCCCCAGCAGCCGCGCCAGATCCACCGGCTTGGTGTCGTAGTCGTCGCAACCGGCCTGCAGGCACGCCTCCCGATCCCCCGCCATGGCATGGGCCGTCAGACCGATCACCGGGATCGAGGCGGTGGCCGCTTCTGCCTTCAGCCGGCGGGTGGCCTCCCAGCCATCAATCACCGGCAGGCTCATGTCCATCAGGATCAGGGCGGGTTCGGCGCTCACCGCCAGCGCAAGGGCCTGGGCGCCGTCGAGGGCCATCACCACTTCGAAACCCCTGCGCAGCAGGCGACGCGAGAGCATGTCCCGGTTCAATTCATTGTCTTCGACGAGCAGAACGCGCACCATCGCCGATCGCTTCGCCTCAGACCCTGGTTCCCAGGATCGCATTGACCTGTTCGGCCAAGGAGACGGCGTTGAAGGTGCCCTTGCTGAGCACCTCGCTCACGCGGCCATGGAGGCGCTGCCGGTCGGCATCGCTGAGGCTCTGGGCGGTGATGACGATCACCGGGATGCTGGCGGCGCGGGGGTTCCGGCGCAGCCGCTCCAGGAATTCGAGCCCATCCATCTCCGGCATCATCAGATCCAGCAGGATCAGATCCGGTCGGCTGATGGCCAGCGCCTCAAAAGCCTTGCGACCGTTGGCGGCATGGTCCACCATCCAGCCCTGCTTTTCGAGCATCCTGCGCAACAGCTCGGCATGGGCCCGGTCGTCCTCCACCACCAGCAACCGGGCCGGCGCCTCAGGCCCGTCAGCGGTGATCGTGCCCATGAGCTGATGCAGGCGTCCCCAGTCGATCGGCTTGGCGAGGCAGTCGGCGGCACCAAGGGACTCCCCCAACTCGCGCTCATCGACCATGGTCATGATCACCACGGGGATGGCGGCCAGTTCGGCATCAGCCTTGAGCTGGGCCAGCACCGTCCAGCCATCCAGGCCCGGCATCATCACGTCGAGGGTGATCGCATCGGGGCGCAGGCTGCGGGCCAGTTCCAGGCCCTGTTCACCCCCCTGGGCCACCCAAACCCGGTAACCGTCGCGAATCAGAAAGCGGCTCACCAGATCGGCGGCCGCCGGGTCATCGTCGATCACCAGCACGGTGCCGCGGGGGGCCACGGGGAGCGGATCGGCCCCCAGGGCCGATCCGACGGTACCGCTGGCGGCGTATTCGGTGGAGGGGGCTCCATCAGCCTCAGACCCTGCGGCCGCAGGGCGCGCCGCCCCGCCCTGCGTCCCAGGGGCAAACAGGGCAGGATCCTCCACCCAGCGCGGCAGCACAAGGGTGAAGGTGCTGCCCACCCCTGGCTGGCTGGTCACGTTGATATCGCCACCCATGAGGCGGCTGAAACGGCGGCTGATCGCCAGCCCAAGGCCGGTGCCGCCGTACTGGCGGGTGGTGCTCGCATCAGCCTGGGAGAAACTTTCGAACAAACGGGCCAGCTGCTCGGAGGTCATGCCGATGCCGGTGTCAGCCACCGCCACCTGGATCGTCTCGATCGCGTCCTCACCTGAGCCTTCAACGCCGCTACCAAGGCTCAAGGTGATGGTGCCATGGTCAGTGAACTTGCTGGCGTTGCTCAACAAATTAAGCAGACATTGACGAAACTTGGTGAGATCGGCGCGCATCTGACCACTGTCCTCCGGACAATCAAGCGCCAAAGAATTGGCATTCTTGTCGAGCAACGGCTTCACCGTGGAAACCACATCGTTGATGGTGGAGGCGAGATCGAATGTCTCAAGACAGAGGGTCATCTTGCCCGCCTCAATCTTGGAAAGATCAAGCACGTCATTGATCAGATTGAGCAGATGCTTGCCCGCGCCCTGTATCTTGCGCAAATCGGGCACGAACTCCTCAGGGGATAGATCTTCTGCCTCTTCAATCAACATCTCGCTATAGCCAATGATCGCGTTCATCGGCGTGCGAAGTTCATGGCTCATGTTGGCCAGAAAGGTGCTCTTGGCCTGGTTCGCTTCCTCCGCCTCCCGGCGGGCCCCTTCGGCATCCAGCTCCTCCAATTCAGCACGCCGACGGGCCAGCTCTCCGGTGATCAAGGCCCAGGTGAGACGCTGGCTGTAGAACCATGAGAGCACCAGGACCGCGAGAATCATCACGGTCATGAGCCCCATCACCCCCATGGTGAGTTGAAGGGAGAGGCGATCGATGTCTGGAAGATACTTGGCCGTCAGAATATTAAAATGCCAGGGCACAAAAGACTCGCGGGAGATCTCATAACCCTGCGATTGAACGACACCCTGACCAGGCGTGGGCCGTTGTCCTGAAGGTTGCACGGATCGCAGCAGGGCCGCCACCTTGGCAGTGCTGAGATGGCTGGACTGGAAGGTTCGCTCTCCCTTGGCATCCTCGAGGGCAACGAACCCGTTGTCGAGGATGCGCGTGGATCGAATGTTGCGGCCGATCTCGGCGAGGGTGGTGATCGGATACCCGGCATAGAAGGCACCGATCACGCGGCCAACAGAGTCTTTGATCGGCCTGTAGGCGGTGAAATAGGGATCACCAAAAATGTCCACCACACCCATGAAGGCCTGGCCATTCCGCAAGAAACGGATCGGCTCGCCTTGGGGATCGAGTTCGGTGCCAAGGGCGCTGCGACCGTCCCTCTGACGGACGGTGGTGACCACACGAATGAAACGATCCCCACGGACCGTGAACACGGTGGCCGTGGCGCCCATCTGTTCAGACACTTCGCTGACGATGTCCTGCCTCTCGGTGACCGGAACGCCGCCGAAGCGCAGCTCCTGCACCTGCTGGCCGCCCACGCTCAGCGCTGGGGGACCCAGGGAGACTGGGCCCAACTCAAGGAAATCCGCCCCCAACACCTCCACGGCAGCGTTGGTCAGCCGCCGGTAGATGGCATCGGTGATGCTCAGCTGCTGCTTCAGGTTCTCGGAGACCACCAGCAGCCGCTGGTTCGTGAAAGCGGTGACGGTCCGGCGCAGCTGCCAGAGGCTGAATCCGGCCGAGCCCACCAGCAGACTGGCCACCAGCACGAACCAGGCGAGGGTGAAGCGCCGGACCCGGCGCTCGATCGCCCGGGCATCGACCCCCAGTGGGGCGGGGCCCTGGCTCATCCAGCGACAGCCATGGCCTGCACTCCCCGCAGCCGGGCCGGGTCGGCGGCTTCGATCGCCTCGGCGCAGAGCTTGCCACTGAGCACGGCCCCTTCCATCGAAGCCAGGTAGCGCTGTCTGGTGAAACAGCCGGCCAGGAAGAAATTAGCAATGGGTGAGGCCTGATCGGGCCTGAGTGCCTGGCACCCCGGCACGGTCTTGTAGACCGAAAGTGGTGTCTTCACGATTTTCGACTTCAAAAGCGTCGCCTGATCGGCGCCGGTGAAGTGCTGAGGGAACAGGCGCTCCAATTCCCCCAGGGTGGCCGCGACGATGTCCGCATCGCTGCGGCCGATCCAGTCCTTGGCGGGGGCAAAGACCAGCTCGAGCATCGAGCGGTGGGGGTCTTCGTATTCGCGGCAGGTGTTGCTCATGTCGGCGTAGACGCTGAGGAGATCACTGCGACTGAACAGCAGGTGGTCGATCTCGGTGAGCTTGCGATCGAACCAGAGATGGATGTTGATCACAGGCACGCCATTGAGCCCCTGGAGTTTCTGGAAATAGGGAAGCTGCTGCCAAGGTTCGGGCAACAGCAATTTCAAAGGATCCACAGGCAGGGCACTCACGTAGGCATCGGCTTGGACCGTGCGGGCGTCCTCGCCCCCGAGCCCAGCGATTCGGAAGCCGCCCACCGTGCCGTCGGCCGCCAATTCGATCTGGCGCAGGGGCGCCTTGAGATGCACCTCACCGCCCCGCTCAACCACATAGTCGACGATTGGCTGACAGAGGCGCTGGGGTGGGTTGCCATCGAGGAAAGCCATTTTCGAGCCGTCGCTCTCCTGCAGGAAACGATTGAGGGCCGTGAGCACCACGGTGCTGGAAATCTCCTCGGGATTGATGAAGTTCAGCGCCTTGCTCATGGCCAGGAACACCTCGTCATTCACCCGATCAGGAATGTTGTGCAGCCGCAACCACTCGCTCCAGGAATACTTGTCACACTCTTCGACATAGGCCTGGCCCTTCAGCATTGCGGGCACCAGCCCCAGGCCGAAGCGAATCTTTTCGGGCCAACTGAGCATGTCGTTGTTGCCCAGAATCGCCGCCACGCCATTGAACGGAGCGGGGATGTCCGGGAAATCAAAACGGCTGTAGGTGCCCGGCACCTCCTTCTGGTTGAAGATCATCGAATGGCTCTTCCACTGAAGACGGTCTTCGATGTCCAGCTCCTTGAACAGTTGGCGCATGTTGCGGTAAGCGCCAAAAAAAATGTGCAGGCCGGTTTCGTACCAGTCGCCGTCTTCGTCCTGCCAGGCGGCCACCTTGCCGCCGAGCACGTCCCGGGCCTCGTGAACGATCGGGGTGTGCCCCGCGTCGCAGAGGTACTTGGCACAGGAGAGCCCGGCCAGGCCCGCTCCGGCGATCGCGACACGCATGGGGAACCCCGAAACCAGGGGCAACCCTAAGAGCCGCTCTCCCGGCGCCGTTGGCCCCGGGGTTCCTAAAGTCTGATTCTCGAGGCGGTCCGGGGGTCCTGCCCACGGCCTCCACCACGTCCTCATCGTCCGAGCCCTCGTCAGCCATGGCCGACACCCTGCTGCTCAAGTCCACCACCCGTCACATCCGCCTGTTCACGGCGCGGATTGAAGGCCAAAACCTCGAGCCAAGCCCCAATCAGCTCACCCTCGATGTGGACCCCGACAACGAATTCCTCTGGGACGTGGCGGCCTTGGACAAGGTGCAGCAGCATTTCCGGGAGCTGGTGGCCGCCCAGGCCGGAGCTGAACTCAGCGAGTACAACCTTCGCCGCATCGGCTCGGAGCTCGAAGGCACCATCCGCAGCCTGCTGCAGGCGGGTGAACTCCGTTACAACCCGGATGCGCGGGTTCTGAATTACTCCATGGGCTTGCCCCGCAGCCCCGAAGCTCTGTGACGCGCTCCCGCTCCAGCCGCGCCACCGAACCAAGCCGCGGCCGCGAGACCTACGGCTACGGCTACGAGGACGACCGGTACGACACTCCCCGACGCGGGGATCCCCCCCGGTCGCCACGGCGTCCTCCCGGCGGGGGCGGCCCTGGGCAAGGCCAGGGCCCTCCGGGCGGCGGCACCGGACCCTTTCAGTTCAATGTGGCCACCATGGCCGTCTTGGCAGGTGTGCTGGTGGTGGGAATCGGCATCGGCACCGCCCTCTCCAGCAACACCGCGGGGGACCAGGGCAACATCGCCAGCAGCCAGCAGCTCGATCTGGCCGTGCCTGACCCTGAGTTCTGCAAGCAGTGGGGCGCCAGCGCCTTCGTGGTCGATGTGGAGATGTACACGACCATGAACCCCAGCAGCAGCTTCGTGACCCAGCCCAAGCTGCAGCCCGGCTGCGTCATCCGCCGCGAGAACTGGTCCGTGCTCCAGAAGGAGGGGGCGGTCACCAACGAGCAGATGCGCCAATGCAAGCAGCGCATGAACACCTTCGCCTACATCGGCTCGATCAAGGACAAACCCGTGGTGCGCTGCGTCTACCAGACCGACATCGTCGACAACAGGTTCCAGAGCAAAGGCGTGGCCGGCGCCGCCGACGACAGCGTCGGCATCACCCCCGAAGCCAGCCAGTTCTAGGTGTCCTAGGGCTGGCCCAGCTCACCGTTGGCCAGCGGTGAGCTTCCCGATGGGGCCGACATCGCCGGAGTGAACGCCGCCCCCCCTGCCGTCACAGCCACCGGCCCTGGCGCCGAGACGACCCGGCCCGGCTGGCGCAGGGGGCTGTCGGGGCTGGCGAACACCGGCAGGACCTCGCGCCGGAAGGCCTCCGAGGCCCTGGAGCAATAGCGGGCCGGGTGGGTGATCAACTTGAGCTGACGCCGCACGGAGAGATCGGCCAGGTTGGGGCGGTGCAGGCTGCCCGTCGCCAGCTCCCGCTCGATCGAGACCACTGGCAGGAAGGCCGCCCCCAGACCACTCTGGACAGCGTTCTTGATCGCCTCGAAGGAATTGAGCTCCATCTCGATCTTGAGCCGGCCCACATCCAGGCCGGAGCGCGCCAGCAGCTGGTCCACCATCTTGCGGGTGGTGGACTGGGCATCGAGGCAGACGAAGCCGAGCCGGTAGAGGTCGTCCTTGCTGATCTCCGGCAGCCGGGACAGCGGGTGCTTCACGGGCAGCACCAGGGCGAGCTCGTCACTGGCGTAGGGCACCACCTGAAGCAGGTCGTTGAGTTCGCTCGGCAGCTCGCCGCCGATGATCGCCAGGTCGACCTGACCATTGGCCACACTCCAGCCCGTGCGCCGGGTGCTGTGCACCTGGAGCTGCACGGCCACATCCGGGTACTTCTGGCGAAACAGACCGATCATGCGCGGCATCAGGTAGGTGCCGGTGGTCTGGCTGGCGCCCACCACCAGGGAGCCCCCCTTGAGGTTGTGGAGGTCGTCGAGGGCCCGGCAGGCCTCCTGGCACTGGCTCAGGATCCGATCGCAATAGCTGAGGAGCAGGTGGCCAGCCTCAGTGAGCTGAGCTTTGCGCCCGCCTCGATCGAACAGGGAGACGTCGAGCTGCTTCTCCAGGTTCTGGATCTGAAGACTGACGGCCGGCTGGGTGACGTAGAGGCTGTCGGCTGCCTTTTTGAAGCTGCCCTCGCTGGCGATTGCCCGCAGGATGCGCAGCTGATCGAGGGTGAAGGGCAGATCAGCCATCGGAGCGCCCCGGAGGGCTGGCAGCTGCGTGAGGCCTGAACTTTAAGAGGAACTGTCCCAGGGCTGGGTCACGCTCCGTCAGACTTCATCAGTGACGCCCCCAGCCGTGATCCCGCCTCTCCATCACAGCAGCCTGGTGATGGTCGCCCTGCTGCTGGCCTTTGCCGTGCTCCACAGCGGGGGGGCCGCCCTGCGCGTCTGGGGGGAGGCGCGGATCGGTCCCCGGGCCTGGCGGCTGCTGTTCGCCGCCCTGAGCATCCCCGCCGCCGTGGTGGTGATCGGGTTCTTCATTGCCCACCGCTACGACGGCCTGCGCCTCTGGAACCTGCAGGAGCAGCCCTGGATCGTGCCGCTCGTGTGGGTGGGGACGGCGATCAGTTTCTTCTTTCTTTATCCCGCCACCTACAACCTGCTGGAGATCCCTGCACTGCTGAAGCCCGAGGTGCGCCTCTACGCCAGCGGGATCATCCGCATCAGCCGCCATCCCCAGGCGGTCGGGCAGGTGCTCTGGTGCGCCACCCACCTGCTCTGGATCGGCACCAGCTTCACGGCCTGGGCTTGCCTGGGCCTGATCGCCCACCATCTGTTTGCGGTCTGGCATGGCGATCGGCGCCTGGCCGCCCGTTTTGGTGACTCCTTCGAGGAGCTGCGCTCAAGCACCTCGGTGCTGCCGTTCCGGGCTGTGCTGGATGGACGCCAGCGGCTGGTGCTGGCCGAATTCCTCAGACCCTCCCAGCTGGGGATCGCGATCGCGATCGGGGCGCTGTGGTGGAGCCACCGCTGGATCGGCGTGGCCTCCACGGCCTTCAACCGCAGTCCTCTCGGGGCTCTGCTGGGCTGATGGCACTCCAACACATCCGGCCTGAACCGCCCAGGCAGGCTGCCTACACTCCCTGCACCCAAACCCTTCCAGGATGAGCTCGGCCGCTGAACTTGCCTGGTTGATCCCGGTGCTGCCGCTGGCGGGAGCCGCGCTGGTGGGCCTGGGATTGATCAGCTTCAACCGCACCATCAACCGGCTGCGCAAACCCGTCGCCCTGCTGCTGATCAGCCTGGTGGGGGCCTCAGCCGTGATCAGCTTCGTGATCCTCGGCCAGCAGCTCGCGGGCGCCCCCGCTACTGAAGTGCTCTTCAACTGGGCCAGCACCGGCGACTTCAACCTGCAGATGGGCTACCGGGTGGATGCCCTGGGGGCCGTGATGCTGGCCCTGGTCACCACCATCGCCCTGCTGGTGATGGTGTATTCCGATGGCTACATGGCGCACGACAAAAGTTATGTGCGCTTTTTCACCTACCTGGCCCTGTTCAGCAGTTCGATGCTTGGGCTGGTGCTCAGCCCCAACCTGCTGGAGATCTACGTCTTCTGGGAGCTGGTGGGGATGTGCTCCTACCTGCTGGTGGGCTTCTGGTACGACCGAGAGGGGGCCGCCAATGCCGCTCAGAAGGCCTTCATCGTCAACCGCGTGGGGGATTTCGGCCTGCTGCTCGGCATCCTCGGCCTGTTCTGGGCCACGGGCAGCTTCGGCTTCGAGGAGATCGGCGCGCGGCTCGGCGAGGGCCTCGCCAGCGGCACGATCACCCACGCCGCAGCGGTGATTCTCTGCCTGCTCGTGTTCATGGGACCGATGGCGAAATCCGCCCAGTTCCCGCTCCATGTGTGGCTCCCCGATGCCATGGAGGGCCCGACACCGATCTCGGCGCTGATTCACGCGGCCACCATGGTCGCCGCCGGGGTGTTCCTGGTGGCCCGCCTCCAGCCGATCTATCTGCAATTCCCTGACGTGCAGACCGTGATCGCCGTGGTGGGCACGATCACCTGTTTCCTTGGGGCCACAATTGCTCTCACCCAGCAGGATCTCAAAAAAGGTCTGGCCTACAGCACCGTCTCCCAGCTGGGCTACATGGTGCTGGCCATGGGCTGCGGCGCCCCGATCGCCGGGATGTTCCATCTGGTCACCCATGCCTTCTTCAAGGCGATGCTCTTTCTGGGCTCGGGCTCGGTGATCCACGCCATGGAAGAGGTGGTGGGCCACGAACCCGTGCTCGCCCAGGACATGCGCCTGATGGGCGGCCTGCGCAAACACATGCCGATCACGGCGATCACCTTCCTGATCGGCTGCGTCGCCATCAGTGGTATCCCTCCTTTGGCTGGCTTCTGGAGCAAGGACGAGATCCTCGGTGTGGCCTTTGCCAGCTTCCCGTTGCTCTGGGTGGTGGGCTTCCTGACCGCTGGCATGACGGCGTTCTATATGTTCCGGCTTTACTTCCTCACCTTCGAGGGCACCTTCCGCGGCAACGACTACGCCATGCGCCAGCAGCTGCTGGCGGCAGCCGGCAAGGGGGGAGTCTCCATGGAAGGAGACGAAGACCACGGCCACCACGCCAGCCACCCCCACGAATCGGGCTGGCAGATGGCCAGTCCCCTCGTGGTGCTGGCGGTCCCTTCGGTGCTCATTGGTCTGCTGGGCACCCCCTGGAACAGCCGATTTGCGGCCCTGCTCGATCCCCGCGAGGCCGCCGAAGCGGCCGAGCACTTCAGTTGGGGTGAGTTCCTGCCCCTGGCAGGCGCCTCTGTGGCGATCTCCCTCACGGGGATCACGGTGGCGGTGCTGGCCTACGCCCTGCACCGTCTCGATCTGGCCACGCTCGTGGCCGCTCGCTTTCCCGCCGTCAACGCCTTCCTCGCCCACAAGTGGTATCTCGATGACCTCAACGAGCGCCTCTTCGTGCGCGGCACCCGCAAACTCGCCCGCCAGGTGCTTGAGGTGGACGCCAAAGTCGTCGATGGGGTCGTGAATCTCACCGGCCTGCTGACCCTGGGAAGCGGCGAAGGCCTCAAGTACTTCGAAACCGGTCGGGCCCAGTTCTACGCCCTGATCGTCTTCGGTGGAGTGATCGCTCTGGTGGTGCTGTTCAGCGCCTTCGGCTGAGCTCAAGGGTCTGCAGGCCTGGGCTCCAGGCTCCCCCAGGTGGCTCCTGCGACCCCCTCAAGGAGCTGACGGCCACGGCCCACTCCATGCTCTGTGTGTAATCCCGTATCCGCGCGGACCGGCTGGGGTCGGCATTTCTACACTCCGCCCAGCTCCTCCTGCCTCGCCTGTGCTCCTGGACTTCGCCGTAACGACAGCCTCCGGAACGGCCTTGCCCTGGCTGAGCATTTCGATCCTGTTCCCGATCGCCGCCGCCCTGGCGATCCCCTTCATCCCCGATGCCGGCGACGGCAAGACCATCCGCTGGTACGCCCTTGGCGTTGCCCTGATCACCTTCCTGGTGACCGTGGCCGCCTACCTCGATGGCTACGACCCCTCGGTGGAAGGCCTGCAACTGATTGAACGGGTGGAGTGGCTGCCCGATCTGGGCCTGGCCTGGTCTGTGGGGGCAGACGGCCTCTCGATGCCCCTGATCCTGCTCACCAGCTTCATCACCGCCCTGGCGGTGCTGGCGGCCTGGCCGGTCACCTTCAAACCGCGGCTGTTCTTCTTCCTGATCCTGGCCATGGATGGCGGACAGATCGCCGTATTCGCCGTGCAGGACATGCTGCTGTTCTTCCTGGCCTGGGAGCTGGAGCTGCTGCCCGTCTACCTGCTGCTGGCGATCTGGGGCGCGAAGAAGCGCCAGTACGCCGCCACCAAGTTCATCCTCTACACCGCCGGCGGCTCTGTGTTCATCCTGCTGGCGGCGCTGGCCATGGGCTTCCAGGGCGGCGGCGCCCCCAGCTTCGAGTACACCGTCCTGGCGGCCAAAAACTTCGGCAGCGGCTTCCAGCTGCTGGCCTACGCGGGCCTGCTGATCGCCTTCGGGGTGAAATTGCCGATCGTGCCTCTGCACACCTGGCTCCCCGACGCCCACGGCGAGGCCACGGCACCTGTTCACATGTTGCTGGCGGGCATCTTGCTCAAGATGGGCGGCTACGCGTTGCTGCGCTTCAACGTGCAGCTGCTCCCCGAGGCCCACGCCCAGTTGGCGCCCCTGCTGGTGGTGCTGGGGGTGGTGAATATCATCTATGCGGCCCTCACGTCCTTTGCCCAACGCAACCTCAAACGCAAGATCGCCTACAGCTCGATCAGCCACATGGGCTTCGTGCTGATCGGCATCGGCAGCTTCAGTGCCCTGGGCACCAGCGGCGCCATGCTTCAGATGGTGAGCCATGGGCTGATCGGCGCCAGCCTCTTCTTCCTGGTGGGCGCCACCTACGACCGCACCCACACGCTGCAGCTCGATGAGATGGGGGGAGTGGGCCAGAAGATGCGCAAGATGTTCGCCCTCTGGACCATCTGCTCGCTGGCCTCCCTGGCCCTGCCGGGGATGAGCGGTTTCGTCTCTGAGCTCATGGTCTTCGTGGGCTTCGCCACCTCCGAGGCCTACACGCTCAGCTTCCGGATCGTGATGTCCGTATTGGCGGCGATTGGGGTGATCCTCACGCCGATCTACCTGCTCTCGATGCTGCGGGAGATCTTCTTTGGCAAGGAGAACCCCGATCTGGCCGGCCACACCCATCTGGTGGACGCTGAACCGCGGGAGATCTACATCATTTCCTGCCTGCTGGTGCCGATCGTGGGGATCGGTCTCTATCCCCGCCTGGTCACCGACAGCTATCGGGCTTCCATCGAGGCACTGGTGGCTCGGGAAGATCTGGCCTTCAACAAGGTGATCGGTCCCACTCCCACCGGCTTGATCCGCAAGGGCCTGGGAGCAACAGCGCTGCTGCCACCGGCGATGCTGCGGGCCCCCGCCCTGGCCTGAGGGTTGAGGACGGGCCTCCAAGGGGTAACGAAACTCTGCAGTTGCGGCCCTCGACGGGCAGATCCCAAGACCCGTCCTTACGCTCCCAGACGCGAATTTCGATGCGCGGCGGCGTCCGGCGAACCCAGCGATGCGACAGCTGAACTTCCTGCTGATCTTCAGCTTCGGCCTGGCGATGGTGATGTTCACCCTCGAGAACACCGAAGCCACCACAGTGCGCTTCCTGCCGGGGATCTACCTCACCCTCCCCTTGGCCGCACTCCTTCTGGTGGTGAGTGGTGTGGGGGCCACGGCCGCCTGGGTGTTCGCCGTCTGGAGTGGGGTGGTCAAGAAGGTGGAGGCCATCACCGACACCGGCGCCTACGAGGCCCAGCAGGTCCGCATCCGTGAGCTCGAAGAGGATGTGCAGCGCTACCGGGCCACGGTGGATGCCCAACTGGGGTTGCTGCCGGCGGCGGGTGAAACCTCTGCGGTGGCTGAGCTCGGGGAAAGCGGGTAGGTTGCGGCCGACGCAAGGGACATCGTTTGGCTGAGGGGGGCGCCAGGCTGGCCATTCGGCTGTTGCAGGACGCCGCTGAACGCGGCGACCTGGACCCCTGGGATGTGGATGTGATTGCCGTCGTCGACGGCTTCCTGGATCAACTGCGCTCGCGCATCGTCGTGCCCCGGTTGGTGGGGGCGCACCCGGGCCGGCGGGGGGGCAGCTATGAGCAGGATCTCGCCGAGACGAGCGAGGCGTTTCTGGCTGCTTCGGTGCTGGTTTCGCTGAAGGCGGAGGTGCTCGAAGCCCAGACCTTCCCCCCCGATCTCCCCCTCGAGGACGCCTTCGCCTTCGACGCGTCGGACGAACATGCCGATGACGTCGTGATCGAGCTGCCTCGGCGCCCTGAGCGGCACCTCTGGCGGCGGCCCGTGGCCCCACCGCCGCTGCAGCGGCCGGTGACCCTGGGGGAATTGATTCGCCAGCTCGAAGACATCGCCGAGCGCCTGGAGCAGGATCAGGGCCGCAGCCGACCCACCTACCGCAGCAAGCGCCTGAGCGATCGGGCCGTGATCGAGCAGGTGGCCGCCCTGGCCCACCGGGAAAAGCTGCCCGAGACCACCGCCGCCCTGAGTCAGTTCCTGCTGCGCTGGCCGGCGGCCCTCGACTGGGTCGGCTTCGACACGCTCGTGGAGGTGTGGATCGCCGAAGCCCCACCGGATCTCGACAGCGATCGGGTAGGGGTGTTCTGGGCCCTGTTGTTCCTCTGCGCCCAGGGCAAGGTGGACCTGTCCCAGGAGGGGGGCCTGTTCGCCCCCTTGACGTTGAAACGCAACTTGGTGGGCAGCGAAAGCGTCCAGCTGCCCTTGGTGCCAGCTCCTTTGCCGGCTCGGCAAGCCCTGGCGGCCTGAACCCTGCACCTAAACTGAATCAACTTCAGCAAGGCAGACGGACGTCGATGAAGGCGATGATCCTGGCCGCCGGCAAAGGAACACGGGTGCGTCCGATCACGCACACCATCCCCAAGCCAATGATCCCCATCCTGCAGAAACCTGTGATGGAGTTTCTGCTGGAGTTGCTCAAGGAGCATGGCTTCACTGAAGTCATGGTGAATGTTTCCCACCTCGCCGAGGAAATCGAAAACTATTTCCGCGACGGCCAACGCTTCGGCGTCGAGATTGCCTACAGCTTCGAGGGCCGCATTGAAGATGGTCAACTTCTCGGCGAAGCCATGGGTTCCGCCGGCGGGATCAAGAAGATCCAGACCTTCCAACCCTTCTTCGACGACACCTTTGTGGTGCTCTGCGGTGATGCCCTGATCGACCTGGACCTCACCGAAGCCGTACGGCGCCATAAGGAGAAGGGAGCCCTCGCGAGCCTGGTCACCAAGCGCGTGCCCCGCGACCAGGTCAGCAGCTATGGCGTGGTGGTCACCGACAACGACGGCCGCGTGCTCACGTTCCAGGAGAAACCCGACATCTCGGATGCCCTGAGCGACACGATCAACACTGGCATCTACATCTTCGAACCTGAGGTTCTCGATCACATCCCCGTCGGCGTGCCCTTCGACATCGGCGCCGATCTTTTCCCCAAGCTGGTCGAGGCCGGGGCACCTTTCTACGCCCTTCCGATGGAATTCGAGTGGGTGGACATCGGCAAAGTTCCTGATTACTGGCAGGCGATTCGCAGCGTGCTCGAAGGACACGTGCGCCAGGTGGAAATTCCAGGCAAGGAGGTGCATCCCGGTGTCTTCACCGGCCTGAATGTGGCCGCCAACTGGGACCGGATTAACGTCAAAGGCCCCGTCTACGTGGGTGGAATGACCAAGATCGAAGATGGAGCCACCATCATCGGGCCCACGATGATTGGTCCCAGTTGTCACATCTGCGAGGGCAGCACGATCGACAACTCGATCATCTTTGAGTACTCCCGTATTGGAGCAGGAGTGCGGCTGGTGGAGAAACTCGTGTTCGGCCGCTATTGCGTTGATCGCAATGGAGATCACTTCGATCTCCAGGAAGCCGCTCTCGATTGGTTGATCACGGATTCCCGCCGCCAGGACCATGGCGCCCCCTCCCCCCAACAGAAGGCCCTCGCCGACTTGCTCGGCACCGACCTCGCCGTGGGCAAGGCGAACTGAGCGATCGTCTCATCCCCGCCCCAGGGCCCACCTGTTTCAGCGCACGACGGCGGGCTCGATGAGCGGCGGGAGGCCCGCCGCCTGGAGAATCGCCGGAATCCGTTCTTCCGCTTTAATCGCCATCAGATGAACCCCTTGGGCGATCGTTCGGTAGGCACGCACCTGCTCGGCGGCGATGGCGATGCCCTCAGCGGCCGGATCGCTGGCGCCCTGCAGCCGATCGATCACATCCTGGGGAATCGAGGCCCCTGGCACCACCCGGTTGATGAATGCGGCGTTGCGGGCCGACTTAAGCAGAAACACCCCCGCCAGCACCGGCAGCCCAAAGGGTCGAGCAATCTGATCGCAAAAACGTTCAAGGGCGCCGGTATCCATCACCATCTGGGTCTGGATGAAGCGGGCGCCGGCAGCCTGCTTGCGCTCCAGTCGGCGCTTGAGGCCACTCCAGCTCCGAGACTGGGGATCGGCAGCTGTGCCAGCAAACAGGGCTGTGGGACCATCGGGCAAGGTGTCCTTCACGGGGTCTTCGCCGCGGTTGAAGGCCGACACCAACTCCAGCAGCCGCACGGCCTCCAGTTCGTTCACGGGGCGGGCGCTGGGCTGGTCTCCGGCGCGAACGGGATCGCCCGTGAGGCAGAGCAGATTGCGGATGCCCAGGGCATGGGCCCCCAGCAGATCGGCCTGAAGCGCAATGCGGTTGCGATCCCGGCAGGTGAGCTGCCAGACAGGCTCGATACCCGCCTCCAGCAGCAACTTGCAGACCGCCAGGCTGCTCATACGCATCACCGCCCGGCTGCCATCGGTGACGTTGATGGCATGCACCAGACCCTTGAGGGAAGCGGCAACCCCCAAGGCGCGGGCCGCATCGCCACCCCTTGGAGGGGTCACCTCCGCCGTGATCGCGAACTGACCGGAGCGGAGGGCCTCTTGTAGCAGCAAGGTTCGAGGCGTCAGCCGGGTGGGTCCCATCATGGGTTAACACAGCCTTTCGGCCTGGGTACAGTGACGTTGTCCAAGGGCTCCTGACCCGTGATGCCTGATCTCGGCGGCCTGCCTGCGGTACGCACCAGCCTGTCGGAACGGGAGCTTGAAATCATTGAGCTGGTGGCCACGGGGCTCACGAATCAGGAAGTGGCCGAAAAGCTCGTGATCAGCAAGCGCACGGTCGACAACCACGTCAGCAACATCTTCACCAAGACCGGCGCCAAGAACCGGGTGGCCCTGCTCAATTGGGCCATGGACAATGGCAAGATCTGCCGTGACGGCTTCAACTGCTGCACCCTGCCCGCCCCCGGCCAGCACCCCTGATCCAGCGCGACAGGAGCGCTAGCCCGCAGAGCTCAGTCCGCCCAGACCCAGTCCCCCCCGTCGTCGCCCAGGGGTTCGAACGTGACAGCGTCGGCTTCGAGCTCGAACAGTTCGACATAGTCCTGGCAGGCATCTCGGTCGCGCCCCACGAAGCGCAGCAGACCCTGGTGGTCGTAGAGGCCGATCACGGCAATCCATCAATGACGTTGGTCCAGGTACAGGGGCGCGTCAAACCCCAAGCCCGTTCCTTTCCCAAAGCCTATGGCCTAGGGAGCAGCCTCCGAGCCCCCCAGATGCTGCAGGATCCATCTGCGCGGCTCCGCCTCCCAGCGCTCGAACGGATGGTGCGCAAGGGCCGCATTGCTGAGCTCCCCAAGGCCGGTGATCTCCCAGGAGCACCAGGGGGGAAGGGGCACCGGCTGATCCGCCCGCTCCAGCTCCACCTCAGCGATCACCAGGGGAGCATTCACCCCCTCGAAGACATCAAGCACCCAGTCGCCACCGCTCAGATCGAGGCTGTAGCGACGCTTGCTCAAGGTCACCGGCGCCAGGTCCAGGAGGGTGGCGGCCTCCTCAGAAGGGATCGGATACTCGAACTCATGGCGGGCCAGGCCTCCGGTGGGCGCCTTCAAGGTGAGCCAGGCCCTGCCGTTGCCGCCATCAGCGCCCTTCCCGGCCTCAGCGGCGGCGCAACGCACCCGCACCGTGAAACCGTCCCGCTCAGCCGCCAGGTAGCCCTGGCGCAGGGCCTGCTCCCCAATCACATGGGGACGCCAGGCCTCCCCCCCAGCGACAAGAAACCGCCGCTCGATCTCCAGCGCCATCAGCCTCCCCACGCTCCATGGGGGCGAGGGGAATCGGGCACCGAAAGGCTGCCAGCCCAGTGCAACTTCTGGGTGAGGGTGCGGTAGTAAGAGGGGCTCTGCTCCAGAACCACCATCAGGGCCTGGTGGCGTGAGCGCCGCACCAGAACGCGCTCACCCGGCACCAGCTCCCCTGCCTGGGCCCCGTCCTTCCAGAGCCGCACCCGCCGGCCCGGCTCCCCCAGGGGGCGAATCACCAGCTGCGCCCGGGGCGGCACCACCACCGTGCGGCTGGAGAGGCTCATCGGACAGATCGGAGTGACCACAATCGCGTCCAGTCCCGGGTGCAGGATCGGTCCCCCGGCGGCCATGACATAGCCGGTGGAGCCAGTGGGGGTGGCGATGATCAGGCCGTCACCGCGGAAGTGGTCGATGACCTCGCCATCGATGGCCAGCTCCAGATCGCAGGTGGGGGAGAGGGTTTCCAGGCTGGGGCGCACGTAGACATCATTCAGGGCGGTGTGGATCCCGGCGCTGGTGATCAGCGGCTCGCCAGAGTCGCTCTCCAGGGAGGCTTCCAACATCATCCTGCGCTCAAGGGCGAAGCGGTCCTCGCGCAGGCGCTGCCAAAGATTGAACTCGCGGTGCTGGGATCGGTCGGCTTCCTGGGGAGGCGAGCCCGGCGCAGCGCTCTTCTGGTCAACCTCGGCGGTTCGATCTGAGCCATCGGGATCCCAGAGGCGGAGCAGCTTGCGGTCGTGGGTGAGGAAGCCAAGGTGACCCCCGACATTGAAACTGAGGATCGGCACCCCCAAGGGCCCCAGGTGACGGGAAGCCCCCAAGACAGTGCCATCGCCCCCCAGCACCACGGCCAGATCGGGCAGACCAGTGCCGGACGCGATCAAGGAAGGATAGGGGTCCAGGTCCTGGCCACTGGCGGCGAGCGCCACAGCAATTCCCTGGCTGCGCAGATCTGCTGCGCAGCGGCGGGACTGGCGTTGCGCCGGAGCGTTGCCGGCACGATGGATGAGCCAGACCGTCTCCAGACGCATACTCAGCCCCTCAAAAGAGACGGTGGGCGGATGAACAAACCGCCAGCCCTACCAGCGCAGCAGGTTGAAGCGTTCCATGTCGACGGTTTCACGGTTGCGGTAGAGGGAGAGCAAAATCGCCAGCCCAACGGCCGCCTCGGCCGCCGCCACGCAGATCACGAAAATCGCGAACACCTGGCCGCGGATCAGCTGACCGTCGAGGTAGCTGGAGAAGGCCATGAGATTGATATTGACGCCGTTGAGCATCAACTCGATGCTCATCAGCACCCGCACGGCATTGCGGCTGTTGATCAGTCCCCAGACGCCGGTGCAGAAGAGCAGCGCCGCCAGCACCAGGTAGGCCTGCAGGGGGATGGTGGTGGGGAGTTCAAGGCTCATGGGGTTTTCTCCAAGAGAGACGATTCCAGGGCGGAGCGATCCAGCAGCAGGGGGATGCGCTC
The DNA here is from genome assembly GCF_024345575.1 of Cyanobium sp. Morenito 9A2. Classification (GTDB taxonomy): domain Bacteria; phylum Cyanobacteriota; class Cyanobacteriia; order PCC-6307; family Cyanobiaceae; genus ATX-6F1. Next base: position 52,969 of record NZ_JAGQBJ010000006.1, read on the forward strand.
CTTCTCGATCAGACCTTGATCCACCGGCTCACCGGTGATCACATCGCTGACGAGGACATCGCGGCGGGCGAGCACGATCGCGCCGATCATCGACATCAACAGCAGCACCGAGGCCAGCTCAAAGGGCAGCAGGTAGTCGCTGAACAGATGTTCGCCGATGCGCAGGGTGGCCTCATCCCCCAGGGGCTCCGGCCCGGGAAGGGCCCAGGAGGTGGTGAGATCGACGCGCAACAGCAAGGCGAAGAGACCGGCGCAGACCGCGCCGGAGAGCACCCGGCGCAGAGCCAGCCCGGGGATGGCGGCCAGATTTTCCTTCTTGTTCACAAGCATGATCGCGAACAGGATCAGCACGTTCACGGCGCCGACATAGACCAGCACCTGGGCGGCGGCGACGAAGCTGGCGTTGAGCAGCAGGTAGAGGCCGGCCACGGAGAGAAACACCCCTCCAAGCAGGAAGGCTGAATAAACGATGTTGGGCAGCAGAACAACCCCAAGGGCACCCACCACCAGAGTGATCGAGAGGGCGGCAAAGCAGATGAACTGAGCCGTGGAAGCAATGGACATCAGGAGGGCACTCCGGTGTCGGTGGCAGGGGCAGGGGTGGAAGGGGCCGCAGCGGCTTCGTCCGCGAGGATCTGGTCGGGGCGAGCCCCAGCTCGGGGACGGGCGGGATCGACGCCGTGGGGATCGATGACCCCCTTGGGCAAGTAACCAAATTCCCTGAGGGGGATCACCGCCGGATCTTGGGTGACGCTGGTGGGCAGACGACCAAGGGCGACGTTGTCATAGTTGAGGCTATGGCGATCGAAGGCCGCCAGCTCATACTCCTCGGTCATCGAGAGGCAGTTGGTGGGGCAGTATTCGACGCAGTTACCACAGAAGATACACACACCGAAATCGATCGAATAATTTCGGAGTTCCTTCTTCTTGGTCTCTTTGTTTGCGACCCAATCCACCACCGGCAGGTTGATCGGGCAAACCCTCACACACACCTCACAGGCGATGCACTTATCGAATTCAAAGTGGATGCGGCCCCGGTAGCGCTCTGAGGGAATCAGTTTTTCGTAGGGGTACTGAACCGTGATCGGCCGGCGCTTGAGGTGATCAAACGTGACCGAAAGACCATCGGTGATGTACTTCGCGGCACTGACCGCATCCTTGGTGTAGTCACCGACCTGTTTCAGAAAGCCAAACATGAGCCTGGAAGGGGAGGGTGAAGTGCGGAAGGCCTGGACAGCATGATGGCGGGGAGCGGGCCTCAGCCGCCGAAAAAGGCCGGGAAAGCCAACTTCAGGCCGGCGGTGACCAGCAGATTGACCAGGGCGATCGGCAGCAGGAACTTCCAGCCCAGATCGAGGAGCTGGTCGATCCGCACCCGAGGGGTGGTCCAGCGCAGCAGGATGGCGATGAACACCAGCGCGTAGGCCTTGAGCACAGTCATCACGATGCCCACCGAGCCCGTGATCACCTGCACCAGTGGCGCATCCGGGGAGAGGCCCAGGGCCGAGGCGAGCCACTCCACGGGCACCGGGAAACCCCAGCCGCCCAGGTAAAGCACCGACACCAGCAGGGCCGAGAGCACGAGGTTGATGTAACTGCCCAGGTAGAAGAGGGCAAACTTCATGCCGGCGTACTCGGTCTGGTAGCCCGCCACGAGTTCCTCCTCGGCCTCTGGAAGATCGAAGGGCAGGCGCTCGCATTCGGCGAGGGCACAGATCCAGAAGATCAGAAATCCAACCGGCTGACGCCAGATGTTCCAGCTCAAAATCCCCGCACCGTTCTGTTGATCGACGATGTCGACGGTGGAGAGCGAGTTGCTCATCATCACAATCGCAAGCACCGCCAGGGCCAGGGGAATCTCGTAGCTGATCGACTGGGCCGCCGCCCGCAGCCCCCCGAGCAACGAATACTTGTTGTTACTTGAGTAACCGCTCATCAGCAAGCCAATGGGCTGGATGCTGCTCAGGGAGATCCACAGAAAGATCCCGACGCCCACGTTGCTGATCAGGAGGTGCTGGCCGAAGGGCACCACCAGCCAGGAGAGGATCACCGGCACCACCACCAGGATCGGTCCGAGGGTGAAGAGCAGGCCATCGGCCTTGGCAGGAATCACGTCTTCCTTGACCAGGAGCTTGAGTCCATCGGCGATCGGCTGAAGCACGCCCAGGGCCCCGGCGTACTCGGGGCCGATGCGCTGCTGCACCGCCGCCGAAATTTTTCGCTCCAGCCACACGGTGACCAGCACGCCAACGACGGCCGCCACCAGCACCAGCAGCATCGGCAGGGGCAGCCAGAGCAGATGGGCGGCGGCAGGGGTGAAGCCGAAGCCTTCAAGAGCGGCGCTGAAACTGGACTCCAGGTCCAGGCCAGGGCTCACCACACCGGGAGTCACGGCGGCGGAGATCAAAGGGGTGAGGTCTGCGAGGGCAGGAACCATGGGGGCAGCTGCTGTGGAGGCAACTTAGGCGCAAGTGGTCAGGAGTGGGCGGGGCGGGCGCTGATGGGCTCCCAGGCCCGACGGCTGGCACCGGTGTAGATCTGCGTGGGCCGGAAGATGCGGTTGGCCCCCAGCTGCTCCTTCCAGTGGGCCAGCCAACCGGCGGTGCGGGCGATGGCGAAGAGCGGTGTGAACAGGTCTTCCGGGATGCCGAGCTTGCGGTAGACGAGGCCGGAATAGAAATCCACATTGGGATAGATGCCCTTGGGGCCCAGCCGCTCGGCGGCCACCTGCTCCAACTTGCGGGCCAGGTCGTAGAGCGGATCGTGGCCGAACTGATCGAAGAGCTGCTCCGCCAGCTTCTGGAGAATCACGGCGCGGGGATCCTTGACCTTGTACTCGCGGTGGCCGAAACCCATGATCTTCTGCTTCCCGGCGATGGCCCGATCCAGCCAGGCCTCCACCTGGTCTTCGCTGCCGATCTCCTCAAGCATTGTCAGCACATCTTCGTTGGCGCCGCCGTGGAGGGGCCCCGCCAGGGTGCCGACGGCCGAGGCCACCACGGCGTAGGGATCGGTGAGGGTGCTGGCGGTGACGCGGGCGCTGAAGGTGCTGGCGTTAAGGCTGTGCTCGGCGTGGAGAATCAGACAGGCATCAAAAATGCGGGCCGCCAGGGGATCGGGCTCCTGCTCGGTGAGCATGTAAAGGAAGTTGGAGGCATAGGCCAGATCGTCCCGGGGCTGGATCGGATCCTGCCCCTTGCGGATCAGCTGGAAGGCCGCGACCATCGTTGGAATCTTGGCGATCAGCCGGACCACGGCCCCGTAGATGTATTCGGGGTTGTCGAGGGCGCGGCGGGAATAGAACAGACCCAGGGAAGCGGCACTGGCCTGCAAGGCATCCATCGGGTGCCCCCCCGAGGGGAAGCTCTTCATCATGTCCCGGATGCGGAAGCTCACCCGGCGGTGCATCTGCACCTCCCGCTCGAAGGCCCGCAGTTCCTCGGCATTGGGCAACTCGCCCCAGATGAGCAGATGGGTGGTTTCCAGGAAACTGCTGTGGACCGCCAGCTCCTCGAGCGGATAGCCCCGGTAGGTGAGCAGGCCCTGGGTGCCGTCGATGTCACAGATCGCCGATTGGGTGGCGGGCACCCCCTCCAGGCCGGGGCGGAAGACCACTCCATTGCCCGTGGCGGCCTGGGGGGAAGCCTCGACAACCATGGCGGCGCGGTGTGCGGGGGGCCCTGAAACCTAGGACCGAGGGCCCGAGGCTCGCAGTAGCGCTACCGACCGGCGGAGGTGCCTTTCCAACGACCTTGAACGCTCAGAGCCCCAGGCTGCGGGGACTGAGCAGCAACTGAAGGGTGGCCCCCCCGGGGGGCCATGGCGCATCACCCGCTTGGGCCGCTGAGGCCGGGGCATCGACCAGCCCCAGGAGCACCACCCCCGCCTTGCGCAGCCGCAGGCTGCCGGCGGGTGCGTCCAGGAGCCTGGCCGCCAGCTCGCTGAGATCGGGTTCATGGCCCACCAGGGCCAGGCGCCTCCAAGGTCCACGCAACAGCGGTTCTGGGCTACCGCCAGGGGCCAAGGAGGAGCTGATCTCCAGGCGGTCCACCAGGCCCGCCGCCAGCGCCAGTTCGGCGGTCTGACGGGCCCGCACCAGGGGGCTGCTGACCATGTGGTCGCAGCGCAGACCGATCGCCAGCAGCCGCTCCAGCACCAGCCCGCTGCGGCGGCGGCCCTCGGGCGTGAGGGCGCGCGTGGTGTCGTCCAGATCCGAGGTGCGCTCCTGGGCACGGCCATGGCGCAGCAACAGCAGTTCGCGATGGGCCCCCATGGATTCAAGCCAGCTCCAGGCGAGCCTTGAGCCGCAGGCCCCCCGTTTCGGACCTCTCGGGAGTCCCTGCTGAGGCCCCGGCGGCGGCTCCCGGACTCCCCTCCAGGCCCAGGGCCAGACCCTGAACCCGCTCTGTCAATGGGGCGCTGGCGAGGCCGCCCAGCAGCTGCCAGGGTTGCCAGCGGCCCAGCAGAGCCCGGGCGGGCACGGGCGCCAGGGCCCATTGGATCGGCGCCTGGGGTGCCCCAAGAGCCTCCAATTGAGCCAGGCGCGCGCGGGCAGGGGAGTGGCCTTGCCACTGCTCCTGGAGCACCGCAAGGCCCTCACCCCACCAGGCCAACCCCGCCTCGACGCCCCGGGCACCGGCCAGGCTGGCGCGCAACTGATCCGGGTCGCCCTTGATCGGCTTGGCCTGGAGCTGGGTCCAGACGGTCAGGTCGTGGCCATCCACCTCCAGGGGCGCCTCCAGAAAACCGGCGCTGGCCAGAGCGGGCTGGAGGTCGGAGGGGAGGGGCTGATCGGGGGCGGTGCCAATCAACCAGCCCCCGGGCTGGGTGGCCAACAGCAGGGGCCCAGCGGTCTGCTGGGCCAGCAGGGCTGGCAGGGGGCCACCGGCCAGGCTCGCCAGCGCCTGCCTGAGCCCAGAGGCCACCAGGGCGTTGCCACCTGGCGCCTCGCCATCCCCGTTTTCGAGAAGATCAGCCCCATCGGCCAGGAGAAGCAGGCTGGCGGGGTTACCGCGCAGGGCCGTCAGCAGCGGCAGGCCCAAGGTGCCGGCGGCTGGCGCCAGGGAACCCTCGCCCCCCAGGCTGGCCTCGAGCACCACGCCCGAGCCAGAGGGGGCCAGGGAGGCCACCAGACCCTGCGGCGGAGAGACGGACGCCCCGGCGGCGGCCAGGCCCAGATCGAACGGCAGGGCGCCAGGCCGGGCGGTGATCAGGGCGACACCTTGACCCAGATGCTCGATCGCGGCGCGGAACGCGCCGCTGCCCGCCTGGTTGAGGGCCTCGATCTGGGACACGTCCAGGGCCTGCTCCAGCACCATCCGTCCCGAGGCGATCAGCACCAGGTCGTCGTCAATTAGGGCCGTGGCCAGGGGCTGGGGCCGCTGGCCCAGCAGGGCGCCACGGCCGCTGATCAAGCCCATGCCGCGGTAACTGCTGATCTGCAGGTCCGTGCCCGCGAGGCTTCGGGTCTGCCAGAAGCGCTGCAGGAAGCTGCGCGCCCCCTGCGGGTCGCGGCTGGCCAGGGCCAGCACCCAGCCGGGCGGGCTCCCCTCGGACGGGGGCTCCAGCAAGGCCAAGCTGAGGTCGTTCCCCAGCCAACCCGCCAATTCTCCGGGGTAATCGAGGCCGACGGCGGCAAAGGCCCCATCCCGCAGCCGCTCCAGGACGGCCGCCGCCTGGCGGCGCAGGCGGGGGGGCGCCACCGCCCGGGCATAGGCCACCGCCTGGTCGGGGTTGACCTGAAGATGGACGCTCAGGGGAGCGTTGCTGGAAATGAAGCGGGAGGCCAGGGGTACCCGCAGACTGTGGCTCTGGAGCGCCAGGGGGCTCTGCCGCAGCAGCAGCCACCAGCCTCCGGCCGCCAGCGAAAGCAGAAGCAGCGCCACCGCCAGCACAACCGCAAGGAAGGGGCGAAGCTTCACGCAGCGATCACGGCAGAGGCCTCATCTTTGTGCATGAAGGCTCTGTTTGACACCCAGCCAGCGAACAACCCAACCAACCCCATGCCCCAGCCCGCCAACCTCAGCGCCACCGATCTCCACAGCCGCCTGCAGCGGGGGGAGGACCTTCAACTGGTGGATGTGCGCGAGGCCAGGGAACTGGAGCTTGCCGCCCTGCCCCATCCGGTGATCCACCTGGCCCTGGGCCGATCAGGTGAATGGGTGGAGCGGATCGACACCGTGCTCGATCGAAGCAGGCCCGTGGTGGTGCTCTGTCACGCGGGGGTGCGCAGCTGGCAGTTCGGCTCCTGGCTGATGGAGGCCCAGGGCTTCAGCGACGTGTGGAATCTCAACGGCGGCATCGAAGCCTGGAGCGTCGAAGTGGACCCCTCCGTGCCCCGCTACTGAAGGCCCGCTCCGGACCCGCAACCGTTTCTGAACACCAACAGCCGGGGCCCACCAACGCCACCCGAGGTCAGCGCTCCTACGATCCAGGCCATCGCATGATCCGCCCCTGCTGAGCTCCGGCCTGCCGCCGCTGCCGCGCCGCCAACAGGAGGTGCTCCAGGCCACCGTGCGTCACTACGTGGACACCATGGAGCCCGTGGGCAGCCACACCCTGGTGCGCCGCTTCGGCTTGCCCGCGAGCCCAGCCACGGTGCGCTCGGCCATGGGGGCCCTTGAGCAAAAGGGTCTGCTCACCCAGCCCCACACCTCGGCGGGCCGGGTGCCCAGCCAGCAGGGCTACCGCCTCTACGTCGATTGCCTGCTGCCCGCCCCAGGCGCCGCAGCCCTGCAATTGGAGCGGGAGATGGCCAGCCTCAGCCTGCAGTGGGCGGCCCTCGATGATCTGCTGCTGCACCTGGCCCGGCGGCTGGCGGACATGACCGGCCTGCTCAGCCTGATCACCCGCCCCCAGCGCAGCAAACCAAGCCTGCAGGCCCTGCGGCTGGTGCCCAGCGGCGACCGGCTCCTGGTGCTCCTGGTGGAAGGTTCCACCACCGCCACCAGCCTCAATCTGCGCCTGCCCGTGGGGGCCGCCCACGAGGTGTCGGCCCTGGAACGCTGGGCCGCCGGCCAACTCCAGACCCCCGAGGAGCACGAGGGCGACGGCCTCGACTGGAACAGCCTGCCCCCCCAGCTGGAACGCAGCGGCAGCCTGCTGCGCCAGGCCCTCGAGCGCCACCGGCGCGCCCGCGGCAACGATGGCGAGAGCGCCCTGGCCCTGGGCCTCGGGGGGCTGATGGAGCAACCGGAATTCAGCCGCACCGCCAGCCTGAGGCCACTGCTGCAGCTGGTTGAGGAACAGCCCCAGCAGTTGCTCCAGCCGGGGGGCCTCAGCGCCCTGGGGGGCATCTGGATTGGCGCCGAACACCCCCACAAGGCACTGGAGGAATGTGCGGTGGTGCAGGCGAGCTACAGCACCGGTGAAGGCAGCGGCGGCCAGGTGGCCGTGGTCGGTCCGATGCGCATGGCCTACGCCACCGCTCGGGCCGCCGTGCGCACGGTGGCCGCCAGCCTGAGCCGGCTGCTCACCTGAAGGAACCCGGCAAGGTCGTGGTTAAACCGCTGGCCGCAGGTCATCGCCGAGGCGATCGGCCACCGTGTTCACATCCTTGTCGCCCCGGCCGGAGAGGTTGATCACCACCTCGGTGCCAGGAGCCAGAGTTGGGCAGAGGGTTTCCAGCCAGGCCAGGGCGTGAGACGTTTCCAGGGCGGGGATGATCCCCTCCAGGCGGCAGAGCCGTTGCAGGGCGTCGAGGGCCTGCTGATCGGTGACGGCGGCGTACTCCGCCCGGCCGATCTCGCGCAGGTAGCTGTGTTCCGGGCCCACCCCCGGATAATCGAGGCCGGCACTGATCGAGTGGGCCTCCTGTACCTGGCCGTCGGCGTCCTGCAGCAAGAGGCTCATCGCCCCGTGCAACACCCCCACACGGCCCTCGGTGATCGTGGCGGCGTGGCGACCACTGGCCACCCCCTCGCCGGCGGCTTCCACACCGATCAGGCGCACAGCCGTGTCGCCCACGAAGGGGTGGAACAGGCCCATGGCGTTGGAGCCACCACCCACGCAGGCCAGGAGCACATCGGGCAGGCGGCCGAAGGCCTCGCTGCACTGGCGTCTGGCCTCCTCGCCGATCACGGCGTGGAAATCGCGCACCAGCATCGGGTAGGGATGCGGGCCGGCCACCGAACCAAGGATGTAGTGGGTGCTTTCCACGTTGGTGACCCAGTCGCGGATCGCCTCGCTGGTGGCATCCTTCAACGTGGCGGTGCCGGCGGTCACCGGCTGCACCGTGGCCCCGAGCAGGCGCATGCGGAACACATTGAGGGCCTGGCGACGCATGTCCTCGGCGCCCATATAGACGACGCACTCCAGGCCGAAACGCGCGCAGACCGTGGCCGTGGCCACCCCATGCTGGCCGGCGCCCGTTTCGGCAATGATCCGCTTCTTGCCCATGCGCAGGGCCAAGAGGGCCTGGCCCAGGGCGTTGTTGATCTTGTGGGCGCCGGTGTGGTTGAGATCCTCTCGCTTCAGCCAGATCCTCGGCCCACCCTCGGGGCGGCGGTAGTGCTCGCTGAGCCGCTCGGCCTCGTACAACGGTGTCGGCCGGCCCACATAGGTGCGCAACAGGTGATGAAGGCGCCCTGTGAAGGCCGGATCAGCCCAGGCCTCGGCGGCGGCCTCCTCCAGTTCCAGCAGCGCCGGGATCAGCGTTTCCGGCACGTACTGGCCCCCGAAGCGCCCGAAGCGCCCCAGGGCGTTGGGGCGGGCCTGCTGTGACAGTTCCGCCGGCGTGGGTTGAGTGGTGGTCACGGGCCGGGCGCGGTCAAGGCGATCACCCTAGGAAGAGGGGCCCTCTGACTACGATCTTCCTCCCCAGGGCCGCTCGCCTCGATGACCTATTGCGTGGGCCTCTGGCTGGAATCCGGGCTGGTGCTGGCCTCCGATTCCCGCACCAATGCCGGGGTGGACTACATCTCCACCTACCGCAAGCTGCACGTTTTTCAACCCCGCCCCGACCGGCTGTTCGTGCTCCTGGCCGCCGGCAACCTGGCCACCACCCAGGGGGTGCTGAACCGGATCAACCGCGACCTCGGTCGGGCGGCGAAGCAGGGGCACCAACGCGGGAGCGAGGGGGATCAGGCCGATCTGCTCAGCGCCGATTACCTGTTCGAAGCCGCTGCCTACATTGGCCGGCTCAACGTGGCGGAGCAGCGTGAGAACGCCCAGGCCCTTCGCCAGGCCGGGGCCAGCGGCGAGGCCACCTTCATCCTCGGCGGCCAGATCGAAGGCCAGCCCCACGGGCTGTACCTGATCTACCCCCAGGGGAACACGATCATGGCCACCCCCGAAACCCCTTACCTGCAGATCGGCGAGAGCAAGTACGGCAAGCCACCGCTCGATTACGCCGCCCAGAGCACCCTGTCGCTGGAGGACGCGGCGCGGTTGCTGCTGCTCTCCCAGGTGATCACCCGCCGCTCGAACCTGACCGTCGGGCCTCCCTTCGAGCTGGTGCTCTATCCCGCGGGGAGCATGGCCCTCTCCCAGCAACTGAAGCTGGAGCGTGGCGCCCCCGAACTCTCCCAGATCATCAAGGTCTGGACGGAGATCCAGCGGGACGGGCTGCATCGGCTGCCGCGCTTCGCCTGGGAAAGCCCGGCCACAACGGCCCAGGTCTGAGGCGGTGACGGTCGCCGGCCACCGCCTCTCCAAGGGTCGTTGGCCCAGTGCATCGGCAGTGAAGGTTCTGACAAAACCTCTCCAGTCCATTGATGTGCGCCCTGATCGGCCCGGCGATCAAGCCAGGAGAGGCGGCACTGAATGCTGGGGTCAACGGCTCGGGGACTGCCGCTCAGCGCGGTGATCGCCATGGGGCGCCCGGAGGATCGGCTCAACAGCCCGATGCTGAAAGCCTGCGCCACCCCCGCCCAGCCGCCGGGCGATGACCCCGGGCGTAGCTCCTTTCCTTCATCCTTGAGCACTTCTCCCGCAGCGCCAGCCGGCTGAGCAGCGCCGCGCGCCTCTCCTTCGACACCGAACCCGCCACCGATCTCCTGACCCGCCCGCGCTCCTGAAGCGTCTGCGCCGCTGACCTGGCCCTGATGGCCGCCACCCAGGCCAACGGCGGCGTCCACTCCCGCGGCGAGGCCCTGATGGACCCGATCCACCGCCAGCCCCTGCTGGCGGTGATGGTGAGCGCCCGGCTCTGGGAGGCCTGCGGTGGTCGGAACCACGAAACCCTTCTCTCCGCCAGGTGCGGCGTGGCAGGGGGGCGATCACCGTGGGCCCGGGCAAGGATGGCCGCCAGCGATTTGGCGCCCCCCCGATGACCGCGGCACCAGCCCTGCGGTACCGGGCCACGGCCCGCTGCCCCGCCAGGGAGCCGGGCTGGAACCTGCTCTCTGCCATCTCCGCCAGTCCTGGGTGCGGCAGAGAAGGGCGGGGGCGGCGGTCGGAGGAAGATCTCAGCGGCTGCTCGCGCTGGTTCTGGCGCTGGGCTTGGGCGCGGCAGATTGCGCTGACGGCGGCGGCGGCGGCGAGGTCACCGGCCAGCCCGGCGGCATCGGCACCTTGATGCGTCTGGCCTGGCAGAGCGGCACCCCGGCCATCGAACCGATCAGCACGTCCTGTTCGGGGGAGGGGGGCTGGCGACAGGCGGGGGGACCCATACGGCCTGGCAGCGCCACCCGCACCATCTCGACATGCAACGGAGGCAGATCCAAGGACATCGCTCGCAGTGATGGCACAACTAGCGGGGACGCTCGTCCTGGGCAAGGGCGTTCCCCAGGACATCACCGGCCCATGGGTCGGTACGAAGTGAAACGACCCCTGCCGGCGCTGCCAGGATCGGCGGACACGCTCCCGAGCTCGTGCCGCCCGCCCCACCCGGACCCGGAAGCCCCAGTGACGGGCCCCTCCTGTCACGGCTGGTGGTGGTCAGTTGGCTGGGAAGTCGGCTGCTGTTCTTCGGATCCCTCGCCGTCGCGGTGGCGGTCACAGCACCGGGCCAGCTGGCCGAACGACTCTCGTCATGGGACGGAGCCCACTACCTGCGGATCGCCCAGCAGGGTTATGCCGACAGCAACCTGGCCTTCTTCCCGGCGTTTCCGGCCACGGTGCGGCTGGTGAGCGATCTGCTGCCGCTGCCGCCACTGGTGGTGGCCCTGATGCTGTCGAACGGGGCCTTCCTGATCGCCCTGGCACTCCTGCACCGGCTCAGTGAGCGCTGGCTGGGAGCCGAGGCCGCCCGCGCCACGGTGCTGCTCACCTGTCTGAATCCGCTCAGCCTCTTCTTCTCCCTGCCCTACACGGAATCATTTTTCCTGCTCTTCAGCACCCTCTCGCTCACCTGGCTGGGACAGGATCCGATCCCATCCCTGCGGTTGGCACCGATCGCCGCACTCTGCGCTGCGAGCCGTCCGAACGGGGTGGCGATCGTGGTGCCGATCCTGCTCGCCTATGGCCGCCAGCGGCGCCTGGGCGCCGGCCTGCTCGTGGCGATAGCGAGCCTGGGCGGGTTGGCGGCCGTGGCCTTGATCGGCCTGCACCTGCGCGCTGACCCGCTGGCCTTCCTGCATGCCCAGGAGGCCTGGGGCAACCAACCGGGGCTCAACTTCTCGGGCCTCTCCTACTGGGGGAAGGATCTGACGAAGGTGTTTTTCGGTGCCCCCAAAGCAGGGGGGGCAGCCCCGCAGCCTCTGCTCCAGCCGGTCCTGATGACGATCACCGTGCTGCTCGGGGGGATCGCCTTCCAGCTGCGCCACCGGCGCCCCACAACCGGCTTCGCGCTTTCCCTCGTGGCGTTTGTCGGGGCTTGGCTGGTGGGTGGCATGTCCGCCCTCAACCTGATGGTGGTGGTGGGGGCGATCCTGTTGCTCCTGCTGGGACGCCGAGACCTTCCCCTGGAGCTCTGGGGCTTTGCGGCCGCCTGCCTGCTTCTGTACCTCATGAAACAGAACACGATGAGCCTGGAGCGGCACGTCTTCGCCACGGCGCCCCTGCTGATGCTTTACGGCGCCCAGCTCCAGCGGCATCCCCGCTGGCTCGTCTTCCTGCTCGGCTTCGGAACGCTGCAGCTGGTGCTCTATGCCCTGCGGCTGGCCCATGGGCTCTGGATCGGCTGACCTGCTGGGTTGGCAGGGGGTTTCCACTGTTTATGGTCCGGGCATGGAGAAGCGGAACGGCTGGCAGGAGTTCACGCAGGGCGAGAGCCTGCGGCGGCCGGAGCCAGGGGAGTCAGCGACCACGCCCCGGGCACAGCAGCGCGTGCGCGTGCAACGCACCAAAGCGGGCAAAGGCGGCAAAACGGTGACGCTGATCCATGGCCTGGACCTGCCGGAAGCGGACGCCAAAGCCCTGCTCAGGACCCTTAAAGCTCGCGCCGGCAGCGGCGGCACGCTCAAGGACGGCTTGATCGAACTCCAGGGCGACCAGGTGGCTGCGGCCCTGGCGCTGCTGGAGCAGGAGGGTTTCCGTCCCAAGCGGGCGGGTGGCTGAGCACCGCTCCCCCCAGAAGCGTCTGGCCCACCGGCAGGGACAATGACCCGATCGCTTCCACCGCAAGGCGCCGATGACCACCTCCAGGGCCACAAACATCGTCTGGCATCACTCCGCGGTGGACCGGGCCGCCCGCGCCCACCAGCGCGGCCACCGCAGCGCCATCCTCTGGTTCACCGGGCTCTCCGGCGCCGGCAAGAGCACCCTTGCCAACGCTGTGAACTCGGCCCTGTTCGAGCAGGGGCTCAGCTGCTATGTGCTCGACGGCGACAACGTGCGCCACGGCCTCTGCAGCGACCTGGGCTTCTCCGACGCCGACCGTGAGGAGAACATCCGCCGCATCGGCGAAGTGGCCAAGCTGTTTCTGGACGCCGGCGTGGTGGTGCTGAGCGCCTTCGTGTCACCGTTCAAGGCCGACCGGCGCCGGGCACGGGCCCTCGTGGGGGCCGGCGATTTCGTTGAGATCCACTGCGCGGCGAATCTGGCGGTCTGCGAAGGCCGCGATACCAAAGGGCTTTACGCCAAGGCCCGCGCCGGAGCCATCAAGGAGTTCACCGGCATCTCCAGCCCCTACGAAGAACCGGAGGCCCCCGAGCTGCGCATCGACACCGGTGACCAGACCCTGGAAGCTTGTGTGCGGGACGTCATGGATTACCTCGCGGCCGCCGGGATCATTCCAGCGGCACCCTGATCGCCGCGGGCTCCGGCAGCCCCAGCCGCTGGGCCCAGGCATCGAGGAAGGTCTTCAGGCAGCTGGCCACGGGCACGGCCAGGAGCAGTCCCAGCAGCTCCCCCAACCCCAGCAGGCTGCCCACCCGGGCGCCGATCGGCAGGCTCACCAGCAGCCAGGCGGGCTGCAGGCCGACGATGCTGCCCATCAGCCGCGGCTGAATCACCTGGTCCACCACCTGGCCCACGGAGATGGCCGCGGCCAGCACCTCCAATCCGGTGCGCGGGTCCTCCAGGGCCAGCAGAGCGCTCACCAGGGTGATGGTCAGGGCGCTGGCGTAGGGCACCAGGGTGGTGAAGCCGATCGCTACGGCGAACAGCACGCCGTAGGGAATCCCCAGCAGGGTGAAGACGATGATCTGGGCTCCGCTGAGAATCAGCGCCAGCACCACCTGGCCGGCGAAGTAGCCGCGGAAGGTGCGGTTCACGGTGCTGAGCAACAGATCACGCCAGCGCTCCGGCAGCCAGCGGGCGAGGCCGCGGCTGATCGACTCGCCCCCCAGGAGCAGGAACACCGCCAGCACCACCACGATCAGGGTGTTGACGGTGAGGTTGAGGGTGGCCCCCAACACGCTGAGAAGTTGCTGGCTGAAGCGCGTGGCCAGCTGGGTGGAGCGCGTGAGCAGCTCGTTGCTGAGGTTGCCGAAATCCGCCGGCAGGCCCCAGGTGGCGACGCGCACCTGAAGCTCATCGAGGAGCCCCTCAGCCTCGGTGAGCCAGCCCGGCAGCGCCGCGAGCAGCTCCCCCAGCTGCTGCACCAGCCGCGGCACCAGCCACAGGGCCGCCAGCACCCCCAGACCCAGGGTGAGGCCCACCACCAGCAGCAGGGCAAGGGGCCGGGGCAGGCCACGCCCTGTGAGCCAGCGGCTGGGCAGGTCGAGCAGAAAGGCGATCAAGGCCGCCCCCAGGAACAGGGCGGGGAAAGGTGCCAGGGGCACCAGCAACTGGCGGAGCACGTAGAGGTTGAGCACCAGCAGGGGCAGGGCCAGGGCCAGCCGAAGCCAACTGGGCGCCACCAGAGCGACAACAGGGCCCATGGGTCAGGGGGCCATCTGGCGCAGGTAGGCGGCGCTGCCGAGGGCCTTGAGGTGCTCATCCTTAGCCGTCACCTGGTCATGAAGCTCCCGGCGGTAGGCCTCCACGGCCCTGAGCAAAGCGGGGTCGGCGGTGGCGAGAATCTGCGCGGCCAGCAGGCCGGCGTTGGTGCCGTTGCCGATCGCGACGGTGGCCACGGGGATGCCGGCGGGCATCTGCACGATCGAGTACAGCGAATCCACCCCCGAGAGGGCCTTGCTCGGCACGGGCACCCCGATCACCGGCAAGGGGGTGAGGGCGGCCACCATGCCCGGCAGATGGGCAGCGCCCCCGGCACCGGCGATCACCACCTTGAAACCTTGGCCCACGGCGGAGCGGGCAAACGCCACCATCTCCTCAGGGGTGCGGTGGGCCGAAAGCACGCGCACCTCGCTGGCAATGCCAAAACGCTCGAGGATGCGCAGCGCCGGTTCCAGGGTGGGCAGATCGGAATCGCTGCCCATGACGACGGCCACCAGCGGCGTTCGGGAAGGGGTGGGGGCGGCGACCACGGGGACGGGGGACGGAGAATGGCATTCTCCGCTCCGGCGCGGCCCGCCGCCATCTCGTCCCATGCGCTGGCTCAGCAATGTGTGCCTCCCTGGCGACCCCCGCCGGTGGCGGGTGGGCCTCGACGGCGAGGATCAGATCGCCGCCCTGCGGCCCCTCGCCCCAGGCAGCCGCGCCGCCGGCGACGACTGGCGGGGCGACCGGCTCAGCCCTGGCGCGGTGGACCTCCAGATCAACGGCGGCCTCGGGCTCGCCTTCCCGGAACTGCAGAACGCCGACCTGCCCCGGCTGCTGGAGCTGCTGGAGAGGCTCTGGAGCGATGGAGTGGAGGCAATCTGCCCCACCCTGGTGACCTGCGGCGTGGCTCCCCTGCGCCAGGCCCTGGCGGTGCTCGAGCAGGCGCGCACCCGGCACCAGCGGGGCCGCTGCCAGCTCCTGGGGGCCCATCTGGAGGGGCCCTTCCTGGCCCCTGCACGCCGTGGTGCCCACCCCAGCCAGCACCTGGCCGAACCCAGCCTGGCGGGCCTGCGGGAGCGCATCGGCGGCTTTGAAGCCGACATCAACCTGGTCACCCTGGCGCCGGAGCTGGCAGGAGCCGCTGAGCTGATTCAAGCCCTCCGCGCCGACGGGATCGTGGTCAGCCTGGGCCACAGCGAGGCGGATGAAACCCAGGCGGGGGAAGCGTTTGCGGCGGGGGTGACGATGGTGACCCACAGCTTCAACGCCATGGCGGGCCTGGGCCACCGCAGCCCAGGGCCCCTGGCGGCGGCGGTGCTGCGGGGCGATGTCGCCCTGGGGCTGATCGCCGACGGCGTGCACGTGGCCCCCTCGATGGCGCTGCTGCTGCAGCGGCTGGGGCCGGAGCAGCTGGTGATCGTCAGCGATGCCCTCGCGCCCTACGGCCTGGCGGAAGGGCGCCACCGCTGGGATAAACGCGTCCTGCTGGTCGAAGACGGCAGCTGCCGGCTGGAGGACGGCACCCTGGCGGGCGTGACCCTGCCTCTGCTGGAGGGGGTGAAGCGCCTGGCGGCCTGGGGCGGAGCGGTGGAGGGGGCGATCCGGGCCGCCACCGTGACCCCCCGGCGGGTGCTGGGGGACGAACGCCCCCTGGAGGAGCTGCTGATGGGGATGCCGATTGGGGAGTGCCTGCGCTGGAGCGTGGGCTCAGATGGCACCTTGGACTGGAGCAGACCCGGCTGAACCTGACACTCAGCCGCCGTGGACGCGACCGTGGGCGAACCGGCGTGCTGCCTAGGATCCGCGCCACACCGCCCTGGCCGCTGTCGGCCCCGTCCCCATGCCCGCCGATCAGCTGCTGGACCCCTGCCCGAAGGCGGCCGAGAAGGCGGAAGTGCAGGCCTACTTCAACAGCACCGGCTTCGAGCGCTGGAACCGCATCTACAGCGATTCGGGCGACGTCAACAAGGTGCAGCGCAACATCCGCCTCGGCCACCAGAAGACGGTGGACCAGGTGCTGGCTTGGCTGCAGGAGGAGGGCGATCTGGCCCAGCGCAGCTTCTGCGATGCCGGCTGCGGCGTGGGCAGCCTCAGCCTGCCTCTGGCGGCGCTCGGGGCCGGCCGCATCGCCGCCAGTGATCTGTCGGAGGCGATGGTGGCCGAAGCGAGCCGCCGGGCCCATGAGCTGGGCCTGGATCCGCTTCGGCTGGGCTTCAGCGCCTCCGATCTTGAGAGCCTCCAGGGCCGCTACGACACCGTCATCTGCCTGGATGTGTTCATCCACTACCCCCAGGAGGCGGCCGAGCAGATGGTGGAGCACCTGGCGGGGCTGGCGGAGCGGCGGCTGATCGTCAGCTTCGCCCCCTACACCCCGCTGCTGGCGGTGCTCAAGCGCATCGGCGAGCTGTTCCCCGGCCCCAGCAAGACCACCCGCGCCTACACCCTGAGGGAGGACGGCATCGTGGCGGCGGCCGGGCGCTGCGGCTTTGCGCCCGTGCGCCGCAGCCTCAATCAGGCGCCCTTCTACTTCTCGCGCCTGGTGGAGTTTCAGCGGGGCTAGGGAACCGCCCCCGGATGGAGCCCACGGCCACCGAATGCGCCAGGACCCGCTGGACCGAAGGCGGCGGGGTGGCGCCTGATCACACCCCCAGGCCCTGCGGCGCTCAGGTGCCGGGAGGAATGGCCATCCAGCAGGCGGTGAGGCTGCAGATGCCGACCAGCACCACAAGCACCGGCCAGATGTCGTCGAGCCAGTGCAGTCGCCGCTGCAGGGCCTCGCGGGCCGGGCCCTCGGCCATGTCCTCCATCACGGCATAGCGCCGGCCGATCCAGAGCACGAGCACGAAGGCCGTCAGGGTCACCCCGTAGGCCACCACGTAGACACTGTCGAGAAAGGTGAGAAAGGGCAGGCTGGGCAGTTCGTCGCGGTAGCCCTGCTGCAGGAACACCAGGGTGAGCAGCACGGTCACCGGAATGCTGGCGCGGGCATCCTGCTCATCGGAGCGCACCTTGAACACCAGCAGCACCATGGCCATCAGCACCACCAGCGGCAGGATCAGCCGCCAGACGACCGACCAGGACGAGGTGCCGAAGGAAATCTCGAACACCACCTGGCTGTAGTCATTTTCACCACCGCCAAGGCCGAAATTGGTGGCGTAATGGTGGCGGTATTCAGCGATTGACCAGCCGCCATTCAGCCAGCCGCTGATGTTGGAGTAGAGGCCCATGCCGCTGTTGCGGATGTCGGGCTGCAGCCGCAGCTGCCTGTAATCCAGTTCACCGTCGACATCATTGGCCTCCAGCACCACCGGCAGGCTCACGTTCATGAAGGGGTAATGCCGGAAACTGTCGCGGTCGATGTAGAAGCGACCCACGAAG
Source organism: Cyanobium sp. Morenito 9A2 (assembly GCF_024345575.1). Lineage (GTDB taxonomy): Bacteria > Cyanobacteriota > Cyanobacteriia > PCC-6307 > Cyanobiaceae > ATX-6F1. The sequence continues at coordinate 70,555 of NZ_JAGQBJ010000006.1, forward strand.
GTGAAGAGCTGGTAATAGCTCCCATCAGCCTGGAGCTGGGCCCCGCCCCCCACAGGCGTGATCACGGGCAGCTGATCCGAGAGCAGGCCATTGAGGAGGTTGAAGCGCTCGGACATGGTCACATTGCGCTCCTGGAGATACCGCTGCAGCGGCTCCTCCCAGCGCAACCAGATGTAGCCGTTGCCGGAATAGCTGGGGACGCGCAGGTCGAGGTCATAGGTGCTGGTGGCATAGACCCCGACCTGCACGATGTAAGGGGCAGCCTCTCGATCCGCCTGATCGACCCGGATCTCCGCGTCGCTGAGCCCCCCGCCCCGCTGGGGGGTCCAACCGCTGGCGGGCAGGAGCGCCGGATTCGTGTTCAGGGCCCGGGAGGAGGAGGAAAGCCGTAGCCCGTCGCGGCTGCGCACCTGGCTCATATCGATCTGGGCCAGGCCGATCAGGACCAGCGCCAAGGCCAGCAGGACTGCGACGATGGCGCCGATGTTCCAGCGTCGTCGCGGCGACAGAGCCATGCTGAACACGGGGAATCGTCGGACGCTAAGGCCCCTGCCGCCGCCGCTTCTGCTGCCGGCGCTTCTGCTCGCGGCAGCGCTGCTGGCTGGGGTGGTGGTAGCCAAGGCGGTTCCGGCCGGGGGGCGGCCCGGTGGCGCAGGGGCCAGTCCCCGGGAGCTGGTGCTGGGGCAATCGGCCCCCTTCAGCGGCCCCTCCGCCCAACTGGGCCTGGAATACAGGATCGGAGCGGAGGCCTGGTTCGCGGAGGTGAACCGGCGGGGCGGGATCCACGGGCGCCGCATCCGCCTGGTGAGCCGCGATGACCGCTACGAGCCGGACCTGACCCTGGCGAACACCCGTCGACTGATCCAGGACGATGGGGCCTTCGCCCTGTTCGGATATGTGGGCACCCCCACGGTGAAGGCCGTGCTGCCGCTGGTGGAAGCGACCCGCATTCCCCTGATCGCCCCGCTGACTGGGGCGCGGTTGCTGCGCCAGCCGCTGCAGCCCCTGGTCTTCAACCTCCGGGCCAGTTACCAGGCGGAGATCGATCGCATGGTGGATGATCTGGTGAGGGAAGGCCGCTTTCGCATCGCGGTGCTGTACCAGAACGATGCCTTCGGAGCAGACGGACTGGCCAGTGTCCGCCGCGCCCTGGTTCGCCATCGCCTCAAGCCTGTGGCCATGGCCGCTGTGCAGCGCAACTCCCGGGAGGTTGGCGGCGCCGCCCGGGACATCCTGGCCGGGGATCCCAACGGCGTGATCGTGGTCAGCTCCTACCCCAGCTCGGCCGCCTTCAGCCGGGAGCTGTACCGCCGCGGCAGCAGCGCCCAGCTGATGAACGTCTCGTTCGTGGGAACCCGGGCGCTGCAGGATGCCTTGCCCGGCGGCCAGGCCAACGGCATCGGCGTCGCCCAGGTGGTGCCGTTCCCCTGGGATCGCCGTGTGCCGGTGGTGGCCTCCTACCAGCGGCTGATGGCCCGCGTGCAGCAACGACCGAGCTATGGGTTCAACAGCCTTGAGGGCTTCCTGGCCGCCCAGCTGATGAGCGAGGGGCTGCGGCGGGCCGGTCCCAACCCCAGCCGCGCCGCCCTGGTGGCCGGCCTGGAATCGATCCGCAACCTTGATCTGGGGGGCTTCCGCCTGCAACTGGGACCAAAGGACCACGACGCCAGCTCCGTCGTCGAGCTGACCTACCTCGGTGCACAGCCCTGGGAACCCTGAAGGGCGAGGTCAGGGGACCCTTGCCGCAGTCTGCTGCCAAACCGAAGCCTCCCGGCGGAACAGAGCAGCTCACCAGGTTTCGCTGATCCCACTGGCACGGGCAGCGCCCCGGGAGCCACGGAACCCTGCGATGCCGACGGGATGGCATCAGCGGAGCTGGCCGACCCGCGCTTAGCCTGATGGTCAACGCATCGCCAACGGGAGGGTGGTCGATCGGCTCCTTTGCGTGAAGGTCTCAGGCGTTCGCCCGCCAAGCTCGCGAGCCGGGATGCGTTGATCCATCGCCGGGAGCTGTCAACGGCTGGGGCCCGAGCACCTCAGCCCCTCCGGCAGCGGCGCCTCCAGCTCCAGCGTCTCCCCTTCCGGGCGCCGGAGCACCAGCCGATGGGCATGGAGCCGGTAACCGCCTTCCCCCGGGAGCACCTCGGCGCGGGCCAGGCCCCCCGGCAGGTAGAGGGGATCCCCCAGCAGGGGCGCGCCCAGGGCGGCGGCATGGAGACGGATCTGATGGGGGCGGCCGCTGGCGATGGCCACCTCCACCAGGTCGGCACCGGGGCGGCGCTCCAGCAGGGTGAGGGTGCTCCGGGCCGCCAGGGCGCCGGGTTGCCCTTCGGCTGCGGCACACCAGACCTGGCCCAGCAACGGATGGGGCCGGCGACCGATCGGGGTGGTGAGGGTGAGGGAGGCGCCGGGCTCCAAGGGAACGGGAAGAGGCGCCGTCAGGGCCCGGTAGAGCTTGCGGCAGCAGGGCTGTTCTCCAGCCGTCAGACCAGCGCCCCGCCGCTGGTCTGCGCCCGCCGTGCTCTCCCGCAGCTGGGCGCTCAGCCAGGCCCGGGTGGCGGATCTTCGGGCACACACCAACAGCCCGGAGGTGAAGCGCCCCAGCCGGTGCACGGGCCTGGGAACGCCGCCGGCCTCGCCGCCGTGGCGCCGCTCCAGCAACCGCAGCAGGGTGTGCTCCAGGAAGCCCCCGGCGGGCAACACCGGCAGGCCGCTGGGCTTGTCGATGACGAGCAGGTCTCCGTCATCGAACACGCGCTGCCACGACCCCGGCACGGCGGCCTCCTGCCAGGGGGGCCGATGCCACTGCAACTGCTCTCCGGCCTGGAGGGCGACATCGGCCCGGAGCCTGGTGCCGTTCCTGTGGAGCTCCCCCGCCGCCAGACGTTCCGCCCACACCCCCCGGTCGGAATGGCGGTAACGGGTCCCATAGAACGCCAGCAGAGAGAGACCGGTTTCCGCCGGACCCAGCCGATTCCGGTAGATCCAACCTTGGTTGAACGCCGCCGACAGCCAGGCCTCGGCCACCGTCGCCCCCTAATCCACCAGGCCGTTTTCGAGGGCATAGCGCACGAGCTCCGTGCGGCTGGCGGTGCCGGTCTTGGTGAAGAGACGGCTGACGTACTTCTCGACGTTGCGGATCGAGGTTTCGAGCCGGCGGGCGATCTCCTTGTTCATCAGGCCCTCGGCCACCAGCTGGAGCACGCTCCCCTCACGAGGGGTGAATTCATGGTGCACGGGGCCGCCGGCGGCCTTCTTGCTGCCGCCCGTCTGGAGCAGCGAGCGGATCTCGGTGATCTGCTTGGCCATCTGGCCGATGTCCGCATCGGCGTAGCGGGCGGCCTCGGCAAGCAAGCGCTCCTGGCGGCGCACCACGTTGCGGACACGCGCCACCAGCTCATCGGGGTCAAAAGGCTTGGGGATGTAGTCATCGACACCCGCCTGGAAGCCCTCGATGCGATCGGCGGTCATGCCCTTGGCGGTGAGGAAGATCACCGGTGTGCCCCCCAGGCGCTCATCGGCCCGCAGCTTCTTCAGCAGACCGTAGCCATCGAGGCGCGGCATCATCACGTCGCTGAGGACGAGATCCGGCAGCAGCTCCTGGGCCTTCTCCCAGCCCTCTTCGCCGTCGCCGGCGGTGGTCACCTCAAAGCCCTCGTCCTGCAGGTAGGCCTGCACCGCCGTGCGCAGGCCGGGTTCATCGTCCACCAACAGCAACCGCGCCGGGCCGGGGGCAGGAGCGGCCAGCGGATCTGCTGCGGGCTCCTGCTCGGGCAGGGATTCAGGGTGCGGCATGCCCGGGGGGTGGGGAAGGGAAATCTATCGACCGGAAGGGCTGGGCAACAGGGTTTCCTTCTCCTGCAGGTTGCCGTTGTAGCCGAGCTGGAGAGCCAGGGGTCGCAGGGTGGCCGGGTCGGCATTGGCCTGCTCCGGGAAGCAGGCGGTCCACCAGATGCGGTGGTCCTGGCGGTTGAAGGGTGTGATCAGCCCCCCAGGGTTGAGCTCCCGCATCACCAGGTTCGTGCCGTCGTGGGTGATCCGCATCGGGCCCGCCGGCGCGCAGCGGATGGTCTCTGTGCGCACGACAACATCGTTGGGCAACTCGTTCCAGACCTTGATCTGCCGCAGGCTGGGTTCCTTCCCATCGACGGTGACCGCGTAGACCCCCACGATCCTGCGTCCTTCCCGGGTGGGGGTGTCCTGGATGATCACCAGACCTTTGGGCCGGGACTCCTCCGGGGTGCGGATCACGTTCTGGGCCCGCACCGGGGCCAGGGCGGCCAGTGGCAGCAGTGCAAGCGTCAGCAGCGGAACGAGCCGGGAGAAGGCCGCCACGGGCCGCCTCCAGAGGGAGCCACGGCGCGCGTTCTGGCTGTTGATGCCCATCGCTCCCTCACCAACCGTCGCTTCGATCTTGTCAGCATGGAGCTGTCCTAAGCATCAGGCGAAACCCTGGCCCGTGTCCTCCCCTACCTGGATCACCAGGCCACCACCCCCTGCGCCCCGGAGGTGGTGGCCGCCATGGCGCCCCACTGGAGCGAGCAGTTCGCCAACCCCGCCAGCCGCCTGCACCGCCCGGGGCTGACGGCCAGCGCCGCCGTGGAGCAGGCGCGCCGCTCGCTGGCCGCTGGCCTGGGGGTGGAACCTGAGGCGCTGGTGTTCACCAGTGGCGCCACCGAGGCCAACAACCTGGCCCTCAAGGGGATCGCCGAAGCCCGATCAAGCCAGGGCCGCCACCTGGTGACCGTGGCCACCGAGCACCGGGCCGTGCTCGACACGCTGCGGCATCTGGAATCCCAGGGCTTCGCGCTCACGGTGCTGCCGGTGAACCCCGACGGTCTGGTGGACCTGAACCAGCTGGAGGCGGCCCTGCGCCCCGACACCGTGCTGGTGAGCGTGATGGCCGCCAACAACGAGATTGGCGTGCTCCAGCCCCTGGCGGCGATCGGGGCCCTCTGCCAGTCCAGGGGCATCAGCTTCCACTGCGACGCGGCCCAGGCCATGGGCCACCTGAGCCTGAGGCCCCGGGAGCTGGGCATCGACCTTTTGAGCCTCAGCGGCCACAAGCTCTACGGCCCCAAGGGCATCGGCGCCCTGGTGCTGGTCGGCGGGGTGCGGCCGGCGCCCCAGCAGCACGGCGGCGGCCAGGAGCGGGGCCTGCGGGCCGGCACCCTGGCAGTGCCCTTGATCGTGGGGCTGGCCAAGGCGGCGGAGTTAGCAGAGGGCGACCGGGAGGCGCGCAGCGAGCGCCTGGGGGCCCTGCGAGATCAGCTCTGGGGCGCCCTGGAAGCCCTCGGCGACGTGCGCCTCAACGGCCACCCGAGCCAGCGCCTGGCCCACAACCTCAACGTGACCATCGGCGGGGTGGAGGGGAGCCAGCTGCACGGCGCCCTGCGGCGGCAGCTGGCGGTGAGCGGCGGTTCGGCCTGCAGCAGCGGCAGCCCCTCCCACGTGCTGGCGGCCCTGGGGCGCAGCCGCGCCGAGGCGGCGGCTTCGATCCGCTTCGGGTTGGGGCGCGGCACCACCGACGCCGAGATCGATCAGGCCATCGAGGCGGTGGCCGCCACGGTGCGGGAGCTGCGGGGCGAGCTGATCAGACCAGGAGCCGGCTGATCAGCACGAAACCCACCACCCCCACCACCGCCAGGATCACCTGGGCCAGGCGGCTCAACAGCATCCCGGCCACCACCGCCAGGCCCACCAGCAGCGAGCGCTTCAAACGCTCAAGACCGAAGGGCCCCAGCTCGCCCGAGGCACTCAGCAGCTCGCCGAGCGCGGCTCCCAGCAGCGGCCCCACCAGGGCCCCCACCAGCGGGCCACCGATGGGCAGGGCCGGCAGCAGCCCCAGCAGCCCCACCACCAGCCCCAGACCGGCGCCGATGTAGGCCCAGCGGGTGGCCTGCAGCCGCGCCGCCCCCAGCAGCATCCCCAGGGCGTCAGCTCCCCAGCCCAACAGCAGGATCAAGCTGGCCAGCGCCAGGGCCGGCAAACCCACGGCCCAGCCCACCGACCAGGTCCAGAGGCCCGCCCCCAGGGGCAGCAGGGCCAGGCCCGGCAGCACCGGAAAGAGGGTGCCCGGGATCGCCACCAGCTGGATCAACAGCGCCAGCCACCAGATCACGTCCTGCTGGTTCATGGGCTCGCCTCAAGGGGGCGCCGGGCCACCCGCAACTTGGCGGAGCGGCTGCGGGGGTTGAGCTCCTGCTCCGCCTCACCGGCCACCAGGGGCTTGCGCGTGATCCGCTCCAACCGTTCATCACGGAGAAAAGCGGTTTTCACCCGGCGATCCTCAAGCGAATGGAAGCTGATCACCGCCAGCAGGCCACCGGGCACCAACCAGTCGGGGGCGCGCCTCAGCAGGGTGTCGAGGGCCCCTAGCTCGTCGTTGACCGCGATGCGCAGGGCCTGGAAGGTGCGCGTGGCGGGGTGGATCCGGCCGCGGCGGGCCTTGGGCGGATAGCAACCCGCCACCAGGTAGGCCAGCGCCGCCGTGCCCCGATCGGCCTCAGTGGCAGCCGCGCCGCCCCAGGGCCCCTGCTCCACGATCCGGCGGGCGATGCGCCGTGAGAGCCGCTCCTCCCCGTAGGCGTAGATCAGGTCAGCCAACTCGCCTTCGGTGAGGCGATCGATCAGCGCGGCGGCGGTCTCGCCGGCCCCCGGATTCATGCGCATGTCCAGGGGACCATCGGCGCGAAAGCTGAAGCCCCGCGCCCCCCCATCCAGCTGGGGGCTGCTGACTCCCAGGTCCGCCAGCACCCCCAGCAGCGGCTCCGGCGGTGTGAAGGCGGCGAAGTTGCCGGCCACCAGGCTCACGCGATTCCCGAACGGGGCCAGGCGTTCGGCGGCGGCCGCCAGGGCGGCGGGATCCTGGTCGAGGCCGATCAGACGCAGGCCCGGATGGGCCTCCAGCAGCAGGGCGCTGTGGCCGCCACCGCCCACGGTGCAGTCGAGCAGCAGACCGCCGGCGCCCAGGCCGGCGAAGGCCGCCAGCAGCGGCTCCGCCAGCACGGGGATGTGCTCGAAGGCCGTGGCGCCGGGGGGCTCAGAGGCAGCAGGAGCAGCCGCCGTGGGGGGACGTTCAGCCAAACGAGAAAGAAATGGACCTAAGGAGCGCTGCTCCCTTCCTAAGATCCGCCCACTCGATCCCGCCAACGGCGCCATGACGCAGCTCGAAACGCGCACGGAGCCGATGGTGATCAACTTCGGCCCCCATCACCCCTCCATGCACGGGGTGCTGCGGCTGGTGGTGACCCTCGATGGCGAAGACGTGGTGGACTGCGAGCCGGTGATCGGCTACCTGCACCGCGGCATGGAGAAGATCGCCGAGAACCGCACGAACGTGATGTTCGTGCCCTACGTGAGCCGCTGGGACTACGCGGCGGGGATGTTCAACGAGGCGATCACCGTCAACGCGCCCGAAAAGCTGGCCGACATCCCGGTGCCGAAGCGCGCCAGCCACATTCGGGTGCTGATGCTGGAGCTCAACCGCATCGCCAACCACCTGCTCTGGCTCGGCCCCTTCCTGGCGGACGTGGGCGCCCAGACCCCGTTCTTCTACATCTTCCGCGAGCGGGAGATGATCTACGACCTCTGGGAGGCGGCCACGGGCCAGCGGCTGATCAACAACAACTACTTCCGCATCGGTGGGGTGGCGGTGGATCTGCCCTACGGCTGGCTCGACAAGCTGCTGGATTTCTGCGACTGGTTCGGCCCGAAGATCGACGAATACGAAAAGCTGATCACCAACAACCCGATCTTCAAGCGCCGCATCGAGGGCCTCGGGGTAATCAGCCGCGAGATGGCGATCAACTGGAGCCTCTCGGGGCCGATGCTGCGCGCCTCCGGCGTGCCCTGGGACCTGCGCAAGGTGGATCACTACGAGTGCTACGACGATTTCGACTGGGACGTGGCCACCGCCACCGAGGGCGATTGCTACGCCCGCTACCGGGTGCGAATCCAGGAGATGCGCGAATCGCTCAAGATCCTGCGCCAGGCCGCCGCGGCCATTCCCGGCGGCCCCACCGAGAGCCTGGAGGCGCGGCGGATCACCGAAGGCAAGGGCGGCGAAGCCTCCAGCTTCGATATGCAGTACATCGCCAAGAAAGTGGCCCCCACCTTCAAGATCCCCGGCGGTGAGCTCTACGCCCGGCTCGAGTCAGGCAAGGGCGAACTGGGCGTGTTCATCATGGGCAACGATGATGTGACCCCGTGGCGCTGGAAGATCCGCGCGGCCGATTTCAACAACCTTCAGATCCTGCCCCACATCCTCACCGGGGCCAAGGTGGCCGACATCATGGCGATCCTCGGTTCGATCGACGTGATCATGGGCTCGGTGGACCGCTGACGGTTGTTCGACAACTTTTTCAAGGATCCCCCCATCCCCGGCCACTGGCTGCACCAGAGCCGCACCGTTCGTTTCGGTGACACCGATGCCGCCGGGGTGATGCACTTTCACCAGCTGCTGCGCTGGTGCCACGAGGCCTATGAGCAGAGCCTGGAGGCCTTCGGACTGAGCTCCGCCGAAATCTTCCCGGGGCCGACCTGGCGCACGGAGTTGCCTGGCGGGCGGGCCAACCCGGCCGTGGCGCTGCCGATCGTGCACACCCGTGCCGATTTCCACAGGCCCATGCTCGCCGGCGATGCCCTGGCGATCACCCTGGCCCCGGTGGTCCTAGAGGGAGGCCTCTTCGAGGTGCGCTATCGCTTCGAGGCCGGCGGTTTCGAGGCCGCCAATGCCCTCACCCGCCACAGGGCGATCGAGGCGGCGACCCGTCAGCGCTGCGGGCTTCCGGAACCGATCGAGCGTTGGCTGAAGGCCTCGAGCGCCGCAGAGGCGGCCGGCGGGAACCCGCAGACTCCTCAGGGGGTGTCCTAGGGCCCACGGCCTCCTCCAGGACACCCTCCAGCGCCCCCAGCAGCCAACGACCTGCGCGGCCGGAGCGATCCAGTTTGTCGCGCACCTGCTCCAGGCTGAGCTGGTGCTCGGCCAGGCGCTCCGCCTCGCTGGGCACCCGGTCATGGAAAGGCACGCGGCTCTGATGGGCCAGCCACAGCCCGAGGTCGCGGGGCTGGTTCGGGTGGTGGATCACCTTGGTGATCGAGATCGCCCCGGGCGGCTCACGGGAGCCCTCGCCGCTGAGCTCGATTGCCCGCAGGTCGTACCAACGGTCGTTGTCGCTGTCGGAGGTTTCGAGCAGCTCCAGGGCGTGGGCAGTCCAGCGCTCCTGCACACCGGCGCCGAAACGGCGTTGCTGCACCAGCTGGCGCGGACCGAGGCGCCATTCGATCCGCCCGAATGCCAGCCAAACGACCCCCCAGAGGCAAAGGCCCGCGACAGCGGCAATCATCAAAGTCAGCGCCCACAGCACCGGCTCCGTCTGGCTTGACCGGGCCAGCAGCAGGGCACCGCCTCCAAAGACGACCGTCAGCAGGCCCATCACCACCGCCTCCCGGCGCCGGGCGCGGGGATCGCTTATCAGCAGACGCTCCCCCGAGCGATCGGCCAACTCCTGCCACCCCCCGGGTGGACCGGCAACGGCTGAGGAACCGGCCGATGGGCGTCCCTCCACCAGCTGCAGCGCCTGGTTCAGTTGCTCCGCCGCCTCAGCCCGGTGCCGCGGGCGCCCGAGGTCGGTGAGCTCCACAGCCCCGTGCGTCAGGTTGGCCACCAGGGCCCCAGCGGCTGAGCCGCGCAGGCGCACGGAGAAGGAACGAACCGCCGCCAACTCGAACCGGCGACGGTGGGCGAAGGGACCCAGGTGGCGCAGGGACACCAAATGGTGCCCATCGAGCTCAACGCGATCGACGGCCCAGAGCAGGCGGAGGAGCTGCCGGATCGCCGCCAGGCCCCCCAGGGTCCAGAACGTGAGCCAGAGCAGCAGAAAGCCCGCCATGAAGAGGGCCGGTGGACCTCCCGCGACCGACGCCATGCCCGGGGCTCCCAGGCCCAGCCAGGCGACCAGACTGTGGCCCAGGGCGGCCAGGACGACCACCTCACCCACGGCCCAGCCCAGCAGCCACACAGCCAGGAAAAGCGCCTCGGGGACACGACCCACCCCCTGGGGGCGAAAGCAGAGGGTCAGGCGATTGGCCACCGGATCAAGCATCGTGAGAAGTCTGACCGGAGTGGGCGGAAACAGCCCTTGGGGACGAAACGGCGCTAGGGATGGTCTGCACCTGGACCTGCCGAGCATGCGCCGCGCCTCCACCCTCAGCCTTGCCCTGCTGGGCACCTCCCTGAGCCTGCTGCCCCTGCCTGCCCCCGCCGCCGAGCAGGTGGTGTTCGTGACCGGCGCCTTCCGGCGCTCGATTTCCGTGGCCGACCTGGCGCACCTGGCCCAAACAGGCGAGGCCCGGGGCCTGCTGGCCGATGTGATCCGCCTGAGCCGCCAGCAACCCCAGACCGTGGCCGATCTGCTCAACCGCAGTGTCAGCCTGCCTCTCGTCACCACCAGCCGTCTGCTGGCCACCCGCCTCGGTGGTGTGGCCCTCTCCCGCGTGGCCCGAATCCTCTACCCCCTCCAGGCTCCCCAGGCGGGGGTGCCCGCCCTGCGGGCCGCCACGGTGCTGGGGATCAACGCCGGCGACGGCAAACTTTCCCCCATCGGCTTCCTGCAGGCCTACCCCACCACCGACCTGGCCGTGAACCTGCCGGCTCTGCAGGCGGCCGTCAGCCGCATCAGCGGCCTCAGCAGTGTGGTGAGCGCTTTCCTGGAGAGCGACCTGGGCGGAAAGCTGGGTGGCGGTTCCGGGGCCAAGCCCTAAACGCCACCATCCCTCTGGGGTCTAGCGGCGCAGCGCCCAGAGCAGCGCCGCCAGCTGCAGGGGCAGCAGGCTGGCCAGCAAAGCCAGGGGATGGGGGCCGTCCTGGATCGTCACCCCGGCCAGGCTGAAGCTCACCAGGGCCGCCACCGCCAGGATCAGCCGCAGGGCGGGGCGCTCGGCCCGGTTGGCGGCAGGGGCGGGCGGGCGGAAGTTGGAGCGGCTCAGAACCACTCCTTCTTGGCGTCGATGTAGGTGGCCTTGAACTCCTCGGGGGTCTTGGTGAGGTAGATGATCCCCTCGATCAGGCCGATCACACCCATCACGAACCCTCCGAATCCACAGGTCACCACGGTGACCACCAGCATGATCACGCCGGGAGTGGTGTAACCCAGCACGAATTTGTGAATGCCGAAGGCCCCCAGAAAAATGCCCAGCAGTCCGGCGGCAAGCTTCTTGTTACTGACCTCGGTGTGATCGCTTTCGGTCATGGGTGCAGGGCAGGCCCCACGCTTCTAGCCGAACCGTTCATCGCTGTCACCTCGGCGTCACTGAGTGAGGCCATCGCTGGAGGCGTTCCTTGGGGCCTCCCGCAGCCACCGTCCCCAGCGCCCGCGCTCCCATTTCCCCAACCCATTGGGAGCCAGCTCCGGGCAAAGGAGCCAGCTCCGGGGGCGCTGGGCGGGGGGGAGGACCGCCGCGACCCGCTCCAACGCCGCCACCAGCGCGCTGGCATCGGCGCCGCTCTGGGCCCGCACCAACGCCACCAGTCGCTGCCCCCAGAGCGGGTCGTTCTGGCCCAGCACCAGAACCGCCTGCAGGGGCAGATCGGCCGCAGCCGCCAGGGCCCGCAGACGGCCCTCCACCTCCTCGGGGAACACCGTCTCGCCGCCACTGCTGAGGGCCCCATCGAGCCGGCCCAGCAGCTCCAGTCCGGCCGGACTCAGCCGGCCCCCATCACCGCTGCTCCACCACCCCTCCGGTGCCTCCAGGGGTTGAAAGGCCCCGGCGTCGAAGGCCCCGGGACTGAGGCTTGTGGCCTTCACCTGCAGGGCACCGCTCGCCGGATCGAGGCGCACCTGGGCATGGGCCAGGGGGTGTCCGCAGCCCCCTTCCCCCGCCAGGAAACGCCCGGGCGCAAGGGCGGTGACCATCGCCCCGGTTTCGGTGCTGCCGTAGCAGGGCGACAAGGGCACCCCGGCCCGCCGGGCCGCTGCCGCCAGCGCCGGGGCCAGGGCCGCCCCGCCGATCCAGACCACAGCGAAGCCGCGCAACCAGGCGATCCCGGCGGGATCGCCCAGCAGCCGCTGCAGCTGGGTGGGCACCAGCGACAGCAGCGCCGCCCCCGAGTCGGGGAGGGGTGCCCGCCCAGCGAGCGCTTCCGGCTCACGCATCAAGGCGGGCTCCAGCCAGCGCAGCTCGGCCCCCCAGCGGCGCCCGCGCACCAGGGGCATCAGGCCGCTGACGTGCTGCAGGGGCAAGGGGTTGAACACGGTGGCCGACGCCGGATCAAGGCCCTGGGCCTGGAGCCACAGCGCCGCCGCCGCCGCCGCCCGCTCCAGCCCAGCGAGAGGCTGCACGCACCAACCCCGGCGGCCGCTGCTGCCGCCACTGGCGATCACCACCCCCGGCCCCCAGGGGGAGGGGGTCCCCAGGCGGGGGGGCAGGGCCGCCGCCAACGCGCTCCAATCCGGCGGCGAGGCGAGGCCCACCAGGCTCCCTTCGGCCCAGAGCGCCTCCAGGGCGGTGGCCGTGGCCGCTGCATCGGCGCCGATGCTCAGGCGACTGATCACGCCGCGGCCTCCCACACCCGCGCCGGATCGCTTTCGAACAACGGCCCGCCCGGGCACCAGCCCGGCGCCAGTCCTGGGGCCGTGGGGGTGGGCCCCCCGGCCTGCAGGGCCGCCAGGTGCGCCACCAGCCTCTGGCCCAGGCCCGTTTCCAGAGCCGTGCTGAGCATCCGCCGGGGTGCCCCCTGACGGAGCTCCAGCCAAAAGGGCCGGGGATCGCCTTCAAGGGCCGGGCGACGCACCTGCCAACCGGCCCAGGTGCTGCGGAGCTCGGGGAAGGCCCGCAGGGATTCATCGAGAGCCACGGGCACCTGGGCCGCCAACGCCTCCAAGCCGCTCTGATCGCTGGGGGGGAGGGGCTGCTCCAGCCAGTCCAGCCGCGTCTCCCCCACCAGCCGCTGGGCCCAGGCGAAGGCCGTGGGGCGATCCCAGCCGCCGTTGGCATCGAGCCGCAGCCGGGCAGCGGCCGGAAGCCGCCCCAGCAACCGCTCCAGCAGCTCCCGCTCCAGCCGGTCGGCCGCAGAGGCCACCTTCCATTTGACCGTTGACGCCCCGCTTGCAAGGGCCCCCTCCAGGGCCTCGGGCATGGCCGCCCCTGCGGGCAGCAGCACGGCCGAGGCGGGGGCACTGAGCCATCCACCCTCGGGGGCAGCGCTCTCCACCCCACGGACCTGGAGCGTGCGGCCATCCATGGCGGGCCAACCCTCCAGCTCCGCCAGGGCCGAACCCACGGCAAAGGCCAGGGGCAAGGGCAGACCTGGCACGGCGAGCTCAAGATCGGAGCGCTCGATCGTCTCCCCCAGCCCCCGGATCGCCGCCTCCAGGTCGGGCCCATCCGGGCGGCCTCCATCAGGCTGCGCCCCCTCAGCAGCCAGCGGTGCCGCCTCCCCCCAACCCAGCGCGTCACCGGCGCCCTCCAAGCGCAGCAACCAGCCCCGCTTGCCCTCCAGCGCCCCATGGGCGGTGACCATCGCCCGGGGCAGCTCGAAGGCGAATGGACGCCAGGCCAGGGCCAGCCGGCTCACCTCAGGGCCGCCAGGGCGGGTCCGATCGCCAGGCCCAGGGCCAACCCAAGGCCGTTGAGGGCCTGGAAGCGCAGGGCGAGGAACTTGCTGCCATGGATCTTCTCGGGCACCCGGTGGTGCTCCCGCAGCAGGCTGATCAAGGCTGTGCCCGCCGGCAGCCCCGCCGCTCCGAGCAGGGCCGTCAGGGGCCATTGGCCCGCCAACACTGGCGCCCACTGGAAGGCCAGGGTGCCGGCCACGAACCAGGGCACCAGGGCCGCGGCCCGGCCCGTGCCCAGGCGCACCACGGGCGAACGCTTGCCGTGGGCGGCGTCTTCCTGCACCTGGTGGAAATGGGAGCAGAACAGCACCAGGGTGGTGGCCAGGGCCGGACCGCTGCCCAGCTCGATCGCCGCCCGCCAGGGCACCCCCGACGGCGCCCCCGACGGCGCCAGGGCCAGCAGGGCGGCAGCCGTGGCCAGGGGCCCGAAGGCCAGCCAGCAGAGGGGCTCCCCCAGCCCCCGGTAGCCCAGACGCAGGGGTGGCCCCTGGTAGGCGTAGCCGATGCCGCAGCAGGCCAGCACCAGCGCCAGCACGGCGGGGTTGCTGCGCAGGGCCACCAGGGCGATCAAGGCCAGGCCCGCCACCAGGGCGCCATGGGCGATCCAGGCCACCCGGTCGCGGCGGCCGGTGAGGTTCACCAGCGAATGCGGTTTGCCCTGGTGGTCCACGCCGGTGTCGGCATCGAACACATCGTTGGCCAGGTTTTCCCAGGCCAGCAGCAGTACCGCGCCGAGCAGAAACCCCAGCAGCTGCTCGAACCGCAACGCTTGGCCCTGACCCAGCCACCAACCGGCCGCCAACAGCACCGGCATCACCGCCACCGAGTACATCGGCCACTTGATCGCCGCCTTCCAGAGGCGTCGGCGATCGGGCGCGGGGGAAGCCTCAAGAGGCTCCGTGGAGGCGTAACGGCTTGCGACGACCTGGGGCTCGGACATGGCGACCGGCGCTGGACGACGCGGGAAGGCCCATACATTTGAGCAGCCTTCATGGCCCCCTCCCCCAACCCGTTACCGGTGCAGGCCAGCCCTTCCTTCCCAGAACTGCTGGCGGCGGCGGCCCAGGGGGCCCGGCAGCTGGAGGAGGAAGGCGTTCTGAGTCTGGCGGTGCCCCTGGCGGAGCCCGAGGGCAGCCACCGGTGCGATCCCCTGGCCCTGCTGCCGCATCTGGGCGGCGGCGGCCAGGGTTTTCGCTTCCTCTGGGACGGGGCACCGGGGCTGAGTCTGGCCGCCAGCGGCAAGGCCCATCACCTGGAGCTGAGCGGCCCCCGGCGCTTCGAGCTGGCCCAGCGCTTCAGCGCCATCAGCCTCAGCCGCCTGGTGGCCCTCCCCCAAAGCTGCCCTCCCCTGGCACGGCCCCGGGTGCTGCTGGCCTTCTCCTTCTTCGACAGCCCCCTGCAAGAGCGCTCGGGCGTGCCGGGGGTGCAGGCGGTGCTGCCCCGCTGGCAACTGAGCCGCCAGGGACGCCACAGCTGGCTGCGGCTGCAACGCAGCCTCGGCGGCGCCGTCACCGCCCGCTCCGTCGCCGAGGAACTCTGGGAGGAGGCCCAGCGGCTCGCTGCCCTCCCCGCTGATCCGGAGGCCTGGGCCGAGCCGTCCTTGGGCCCGGGGGTGATTCGACGCTCTAGCTGGCAAGCGGGCTACCGGGGCGCCGTGGAGCGCGCCCTGGAGCTAGTGGAGGCAGGAGAGCTGCGCAAGCTTGTGCTGGCGGTGCGCCAGGACCTGGAGCTGGAGGAGCCCCTCGATCCCCTGCGCCTGCTGACCCAGCTGCGCCGGCGCCAGCCCGGCAGTTGCCGCTTCCTCTGGCAGCAGCGGCCGGGGGAAGCCCTGATCGGCGCCTCCCCCGAGCGGCTGCTGGCGGTGCGCCAGGGGCAGTTGCGCTGCGATGCCCTGGCGGGCACGGCGCCGATCGGATCGCCCCCAGGCCAGCTCACCGAATCCATCAAAGACCGCCATGAGCACGAGTTGGTGGTGGAGGCGATCACCCAGGTGCTGAGCGAGAGCGGCCTGACCCCCCGCCGACCCCGCCACCCGCGCCTGGCCCGCCACGGTCAGCTGCTGCATCTGCACACCCCGATCACCACCGATCTGGGCGGCCAGCAACCCCTGGCCCTGGCTGCCGCCCTCCATCCAACCCCGGCGGTGGCGGGCCTGCCCCGACGGGAGGCGATGGCCTGGCTGCGCAGCCTGGAGCCGTTTGAGCGCGGACATTACGCCGCCCCGATCGGCTGGATCGACAGCGAAGGGGACGCCGAATTGCGCGTAGCGATCCGCAGCGGCACCCTGCGGGGCCGGCGCCTGGAGCTCACCGCCGGCGCCGGCCTGGTGCGGGGCTCCGAACCCGAGCGCGAACTGCAGGAGGTGGCCCTGAAGCTGGGGGTCCTGCAGCAGCAGTTGAACCTGCCCGTCAGCCCGCGAGCAGCCGCTCCATGGTGAGATCGGCCAGGGGCACGCCCCCGAGCCGCTCAACCTCCCGCACCCCCGTAGGGCTGGTCACATTGATCTCGCTGAGGCGTCCATCGATCACATCGATGCCCACGAAGAACAGGCCCTCGCTGCGCAGGGCCGGTGCGAGTTCGGCGCAGATCTGACGCTCGCGCGGGCTCAGTTCCGTGGCCTCGGCGGCGCCCCCCACCGCCAGGTTGCTGCGGAACTCACCGGCGGCGGGGCGGCGGTTGATCGCCCCCAGGGGCTCCCCGTCCACCAAAAGGATGCGTTTGTCACCGGCGGTAACCGCCGGCAGGAACGCCTGGGCCATCACCGGCAGGGTTTGCTGCTGGGTCACCAGCTCCAGCAGCGCCCGCAGCCCGGGGGCCCCTGCGGCCGTGCGCACCACCCCCTGACCGGCCCGTCCCCCCAGGGGCTTGAGCACCACGTCCCCCTGCTCGGCGGCAAAGGCGGCCAACTGCTCCACTTGGGCGCTCACCAGGGTGGGCGCCATCAGGTGGCTGTAGCGCAAGGCACCCAGTTTTTCGTTCCAGGTGCGCTGGGCGGCGGGAGCGTTGAGCACGCGCACACCCTTGAGCACCGCCAGATCCAGCAGGTGGGTGGCATAGAGGAAGGCCTCATCCACCGGCGGGTCCTTGCGCATCCACACCCGCGGGAAATGGGTAAGGGACAACCAGGTGGGCTCCCCCAGGGTGCACCAGGGCTCGGGCAGCTCCCAGCCGTCGGCGGTGGGACGGATGGCGGCCAAGGTAATGGGCTGGGCGCGCACCAGCGGCTCCTGGCCTGAATCCCGACCTACGACGGAGAGGTCTGCCGGGGTGGCCACCCACACCTCCTGGCCGGCCCGCTGGGCCGCCTGCATCAGGGCGACGCTGCTGTCCTTGGTGGGGCGCAGGCGCTGAATCGGATCCAGCACGAAGAGTTGGAAGTCCGCCACGCTCAGGCGAGCAGAGCATCGAGCTGGCCGGAGCGCTCGAGGGCGAACAGGTCGTCGCAGCCGCCCACGTGGGTGCCGTCGATGAAGGTCTGGGGCACGCTGCGGCGCCCCCCGGCGCGCTCGGCCATGGCCGCCCGGGCAGCCGAATCGCCATCAATGGCGTACTCGGTGAAGACCACCCCCTTGAGGCTGAGCAGCGCCTTGGCCCGGATGCAGAACGGGCAGGTCCGCCAGGTGTAGATCTCGACCTTCGTCGTCTCTCCCGCCGCCATTGCGCCGTGCCGATTAGATGGAATCCTAAGAACGGTTCCAGCGGCGCGCTGGTACGGTCGTCCACACCGATTCCCGAACGCCGGTGCTCGATCTCACCGACTTCAAGCGCGACCTCTCCGAGCTCACCGACCGCCTGGGCCATGCCCAGGACTGCCTTTGACGTACCGGCCCTGACCGCCCGCCAGCGGGACCTTGAGCAGCTGGCCTCCCAACCGGCCTTCTGGGACGACCAGCAGCAGGCCCAGAAATCGATGCGCCAGCTCGATGAGGTGAAGGCCCAGCTGGAGCAGTTGCGGCAGTGGCAAGGCGCCGTCGATGACGGCCAGGCCACCCTGGAGCTCTACGCCCTCGAAGCCGACGACGACCTGCTCGCCGAGGCAAATGGCGGCCTCCAGAGCCTCAAGGCCGACCTGGATCGCTGGGAGCTGGAGCGTTTGCTCAGCGGCCCCTACGACAAGGAAGGCGCCGTCATCTCGATCAACGCCGGTGCCGGCGGCACCGATGCCCAGGACTGGGCGCTGATGCTGATGCGCATGTACACGCGCTGGGCCGAAGACCACGGCATGAAGGTGTCCGTGGATGAGCTCTCGGAAGGAGAGGAGGCGGGGATCAAGAGCTGCACGATCGAGATCGACGGGCGCTACGCCTACGGCTACCTGCGCAACGAAAAAGGCACCCATCGGCTCGTGCGCATTTCGCCGTTCAACGCCAACGACAAACGCCAGACCAGCTTCGCTGGTGTGGAGGTGATGCCCCAGATCGACCTGGACGTCAAACTCGACATCCCCGACAAGGACCTGGAAATCACCACCTCCCGCTCCGGCGGCGCCGGCGGCCAGAACGTCAACAAGGTGGAAACGGCGGTGCGCATCCTGCACATCCCCACAGGGCTGGCGGTGCGCTGCACCCAGGAGCGCTCCCAGCTGCAGAACAAAGAAAAGGCGATGGCGCTGCTGATGGCCAAGCTGCTGGTGATCGCCCAGGAGCAGCGCGCCGGAGAGATCGCCGACATCCGCGGTGACATCGTCGAGGCGGCCTGGGGCAACCAGATCCGTAACTACGTCTTTCACCCCTATCAGATGGTCAAGGACCTGCGCACGGCCGAGGAGACCACCGATGTGCAGGGGGTGATGGATGGCGATCTCGATCCGTTCATCCAGGCGCTGCTGCGCCAGGGTGTGGAGGTGGCGGCGGAAACGGCGGCCTGAGAGATCCATGACTGAACCCACCAGCCCTCAACCGGCCAGTGCGCCCCCCAGCTTCGTCAAGCTGGCCATGCGCAACATGGTGCGCAAGGGGCGCCAGAGCCTGCTGCACTTCGGCCTCACCGCCCTTGGGCTGATGGGCTTCCTTTTGCTGCTGGCCTGGCTGGGGCGGCCGATCGTGCACCAATGACCCTTCCCACCCCGTCCGATCCCGTGACCCTGCCCGATCTCGACCTGGCCTTCGCCGTCGAGGGCACGCTGGCGCCGGAGTTACTGGGCGCCGCCGGTGCCCTGGCCGACCCCCTGGAGGGGGCCGAGCGCTGGCACGGGCTGATCGGCGCCTGGTTGGCCCAGCTGAGCCCTGAACTGGCCGATGCCCTGCACGCGCCGGCCTACAGCCTCGGGTTGCAGCTCCTGGACGATGCCGCCATCGCCGAGCTCAACGCTGACTGGCGCCAGCAAAGCGGCCCCACCGACGTGCTCGCCTTCGCAGCCTTGGACGAGGCCGCCGGTGACGTGCCGCCCCTGCCCGTGGGCCCCGAGACAGGCGAGCTCGAACTGGGCGACATCGTGATCTCCCTGGAAACCGCTGCCCGCCAGGCCCCCGAGCACGGCCACAGCGTGGAGCAGGAACTGCGCTTCCTCGCCAGCCACGGCCTTCTGCACCTGCTGGGCTGGGACCACCCGGATGAGGCCAGCCTGGCGGCCATGCTTGCGCGCCAGGAGCGGTTGCTGACGGGCTGAACCCAGATAACGGCGGTATGGTTCAGCTCAGGAGTCTTGAGGCACTGCGCCGCGTGACCACCTTGTTGCCGCACGAACCCCCTACGACGATCCCCGCCCATTCCTCCGACGTGCACCGACGGGGGCGCAGCCTGCGGGTGGGGGCCTGGCGGGTGGCCGGCGATCTGCCCGCCAGCTTCCGCTACGCCGCCCAGGGGCTGGCCTACGGCTTCGCCAGCCAGCGCAACTTCCGCATTCATGTGATCACCGGTTTGGTGGTGTTCCTGCTGGGGCTGTGGCTGGGCCTGAGCACGGAGCGGCTGGCCGTGCTGGTGCTGACCGTGGCGGCGGTGCTGGTGCTGGAGTTGCTCAACACCGCCACCGAGTCGGTGGTGGACCTGGCCATCGGGCGCCAGTTCCACCCCCTGGCCCGCATCGCCAAGGACTGTGCCGCCGCCGCCGTGCTGGTGGCGTCACTGGCATCGATGCTGATTGCCTTGCTGCTGCTGATCCCGCCGCTCTGGGTCCGGCTCGGCCTTTGAATGGGTCCAGACAAGGGCCCCATGGCCGCTGAGGATTGATGCTGCTGGTGCTCGACAACTACGACAGCTTCACCTTCAATTTGGTGCAGTACCTCGGCGAGCTGGCGGCAGAGCATCCGATCGCGGCAGAGCTGCGGGTGGAGCGCAATGACGCCCTCAGCGTCCAAGACATCCGTGAACTGGCGCCCGCTGCGATCGTGATCTCGCCGGGCCCGGGCGATCCCAACCAGGCGGGGATCTGCCTTGAGGTGCTGCGGCAGCTGGGCACCAGCGTGCCGATCCTGGGGGTGTGCCTGGGCCACCAGTGCCTTGCCCAGGTGTTCGGCGGCCGGGTGGTGCGGGCGGCGGAGCTGATGCACGGCAAGACCTCCCCGGTCCGCCACGGAGGCCAGGGGGTGTTCAAGGGGTTGCCCGACCCACTCACCGCCACCCGCTACCACAGCCTGATCGCGGAGCGCGCCAGCCTCCCCGACTGCCTGGAGATCACCGCCTGGCTGGAGGACGGCACGATCATGGGCCTGCGGCACCGGGACCACCCCCACCTGGAGGGGGTGCAGTTCCACCCCGAGAGCGTGCTCACCGAAAGCGGCCATCAGTTGCTGGGCAATTTCCTGCGCCTGGCCTCCGCCACAGCCGCGACCGGATCGCCGGCCTGAACCCAGCCGGGGCAACGCTGCTAAGTTCGCGCCAGCCCAGGCGTCAGCGGGCGCCCCCCACCCCCCATGGCCCTTCCCCCCCTGTCCCTGCTGCGCCGCTGCGCGGGAGCCCTGGGCGGCACGTCGCTGGCGGCGACGGTGGCCCTCGGTGGTAGTCCCTGGCCCGCCGCCGCCCAGGCAGGCGGCGGCGTGAATGTCACCAGTTACGGCCACAGCGCCCTGCTGATCCAGGGCGGCGGCGCCACGGTGCTGATCAACCCTTTCAAAGCCGTGGCCTGCGCCGCAGGGCTCTCTGAGCCCCGCGTGAGCGCCGATGTGATCCTGGCCAGCAGCCGCTTGCTGGATGAAGGGGCGCCGGTGGCCCGTGGAAAGTTCCTGGTGAACCCAGGCTCCTACAAGGTGGCTGGCCTACGCATTGAAGGGGTCTCGGTTCCCCACGACCGCCTCGACGGTCGTCGCTTTGGCCCCTCCACTCTCTGGCGGTGGAAACAGGGGGGCCTGGAGATCGCCCACGTCGGGGGCACGGCGTCAGAACTGCGACCCGAAGACAAGGTGCTGCTCGGCCGCCCCGACCTGCTGATCATTGGTGTCGGCGGCGGAGCGAAGGTGTACGACGGCGCCGAGGCGGCGGCGGTGGTCAAGGAGTTGCAACCGCGCCGGGTGATCCCCGTGCAGTACGTGAGCGGCAAGACCCCAGCCGACTGCGACCAGGGCAGTGTCGAGCCCTTCCTGCAGGCCCTGGCGGGCACGCCCGTGAAGCGCGTCGGCCGCTCGGTGAGCCTGCCGGGCAAGCTCAGCGACGCCACCCAGGTGCTGGTGCTGCGCTGAGCCCATCGATCGCGGCATAGGCCGCCCAGAAGCGCTGCATCTGCTCAAGGGTGCCGAGGCTCACCCGCAGGGAGCCATCAATGAGGGGCTTGCCCGCCATCGAGCGCACCAGGATGCCGGCCTGGCGCAGCCGCTCCTCCACCCGGGCCGCTGGGGCCGTGGGCCAGATCAACAGGTAGTTGCCGCCTTCGGCGTGGTGCCGCACCCCGACCCGATTCAGTTGCTGCACCAACCAATCGCGGGCCCGCAGCACCTCGGCCACGTAGGCGTCCACGTAGGCAGAATCCGCCAGGGCCGCCCGGGCGGCGGTGACCGCGAAGCTGTTGATGTCGTAGGGGCCGGTGACGCGGCTGACCCGATCCACCACGGCGGCGGCTCCGATCGCGAAACCGATCCGCAGCCCGGCCAGACCGGCGGTTTTGGCCAGGGAGCGCAGCACCAGCAGATTGGGCAGCGCCGCGAAGGGATCACCGCCAACGCCCGCCGCCCGCAGCAGCTGCGGCAGCACGCTGTCACCGGTGAAGGCCTCGTAGAGCTCATCGACCACCACCAGGGTGCCGGGGGCCAAACGCGCCAGCTCCAGAATCCGCTCCGGCGCCAGACGCGTGCCGGTGGGGTTGTTGGGGTTGCAGATCAGCAGCAGCCGGGGCCCGGCCGCCAGGGCCAGCTGGATCGCCTCCAGCGGAAAGGCGAAGGCGGGGCCCTCGTAGGGGATCGCCTCGATCGCCATGCCCTGCATGCGGGCGCAGGGGCTGTAGTAGCCGAAGGTGGGGCTGGTGGTGAGAAGGGTGTCGCCCGGGGCGCCGTAGGCCTGAAAGAGCGCATGGATGGCGGCGTCGGCGCCGTTGAACAGGCCCACCTGGGCGGGCACGAGACCTTTCGCTGGCGACGGTCCCGCCGGCAAGCCAGCTTCTGAGTTCAGTGAGGCCACCACCGCCTCCCGCAGGCCGTCGTACTCCGGGTAGATGGCGTAGTGATCGGCGGGGATGGCGCGGATCGCCTCCACCACCGCCGGGCTGGGGCCCACGGTGTTCTCGTTGAAATCCAGCCGCAGCAACCCCCGGCGTCCCTCCAGCGGCGCGGAGTAGGCCGTTAGCGATTCCACCTCGGGGCGCGCATTCACCATCACATCCGATCGAGGGTGGGAATGCCCAGCAGGCCCAGGCCCAGTCTGAGCGTGTCGGCGGTGAGGCGGCAGAGGGCCAGGCGCGAGGCTCTGGCGGGCCCATTGGCCTTGAGCACCGGCACCTGGTCGTAGAAGCGGTTGAAGATCTGCGAGAGCTCAAACAAGTAGGCGCAGAGCCGGTTCGGCAGCAGCTCCTCCTCCACCTCGACGATCACCGCATCGAACTGCAGCAGCTGGCGGGCCAGGGCCCACTCCTGGGGCTGATCGAACACCAGCGGGTCCTGGGCTGGGGCCTCCAGGGCGCCGCCCTTGCGGGCGATCCCCTGGATGCGCACGAACGCATAGAGCAGATAGGGGGCCGTGTTGCCCTGCAGAGCCAGCATCCGATCGAAGCTGAACTGGTAGTTGGTGCCACGGTTGGTGCTCAGATCGGCGTACTTCACCGCCGCGTGGCCCACGGTGGTGGCCCCATGGGCGATGAAGGCCTCATCCTCGCTGCGGTCCTCCTCCGCCAGACGCCGGCGCAGGTCGGCTTCGGCGCGCTCCACCGCCTCATCCAGGAGGTCCTTGAGCCGCACGGTGTCACCGGAGCGGGTCTTGAGTTTCTTGCCGTCCTCGCCCTGCACCAGCCCGAAGGGCACGTGCTCCAGCCGGCCGCCTTCAGGGATCCAGCCGGCCCGCCCCGCCACCTGGAAGACGGCGGCGAAGTGGCTGGCCTGGCCCGCATCGGTCACGTAGATCACCCGGCCGGCGCCATCGCCTGAGGGGGGAACGGCGAAGCGATAGCGGATCGCCGCCAGGTCGGTGGTGGCGTAATTGAAGCCGCCGTCGCTCTTGCGAACGATCAGGGGCAGGGGCTGGCCGTCCTTGCCCTTGATGCCCTCAAGGAACACACAGCCGGCGCCGTCGTCGATCACCAGCAACCCGGTGGCCTCCAGATCGGCCACCACCGCCGCCAGATAGGGGTTGTAGAACGATTCGCCGCGCTCGCTCAGGTGGATGTCGAGGCGGTCGTAGATCGCCTGGAACTCCCGGCGGCTCTGCTCGCACAGCAGGCCCCAGGCCTTGAGCGACACCGGGTCGCCCCCCTGCAGCTTCACCACCTCCTCGCGGGCGGCGGCCTGGAAGACCTCGTCGTCGTCGAAGCGCCTCTTGGCCTCGCGGTAAAAGGCCACCAGATCGCCCAGATCGACCGCATCGGCCGTGGTGAGGGTTTCCGGAGCCACCTGCTTGAGGTGGGTGATCAGCATCCCGAACTGGGTTCCCCAGTCGCCCACGTGGTTGAGGCGAAGCACCGGATGGCCGCGGAACTCCAGCACCCGTGCCAGGGCGTCGCCGATGATCGTGGAGCGCAGGTGCCCCACGTGCATCTCCTTGGCGATGTTGGGGCTGGAGAAATCCACGATCACCGGCGCAGCAGAGCCCCCACCTGGGGCCTGGGCCCGCTCCACCCCCAGCCGGGGATCCCCCAGCCGCGCCGCCAGCTCCGCCGCCAGCCGTTCGGGGCGCAGGGTGAGGTTGATGAACCCGGGGCCGGCGATCTGCGGCTCCAGGCAGAGCTCGGCAAAGGCGGCATCGACCGTCAGTTGCCGAGCGATGGCGGTGGCGATGGCGCGAGGCGACTGGCCGAGGCCCCTGGCCAGGGCCAGGGCACCATTGGCCTGGAAATCACCGAACTCGGGCTTGCTGGCCGGGGCCAACTGGGGGTCCAGGGGCTGCCCGGAGGCCGCCGCCGGTTCGGCTGCCTCCGGATAGGCCCGAGTGATCGCCTCCTGCAGCTGCTGGGTCAGCGTCTGGGCGATGCGCAACATGGGCGGAGTGGGCCGAGACGGCGCGGGTTGTTGCCTGCGATCATCCCGCGCCGCCCTCAGGAGGCCCGCAGCACCCGCAGGGCGAACTCGGAGAGCACGGAATCACTGACGCCGTAGGAGCGCAGGCGCTCAAGGGTGGCCCCCAACCGATCGCCCTCGGGCAGACCCCGCACCGATTCGAAGATGCGCTCCCCCATCGGTCCGACCACATCGAGCAGGGCGCTGCGCAGCGCCCGCAGCGAGACCACCAAGGGGGTGGAGGCCTGGGCTGGTTCCGCTGGCGGCGCTGCCTGGGACGGCTGGGGCGATGCGGATGGTGATGGCTGTGGTTGTTGTGGCAGTGGTTGTGGCGGCAGTGGTGGATCAGGGGCCATGGCCTGCTCCGCCAACACCCGAGCGATCACCGCCTCCGGCACGAAAGAACGCCGCAGCAGTGCGGCGGCGGCAACGGGGTCCTCCACCAGAGCGCGCTCCAGCATCGCGCTCCAGACCACCTCAGCCACCGGTCCGATCTCCCGGCGCAGGGCAACCAACGCCGGCGGGTCGGACCAGCCGACCCCATGGGGACGCTCAACGACCTGGGAAGGTCCTGGATCCGCCAGAGCCGACACGCCGGCCGCCCGCAGCTGCAGCAACGCCCCATCCACATCGTCTGCCCCCAATCCCGCTGCGATCAGCCGGGCCCGGATCGCCCCCTCCTCATGGTCCAGCAGGGTGGTGGACCAGCTCTCCAGCAACAACTCGACCACTGGGCCGTAGTGCTGGGTGAGCGCCTCGATCAGCAACCGCTTCGGGCCCAGGATCGTGGCCGCCGGCGGTTCGCTCTCGATGGCGCCCGAGGCCGCACTGGCTGTGGCCGAACGGGAAGCGGCCGCCCGGGACCGGGGCGGCGCTGGGGGTGCAGGGCCAGCGAACAGGCGCAGGGCTGCGGCCACGTCCTGCAGACGGCGCCCCTGGGCTTCCTCCAGCAGGGGAAGCAGCCGTGAGGCCAGGGAGGACTCCAGTGCCTCGAGGTTCCAGGTGCCCTGCACCTGGTCATAGAGATCGCGGGGCTCCTGGCCCGTGGCCAGCACCAGGGCCGTCACCCCGAGGGCGAAAAGATCGCTCCCCGGCCAGAGACGGGCGAAGCGCACCAGTTCAGGAGCACGGAAAAACGTGTGATCGGCCCGGTCCCGCTCCCGCTGCAACAGCGAAGCGGGCAAGACCTCTTCCAGCAGACGGGGGTCCAGCGGGCGGTGACCGGAGGTCGCCAGACGCGCCTTCATCAGGGCGAAGTCCACCAGAATGAGCTGGCCGGTCTTCGCTGAGAGGATCAGGTTGGCGGGGTTGATGTCGCCATGGATCACCCCAGCCCCATGGGCCGCCTCGAGGGTGTCGAGCACTTGCCGCACCAGATCGCCGACCCGCTCCGGCCGGCCCAGATACTCGAGTGACCCCCGCAGCGACGGCCCCGCGATGTACTCCTGAAGCAGGCAGAACCAGCCCTCACGGGCATAGGCGTCGATGAAGCGAGGAATGCGGGGGTGACGCAGGCGCTCCAGGCAGGCCGCCTCAAGCTCAAACCGTGCCAGGAACTCCGTGGCAACGGGGAACAACTTGAACACCGCCAGGCGGTCCCGGCGGCTGTCCCGCACCAGGAAACTGGAATGGCCACCGGAGCGGCTCAGGCCCCGTTCCGGCCGGTAGGAGCTGCCCTCCAACAGGCGCTCCAGCAGATCCGGTGCCTGGGGGTTGGACGCCTCCTGATCACCGGACTCACGCCAGCGAAAGGCCTCGGCCGTGATCCTGTAGCAGACCATCGGCCTGCGAAAGCCGTGCAGGTTGACGTTGCCGATCAACTCGGCGCAGTTCCTGAAGCGATCGTCGATGATCTCGAAGGTGGATTGCACGAAGGCCACCCCATTGGCCGGGCTGATGGTCTGCAGCCGCGAAGCCAGATGCACCCCCTGGCCCAGGATGTCGTCGCCGTCGGCATAGATTTCGCCGGTGTGCAGACCGAAGCGGTGCTGCAGGCTGCGTTGGCCTCGCTTGCTGAGCAGCAGCGACACCTCCTGCACGAATTCGAGCGCCTGACTGGGGGCGTCAAAGGTGGCCAGCAGACCATCCCCCAGCGTCTTGACCAAGCTGCCGCCATGGCGCTGAAGCTGCTCCTGCAGGAAGGCCAGATCCTCCTGGATGTGCTGAATCGCGATCAGTTCATCGGCAAAAATGCGCTCCGAGGAGTCGACCACGTCGCTGAAGACGACGACCTTGAGGTGGCGTCGGCTGGTGCTCATCGCGGCACCGGGGCGGGTCTGGCCGCGGGGTAGGCCGCACCGTTGGTGGGCAGACTCCAGCTCTCCACGGTCCGAACGATGCGCTGCAACGGCATCATCCGCTGGGAGTCAGGAATCGTCGAGGCGTCATAGCCCAGAAAGGACGGCAACTGGGAAGCGCTGCCATCGAGCGTCGCCAGAAAGACGGCCAGCGAACCCTCATCCAGCCCCCGGCGCACCACGAGGGCACCGGGCGGCTGGCGATGGGCATCGCGGTGCAGCACGCGGCTCCCCGGCTGCGGCAGGCTTCGGCGACTGTCCCAGGCGATGGCGTCCAGGTCACCGCGGCCCAGGGCGCCGGCCAGTTCCTCGAAGGTGAGGCCATAGACAACTTTGGCGAGCCTCAACCCGTGCAGGTTGTAGAGGGGGAGATAAAAACCCAGCAATGACCCCCGGGGCAGCAGCCCCAGACGTCGCCCCTCCAGATCGTCCAGCTGGAGGACGGAGGAACCCATGCCGACGATCAAGCCGCGGGGGGGCGCCTCCCGGCCCAGGACCCGCACGGCCCGGTACTGTCCCCCGGCCAGGGCGAAAGCCGTCAGAGCCGGAGGCAGAAAGGCCACATCCCAACGGCCGCGCTCCAGGTGGCGGCGGCCCAGTTCCGGGGAGCGCACGGGCTCCAGCGCCAGCTCGCAGCGACTGGCCTTGGTGAGCACCTGACGCAGGGGCGGCAGTTGGGCCTCCTGCAGCCGAGCAGCCGCCACCGTCCCTCCCCCTTCGCCCTCGGCCACCAGACCAATGGCGAGGGGGCCGTCGCTACCACAGAGGTGAAAGCGGGTCGAATCGGTGCTGCCTCGGCAGGCCACCACCAAGCCCAGCACCACAACGCTGGCAACAACGGCTGCCGCGACACGGCCTGAACCGCGACAGTCGCCGGCCATCAGGGCTGGCGATCCTTGAGCATCTGCATCGAAATCACCAGACTTTGTTTCATTCGCTCGAAGCTTCGTGCCAACAAGCCGATTTCATCGGCACGCCTGCGCTCACCGAACTCGACCGTGCCTGGAGTGACACTGGCCTCATCAGCCTTGAGGCTCATGGCACGCATGGGGCGAAGGATCAGGCGTTTGAGCACCGCGTTGGTGACCAGTCCCACCAATGTGAACGCAACGATGATCAGCCCCGAAGTGATGACCAGGGATTGATGACGTGCATTCTCGATCTCCTCGATTGGCACTGTCACAATTTGGGCGCCAACAATCTCATCAAGTCCCCATCCAAAACCATTGCTGTTGCCATAGGTGAGCAGCTGACTCTTGGGAGCCCGTTCAGGGGTTGAATGGCAGACCAGACAGCTCGCCTTGGTGATGCGAATTGGTTTGGCGACGTAGTGAAAGGTGCCCAGGGCCATGGTGCGGTTACCGGAGAGCACCTTCAGGGAAGGATCGGCCTTGAAGGCTTCCACGATCTGGGTCTCTTCGCCATCAGCTTTATCCTTGAGATTCGTAGGGTTAAGGGTGGCTTCGCGGTAGGAAAAGGACTGATAGGCAGGGTTCGAGCGCAGATAGGAGAACACACTGGTGGCGGCGTAACTCGGCACCGCCTCAGGCCTGAACTCCGTGCCTTGATCGTTCAGGGGCGCCACGATCGGATTCACCTGACGGCTGGTGTACTCACGGACCGCAAGCATGCTGTCCATGAAGAATTGGGACTGCCGCTCGATCTGTGCCGAGGCCTGGGCGGAAAAGATGACATGAAGCAGCACCCCCGCCACCAGGGTTGCGGCGACGAAGATCAAGGCCAAGGTCAACGACAACTGCCGAGCCAAGGGGAGGCTGCCGTCTGCTTTCAGGAACCGGGAAAAAATCGACGGCCTTGTCATGACTCCAGCTGGGGAGCTCTTCCGCACGGCATGGCGCCGATTGACCCCTGATCCATGGTGGGAGTGTATCGGCTTGGCCTGCGGGAAGCCAGTCGATCAACGTCGCCTCAGCCCACCGCCAGCGGAGGGCAGCAACGGCGGCCATCGCTCAGGCCGTGAGTTCCAACAACTGCTCAAGTCCTGAGAGCACCACATCGGCCGTGAGCTTGATCCGATAACGACAGGCCTGGGTTTCCGTGCAATCGAAACTGCCGTGCTCCCAGTATTTGTTGCTGCCGGCGCCGCCGCCGCAGAGGCCGAAGTAGGCACACTCACTCCGGCAGCGATCAATCCCGGCGCGCATGTCACGGTGGATGCGTTGGAACTTGGCACTGGCCGCAATCGACTCCAGGCTGTCGTGGAGCACATTCCCCAGAACAAAGTCGCCGTAGGTGTCGGTTTCCACCGCCAGCAATTCTGGATCGAAGGTGGAAATCGAGCCGCGGGCGTCGACGTTCACGATCGCGAAGGGGTGGGTCATGTCGGATTGCTCCAGCCGGGCATCCGCCTCAACCAGGCTGCAGATGCCCTCGAACTCCCGCACCCGCATCAGCTCGGGCCGCTCCCGCCAGAGCTCCCAGAACCGTTGCAGGAAAGATTGATAGGCCACCTCGGCATGGGGCCGACTCAAGGTCGAGACCCGGTTCTCCCCCTCCGTCTCCTCCATGTTGAAGGCCACATCGGTGATGCCGTTGTCCAAGAAGAAGGCGAACATCGCCTCGGCATGGCCCAGGGCCTCTTCGGTGATCACAGCGATCACCTGGAAGGGGATCCCCCTGCGGCGCAGGTGCTCGATGCCACGCAGGGTGGCGGCGTGGGTGCCCAGACCCGTACGCGTCCGGCGGTGGACGTCATGGAGAAAAGCCGGCCCATCCATGCTCACCCCTACAGAGATGCCATTGCGCTCGAAGCAGTCGCACCAGGCCTCGTTGATCAAGGTGGCGTTGGTCTGCACCGACTGATGGATCGACAGCGGCTCCCCCTCCCCCTGCCAACGCCCCAAGGCTTCGCGGATGCGCACAGTGGCCTCGTCGAAGAAGGCGATCGGCACGGTGAGTGGCTCGCCCGCATGCCAGAGCAGGGTGAAATCACCCCTGACATAGGGGCTCTCAAGCACCCGCACCAGGGCCGCCTCAAGGATCTCCAGGGGCAGGCGCTGGCGGTCGTTGCGGTTGGGAAGGTAGCAGTAGTCGCAGTCGAGATTGCAGTAGGGGGTGGGCTGCACCACCAGGAGCTGCAAGGGCCCGAACCCTTCGGGGTTGCCCGGGGACGTGGCGGCTGGGGTCACCAGTAATTACGGAAGCCGCCGTTGCGGAAACCGCCGCCGTTCAGGAAGCCCCCATTGCGGAAACCACCGTTGCCCCAACCACCGTTGCGGAAGCCGCCGTTGCCGAAGCCACCGTTGCGGAAGCCGCCATTGCCCCAGCCAATGCCGCGCCCGCCGCCGTTCGCGAACACGAAAGCAAGGCGGCCATCGGGGCCTGCCGCGCCCGTGTCGAGCCCCGCCTGCTCACCGACCCGCTCCCGCAGGGCGGCCGAGAGTCGGCTCAGACGGGCATCGACCGAGCCTGGGGCGCTCTCCCCTTCAGGAATCGTCCGCGCCGAAGACGGTGAGACCAACTCGGCCAATGCCGTGGCTCCAGCGCCGGAGGGGGCCAGGGCGGCAAGCAGGAGCAGGAAGCCGAACAGGCCGGAGCGGGAGAAAATCGCCATCGGGGTGCCGCCAGGGGAAAGGACGAAACGAAACAAGTGGGCGCCGCCGGAGGGCGGAAGCGCATCGGTCAGCGGGGCGACGCCCCGGAAGGTGATCCAAGGATGAGGCCTTCGCGGCTCAGCAGCACGGCTTGAAAGAACGCGCGCACCCGATCGGTGGGCACCGCGAGCACGCCCTTCGGCCCAAGCCAGGCGTCCACGCTGGCCACGGCCTCGGGGCGACCCTCCAGATAGCCCTGGAAGAGCCCCGCGATCGCCAGGTTGACCACGTTCAGCACGGTGGAATTGTTTTCCGGCACGATGCAGCCCACCCCGTAGGTCAGGTAGGGGGTCTCTGGCACGAGCGCCAGGCCGTTGATCCGGCGCTGCTGGCGCAGCCCGGCCAGCACGTTGGAATCACCCAACACCCCTGCCACCTTGTTCTGCTCCAGGGCGGTCACCGCCAGGGCGACGGTGGGGAAGCTCACCGCCCGGGCCTTGGGTTGCAAACCCGTCAAGGCATCTTGACCGATGGAACCTTCCACCACGGCGATGGAACGGCCGGCCAGGGAGGCTGGGGAACCATCAAGGGTGCCGCTGCGGCTGAGCAACCTGAGGCCGGAAAGGCCGATGGGCAGGGAGAAGTCCACCACCCGGTCCCGCTCCCAGCTGAAGGGCACCCCGCAGGCCAATGCGGCCTTCCCACTGGCCACGGCCTCCACCATCGCGGCGGCGTTGTCGACGGGAACAAAACGGATCTGCACCTGACGGCCCAGTTCGGCCTTGAGCTGGCGGTCGATGCGGCGGGCCACATCAACGGCATAGCCCTCCGGTTCACCTTTCGCCCCCAGACGGATGAACGGAGGGATGTCGGAGGGTCCGACCATCAACACCTCGCCGGTCTTGGCCACCTGCTCCAGCACGGATTCGGCGGCGGCAGGAGCCGGCAGCAGAGCGCCCAGGGGCACAACGGCGCCCAGCGCTCCCAGGAGGAGGGCGCGCAAGCGGCTGGGGACAGAAGGACCCACGGTCACGACCCTGAGGAATGGGACGAATCTAGGACCCGGCTCCAGTGGCTTCGGCGCCTGGGCCGCTCAGGGCAAGACCACGAAGCGCATGCTCAGATCCAACCAGGAGCTGCGGGTGATCGGGGCGCTGGTGGAAATCAAATCAATGCCGGTGCTGGCATAGATCTGCAGCTGCTCGGGCTGAACGCCGGACGCTTCCAGCACCACCAACGGAGCCAGGGTCCGCAGCTGCGGCACCAGGGCCGCGAGGGCTTCGGGAAGAAATTCATCGAGCAGCACTCCATCGGCACCCGCACGCACGGCCGCCTCAGCCTCGGCAGCCGTCTCCGCCTCGACGATCACCCGCGCCGGCCAGGGGGCCGAGGCGCGCACGCTCACCAGGGCCCGCTCCAAGCCTCCGGCCCAGGCCAGGTGGTTTTCCTTGAGCATGGCGGCGTCATCGAGGCCGAGGCGGTGGTTGTGGCCACCCCCGCAGCGCACGGCGTACTTCTCGAGCAGCCGCAGCCCCGGGGTGGTCTTGCGCGTGTCCACCAGGCGGACACCACTGCCGGCAAGCTGGGCCACTAGGGCCGCCGTGGCGGTGGCGATGCCCGAGAGCCGCATGGCCAGGTTCAAGGCCGTGCGCTCGCCGGCCACCAGGGCCGCCGCGCTGCCCTCCAGCTCCAGCAAGCGCTCTCCTTCGTTGACCGGGGCGCCATCGGCCACCAGCACCTCCACCCGCACGGCCGGATCCAGGAGCCGAAACAGCGGCTCCGCCAGCACACCGCCGCAGAAGATCCCCGGCTGTTTGGCGATCCAGATGGCCTGGCCCCGAGCTCCCGCCAACGCCGGCGCCGTCAGATCGCCCCTGCCGATGTCCTCGGTCAGCCAGCCGCGTAGGCGCTCGCTCAGGCCTGGGTCGGTGAGAGGGCTGTTTTGGGTGGGAGATCCTGGGGGCATGGTCGGGGGCGGCACCGCCGCGGACCGGGGGCGCGGAAGCAGCGCTGGAGGACATTGTCGACCAGACTGACCCAGCTCCAACCAGCCCCATGGGATCCCCTGTGAACGGTTCCGGTTTCACGTTCAACCTGCGGCGCCGACAGGTCCTGGTGGCGGGCTTGGCCACCGGGTTCGCCGTCGCCGCCGGGCCGATCACGGCGGCGACGATCACCACACCGGCCCATGGGTTGCTGGCGGGCTTCGTGAGCGTGCCGGCGGGAGATCGCTCGATTCCCGCCTACCGCGCCCAGCCGGCCAAGGGCCAGCGCCACCCGGTGGTGCTGGTGGTGCAGGAGATCTTCGGCGTGCATGCCCACATCCAGGACGTCTGCCGCCGCCTGGCCCGCCTGGGCTACGTGGCGATCGCCCCCAGCCTCTACGAACGCCAGGGGGACGTGAGCCAGCTTCCCGACATCCCCTCGATCCTGCCGGTGGTGGCCCAGGTGCCGGATGCCCAGGTGCTGGCCGATCTCGATGCCACGGTGGCCTGGGCCGAGGGCCAGGGCGGCGACACCAGCCGGCTGGGGATCACGGGCTTCTGCTGGGGCGGGCGGATCACCTGGCTCTACGCCGCCCACAACCCCCGGCTCAAGGCCGGTGTGGCCTGGTACGGCCGCCTGGTGGGCACGGCCACCCCGTTGCAACCACGCTTTCCGATCGACCTGGCCGCTGAACTCAAGGCCCCCGTGCTGGGGCTCTATGCCGGCGACGACGACGGCATCCCCCTGGACTCAGTGCAGCGCATGCAGGCGGCGCTGAAGGCGGCCGGCAGCCCCAGCCGGATCGAGGTGTTCCCGGGGGCGCCCCACGGCTTCCATGCCGATTACCGCCCCACCTTCCGGGCAGAGGCGGCGGCGGCGGGTTGGCAGCGGCTGCAGGCCTGGTTCAAGGCCCACGGGGTGGCGCCGGCGGTGTGACCACCTACTTGCCGATGCAGAAGCGGGAAAACACCCGATCGAGCATGGCCTCGTTCACCTCCGCGCCGGTGATCGCCCCGAGGCTGCGCAGCGCCTGGCGCAGGTCGATGGTCCAGAAGTCCCAGGGGAGGGCCTGATCAGCGGCCTCCAGGGAGCGCCCCAGCGCCACGGCCGCTTCGGCGGCCAGGTCCCGCTGCCGCTGGTTGAGGGCCACCTCCAGCCCCGGACCGAGGCTGGCCCCGCAGCACTCCAGCAGGGCCGCCGCCAGGGCTTCAAGCCCTTCCGCGGCCAACGCACTGATGGCCACGTGGTTGGGTTTGGATCCGGCCGGCACGCCGACGTCCGCGGCGGCAGGGGGCAGCGCATCGGCCTTGTTGCCCACCAGCAGCAGCGGCACCCCCGCGGGCACCAACTCCCGCAGGGCGGCGTCAGCGTCGCCCCAGCCCTCGCGGAGATCGAACAGCAGCAGCACCGCATCGGCGGCCGCCAGGGCGGCGCAGCTGCGCTCGATCCCCAGCTGTTCGACCCGATCGTCAGTGGGGCGGATGCCGGCGGTGTCCAGCAGGGTGAGCGGTACGCCGCGCAACACCAGTTCGCTCTCCACCAGATCGCGGGTGGTGCCGGGCAGGTCGGCGACGATCGCGCGCGCGCTGCCGCTGAGGGCATTGAGCAGGCTGGATTTGCCCACGTTCGGGCGACCGATGATCGCCACCTTCAACCCCTCCCTCAGCACCCGGCCCTGGGCGGCCTCGGCCACCAGGGCGAGGAGTTCCGCCCGCACGGCCGCCAGCTCCATGGCAACGGCATCGACCTCGAGGGGCGGCAGGTCGTCCTCGAAATCCACCCGCGCCTCCAGCTCCGCCAACTGATCCAGTAGGCGGGCGCGCAGGGCGCCGATGCGCCGCTCCAGGCCGCCATCAAGGCCCGCCAGGGCCAGCTGGGCCGCCCGGCGGCTGCGGGCTGTGATCAGTTCGCTGATCGCCTCGGCACGGGTGAGATCGAGGCGACCGTTCAGGAAGGCCCGCTGGCTGAACTCCCCGGGCAAAGCCCGGCGGGCCCCCGCGGCCAGCACCTGCTCCAGCACCCGGGCCACCGCCACCAAGCCTCCGTGGCAGTGGAACTCCACCACGTCTTCGCGGGTGAAGCTGCGCGGGGCGCGCATTAACAACAAGAGGGCCTCATCGAGCCGCTCGCCGCTGCCTGGATCAATCACGTGGCCGTAGAGCACCCGGTGGCTCTCCCACTCCTGGCTTCCGGGGGCCGCAAACAAGGCCCGGGCGATCGGCTCAGCCCGGGGCCCTGAAACCCGCACGATCGCCACACTGCCCGCCCCCGGTGCCACGGCGGTAGCCACCGCAGCGATGGTCTCGACAGCGGTCGTGGCGGTGGCGATGGTGCCCTGGGGAATCAACTGCGTTGCTGGGCCGGAGCGCTCCAGTTTCGGCTGCCGCTGGGCGGGCGGCGGCGCCGGATCCGTACCTCAAGAGGGGGAAGGACAGAGCACCAGATCGATCTCAGGGCCGCTGGGGTGGCGCCACTCGCGGAACTCCGCCTCCAGGGCTCGGCCATCCGCCCCTTGCTGGCGTCGATGCAGATGCTCAAGGCGGAGATGCACCAGATCGAGGGTGTCATCGAGCAGGGCGGCGGCTTGCTCAGAGGTCATGGGCATCGACTCCTGAAAAGGGTTGAGCTTGTCTAGCCAGCGCATCCAGGTGCTGATGTGACCAAAAGCACGGCTTCAGGGGGTCGACACCTGGGCCAGCCAGGCCCGCAGGGGCTGCCAGTCGTCGCGGCGATCGATCGCCTCCCAGATCCGCTCGATCATCGGGCGCACCGGTGTTTCCACGAGATTCCAGCGCTGGGCGCAGGCCGGCACCCGCGCCTGCTGCTCCGCCGGCAGGGCCTGGGCCTGGATCCACCAGGCGTCGCGCCAGGCCAGCCAGGCCTCGCGAGGAGGCTCAGGGGCACCGGCCACGAACGGCGTCAGGGCCTCCGGCTCGGGCGGCACACCCCCTTGGGCCAGCCGCAAGGCGAGGGCGGAAAAGAAGTCGCCGTAGGCCACAGGCCAAACGGCCAGGAGCTGCAGGGTGAGGCGCACCGGATCGGGGAGGTCCACCCCCTGCCGGGACCCGATGGCCTCGGCCTCGAAGCCGAGGCGCCGCAGGAGCCGGGCGCGGTAGTGGCTGTCGTAGGCGGGGGCGAAGCGCTCCAGGCGCGCCTCCAGCTCGGCGCGGGGCAGCAGCAGCGCCAGGGGTTCCTGCAAGAGCCGCAGGTTGTGGTGGCAGGTCAGAGGCTGGCGGCCATACGCATAGAGGCCGCTGTGGTCGAAGGAGGCGGCGGTGAAGCCGGGATCCCAGGTCTTCAGGAAGGCGAAGGGGCCGTAATCGAAGCTTTCCCCCGCCAGTGACATGTTGTCGGTGTTGAGCACCCCGTGGGTGAAGCCCGCCACCATCCACTCGGCCGCCAGCCGCGCCACCCGCTCCACCAGCTCGCCATAGAAGGCGAGCAGCTGCGGTTCGGAGCCCGCGGGGCCGGCGGCCGGATGGGCCCGGGCCAGGTGCGGGTAGTAGACCGCCACCCCATGGCGCAGGAGCCGTTCCAATTACTGGGGCTGACCCAGATGCAGCAGGCGCTCACAGGTGCCGAAACGCAGGTGGGTGCGCGCCAGGCGCACCATCACCGCGCTGCGGGTGGGGGGAAGGCTCATCGCCGCGCCAGAGGTCTTCGCCCGTTTCCACCAACGAAAGGGTGCGGCTGGTGGTCACCCCGAGGCGGTGCAGGGCTTCACTGGCGATGATCTCGCGCACGCCGCCCTTGAGGGTGAGCCGTCCGTCGCCGCCCCGGCTCCAGGGGGTGGTGCCGGAGCCCTTGGCGCCCAGGTCCTGCAGGTCGCCCTGGCGGTCGCGCAGCTGGCCGTAAAGAAAGCCGCGGCCATCGCCGAGGAAGGGGTTGTAGGTGCCGAACTGGTAGCCGTGGTAGCGCAGGGCCAGCAGGGGTGTCCGCGCCTCGAAGCGTCCATAGGCCTCCTCCACATCGGCGTCACTGACGGCAACGGGATCGAGCCCCAGCTGCTCCAGCAGGGCATCGTTGCGAAAGCGCAGGGTCGTGCGCGGAAAACGGGCCGCCTCCACCACATCCCAGTAAGCCGAGCCCAAGGTTTCGATCGAGGGCTCGAAGGGGAGGGCGAGGAGGGGGTTGCCCTCAACCAATGCCGGTGCGGCAGAGATCGAGCACATCGGCCATGGAGCGGATCTGATCGATGGTGGTGCCCAGCTGGGCGGCGCTGGTGAGCTCCACGCGCAGGTCGATGCGTGCCGGTTTGCCGGGGTTGGTGCGCACGCGCGCGTCGCAGACGTTGATGCGGCTGTCGGAGAGGCGAGTGAGGATGTCTTTGAGCACCCCGACGCGATCGAGCACCTCGATGCGCAGCTGCACCGGGTACCGGCGGCGCTGGGGATCCCCCAACGGATTCCAACGCACGGGCAGCCGGCGCTCCACGGGCACCTGGCCGATGTTGGGGCAGTCCTGGCGATGGATGGTGATGCCGTGGTTGCCCAGGGCGACCGTGCCCAGGATCGCTTCCCCGGGCAGGGGGCTGCAGCAACCGCCGATGCGGTATTCGAGCCCCTCGAGGCCAAGGATCGGACTGCTCCCTGTGGCCTCGCCCACCGCCGGGGAACTCTCCGCCTGGACCGACACCGCGCGGGCCAGTTCCTCGTTGCTGAGCACCGGGGCGGCGGCGGCAGTCGCCAGCCGGATCTCCTCCCGCAGCCGGTTGACCACCTGCTGAAGGGTGACCCCCCCGAAGCCCAGGGACGCCAGCAGGTCTTCGGTGCCGATGAGGTTGCAACGGCGCGCCACCTTGGCCAGGGCAGGTCCGTTGAGCAGGGCGTCGAAGCCCTCACGGCCAAGTTCGCGCTCCAGCAGGTCCCGGCCCCGAAGGATGTTCTCCTCCCGGTGGCTGCGCTTGTACCAGTGGCGAATGCGGTTGCGCGCCGTGGGCGTGGCGACGAAATTCAGCCAATCGAGGCTGGGGTGGGCGGCCTTGGCGGTGAGGATCTGCACGAAGTCGCCGTTCTGGAGCGGCGTAGCCAGGGGACAAAGCCGGTCGTTGATGCGCACCCCCTGGCAGTGGTTGCCCACCTCCGAGTGGATCCGATAGGCGAAATCCACCGCCGTGGAGCCCTTGCGCAACCCCACCACATCGCCGGTGGGGGTGAACACGAACACCTCCTCATCGAACAGGTCCTCCTTGATCGAAGCCAGGTAGTCGCTGCTGTCGGCGCCACCGTCGTCCTTCTGCCAATCCACCAGCTGCCGCAGCCAGTTGAAGCGTTCGGTGTCACCGGCGGCGGGGGAGCCCCCCTCCTTGTACTTCCAGTGGGCGGCGATGCCGTACTCGGCCACCTGGTGCATCTCGGCGGTGCGGATCTGCACCTCGATCGGCCGGTGGCGACCGATCACCGCCGTGTGCAGGGATTGGTAACCGTTGGGCTTGGGCAGGCCGATGTAATCCTTGAAGCGGCCGGGAATCGGGCGGAAAGTGTCGTGCACCACGGCGAGGGCGCGATAACAGGCCTCGTCGCTGGGGGTCAGGATCCGCAGGGCGGCCACGTCGTAGATCTCATGAAAGGCCTTCTGCTGGCGCTGCATCTTGCTCCAGATGCCGTAGAGGTGCTTGGGGCGGCCACTCACCTCACAGGTGCTGAGGCCGACCGCCGCCAACCGATCGCGCAGCAACTGAACGGTGACCCCCAGCCGATCCTCCCGGTCGCTGCGCTTGCTGGCCACCTGCTGCTGGATCTCGCGGAAGGCCTCGGGTTCGAGCACCTTGAAGGCCAGATCCTCCAGTTCCCACTTCAGCCGGCCAATCCCGAGGCGGTTGGCCAGGGGGCCGTAGATCTCCCGGGTTTCGCGGGCAATGCGCTGCTGCTTTTCGGGGGCCAGGGCACTGATCGTGCGCATGTTGTGCAGCCGGTCGGCCAGCTTCACCAGCACCACCCGGATGTCGCTGGCCATGGCCAGGAACATGCGCCGCAGGTTCTCCGCCTGGGCCTCGGTGCGGTTGGTGAAATGGATGCCCCCCAGCTTGGTGACCCCCTCCACCAAGGCGCGGACCTCTGATCCGAACTGTTCCTCCAACCGCTCCGGGGTGACGTCGGTGTCCTCGACCACATCGTGGAGAAAGCCGGCGGCGATCACACAGGGGCTGGCACCGATGTCCCGAAGCAGATCGGCAACCGCCACCGGGTGAACGATGTAGGGCTCGCCGCTAGCCCGCCTCTGACCATCGTGGAGCTGGTAGGCGAAGTCGAAGGCACTGGCAAGCAGCCGTTGATTCGCGGCGGCGTGGGGGCTGGTTGGGACCAGCGAAGATCCCTTGGCCGTTGGGCCAGACTCGGCTGAGACGGCGGCAGAGAGTGGTGCCTGCGCCTGCTCCAAGGCGCTGCGCAACCAGTCCGGCAGGGGAATCGCGTAGGCCTCAGGCGCTCGAAAGGTTCGGCCGCAGGACGGCTCGGGCAGCCATTCCGCCGGTTCGTCTTCTTCGGTGACGTCAACAACCGTGGCCTGGGCCGCCTCGAGCATTCCACCCTGCGGATGCAGCCATCGTATTCAGCTGCCGAAACAAATGGCCGTGTGTGCGCTTCCCGGCATCCAAGCTGGGGGGATGGCCAGCGCCCCGAACTCCGATCCGGTGCTCCAGATCCGTGATCTGGTGGTGCACTACCCGTCTTCCGCCGGCACGGGGCGGGAGCAGATGGCCCCCACCCTCGATGGCCTCACCCTCGGCCTGGCTCGCGGCGAGCGGCTGGCCCTGGTGGGCCCATCGGGCTGCGGCAAGAGCACCGTGGCCAGGGCCGTGCTGCAGCTGCTGCCGCCCGGGAGTCGCTGCGAAGGGGAGTTGCGGCTGGCGGGCCACGATCCGCGTCAGCTCAGCCAGGGAGCCCTGCGCCGACTGCGGGGCGAGGCAGTGGGGCTGGTCTTCCAAGACCCCATGACCCGCCTGAACCCCCTGCTCACGGTGGGCGAGCACCTCAGCGACACCCTGGTCGCCCACCGTCCCCTCTGGAAACGGCGCCAGCGCCGGGAACGCGCCCAGGAGCTGCTGGCGCGCGTGGGCATCGAGCCGGAGCGCTACGGCAGCTATCCCCATGAGTTCAGCGGTGGCATGCGCCAGCGGCTGGCGATGGCCCTGGCCATGGCCCTGGAGCCGCCGCTGGTGATTGCCGATGAACCCACCACCAGCTTGGACGTGGCCGTGGCCGCCCAGGTGATGGCCGAACTCAGCCGCCTCTGCCAGGAGGTGGGTAGCGCCCTGCTGCTGATCAGCCACGACCTGGCCCTCGCAGGCCGCTGGTGCGAACGCATCGCCGTGCTTGATGGGGGGCAACTGGTGGAGGAGGCCCCCGCAAGACAACTGCTGACACGGCCTGGGGCCCCCCTGAGCCAGCGGCTGGTGGCGGCCGCCCGGGCCCGCGAGGGCACCCCCACTCCGGCCCCGAGCGCCACGCCGCTGCTGCTGGAACTGGAGAACCTGCGCTGCTGGCACCCGCTGCCGTCGCTGCCCTGGCAGGGGCGCTGGCTCAAGGCTGTCGACGGGGTGAGCCTGCAGGTGCGCGAAGGGGAAACCCTCGGGGTGGTGGGGGCCTCCGGCTGCGGCAAGAGCACCCTCTGCCGGGCACTGATGGGGCTGACTCCGGTGCGCGGCGGCTCGGTGCGCCTGCAGGGCCAGGAGCTGCTGGCCCTACGGGGCCGCCAGCGCCAGCGGGCGCGGCGCCGGATTCAGATGGTTTTTCAAGACCCCCTGGCCTGCTTGAACCCCGCCATGGCCGTGGGCGAAGCGATTGCTGATCCGCTGCTGATCCATGGCCTGGCGAAGCGCGCCGAAGCACGGGCCCGGGCGCGGGAGCAGCTGGCCGCCGTGGGGCTCACACCGCCCGAGCACTACGAGCGTCGGCTGCCCCGGGAGCTCTCAGGGGGCCAGCAGCAGCGCGTGGCGATCGCCCGGGCCCTGGTGCTGGAACCCCGTGTGCTGCTCTGCGACGAGAGCGTGAGCATGCTCGATGCCGAGGTGCAGGCCGACGTGCTGGAGCTGCTGCGCGACCTTCAAACACGCCTGGGGCTGGCAATGGTGTTCGTCACCCACGATCTGGCCCTGGCCAGCGGTTTCTGCCAGCGGGTGATCGTGCTGGAGGGGGGGAAGATCGTGGAGCAGGGTCCCGGCGATCAACTGCTGGCCCATCCCCAGGCCGCCATCACCCAGCTCCTGGTGGAGGCTTGCCCCAGACTGCCGACATTGGCGTCCTGATTGAGCCTCTGATGATCAACCGTTTGCTGCTGCAGGCGCGCTACTTGATCGTGATCGCCGTGCTGGGCCTTCTGGCCGCCAGCATCGCCTTCTATTTGATGGGCGCCCACCTGGTGGTGGACCAGTTGGATGAGGCCTTCTGGGGTGAGTTCAAGAACATCACCGGCTTCGAACTGCAGATCCTCCAGGCGATCGACATGTTCCTGGTGGGCACCGGCTGCCTGGCCCTGGGGATCGGCATGTTCTCCCTGTTCGTGAAGGAATTGCCCCTGCCCGAACCCGTGCGTGTGCGCAGCTTCCACGAGGTCAAAAGCATGTTTGCCAACTTTCTGATCCTCTCGCTGGCCGTGTCGTTTCTGGAGAACCTCGGCCACCTGGAGGAAACGGTGAAGACAAACCACTCCAACGGCAGCGAAATCCTCTATGCCGGAGCGGGCGTGGCCCTGGTCACCGGAGCCCTGCTGGCGTTCAAATACTTCGGGGCCGAGCGCCATGGGACGCACTAGCTTCGTGGTCCCTTCTGAAGGCCACGGTTCCGGCGACCTGCTCCGGGCACGGGGCGATTTGATCAAGGTGCTGCTGCGGCCCCATGACGTGTTGGTGTGCATGTACCCCAGGCTGCTGGCCCTGTCGCTGGCGGCGGGAGCCAACCCGGAACGCAAGGCCAGCGAGGCCCAACTGTGCATCACCTCCTCCCTGGCGGAAGGGCAGACGATCCTTGAGGGATCGGCCCGCCCCTGGATCCTTCTGACCACGGAGCACCTCGAAGATGGGAACGGCCTGGAGCTCATCCGCCGGGCCAAGCGGGCACCCAGAAACCATCCCTGCCTGCTCATGCTCACCCACAACCATCGCGTGGTGCTGGAGGAGGCCCAGGCCCTGGGCACCGATGCCCTTGTGCTCGAAGACAGCATCGGCCGCAGCGGCGCGATGGCCTACGCCCTGGAGCGGCTGCTGTGCGGGGAACGCTTCCTGGATCCAGCTCTGGAGACCCCCGAGCCCCCAGGCGGCAACCCGGTACGCCCACTCAGCGGCCGGGAAGTGGAAGTGCTCCAGTTGGTGGCCGAGGGCCTCGGCAACAGGGACATCGCCACCGCCCTGCAGATCGCCCCCAGCACAGCCCGCGACCACGTGGGCAACATCCTCAGCAACCTGGGGGTCAAGAGCCGCGCGGCGGCAGCGGTCGAGGGGCTGAGGCGTGGGTACCTGCGTTGAGGAGCTGCTGCCAAATCCTGCAGATGACGGATTGAGTCCAGCGTTGAAAATCATTTAGCTGAGATCAAGCACTAGCGCACCCATGGCCCGTCCAGCCACGACCACAGCCAGCACCATTGCCACATCCTCAAGAACCCGCGCCACCCGTGGACTGACGGTGGCCGTGGGGGGCGAGCTGTGGTCCGGCGGTCTGGCGGGCCAACTCACGGTCACGAACGCCACGGCAGCCAGGCTCAGGGACTGGAGCGTCAATTGCGACAGCCCCCACACCATCACCGGCGCTCCATGGGGGGCCAGCCTGAAGCGGCTGGACCCTGGCAGCGGGCTCTGGCACTACACCCTCACTGGAGCGGGCCGGGGGGCCAAGGTCAACCCGGGAGCCTCGATCACCGTTGGGTTCAACGCCATCCAGGGGGCGGCGATCGGCACCAGCGGCGCCCTGGATGCGGGCCTGCTCCTGGCCGCAGGCGACTCCAGGCCACCCATCCAAGCCCCTGGGCCAGTGCTCCCGTCACCCCCCGCGTCGCTGCGGACCACCTCGGCACCAGCTCGCACTGCGGCTCCGATCGTCGCCCCCCTGACCCAGGGGGGCCGGGCCTTCAGGGTCGATCCCACCAAGGCGGACATCGAAGGCTTCGATCCCCGGCGCGATCGACTCGATTTCGGCGACGTTTCGGTCCACAACCTGATCGTGGGCCAGACCGCCGAAGGTGAAGCGGCACTGATCAACCCCTGGGCCTGGACGCCTGAGGTCCAGGTGATCAAGGGCATCGGGCTCGATCGGCTGAGCCCGGCCAACTTCGGCACCGTGGCCAATGAGCACCTTCGCCAGGACATCGGTGGAGCGATCTCCTGGGAACAGGGCATGGGGGAACGAAAGCCCGGCACGGTGTATGTGCGCTCCCATGAATATGGGGTGAAAGAGCGGGTCGAAGGCTTTGATCCCTCCACCATGAAGCTCAGCTTTCTCTACTTCGGCACCCGGGAGCGCCTGAGCGTGACCGATACACCCGAGGGGCTGCTGATCGCGGTGGAACCCACGGGCCAGAGCCTGCTGCTGGCGGGGATCCGCCGCAGCCAGCTCATTCCGGCCCATCTCGAATTCCACAACGACCAGGTGGTGGAAGACCGACTCGAAGACGCCTTCGGCGTGAGCGACCGGCAGGTGAGCCTCGTCAGCCGCGCCGGGCTTCTGACACCGCAGGGACCAGCCGGACAGATCACCGATGGACTCCAGGTTCGAAGGGGGACCGGCCTGACACCCCTGGGGGGAGGTGCCTTCAACGGCAGCGCCGGCGGCCACGGACCGAACCCCGGTCATGGTCACGGTGACAACCATGACCATGACGGCGGCGACGAGCCAACGCCATCACCCCCAGCCGCCAACGGCGACGTCAGCGTCCAGGTGGGGGGCAACCGCTGGTGGAACGGATTCACCGCCGAGCTCACGATCACCAACACCAGCGGCGCCGACCTCAGGACCTGGAGCACCAGCTTTGTCACGCGCCACACCCTCACCGGCGACCCCTGGGGGGCACGCGTCAGCCGCACCGACCTGGGCGGCGGCCTCAGCCGTTACACCCTCACCGGCAGCGGCTGGGCCACGGGCCTCAAGGCCGGGGCCTCACTGACCGTCGGCTTCAACGGCTCCCAGGGGGTGGCCATCGGCAACAGCGGCGCCCTCGAGGCCCGCCAGTTGTTCATCACCTCCGCTGCAACGCCGACACCCACGCCAACTCCAACGCCAACGCCGGTCCCCACTCCAACCCCCAACCCGACGCCCACGCCCAACCCTCAGCCCTCGGAAGGCGACTACGGCAAGGCCCTCGGGCTCTCCTTCCTCTTCTACGAAGCCAACCGCTCCGGCAACCTCAACGAGGCCACCAATCGGGTCCCCTGGCGGGGGGATTCCGGCCTGCGTGACGGCTTCGACGGCATCTACTTCGGTGACCGCAAGCCGGAGAATCTACAGCTGGGCCTGAGGCGCGATCTCACCGGTGGCTATCACGACGCCGGAGACCACGGAAAGTTCGGCCTGCCCCTGGCCTCCACCCTTTCCACCCTGGCCTGGGGCGGCCTCACCTTCAAAGAGAGCTACGCGGCCAGCGGGCAGCTCGACGAACTGCTCTCCACTGTGAAGTGGGGCACCGACTACCTGCTCAAGGCCCACGGCCGCAACACGAAGGGCACCACCCTCTACCTGGTGGCCCAGGTGGGAAACGTCTCCGCCGACCATGCCCTCTGGGGCGCCCCCGAAACCCAGACCATCCCCCGCCCGGCCCTGGCGGTCACCCCCTCCAAACCGGGCTCCGACGTGGCCGGTGCCACCGCCGCGGCCCTGGCTTCCGCCTCGATCCTGTTCCGCGAGAACGGACAGGTGGCCTACGCCAACCAGCTGCTCGACAACGCCAAAGCCCTCTATACCTTCGCCGATCGCTACCGCGGCCGCTATTCCGACGCGATCACCGAGGTGCGCGATTACTACAATTCCTGGAGCGGCTACCAGGACGAACTGGCCTACGGGGCGGCCTGGCTGGCCCGGGCCGTGGAGGCCGCTGGTGGCAATGGCAGCACTTACCGCAACAAAGCTCTTCAGCTCTACAACACAACCATCGGCGGCCTCGCCAAGGGCTGGACCCACAACTGGGATGACGCCTCCTACGCGACCGCCGTGCTCCTGGCCGCCGACACGGGCAACGCCAAGGTGAGCAACGATGTGGAGGGCTGGCTGAACAGCTGGGTGACGGGCACCAACGGAGTCACCCGCACGGACGGCGGCCTGCGGTACATCAGTCCGTGGGGGTCCCTGCGCTACGCCGCCAACACCGCGTTCCTGGCGGCCACCTACGCCGACGAAGTCACCAACCCCAAGGGGGCCTACA
The DNA here is from genome assembly GCF_024345575.1 of Cyanobium sp. Morenito 9A2. Classification (GTDB taxonomy): domain Bacteria; phylum Cyanobacteriota; class Cyanobacteriia; order PCC-6307; family Cyanobiaceae; genus ATX-6F1. The sequence goes on from NZ_JAGQBJ010000006.1 coordinate 114,918, forward strand.
GCCAGCTGGCCATCGACACCGTCGACTACATCCTGGGGGACAACCCCAACCGGTTCAGCTATCTGGTCGGCTACGGCGACAACTACCCGAAGCAGCCCCATCACCGCGCCGCCTCGGGGGTGGGCTGGGACGGTTTCCGTAACGGCCAACCCAACGCCCACATTCTGAATGGGGCGCTGGTGGGCGGTCCCAGCTCGGCCAGCGATTTCAGCTATGTGGATCGTCGCGACAACTACATCACCAACGAGGTCGCCATCGACTACAACGCCGGTTTCACAGGCGCCCTGGCCTTCGCCGCCCAGGCCGCCAGCTTGATCTGAGCTGTCGGAGGGGGTCGTTGAGGCGCCCTCTGGCGGTTGACCAGACTCAGGTTCCCCGTCGCAGCTTCGCCAGCAGGCGCTCGAACACCGGCGGCAACGGCGCCTCGAACAACAGGCGCTCCCGGCTGATCGGATGGTCGAGCCCCAGTTGAACGGCATGAAGGGCCTGGCCTGGCAACTCGATCGGCAGCTTGCGGCAGCGGCCGTAGGTGGCATCCCCGACGATCGGATGGCCGATGTGGGCGCAGTGGACGCGGATCTGGTGGGTGCGGCCGGTGTCGAGCTTGAAGCGCAGCAGCGAGTAGTCGCCCAGGCGCTCCAGCAGCCGCCAATGGGTGCACGCATGGCGCCCGGAGGCGTCGGCCACCACGGCGTACTTCTTGCGATCGACCGGGTGGCGCCCGATCGCCCCCACCACCGTGCCGCCCTCGGCCCCCGGGGAACCGTGCACCACCCCCAGGTACTCCCGGGAAGCCACGCGGCTCTGGATCTGGCCCTGCAGCTTCACCAGCGCCTCCTGGCTCTTGGCCACCACGATGCAGCCGGTGGTGTCCTTGTCGAGGCGGTGCACGATCCCCGGGCGCAGCTCGCCGCCGATGCCCGGCAGATCAGGGCAGTGGTGCAGCAGGGCGTTCACCAGGGTGCCGTCCCTGTTGCCCGGAGCCGGGTGCACCGTGAGACCGGCGGGCTTGTTGAGCACGATCAGGTGCTCGTCCTCAAAGAGCACATCCAGGGGGATGTCCTGGGGCATCAGGTAAGGCAGGGGCTCCGGGGGCGGCATCCAGAGCTGCACCGCATCGCCCTGGCGCAGGGGGGTCTTGGCGCGGCCGGTGACGCCGTTGACCCGCACATAGCCGGCGTCGATGAACTTCTGGATCCGGGCGCGGCTCTGCTCGGGCCGCTGGCTCACCAGCCAGCGGTCGAGCCTCATCGGCAGCGGCCTGGGGTACGCCAGCGTCAGCAGCTCCCCCTCCCCTTCCCCGAAGCCACTCACGCCGGACCCAACGCCGGGGCGGCGAGCTCCCCAAGGGGTTCCGGCGGCCACTCCAGGGCAATCGACCCGAGCACACCGCGGCGGAAATCATCGAGCAGGCGCTGGGCCTGGCGGGCGGTGTCGCCGCTGGTGTGGCGCGCCGCGGCCGCCTCCAGCCACTCGGCCCCATCGGCGCCGGGAGGAGGGGCCGCGACCCCGTAGCGCGTCTCGAGCAATCCGGCGGCGACGCCGTGGGCAGGCTCGGCCTCCAGCCGCTCCAGCAGGCGCAGGAAGGCCCTGGCCACGGCCTCGCCGTCGTAGGCCGCCTGGCCGATGTCGTCACAGAGGGCCAGCAGCAGGGCGGCCCGCTGGTCATCCAGCCGGGGAGGCAGCACGCCCGGGGCATCGAGCAGGTCGAGGGCCTGCCCCAGCCGCACCCAGCGCAGGCTGCGGGTCACCCCCGCCCGGCGGGCGCTGTCCACGACCTTCTGGCGCACCAGCCGGTTGATCAGCGCCGACTTGCCCACGTTGGGAAAACCCAGCATCAGGGCGCGCACGGGCCGCGGGCGCATGCCCCGCAGTCGGCGGCGGGCATTGAGCTGCTCACCGGCGCGGATCGCCGCGTCCTGGAGCTGTTTCACCCCCGTTCCCACCTTGGCGTCGCACCACCAGGGGGTCTCGCCTCTGGCGCGGAACCAGCGGTCCCAGGCCAACCGGGCCGCCTCGCCCACCATGTCGCGGCGGTTGATCACCAGGAGCCGCTGCTTGGCATCCGTCCAGCGCTTGAGACGGGGGTGGCCGGTGGAGAGGGGAATGCGGGCGTCGCGCACCTCAATCACCAGGTCGACCTTGGCCAGCTGCGCCTTGAGCTGACGCTCGGCCCGGGCGATGTGGCCGGGGTACCACTGGATCGCCGGGGCGCGCGATCCCGGTTCTGGGGCCGCCTCCATCAGGGCACCACCAGCACCGGACAGGGGGCGAGCTGGATCACCCGAGCGGCGGTGCTGGGCACGTCGGCCTCCACGGTCAACCCCCGGGTGCCCATCACGATCAAATCGGCGTTGATTTCGTCGGCCACATCACAGATCACGAAGGCCGGCTTGCCCTCCCGTTCAATCACCTGGGTGGGCACCCCCGCCTCCACGAAGCTGCTGCGGGCCTGCTCCAGCAACTGGGCCACGGCGGCGGGGTCGTGCATCGCCCCGGGTTCCTCCTCCACCACCGAGAGCACCACCAGGTGGCTGTCGTGCCGCTGGGCCAGCTTCAGGGCCGTGGCGACCGCATCGAGTGCCTGGCGGCTCTGGTCAATGGGAAAGAGCACGGTTTCGAACATCGCCTGGCCCCGGGTTCGCTTGTCCTAGCGCTGTCCTAGCGCCCGGGGCCCCGGGCGGAAGGGGGCTCCGGGTTAATCTCGCCCATCCCTTATCCCACAGCCCTCCCCCCATGGCGAAGCGCTCCCTGGCCAGCCTCTCCGCCGACGACCTGCGCGGCAAGCGTGTTCTGGTCCGGGTCGACTTCAACGTACCGCTCGATGACCAAGGGACGATCACCGACGACACGCGCATCCGCGCCGCCCTTCCCACGATCAACGACCTCACCGGCAAGGGAGCCCGGGTGATCCTGGCGGCCCACTTCGGCCGTCCCAAGGGCGAGGTGAACGAAGCGATGCGTCTCACCCCGGTGGCGGCACGCCTCGCTGAGCTGCTCGCCAAGCCCGTGGTGAAAACAGACAGCTGCATCGGCCCCGATGCCGAGACCAAGGTGGCTGCCATGGCTGACGGCGACGTGGTGCTGCTGGAAAACGTCCGCTTCTTCGCCGAGGAAGAGAAGAACGAGCCTGGCTTCGCCGCCCAGCTCGCCGCTCTGGCCGACGTTTATGTGAACGACGCCTTCGGCGCCGCCCACCGCGCCCACGCCTCCACCGAAGGCGTGACAAAGCTCCTCAGCCCCAGCGTGGCCGGCCACCTGATGGAGAAGGAGCTGCAATACCTGCAGGGCGCCATTGACGAGCCCAAGCGGCCGCTCGCGGCGATTGTGGGCGGCTCCAAGGTGAGCAGCAAGATTGGCGTGCTCGAAGCCCTCATCGACAAGTGCGACAAGGTGCTGATCGGCGGCGGCATGATCTTCACCTTCTACAAGGCGCGTGGCCTGGCAGTGGGCAAGAGCCTGGTGGAGGAAGACAAGCTTGAGCTCGCCAAGGAGCTGGAAGCCAAGGCGGCCGCCAAGGGCGTGCAGTTGCTGCTGCCCACCGATGTGGTGCTGGCCGACGCCTTCGCCCCGGACGCCAACAGCCAGACCGTGTCGATCGAGGCCATTCCTGAGGGCTGGATGGGCCTGGACATCGGTCCCGACTCGCTCCAAGCCTTCCAGGAAGCCCTGGCTGACTGCAAGACCGTGATCTGGAACGGCCCCATGGGCGTGTTCGAGTTCGACAAATTCGCCGCCGGCACCAACGGAATCGCCCATACCCTGGCCGGCCTGGGCGGCAAAGGTTGCTGCACGATCATCGGCGGCGGTGATTCGGTGGCGGCCGTCGAGAAGGTGGGCGTGGCCGAGAAAATGTCCCACATCTCCACCGGTGGCGGCGCCAGCCTGGAACTCCTGGAGGGCAAGGTGCTGCCCGGCGTGGCGGCCCTCGACGAGGCCTGAGCCGGAGCTCGCCTAGACGCCCTGCTGACCGGTGCCCAGGCCCTGCCTTGGAGACCTGCCCCGTTCGGGCCGGGGGGGCAGGCCGTACTGGGCGCGCACCTGGGCTGCCTCGGCCCGGAGCTGGCCCCGGAGCTGCTGACGGGCCTGGTTCTCCTTCTGCTCGCAGTCTTTGAAGACCTCCATGGTCTGAGCGGCACTGATGCAGCGATCCGCTTGCTGCAGGATGGCAATGCGCCCGGCATGGCTCTTCTGCTCAAGCGCCCTTCGCTTCAAAAACAACTCCTGCCGTTGGGCAGGGCTCAGACTGAGCCGGCCCTGCCCGACGGCAGGGCCGGTCTGGGCCAGGGAGACCCCGCCATGGATCGGCAGGGCCAGTGACAGAGCAACGAACGCTGGCTGCACCAACCAACGCCGCAGGTCGAGGGGCTGCCGGCTGAAAGGAGTACGGGGTGCCATCGGTGGGTCAACAAGGTGGACACCAGACTGTCGGCTGGATGTGACTGCATCCTGACCGGAAGGCGCTCAAGCCATGACCGTATACGCCTCGACCTCCAGGGCCGGCAAGCCCAGGTCACCAGGTGGGCTTGCCGGCGCCCTCAGCCCCGGTGCCAGCCCGCTTCTGGCCCTTCCAACCGCGCGGTTGAGGGACCGGCAGACCCAGGCGCTGATACAGAGCAGCCACCTCGGTGCGGTTGCGCTGCATCAACTCCCGTTGGGCGGTCCGTTCCTGCTGCTGGCAAGAGCGCAGGCCATCAAGATCCTTGGCGCCCGAGAGACAGCGCTCACTCTGCTGAAGAAAGGTCAGGCGGGCTGATGTGGTGCGCAGGGCCATCGACTTACGGCCACTGAACAACTCCTGGCTCTGGGCGGGGGTCAGGTTGAGTCTCTCGGTGCGGGGGCCCGCTGCCCCCTGGGGCGTCGGGGCGATCTGGGCCTGGGCGTCCCCCGTTTGCAGGGCCAGGGCGAGGGCGGCGGCCACCGGCGGCAGCAGCCAGCGTTGAACGGACAGGGAAGACAGAGAGCGCATGGCGTTGACCTGAGAAACGAGCCCATCCTGTAGGACCCATCCGACTGAATCCCTACCGCGGCTGCGGCGACCATGACCGAATCTTCCCGCCCCCCCGGCACCATGGGCTCCAACCCTCTGAAGGTGGCCTTTCTCGGCCTTGGAGCCCTGGGGGAACCGATGGCCGCCAACCTGCTGACGGCGGGCGTGGCGCTCACGGTCCACAACCGCACCCGGGCGAGGGAGGAACCCCTGGCCGCCAGGGGCGCCCGGCGGGCGGCCACGGCGGCGGCGGCGGCGGCGGACGCCGACCTGCTGGCGATCTGCGTCAGCGATGGCCCCGATGTGGAGGCGGTGCTGTTCGGAGCGGACGGGGCGGCCGAGGCCCTCCGGCCCGGCGCCCTGGTGGTGGATTTCTCCAGCATCGATCCGGCCGTCAGCCAGCAGCTGGCGGCGCGGCTGCGGCTCCAGGGGGTGGCCTACCTCGATGCCCCGGTGACCGGTGGCACCGAAGGGGCCCGCGCCGGCAGCCTCTCAGTGCTCGTGGGCGGTGCCCCGGCCGATCTGGAGCGGGCCCGGCCCGTATTGGAGGTGGTGGGGGGCCGGATCACCCACTTCGGACCGGTGGGAGCGGGCCAGCAGGCCAAGGCCGTGAACCAGGTGCTGCTCGCCGGCAGCTACACGGCGGTGGCCGAAGGCCTCTCCCTGGCCAAGCGCCTGGGGCTGCCGCTTGATCTCCTGGTGGAGGCGCTCAAGGGCGGGGCTGCCGGTTCCTGGGCCCTGGAGCACCGCTCGGGCGCCATGGTGAGCGGCCACTTTCCCCTCGGCTTCAAACTCGAACTGCACCGCAAGGATCTCGGCATCGCCCTCGCCGCCGCCAGCGCCCTGCAGCTGGAACTGCCGATCAGCGCCCAGGTGGCCGCCATCGAGGACGAACTGATCGCAGCGGGCTTCGGCACAGAGGACGTCGCCGCCCTGGCCCGTTGGTACGGCCAGAGCCAGGGGCCAACCGGGAGTGTGCGGACGGCCCCCGGTACGCTCAGATCTTGAGGGCGGCGGCGCTGCTCACCACCCGCACGCGCTTGCTGGCACTGACGATGCCATCGGGATGGACCAGCAGCACCGCCCAGATCTGGCCTCCGGGTTGATCGGGCGCCAGCACCGTTTTGAACAGCCCGCCGCCGCCCAGGGCGGCGAGACGCACCTCGGGGCTTTCCTGGGCCGCCGCCTGCTCGGGCGTGACGGCCGAGAGGCCCCCGGCGGCGACGGCGCCGTTGAGGGGTTCATCGAACACCACGTCCACGTCGTAACGCTGGCCGGTGAGGACCGCATCGGGGATCAGCAGACTCACCTTCAGATCGGCGTCGCCGCTGCGCAGGATCGAGCTCTCCTGGATCACCTCCTGGGCGGAGAGCCTCGCGCCGCTGGTGCTGACAGCGAGCACCTGCTCCGCCAGAAGGCGGTACTTGAAGGGGCCCTCCGTGCGCGAACCTGTGATGCGCAGGGTGAGGCTGGCGCGGCCATCGGCCAGGGGCGGGCCACTGAGCACCTGCCAGCGGGCATCGGGGAAGCGCTCCTTGAAGCTGCGGCGGCGGCCCTCGATCAAGGCCGGCACCAGGCCGGGACCGGGCACCAGCACGGCGGCGAGGGCCCCAGGGGCCCCGCTGTTGAGCGCCGTCTCCAGGCTCTGTAGGGCAGGAGTCAGCAGCGACGCAGCGGAAGCGGAAGGGGTGGCCGCCTGAGCAGACCCCGTCGCCGTCGGCAGGACCAGGGCCGCAGCAGCCAGCAACGCGGGCAGCCAGGGGCGAAGCAGCGACATCGGGCACACCGGAGGTGGCCTTTAAGTTAGGCGCGCTCACCCGCGCCAGCGGCGCCTCAGCTGACATCCATGACCCGGCTTCTGATCGCCGCCAGCGGGACGGGGGGCCATCTCTTCCCCGCCCTGGCCGTCGCCGATGCCCTGCCCTCCGACTGGTCGGTGTGCTGGCTGGGGGTGCCCGACCGGCTCGAACGCGAACTGGTGCCCAGCCGCTACCCACTGCACACCGTGCGGGCGGGCGGCCTCCAGGGCCGGGGCCTGCGCAAGCTCTGCCAACTGCTCCGGCTGCTGCTGGCCAGCCGCGACGTCCGCCGGCTGATCCGGCGGGAGCGGATTCAGCTGGTGTTCAGCACCGGTGGCTACATCGCCGCCCCAGTGATCCTGGCCGCCAGAAGCTGCGGCGTGCCGGTGGTGTTGCACGAATCCAACGGTGTCCCCGGGCGCGTCACCCGTCTGCTGGGTCGGCTGTGCACGCGGGTGGCCGTGGGGCTCCCGGAGGCCCAGCGGCGGCTGCCGAACTGCCACCCCCTGCTCACGGGCACCCCCGTGCGCCGAGCGTTCCTGGAGCCCGCCGCCCTGCCCGGCTGGGTGCCCCGCGGGGAGGGCCCGCTGCTGTTGGTGATGGGGGGCAGCCAGGGGGCCGTGGGGCTCAACCGGATGCTGCGCCCCCGGCTCCCCGCCCTGCTGGCCGCCGGTGTGCGGGTGGTGCACCTGAGCGGCAGCAGCGATCCGGAGGCGGGCCGCCTCCAGCACCCCCTCTACCTGGAGCTCCCTTTCAGCGAGGAGATGCCGGGCCTGCTGCAGCACGCCGATCTGGTGCTCAGTCGAGCAGGGGCCGGCAGCCTGGCGGAACTGGCCGTGAGCGGGGCACCCGCGATCCTGGTGCCCTTTCCCCAGGCCGCCGACCGCCACCAGGATGCCAATGCAGCAGCAGCGGCGGCCCTGGGGGCGGCGGTGATCGTTTGGCAGCACTCGCCCGACGAAACAGCCCTGGGCGAGGCGATCTGGCACCTGCTGGGGCCCCGTCTGCGAGGTACCGATGGCGCCGCTGATCCCCTGCTCACGCTGCGCCATGGCATGGGACGCCTGGCGGTGCGCGACGCCGACAGGCAGCTGGTGGCCCTGCTCGAAGCGCTCAGGCCAGGGCCCTGAGCTCCCAGGCCAGGGCCCTGAGGATCCGTTGGTTGCCAGGGCGGTCCTGAAGCCCGATCCGCAGCCATTCGGGCCCCAGGCCCGTGAAGGAGCGGCCATCGCGCAACAGCACCCGGTGCTGGTCCTCCAGGCGCTCGCGCAGGGGCACCAACGAGCGCTCGCCACGCACCAGCAGGAAATTCGCCGCCGAGGGCAGGGGGTGCAGACCCGGCAAGGCCGCCAGGCGCTGGTGCAACCAGGGGCCCTCGGAGCCCACCCAGCGGCGCACCCGCCGGGGCCAGTGCCCATCGGTGAGCAGGGCCTCACCGGCGGCGGCGGCCAGGGCGTTCACGGGCCAGGGATCGCGCCAGCCGCTCCAGCGCCGCAGGCGCTCGGGCGCGGCGACGGCATAGCCCAAGCGCAGGCCAGCCATGGCAAACAGTTTGGTGAGGCTGCGGATCACCACCAGGTTGGGGTACTCGGCCACCAGAGGGATCAGGGATTCGGCCTCCCCCCCCGGCACCAAAGGCAAAAAGGCCTCATCGACGATCACCAGCGCCAGGCGATCCAGAAGAGGCTCAAGGCTGGCGCGCGACCACAGCTGGCCCGTGGGGTTGTGGGGGTTGGTGATCCAAAGCACCTGGGCGGGCACCTGCGCAAGGCCGGGATCCGGAAACGGCAGGGGCCAGACGGCAGGCCAATCGAGGGTCAGGGGCAGGTGCCGCCAGGCACCCCCCCAGCAGCCCAGGGCACGTTCGTAGTCGGCGAAGCCCGGGGCGGGCAGCAGGCTGACGCCGGCGGCCGCGGCCTCCCGTGCCACCCAGGTGAACAGCTCAGCGGCGCCATTGCCCGGCAGCACCTGGGCGGGATCCAGCCCGTGCAGGCGGGCCATCGCCTCCCTGAGGGAGGTGTAGGTGCGATCGGGATAGGCGCGAAGCGGGGCGCTGCGCAGGGCCCGGCGCAGGGCGGCGGCGGGGGTGAAGGGCACCAGGGAGGCGCTGGCATCCAGCAGCTGGTCTGGGCGGCAGCCCAGGCGCCGGGCGGTGGCCTCGAGGTTGCCGCCATGGCGCTCGATCGGAGCGGGGCGTGCGCTGGACAAGGGGAAAGGGGCCAATCCCCCTAGCCTGACGCCACCTGCGCCGCCCCATGACCTCCCTGGTCTCTGTCGTCGCCCAGATCAGCCGCGTGCTGCTCGGCAAGGAGCGCCAAGTGCGGCTGGCGGTGAGCGGCCTGGTGGCCGGCGGGCACCTGCTTTTCGAGGACCTGCCCGGGATGGGCAAGACCACCCTCGCTGAGGCCCTGGCGCGCAGCTTTGATCTGGATTTCCGCCGGGTGCACTTCACCAGCGATCTGCTGCCGGCCGATCTCACCGGCATCCGCCTGTTCGATCAGAACCAGGGCGCATTCCGCTTTGAGCCCGGCCCCCTGTTCGCCCAGGTGCTGCTGGCCGATGAGATCAACCGGGCCAGCCCGCGCACCCAGAGCGCCCTTCTTGAGGCGATGGCGGCCGGACGGGTGAGCGTGGATGGCACCAGCCACCCACTGCCCCAGCCCTTCTTCGTGATCGCCACCCAGAACGGCCTCGATCAATCCGGCACCGCGCCGCTGCCGGAATCCCAGCTCGACCGCTTCTTGATGCGCCTGAGCCTGGGTTTCCCCGACCGGGAGGCGGAGCGGGCCCTGCTGGCGGGGGAAGGCCTGGCCTTGGCCGAGCTGCACGCCTTGCTGAGCCCGCAGCAACTCCTGGAGGAACAACAACGCTGTCGCCAGCAGCACGCCTCCGCCGCACTGCTCGATTACGTGCTCGATCTGGTGGCCCAGAGCCGCCAAGCGGGGCCCGGAACCGGGACCCTGGCCGGAAACGGTGCGGCGCTCTCACCCCGGGCCGCCCAGGCGCTGCTGCAGGCGGGCCGGGCCTGGTCGCTGATCGAGGGGCGCGATTTCGTCAAACCCGACGACATTCAGGCAGTGTTCGCGGCGGTGTGCGAGCACCGGCTCGATGGCGGCGCGCCCCAGGGGGCGGAGGACGCCCTCTGCCGTCCGCTGTTGGAGGCGGTGGATGGCCTGCGCTGAGGGGACCGATCGTCCATGACCAAGGCCCGTGAGCGCTTCCCCGACCGCTTGATCCGCCCCAGACAGGGCAATGGACTGGTGCTCGGGCTGCGCAACCTTTACATCCTCCCCACCCGCTTCGGCTGGTTGTGGTTGCTGAGCTGCCTGGTGCTTTACCTGCTGGGCATCAACGGCGGCAGCAATGGCCCCTTGCTGCTGGGGTTTCTGGGCACGGGCCTGCTTCTGATCAGCCTGCACCTCACCCAGTTCAACCTGCAGGGGCTGCGCCTGCGCTGCGGTGAGCCGGCGGGGGGCTTCGCCGGCGAGACCTTGTCCTATCCCCTCTGGCTCAACAGCCGGGTCAACCGCTATGCCCTGCAGCTCCAGTTCCGCTCCAGCGGTGGGTCGATCACTGCCGTGACGCTGACCCCAGGCGAACAGCTGATCAATGTGGCCTGGAGCAGCCCCCAGCGGGGGGAGCTCAGGCCCGGGCGCCTGCGGATCTGGTCCACGGCGCCCCTGGGGCTGTTCCACTGCTGGAGCGTCTGGGAGCCCAGCGTCCCCCAACTGGTCTACCCCCAGCGCCTGGACGGGCCCGTGGCGGTGGTGGCAGAGGGGGAAAAGACCGCGGATCAACCCGCGCGCACGGGCGCGCGCCCTGCCGGCAGTGATGACTGGAGCGACCTGCGGCCCCACCGGCCCGAGGAGGGCCTCGGGCGGCTGGCCTGGAAACAGCTGGCCCGCAGCGGAGGCCGCTACAGCAAGCGCTTCGAGGATCCGGTGCCCCGCCACGGCCTGCTCGCACTCCACCCGGAGGTCCCCAGGGAACGGGGCCTGTGTCACCTGAGCGCTCGCATCGCCCAGTTGGGCCAGGGCCAGGCGTCCTACGGCCTGCGGCTGGGGGACCTGACGATCCCGATGGGCAGCGGCAAGGGCCAGCGGGAGCGTTGCCTGCGGGCCCTGGCCCGGCTCTGATGGCACGTCACCGATGGCAAGGCATGAATGGCCCGTCAGCCATGGGCGAGGTCCTGCCATGAGACCAGCTCACGGCCCCCTCAGCCCCCGGGCGATCCGGCTCCAGCAGATCGGCCTGGGCAGCCTGGTGCTGCAGGTGGTGATGAGCGATCGACTCCACCCCCTGTTCTGGGGGGTGACGGTGCTGGTGGTGCTGGCGGCCCTAAAATTGCGGGAGACGCGCAGACCTTCGGAGCTGCAGCACAGCGCCCTCACGCAGCTGCTCGCCCTGGGGGTGCTGGCGGTCGTCAACCCCGGCCTGGCCACGAGCCTGCTGCAGGGGGCCACAGCCCTTGTGGCGATCGGGGCGATCGTGTGCCAGGAGTTGGGGGCGGTGCCGCCCGCACGACGGGTGCTGGGCCAGACCCTGCGGCTGCTGGGGGCCTCAATCCCGTTGATGCTGCTGCTGTTTCTGCTCCTGCCACGGCTGGGACCCCTCTGGCAATTGCCCCAGAACCAGACCGGCCGCACCGGGCTCTCCGACCAGCTCGACCCAGGCGGCTTGAGCACCCTGGTGCGAGACGCCTCTCCGGCCCTGCGGGTGAGCTTCGGCAATGATCCGCCACCACCCGCAAGGGAGCGCTACTGGCGGGTGCTGGTGCTCGACGGTTTCGATGGCTGGGCCTGGGGTGTGGCCGATCGTCAGCCGAAGGTGTCCTCCCGGCCCAGCCCGACCGCCCCCGCAGCAGCGAAGCCGGAGGCGAGGGAAGGAGTTCAACTGTGGTTGCTGGAGCCCTGGCCCTTGCCCCAGCTGCCGTGGTCAGGCGCAGGCGTGCCTGCATCGCCTGAGTTGCGCACCAACGACCAGGGGGTGCTTCGCAGCCAACGCCTGATCGGTGATCGTCCGATCTACACGATCAGGCGGACCGAGCAGGCCGGTGGCTGGAGGCAGCGGCCCCCCTCCCCCCAGCAGCTGCAGCTCCCCTGGGGCAGCAACCCGCGCCTGGAGGCCCTGGGGCAGTCCTGGGGCCAGCTGGCCAGCCCCCGCGAGCGTGTGAAGGCCGCCGAAAGCTGGTACCGGCAGCGGCCGTTCCGCTACACGCTCGATCCCGGCCGCCTGCCGAGGCTGGCCCCCCTGGATGCCTTCCTGTTTCAGAGCCAGCAGGGCTTCTGTGAGCACTACGCCGCAAGCTTCACCGCCCTGATGCGGGCCGCTGGGGTGCCCGCCCGGGTGGTGGTGGGCTATCAGGGGGGCGAATGGGTGGGGCCAGCCAGCGGCGGAGAGGGCTACCTCGACGTGCGCCAGAGCGACGCCCACTCCTGGAGTGACGTTTGGCTGGGCCCCGAGGGCTGGGTGCGCGTGGATCCCACCGGCTGGGTGGACCCCGCCCGCATCGAACGTGGCCTGGCGGGCAGCCTGGCGGACCGCCCCGGCGAGCTGGCTCTGTTGCGCCTCGGCCCGGCCTGGCTGAGGCAACTGGGCCAACGCTGGGGCAGCCTCGATCTGCTCTGGACCCGCTGGATGCTGGGCTTCGATGGACCAGCCCAGCAGGCCTGGCTGGGCCAGTGGCTGGGGCCCTGGAAGGACTGGCAAGGGGTGCTCCTGCTGGTCACCATGGCTGGAGCGGTTGGCGGGACATTGCTCGTGCTGCACCTGCTCGATCGCTGGCAGCAGCGGCCCGGAGATCGGCTCAGGCGCGAGCTGGAACGCAGCCTGCGGCCCCTGGGCCGGCTCGGCCTCACACCGATGGCGGGCGAGAGTCTGGAGGCCTTCTGCGCGCGGGTGGGGGAGCGGCATCCGAGCCTGACGCCGCCGTTGAAGCAACTCGAGCGTCGCTATAGCGAACGGCGCTTTGCTCCCCCGGGGCAACGACAACGCGCGGCCCGGCGCAAAGGACAGCCGGGCCACGACCTGGCAACGGCGATTCGACGCCTGCAGCCGAGCTGGTTAGAACACTGGCAGCTTCCACGCCAGCGATGAGCAAGGTTCTCCCATTGATCAGCCTGACCCTGGTCGGTGGCCTGGCCGCCGGCCCAGGCCAGGCAGCGGATCAGACCCAACTGATCCGGCTGCTGGAGAGCCGGAGCTGCGTGGGTTGCAAACTGCAGGACGCCGATCTGGTGCAGGCAGATCTGCGCGATGGCGACCTTCGCAAGGCCAAGCTGCAGCGGGCGAATCTGAGTGGAGCCCGCCTCGATGGAGCCAAGCTGGGCGGCGCCGACCTCAGCTACACCAGTCTGGCCGGGGCGAGCCTGCGGGGTGCCGACCTGAGGGGTGCGCTCCTGCAAGGAACGGATCTGCGCTCGTCCGACCTCAGCGACGCGCTGTTCGACCCCGATGCGCTGGCCCGCACCCACTGGGAGAAGGCGGTGGGGGTGTCGAGCGCCTCCCAGAGCTACGCCGCTCTGCACAACGCCGGAGCCGATTCGGCGATCCAAGGCCGGTACCCGGAGGCGGAGCGTTTCTTCGGCGACGCCATCCGCAAGCAGCCCGATGCAGCGCTCTCCTGGGTGGCCAGGGGAATCAGTCGGGTTGAACTGGGCAAAAACGAACTGGCCGCCCAGGACTTCGCCTATGCCGCAACACTCTACGAACAGGCTGGAGACAAAGAACCAGCCGAGCAACTGAAGAAAGCTTCAGCGGAATTGCTCAACGGGAAGAAAGGAGGCAAAGGCGGAAATGGGCTTGGCTCCCAGCTACTGGGGGGCGCAATGGCCGCCTTTCAATTCATCGCTCCCCTCGCCGTTAAAGCGATGGGAGCCATCTGAGAAGGAACCCCCAGAAAGACGCACTTAAGCGAAGCGGCCCATGGACCGTTACGGCGAACTCAATAGCTGACGAGTCTCAGGAGTTGATGGGTTGTAACCATAGCCAAAAGTTCCTCCTTCAGTATCATTTATAATTCGAGGAGTAACAAGGATCACAAGTTCGCGCTTCTTTCGGGATCCGTTCGATGCACGGAAAAATTGTCCAATCAATGGGATATCTCCAAGAATTGGCCACTTGGTCACAGTCTGGGTATCCGAATCAGAAATCACACCGGTAAGGATGAGGGTCTGACCATCCCGCACACGGGAACTGCCTGAATCCAGACGACGGACCGAAAGAATGTCGATCGTCCCACAACCCTGAACGGGCTGCTGCTTCGTCACCGCGGAGACCTGAGGTGAAAGGGAGAAGGTCACAAAGCCATTGTCATCAATTTTAGAAACCCGGGCACCGAAAGTTAAGCCGGCGATACCAAATTGAGGCTGACAGGAGTTACCGTTGCCGTTGGTGCCCACGGTGACGGTGAAGTTCGTGATCACCTGCTCACCCACGGTGATGAAGGATTCGTTAGCCCTCGGTCGACCGATACTGGCAACGCCTACGCTGGAAGATCCACCGGTGCTGGATCCACCGGCAGTGGCCAAGGTGGCAGCCGTCTCAGCACCTCCGCGCAGTTCATCCTGATTTTCACTGAGAATGAGAGTTGGGCTGGCCAATACCTTGGTGGTTTGTGATTGGATGCTCGCCTGGATGAAGTTGTAGAAGTTGTCGCGGGGGAAGTTCACCCCGGGATTGCGGCGAAAGGCATCAAGAATCTGATTTCCGCTGACGGGGGCACCATTCACCGAACCTGTGGTTGTCGTACTGAGCCCAGGGAGGTTGGTGCCAGTGGTCGTGATTGTTCCCGGGGCCGCAGCAGTGCCTGAGGTAACTTCCTGCGTGAGATCGTCAGGAACACCCCGGCGAAAATCGTTCGAAGTGGGAGGCAACTGAGATCCAAAGGCACCCAGCAATTTGCCATTGTCATTGACGATGAAGTTGTTACCGTAGCGGAAGGCAAAACTATTCTGAATCGCCGCATCGTTGTCGAGCGTGACGTCCAGGATCTTCACTGACAAGGCAACTTGTCGCTGGCGTAGATCAAGCTGGCGCAAGTAGTTCTCGGCCACAGACACCAACCCAGAATCGCCGACAAGCGTGATGGTCTGAAGCCGGGAGTCTGTCGTTCCCGTTAGACCCTTGAGGGGCCCAGTACTGGCACCGTACGTTTCTGTCGTGGTGACTTCCTGGGTTTGAGTTTGCTGTGTGGAGGCACCTCCGGCGACTTGATTGGCCTGAGATGTACCCTGGGACACGGTATTTGTAATGACGGAAACCTTGTTAATAGTTGCGCCTAGGCTTGCAAGATAATCGGCAGCTGATCCTGCCGAGGCCTGATTCAAGCGGTAGATCTTGGAAATCTGAGAACCGAATGTCTTGGAGGCCACATTAGGGCCCGCGAAAATCATGCTTCCTTCCAGCTTGCCCTGGAGACCAGAAGCCAGGAGCACAGAGTTGATCGCACGCGCATAACTTTCATTGCGGAACGCAATGGAAACGGACGGCGGGGGCAGAGCCGCCGTTGCCGCTGATGCTCCAGCAAGACCAGATCCACTGGACTGGCCTTCGACATAGACGAATCCATAATTACCCAACTGGGCCAAAGCCATCAGTGCATCTTTGGCTGGGGCATTACGCAAGGTCAACGTGACTCGAGGTCCGCTCACATTCACAAAACTGCGATTCCTCAGAACCATGCTTCCCACCGCCATATCGCCGAGAGGTGGAGCAACGGCCCGCGGCTGGAGCGGCGGAGCGAAGGCCACCTGGGGCACCCGCCCTGGCGTATTGAGGTCGAGCCGTCCGGTGACGGTCGTAGCCAGGGGATTCGCGGAGAACGAGAGGAGCAGATTGCGGCCGTCGGCGCTGATCAGTGGCCGCGCCAGAGGAGCCCCCCCCATCGGTTTCACCTGGATCTGATAGCTGCCACCCGATCCCTGCAGAGTGATCGATTCGATCCCCGCCTCTGGCAAGGCCAGGCGTTGGGATCCAGCCCCCAGCCGCAAGGGCTGGCTGGTGGACAATTGACCAAACCAAAGACCACCGCTGTTGGATTGTTGCAGGACCGGGGCCGGGCCCGTGCCTTCGATCAACACCTCAACTGAATCACTCAGCCGCCGGGCTTTGAGCACCAGGTTTTGCGCCGCTGGTTGAGACTGAACGGTGAGCGGAACCGCCTGGGCCAAGGCAGCGCCACCGGGGGCGCCCAACTGCAGAACGGGCACGGCGGTGGCGGCCACCCAACGAAACCAACGCTGACTAACCACAGCTACCACCACTCTGACAACCTCCAAGACCTGCGGATCGTACCGCTGAACGGATTGATAAACCATCGCGAGAGAAGCAATTCAAGGCTTTTTACCTCCCGAAGGCTCAGGAGCCTTGGAATAGAGCGCCACATTCAACTTCAACGTCGTCCGTGGCGCGACTCTTTCAGCAGACGGGCTTGATGTGGGCTGTTCTGGTTCAAGGCCAAGGACGAGATCGCTCTGAACCACCAGGAGCCCCAAACTCTCAAGCCGGCGTAGGAAGGCCAGCACCAGGGGGTAGCGACCCCTGGCGCCGATTAACAGGGATGTTTTCTGAATCCCTGGGGCAAGCAAAGGATCCGGGGGGGCAGCAGGAGCCGCTTGACCCGCAGGCGGAGGTGTAGCTGGAGCAGGAGGGGTAGCCGGTGTGGTGGCAGCTAGAGGGGCAGCCACTGCAATCGGCTCAAAAGCATCGAGTTGAACTCCAGTGCGAAGTCCTTCAGCGCTGAGTTGGGCCAAGAAGGTGTTCATGCTGCCACTGCCGGCAATCAAACTCAGTAGCTTGGTCTTCAAGGCATTGGCCTCTTCTTCATTGGTCTGCTGTACCGCCAGTTGATTGCGGAGCAGCGGAAGCGACTCTTTCTGCTGACGAAGATCATCAACTTGCTGCTGATCCTTCTGTACCTGCTGCCAGAGAGGAACGACCGCCAATCCAAGAAAACCCAGAGCAACCACGCCGCCGATGACAGCCGGAACTCCGACCAGCAACCGCTCACGGGTGAAAATGCCCGTGATCCCAGTGTTGCTTGATGCCCCTGCCTGCAGATTGGTCATGGCAGCACCCCCGCTCGGGCGAGCACACGCATGCGCTGGGCCATACCCTCGGCCCCGAGCCGCTGCAATTCAGCGAGGTTGGAGGACTTGGCCGCCGGGCTGAACTCAGCCTTCATCTCAAAGGTCACCTTGGTGGGTGGGGCAGAACCTGGAGGGGCCTGGGCAGACGCGGGCGCCGGCTCACGGCTCACCTTGACCACTTCAATGCCGCCTGCCTCAAACATCGGTGCATTGGCGAGCTGGAGTTGCAGAGCATTGATTCGGCGGAACGCCTGCGGATCGGCCGCAACGCCCTTGAGGGTGAGACTGTTGCCCTGCACATCGCCGTTGGTGAGCTGAACCCCAGCAGGGGTGATCATGGCTAGCTGGGTGAGCAAGGCCGAGCCTGATCGCACACCCACCAGACCTTCGGTCAATCCCTTGTTGGCCGTCTTCAGGGTCTTGACGCGCCCGATCGACGCCGCAAGCGCTCCTTTCATTCCCTGAACCTGGGCAGGGACATCTGCAAGCTGAGCCACCTCGGCTTGCAGCACCTGAAGTCGGAAGCGAAGACCCAGCCAAACCAGAAGCGAGAGGAGCACAAGGCCAGCTCCGGCCAGGCCCCCCAGGACGAGGAGTCGAGACAAATCGGGTGGAGCCTCGGGGCGCTCGGGCAACCCCAACTCCAGGCGCCGTTGGCGCAGCAGATCAACCGAACCAGGCGATCGGGTCATGGGTTGATCTCCTCCTGGAGCAGACCTGCCACCCTCAACAACTGGGAACCATTGGGGAGGGGGGTCTCGCCGCCCGTCCCTGGTGGAACGATCCAGCCAAGCTTGAAGACATCCACCGATTCCAAGCTCCAAGCCTCTGAACGACGGAACAAATCGACAAGATCCTGCCGTTCCGCATAGCTTCCGACAAGCCCCAGCTGCACGGAGGTGAGACCAGGCTCCTGCTCCCGCCAATAACGAACGATCGCTTCGACCCGCTGAACGAGCTCCCTGTTGAGATCCGCCTGGACCGGACGGCCCGCCACCGGCAGGGCTTGCTCGTATTCGGGCACACCGTTGGAGTAGAGCACCACACGGCTACCGCTCTCGTAGAGATCCACCTGAACGAACAAGCCGCCGCTTGGAACGCGCTTCAAAAGAGGGTCCAGGGCCCGCCATTCACTCAATTGGGCCGACTCCAGCCGCTCCAACTCCACCCCGGCCAGGGTGAAGATATCGATCCACGCCTGCACAGCCGCGCGCCGAACGGTCACCAGGAGAGAGCTGGCGGGATCCCTGGAATCGGAGCGGCCCAGGGGCAGCAAGGTCACATAGGCCGTCTTGAGGGGGTAGGACAGGCCCAGATCTGGATTGAGATCCTCAAGTTCCTTTTCCGCATTCGCCGGCCAGCCGGGAGTCGCCCACTGCACCAATCGCCACTGGGTGGCCTGGTGGGGGAGTGTGGCCACGATCCGGGCCCCATTGAGCCCGTGCTCCAGGAGCAGATCACCGATCAGATCACCGATGGCCTCATTGCGGCGGGGCTCGCCGGCCACGATCGAACCGGCAGGCAGGGGAACCCGTTGCAGCACCGTGGCCCGATGCACCTTGCCACGGGAGGGGAAGGCGGAGAGCGTCAGCCAGCGATCCTCAAGTTCCAGCAGAACCCTGGGTGGGAACAGCCAGGCCTTCAGCGGCTTGATTCGATCCTGGACACCGGAGAGCACCAAAACCCAGGGCGACCAAATGTGACTAAAGGGTATCGGTCATTCAGCGCCAGGGAACCCCACTGCCGACCGCTTCACCAAGTTGTCTGAATCCGTGGCGATCAAGTTGCGCGGACACACCCTCAAGGATGGCCGGCACCAATACCGGCCCCCGGTAGATCCAGCCGGTGTACAGCTGCACCAGCGAGGCACCGGCGGTGATCCGCTCCCAGGCCGCCTGGGGTGAATCGATCCCGCCCACGCCGATCAGAGGCAACGAGGGACCGGCGGTGGCCCGCAGGCGCCGAATCACCTCCAGGGCCCGGGCCCGCAACGGAGCACCACTCAGCCCCCCCGCCTCCTCCGCCAGGGTGCGTCCGCTCTGGGCCAACCGGCGCTGCTCCAGACCGAGCCGGTTCAAGCTGGTGTTCACAGCAATCACACCGGCCAGCCCCTCCTCGTAGGCCAGGCGGGCGATGGCATCGATGGCGTCATCCTCCAGGTCCGGGGCGATCTTGACCAGCAGGGGTGGGCAGGCGGGCAGGCGCCGCAACCGCTCGACCAATCGCCGCAGCTGCACCTCCTCCTGTAGCTCCCGCAACCCCGGGGTGTTCGGGGAACTGACGTTGATGACGGCGTAGTCAGCCAGGGATGACAGCCATTCGAGGGACGAGGCGTAGTCATCGGGGGCCAGCTCCAGGGAGGTGTTCCGGGATTTGCCCAGGTTGATCCCCAGGACCGCCGGGCGCTGGCCCGTCGGCGGCAACTGCTGGCGTTCGAGGGTGCGACGCACCGCCTCGGCGCCGATGTTGTTGAAGCCCATGCGGTTGAGGGCAGCCTGCTCGGCCGCCAGCCGGAACAACCGCGGCCGGGGGTTGCCGGCCTGGGCCTGCCAGGTGACCGTGCCCACCTCGGCAAAACCGAAGCCGAACAGGTGCCAGATCGCCGCCGCCACACCGTTCTTGTCAAAACCAGCCGCCAACCCCAAAGGGTTGGCAAAGCGGCAACCGAAGAGGGTCTGCTCCAGGCGGGGGTCCCGGCGCTGGAGCTCCGAAGCCAGCCCCGCCAGGCTGCCGGCCACGATCGGCCAGTTCCGCCGCAGGGCTGCCTGGCCCAGGGCCGCCAGGGTGATCGCGCTGAGCTGTTCGGCATCGGCGCCGTCATCACGGGCCAAAAGAGGACCCACCCAGCGGCGGTACAACGCCTCGGTGGGGAGCAGCGCTGCCGGCGCCGGCCCAAGATCCGGGGGGGGGAGCTCAGCCATCGGAGCCCTCCCGCACCAACCGCCAGCGGCCGTCGCCCTGGGGGCGCACCTGCCAGTCCCGCCAGTGCCAGGAGCGCTGGCGGGCTTGCACCTTGGCCAGCGGTTGCTCCACCAGCTGGGCCAGCTCCATGGCACTCAGGCCATAGCCCCCGCGCGCCAGCCGATCAGCCAGCTCAAGCCGACTCAGCAGGTCCTGCAGCGGGCGTGGCGCTGGCTCCACGGGGGCGTCGTCGTCGCCATCGGTGGCGGCCCGGTCGGGGGCAGCCGTCACAGGAACCTGGGCGGTCCCTGCGGCTGATGCGCGAGCGCTTGAGACCGAAAGGATCGAGGCCTTGACCGGGTCCAGGGATGCCGCCTCGCCGCCTTTGCCGGCGCCGCCGGGCCCCGCCAGGGGCGGCCGTCCGCCGCGGGAAAAAGCGACGGCGATGGCGTCGCAGCGGTCATTGTCGGGGTCGCCGCTGTGGCCCCTGACATGAACGAAGGGCACATCGGGCAGGCGAGCCCGATCGAGGGCCTCCCAGAGGTCCCGGTTGAGCACGGTGCCTCCCGAGGCTGTGCGCCAGCCCTTGCGCTTCCAGCCGTTGAGCCACTTGCTGAAGCCGTCGATCAGGTAGCGGCTGTCGGTGCGAATCGAAAAGCTGGGATGCCGGGGCAGATCGGGGAGGACCTCCAGCAGCGCCAGGGCCGCTCTCAGCTCCATGCGGTTGTTGGTGCTGGCCGCCTCGCGGCCTCCGAATTCCCAGACCCTGCCATCTTCAAAGCGCAGCAAGGCCCCCCAACCGCCGGGGCCGGGGTTGCCACTGCAGGCGCCATCGCAGGCGGCCGTCACCACCGGCGCCAGATCAGCCGCCACTGGGCTCGGGCACAAAAGTTCGGTAGAACGCGCTTTCGATCTCGACCAGGGGAGTCCCTCGCATGCAGCGAACTTACCTCGCGACCTTGGGCCTTGGTGCCCTTCTGGCGGCTGGATCGACACTGGTCCTCACCCCCATCGCCCTGGTGCCGGCGGCCCGGGCCGCCGCTCTGTTCGAGAGCCGGCCCGTGGAGGTCAGCCGCTTCGCGATCCTGGCCAAGCCCGTGGCCCGCTCCGACTGGAGCCTCATGGTGCTCGAGCAGCTGCGGCCGGCGCCCGCCTGCTGGCAGCAGCGCTCCGATGGCCTGATCGACGCGGCCCTGACCCGCTTCGACTACAGCGGCATCTGCAGCCGCTACATCGACAGCAACGGCTATTCCCTGCGGGTGGGTGAGGTGGATTTGTCGAGCCGCTACCGCCTGCAGCTGCGCCAGATGGGACAGGAGCTGCAGCTCCTCGGGTCTTCGCCCGACAGCCGCCAGGACCTGCTCCTGGGCAGGGGCTCGGTGCTACGCCGGGACCGGGACGGCTTCGCGGCAATCGCCCTGGAACCTGGCTGGCACTTGCGCCGCAGGGTCTACGGCGGCCAGACCCTCAATCACATCTACTTCGCCAGCGACGCCAACCTTGCCCAGCTCACCAGGGGGGATGCGGCCCCACCCCGGACCCTGCTGACCCGCTCGGACTCCCCTGAATCCGATCCAGGGAGCGCGAGCGGCGCAGGACGGAGCCAGAGCCGAGGGGGCTATGGCAGCGGCCCCATCGCCCTGAGGGTGATCCCGTTCCGGGAGTGAGGCCACCGGACCCGAGGACAGTTGCCACAGCGTCCGATTCCCGATCGACACCCCCATCCCCTGCCGTTAAGGTCTGGGCTGTGAGGAGTGCAGAACGCTCTCCCGGGGTCGAAACGAGGACAGACTCCCAGGATCGTTCCAATCTCAGAGCCCTGCCTTTGGCGGGGCTTTTTTTTGTCCGTCCGCAGAAGCGGCGCTCCATGTGGCCAACGATCCCAGCCCGACGCCAGGCCAGGCCCGAGCCAAAGACCCGGCAGGGCTGCGGGCGGGGCGAGTCGCCAAGCCACCCGACAGGGCACAGCCCACCCACTGAAACGCCTGCCCCTGCCAAGCCCCCGGCTTGGGTCGGGTTGGGGCCGGCCAGAGCGGCCATGAAAAAGCCGGCCCCACAGGGCCGGCGAAGACAACAGGAAGGATTGACGGGGGCCGGGGCCCCCGTCGGGCCGGATCACTTGATGGTGACCTTGCCGCCGACTTCTTCCACAGCCTTCTTGATCGCTTCGGCATCGCCCTTGGCGATGCCTTCCTTGATGGGAGTGGGAGCGGCTTCCACCAAGGCCTTGGCTTCGCCCAGGCCGAGGCCAGTGACCTCGCGGACGGCCTTGAGGACCTTGATCTTGGCGGCAGCATCAAAGCTGTCGAGGATGACGTCGAATTCGGTCTGCTCTTCGACGGGCTCGGCGGCGGCGGCGGCAGCCACCACCACAGCGCCAGCGGCGGGAGCCGCGGAAACGCCGAAGGCCTCTTCAATCTGCTTAACGAGCTCGGAGGCCTCGAGGAGGGAAAGCTCCTTGAGCGACTCGAGAATGGTGTCGGTTTTCGGGGACATGGTTAGGGGGGATCAGCAACAGATCTGTTGGGGAACAGGGGGATCGGTCGAACTCTTGGGGGCTGCTCCGGCAGGGCCGGTGCAGCACATCAGCCCTCGCCTGATTCGGCGTGGGCCTTGAGCGCCCGGGCAAGACCGGCCGGAACCTCGTTGATTCCCATGGCCACCTTGGTGGCGACGGCGTTGATCGCACCTGCGATCTGCGCCAGAAGCACCTCCTTGGAGGGCAGCTCACCGATGGCCTTGATTTCGGATTGGGACAGAAGTTTGCCTTCGAAAAGGCCCCCTTTGACTTCCGATTTCTTGGTGTCCTTCTGGAAGGACTGGACGGCCTTGACGGCACCACCGACATCGCCCTTGACCAGGACGAAGGCATTGGTGCCCGTGAGCAGGGAATCGAGTTCCGACCAGGCGCTGTTGCCATCAATGGCCCGGCGGATCAAGGTGTTTTTGGTCACCTTGCAAATGCCGTTGCTGGCCTGCAGACGGGTCCGCAGATCAGACATCTCCTTGATGGTCAGGCCCTTGTAATCAAGAACCAGTGCCATGTCGGCCTCACCGAGGAGCCCTTTGAGCTCTTCGACGATCTGTTGCTTGCTCTCCAGCGTGCGGCCCATAGGTTTGGAACGGATCGGGGGAACAAGCTGGGACCGCGGCCCAGAGGCAGCCGCGTCATGCGGCAGCCATACCTCGAGGCCGCGGGACCGGCTGGACCCGGCCCACCGGAGTGCCGGGGGCCGTGGAGAGCAAGATCCTTCGCGTTCACCTCGGCAGGATTTATGAATCCGGCAGCTCCCGCCATGAAGGGGGAACCTGGCTTCACCTGCTGTCTGGGGTCGGGCGCGGGCCCTCCTGGCCGAAGCCAGTGGATCACCCTACCTCAGCGCTTGCCGGCAGGCTCTCGGGGCCTAGCGGCGCCTGAGGAAACTGCGCAACCGCTCGCTGCGGGGGGCGCCGAACACGGCTTCAGGAGCGCCCTGCTCCTCAATCCGGCCGTTGTTGAAAAACAGCACCCGGCTCGAGACCTCGCGAGCAAATCGCATCTCATGGGTGACCACCAGCATGGTCATGCCGCTTTCGGCGAGCAGGCGCATCACCTGCAGCACCTCATCGACCAGCTCCGGATCCAGGGCGCTGGTGGGCTCGTCGAACATCATCACCTCCGGGTTCATGCACAGACTGCGGGCGATCGCCACCCGCTGCTTCTGACCGCCCGAGAGCTGACCCGGATAGGCGCCGGCCCGCTCGGCCAGGCCGACCTGGGCGAGGTGGCGCCGGGCCCGGTCGTGGCATTCGGCCAGGGGCAGCCGCAGCACCCGGCGCGGCGGCAGCACCAGGTTCTCCAGCACTGTCAGGTGGGGGAAGAGGTTGAATTGCTGGAACACCATGCCGACCTGAAGGCGCAGCGCGCGCAGCTGGCGCCAGCCCAGCGGACCGCCGGCGATGTCGCGGCCCAGCACCCGCAGCTGGCCCCGCTCAAAGTCCTCGAGCCGGTTCAAGCAGCGCAGGAAGGTGCTCTTGCCGCAGCCCGAAGGTCCGATGATCGAGACCACTTCGCCTGCCTGGACGCGGGTGCTCACGCCGTTGAGCACGGCCTGTTCGCCATAGCTTTTGTGCAGATCAATGCACTGCAGGATGGGTTCTGCAGCTGATGTGGCGATCATCGGGTGTCAGAGGTGCAGGCAGCGCAGGCCATGAGCAGGCGGCCCTGGTTCAGTATCGAGTGCATCGGGCGTCGGCACCGCCGTCTCGTTCGGCTGGCCGTGGGGCTGCTCCTCGCCGGATGGCTGAGCGCCCTGGCGGCGGGAGCGCTTCCGGGCCGGGCCGCCAGCGCTCCCGCCGCTGCTTCCCCAGGGCTGGGCAGCCTCTGGAAGGTGGGCACCGATCCCACTTTTCCCCCGTTCGAATTCCGCGACAACGCCACCGGCACGATCCGCGGCTTCGATGTTGATCTGATCGAGGCGATCGGCCAGCAGGCGGGCCATCCGATCGAACTGGTGGCGCTGCCGTTCGACGGCATCATTCCGGCGCTGCAGGCCCGCAGCATCAACGCCGCGATCAGCGCCATCACGATCACCGCCGAGCGCGCCCGGGCGATTGAATTCAGCCGCCCCTACTTCGAGGCTGGCCAGGCGATCGTGGTGCGGGACAACGGACCTCAACCCTCCAGCCGCGAGCAGCTCAAGGGACTCCGCATCGCCGTGCAGATCGGCACCACCGGGGCCATCGCGGCGGCCGAGGTGCCGGGTGCGCGGGTGATCAACTTCGATTCCACCCCGCTGGCCCTGCAGGAGCTTGCCAACGGCAATGCCGATGCCGTGGTGAGTGATGTACCGGCGATTCTGTATGCGACCCGGCAAGCCCGTCTCACCGGCCTGCGCATCGTTGGCGAGCGCCTCAGCACCGAGCATTACGGCATCGCCCTGCCCGCCGGCTCCCCGATGGAAGCGACGATCAACAGGGCACTGGGCGACCTGATCGAGAGCGGGCGCTATGCCCGGATCTACCGCCAATGGCTCGGAGCCGAACCGCCGCTGCTGCCGCTGACGGCGCCGGCCTTGCAGCGGAGCAGCGCGCCGAAGGCGGGGCTGGAGCTGGCGCAACTGGCCCAACACCTGCTCAAGGGCGCCGGCATCACCCTGCTGCTGACGCTGCTGTCGTTCAGCTTCGGCCTGATCGGCGGCACGGGTCTGGCGATGCTGCTGCAGGCACCGTGGCCCATGGCCCACCGCCTCTGCCGCGTCTACATCGACTTTTTTCGCGGCACACCGATGCTGGTGCAGCTGTTCCTGATCTATTTCGGGCTGCCGGCGCTGATCCAGAGCCTCAGCATCGCCTTCACGATCGAGCGACTGCCCGCTGCCGTGATCGCCCTGAGCCTCAACGTGGCCGCCTACCTGGCCGAGGTGCTGCGCAGCGGCATCGAATCGATCGACCGCGGTCAGTGGGAAGCGGCCGATGCCCTCGGCTTCAGCCCGATCGAGCGGATGGGCTTTGTGATCGCCCCGCAGGCGATCCGGCGCGTGCTGCCCCCGCTGGCCAATGAATTCATCACCCTGATCAAGGACACCAGCCTGGCGGCCGTGATCGGATTCGACGAACTGTTCCGGCAGGGGCAACTGATGGTGGCCACCACCTACCGGGCGTTTGAGATCTACATCGCGGTGGCGCTGGTGTATCTGGTGATGACCACCAGCGCCTCCCTGCTGTTCAAGTGGCTGGAGCGGAAGCTCAGCCTTCCTGCTTGATGTCCTGCAGGGCGTTGACGTCCACCTGCACCGAGGGACCCATGGTGGAGCTGAGGTACAGGCTCTTCCAGTAACGCCCCTTGGCACCACTGGGCTTCTGGCGATCGATCGTCTCCTGCAGGGCCTTGAGGTTCTCCTGCAACTTCTCGACGCTGAAGCTGGCCTTGCCGAAGCGCACGTGCACGATGCCGGTGCGGTCGGCCCGGAATTCCAGCTTGCCCGCCTTGAACTCGTTGATGGCCGCAGCCAGGTCGGTGGCGACGGTGCCGGCCTTGGGGTTCGGCATCAGGCCCCGGGGGCCGAGCACCCGGCCGAGCTTGGCCACCTTCGGCATCATGTCCGGGGTGGCGATCAGCAGGTCGAAATCGATCTGGCCGCCGGCGATGGCGTCCACCAGCTCGTCGTCGCCTGCGAGATCGGCGCCGGCAGCCTTGGCCTCAGCCACCTTCTCACCGCGGGCGATCACGGCGATGCGAATGGTCTGGCCGGTGCCGTTGGGCAGGGCGACGGTGGTGCGCAGCTGCTGGTCGGTGTACTTGGGATCGATGCCCAGGCGCGCGTGGGCTTCGATTGTTTCGTCGAACTTGGCCGTGGCGGTGGCCTTCACCAGCGCCAGCGCCTCCTCGGGGGTGTAGGCGCGGTCTTCGATCTGGCTCTGAAGGGCGGACAGACGCTTGGAAATCTTCGGCATGGCGGGGAAGTGGGGTGCGAACGACCGCTGGGCGGTCTCCCCCGGTGGGGTGGATGGGTGGAACAACGGTGCTGAATCGGTGGCCGGAACCGACCGGTTCGGGCTCAGTCGCGGATGGCGACGCCCATGTTGCGGGCGGTGCCTTCGATGATGCGCTGGGCGGACTCCAGGCTGGAGGTGTTGAGATCGGGCAGCTTGGTGCGGGCAATCTCCTCGAGTTGGGTGCGGCTGATGGCACCCACCGAACCCTTGGCGGAGGTGGCGGCACCCTTCTCGATGCCGGCCGCCTTGGAGATCAAGACAGAGGCGGGAGGGGTCTTGGTGATGAAGGTGAAACTGCGGTCTTCGAAGACCGAAATCTCGACCGGAATCACATAGCCGGCCTTGTCCTGGGTGCGGGCGTTGTACTCCTTGCAAAACGCCATGATGTTCACCCCGTGCTGGCCGAGGGCGGGGCCCACGGGCGGTGCGGGGTTGGCTTTGCCGGCATTGAGGGCCAGCTTGATCACGGCTACGACTTTCTTGGCCATCGGCTGGGCTGGGGGACGGGGACTCCCGGGGGGGACGTCGGGACGGTCTGCGGATCGCCGAAGCCAGGGGCCACGGCGGGCGATGGACGGCCACCCTCCGCAGGGAGGCGGCCGCTGGGACTCAGCTCTGTTTGCTGATCTGGGCGAACTCCAGCTCGACCGGGGTTTCCCGGCCGAAGATCGAGAGCAGGGCCTTGAGCTTGCTGCGCTCGCCGGAGACCTCGATCACCTCGCCCTGGAAGTCCTTGAACGGACCGGCGGTGACGAGGATCTGATCGCCCTCGGTGAGGTCGACCTTGACCACGGCCTTCTTCTCGGCGGCCCGCTTGAAGATGCGGTCCACCTCGGTGCGGCTGAGGGGGCGGGGCTTGATGTGACCACGCACCCGGCCCGTGGCGCGGCGCTCCTCGGCCCCCACGAAATTAATCACGTTGGGGGTGCTGCGCACCGCCATCATCGTGTCCTCATCGAGGACCATGCGCACGAGCACGTAGCCGGGAAACACCTTTTCTTCGGTGCTCTGGCGGTTGCCATCCTTCTTGATCTTGACGGCCGGGGTCTGGGGAATCTCAATTTCAAGGATGCGGCTGTCGACTCCGAGGGTCACGGCCCGCTGCTCCAGGGTGGCCTTGACCTTCTTCTCGCAGCTGGAGGCCACCTGCACGGCATACCAGCGCGCGACGGCCTTCTTGCCCTCCGACGTGCCGGCAGCGACAGAGGCTTCGCTCAGGTCGATCGCCGGGCCCGGCGCGGCGGCCCCCCCAGGGGTCTCGGCGCCCGAGGTGGGATCAAAGGTGGCGAGTTCGGCTTCGGACACGGTGTTCAGATCGGGGAGGCGCAGCGGAGGGGGAGCAGCGGGCGGGGGGTCAGCGGAAGATCTGCTGGGACCCCCAGCCAAAGAAGCGATCGACGGCGGCGATGGTGGCCGCCGAGAGGCTGACCATCAAGATCACGGCCACCGACTCGCTGAACAGCTGCTGACGGCTGGGCCAGACCACCTTGCGCAACTCCTCGACCGTGGCGGCGGCGAAGCCGCCTGGACCGGTCTTCGCTGCTGGTGCAGCTGGGGCGGCGGTGGTTTCAGCCGTGTCTTCGGGCGTTTGGAGAGTCACAGGCGCTGGCGCACCGGTGCGATCAAACGTACCGGCAAACGATCACCCTACCGGACGTCCCCACGGGTCGAAGCCAGGGGGGTGAAGAGCAGCGGCGCCGCAGGTTCAGGGGCGGCCTGCACGCGCACGCCCCTGGCGCCGCTGAAGGTCTCGGCGAGCAGGGCGGTGGCCAGGGGGTTTTCGATCTGGCGGCGCAACAGACGTCGCAGCGGCCGAGCGCCGTATTCGGGCTGGTGACCCTGCTCCGCCAGGCGGGCCACCACCGGCTCATCCACCTCAAGCTCCAACCCCTGGTCCGCCAGCAGCAGCGCCAGCTCCGCCAGTTGCAGGCGCACGATCCGCTGCAGGTCTTCGGGCCGCAGGGGGCGGAAGCGGATCACCTCGTCGATGCGGTTGAGGAACTCGGGACGGAACTGGCTGGCCAAGGCCTGCTCGACGGCGGCATCGAGCTGGGCCTGGCGCTCGGCATGGTTGTCGCCGCCGGCGCGGGCGTGCTCAAGGATGGCCCTGCTGGCCAGGTTGCTGGTCATCACCACCACCGTGTGGCGGAAATCGACCGTGCGGCCTTGGGAATCGGTGAGGCGGCCGTCGTCGAGCACCTGCAGGAGCACGTTGAACACCTCGGGGTGGGCCTTTTCCACCTCATCGAGCAGCAGCACCGCGTAGGGGCGCTGGCGCACGGCCTCCGTGAGCTGGCCACCCTCCTCATAGCCCACGTAGCCCGGCGGAGCCCCGAGCAGGCGAGCGACGGCATTCCGCTCCATGTACTCGCTCATGTCGAGACGCACCAGGGCCTCGGGTTCATCGAAGAGGGCTGCCGCCAGCGCCTTGGCCAGTTCAGTCTTGCCCACCCCGGTGGGGCCGAGGAACAGGAACGAGCCCACGGGACGGCGCGGATCCTGCATCCCGGCCCGGGCGCGACGGATCGCGGCCGCCACGGCGGTGACCGCTTCGGGCTGGCCGATCACGCGCTCCCCCAACCGGTTTTCGAGCTCCAGCAACTTCTGGCGTTCCCCGGCCAGCAGCCGTTGCACGGGGATGCCGGTCCAGCGGGCCACCACATCGGCGATGTCACCCTCCTCCACCTGCTCCCGCAGCAGCGACTGGCCGGAGCGCTGGTCGTCGAGCATCGCCTGCTCCAGGGCGAGGCGCCGCTGCTGAACCCCATGGAGTTGGTCGTACTGCAGCCGGGCCGCCTCCTCGAGATCGCCATCGCGCTCCGCCTCTGCCATGGCGTGACGCAGGTCCTCGTCCTGGTGCTGGAGCTCCCGCAGCTCCGCCAGCTGCTCCCGTTCCCCCTGCCAGCGTTCCTGCAGGGCCCCCAGGCACTCCTGGGCCTCCCGGCGCTGGTCCTGCAGCACCAGGCGCTCGTCCATCGGTGCCGATTCCGCCGCCAGCAGGGACAGCTCCACCCGCCGCAGCGCCAGCTCGGCGTCCTCCACCAGCTGGGGTTTGGACGTGACCTCCATCTTGAGCTGGGCGGCGGCCTCATCGATCAGGTCGATCGCCTTGTCTGGGAGGCAGCGGTCGGCGATATAGCGGGCCGCCAGCCGGGTGGCGGCCACCACCGCCCCATCGCTGATCGTGACGCCGTGGTGCAGCTCGTAGCGCTCCTTGAGCCCTCGCAGGATGTCGATGCTCACCTCCAGGCTCGGCTCGCCCACCATCACCTGCTGGAAGCGGCGGTCGAGGGCGGGATCCTTCTCCACCGTGCGCCGGTAATCGGCGGGGGTGGTGGCGCCGATGCAGCGCAATTCGCCGCGGGCGAGCATCGGCTTGAGCAGGCTGCCGGCATCGGCGCTGGAGCGGTCGCTGCTGACCACCGTGTGCAGCTCATCGATGAACAGCACCACGCCGGCATCGGGGTCGCTCACCTCCGCCAGCACACTGCGCAGCCGTTCCTCGAACTGGCCGCGGAACTTGGCGCCGGCGATCAGGGCCCCCAGGTCGAGGCTGATCAGGCGCAGGCCCTTGAGCGAATCGGGCACCTCACCGGCCACGATCCGCTGGGCCAACAGCTCGGCGATGGCGGTCTTGCCCACCCCGGGCTCGCCGATCAGCACCGGATTGTTCTTGCCCCGACGTGAAAGCACCTGGATCAGGCGGCGGATCTCGGCGTCGCGACCGATCACCGGATCGAGCTGACCGGCGCGGGCGGCGGCGGTGAGGTCGCGGCCGAACTGCTCCAGGGGCGAAGGATCCCGCTCCAGGGTGAGCCCTCCGTCCGGGGGGGCAGCGATGGCGCCAGGGCCGGCCAGCGGGGGCGGGGCGGCTGGCTGGGACCGGGACAAGGCCGGGGCGGCGGGGGTCGTGTCGATCCAGTCGTCGTCGTCGCTGCGCTGCTGCTGAGCCCGAGGGCGATGAGGCGCCGCAGGGCCCTTGGCTTCGTTCCCGGGGGCCGGCACCGGGGAAATCGCGGGGGGGCGCGGGGGCGCCCCAGGCCGCAGCTGCCGCAGCAGCCTCTCCTCACGAAGGCCCTCGGCGGCGAGCAGCTCGGCCCCCAGCCGAGGCTCCTCCAGCAGCGCCAAGAGCAGATGGGGCCCATCGATCAGGCGCGACCCCCAGCCGCCCCGGCGGCGATCCGCCGCCTCCAGTAAGTCCTCAAGGGCCTCACCGATGAACAGCTCATCGCCGCCTCCGGTGGGCTGCTCGGCGCAGAAGGCCTCGATGCGATCAAGCACCTGATCCACATCGATCGGCAACGGGTCCACCCAGCTGGCAAAGCGTGCATCGCTGAACAGCACCTGCAGCAGATGCTCCACGTCAAGCTGGCCGTGGCGCCAACGGCGGGCCTGGTCCTGGCTGGCCAACAGCAGGTCCCAGGCGGCGTCGCTGAAGCGATCCGGTTCGCTGGTGAGGCTGCCCGGGGGGGAAGGGTCAGACCGCATCGGGCCGGGGGGAGATTTGAATCAGTTCCACCTTGTAGCCATCGGGATCTTCCACGAAGGCGATCACGGTGCTGCCGTGCTTCATCGGACCAGGCTCCCGCGTCACCTTGCCGCCCTTGGTGCGGATCCGGTCACACACAGCCTGGATATCGTCCACCCCCAAGGCGATGTGGCCGTAGCCGCTGCCGATCTCGTAGCTGGCCGTGTCCCAGTTGTGAGTGAGCTCCAGCACGGTTGTGTCGCGCTCCTCGCCATAGCCCACGAAGGCCAGGGTGAAACGGCCGCCGGGATAATCCTTGCGGCGGAGCAGGCGCATGCCGAGCAGATCGGTGTAAAAAACGAGCGAGCGTTCCAGATCCCCCACCCGCAACATGGTGTGAAGCAGTCGCATGGTCAGGGAGTGGGGCAGGGCCATTCTGAGCCGCCGGCCGAGATCCGTGCCAACCGGCACAAATGGACGGATGGGGGCGGCCCATAAGATCGCCACCATCAACGAAACGCATTCGTGTTCGACTCCCTCGATCTCGTCATCGACACCGTGGTGGCCCGCGAGGTGCTTGATTCCCGCGGCACCCCCACCGTGGAGGCGGAGGTACTGCTTGAGGGAGGCGCCCGCGGCATGGCGATCGTGCCCAGCGGCGCCAGCACCGGCGCCCACGAGGCCCACGAACTGCGGGATGGCGACCCCAGCCGCTACTTCGGCAAGGGGGTGACCAAGGCGGTGTCCAACATCGAGGAAAAAATCGCCCCGGCCCTCTGCGGGCTGAGTGCCACCGACCAGGGCACCGTCGATGCCGCGATGATCGAGCTTGACGGCAGCGACAACAAATCCGCCCTCGGGGCCAATGCGATCCTGGCGGTGAGCCTGGCGGTGGCCCGGGCCGCGGCCGAAGGCGTGGGCCTGCCCCTTTACCGCTACCTGGGGGGACCGCTGGCCACCCTGCTGCCGGTGCCTCTGATGAACGTGATCAACGGCGGTGCCCACGCCACCAACAACCTGGATTTCCAGGAGTTCATGGTGGTGCCCCACGGTGCCTCCAGCTTCCGGGAGGCCCTGCGCATGGGCGCCGAGGTGTTCCACACCCTCAAGGGGCTGCTGCATGAGCAGGGGCTATCCACGGCCGTGGGCGATGAGGGCGGCTTCGCACCGAATCTGACCAGCAATGAGGCCGGTGGCGATCTGCTCGTGGCCGCGATCGAGAAGGCGGGCTACCGCCCCGGCGATCAGATTTCACTGGCCCTGGATGTGGCCAGCACCGAGTTCTACAAAGACGGCCGCTACGCCTTCGGCGGTGGCAGCTACACCAGCGCCGAGCTGGTGGATCAGCTGGAGGCGATGGTCAGCCGCTACCCGATCGTCTCGATCGAGGATGGCCTGGCCGAGGACGACTGGGAGGGCTGGGCCCTGCTGACCCAGCGGCTGGGCAGCCGCGTGCAGCTGGTGGGTGACGACCTGTTCGTGACCAACACCAGCCGCCTGCAACGGGGCATCGAGCAGGGAACCGCCAATTCGATCCTGATCAAGGTCAATCAGATCGGCTCCCTCACCGAAACCCTGCAGGCGATCGACCTGGCCGGCCGGGCCGGCTACACCAGCGTGATCAGCCACCGCAGCGGCGAAACAGAGGACACGACGATCGCTGATCTGGCAGTGGCCACCCGCGCCGGCCAGATCAAGACCGGCTCCCTGAGCCGCAGCGAGCGGGTCGCCAAGTACAACCGCCTGCTGCGCATCGAAGACGAGCTGGGCAGCCAGGCGGTCTACGCCGGTGTCGAAGACAGGGGCCCCCGGGGCAAGGCCTGATCAGCGCCGGGCGCCGGGCAACTGCTCCAGGCGGGCATCCCGGCGCAATCTTCCCTGCAGGCGAATCCAGCCGTAGCCGACGGGCAAGGCCGCGAGCAGCGGCAGGACGGCCAACGCCGGACGGCCACCGGTGCCCAGCACCGAAGCAGCCACCACCAGGGCGCCGAGCAGCACCGACTGCCCACCCAACTGCTGGCTGACGGCGAGCCGCCGCAGGAGACGGTCGGTTTCGCCGGCACGGATCTGCACCTGCAGGTCGCCCTGCTCAACCCGGGCCAGACTTTCCTCAAGGCGCCGGGGGAGACCCAGGGCGCGGCTGCCCACCTCCGCCGCCTGGCGACCCAGCTCATTGATGAAGTCGTTGGGGCCGTTACCGCTGGCGGACATCAGGGGCAGCAGGTAGGGGCGGGCAATCGCCACCAGGCTAAAGGCGGGATCGAGACTCCGGCCGACCCCCTCGAAGGTGGAGAGGGCGCGCATCACGAAGATCAACTCCACCGGCAACCGGAACGGCTGGCCATAGACCAGGTCGTAGAGATCGCCGGAGAGCTTTTCGATCACGTTGCTGGAAAAGGGCGGCGTGAGCGCATCGTTGAGCATCACCCGCACCAGGCGGCGCACCGGTCCGGGGTCCACATCGGTGGCAATCACCCCGGCTGCCTGGAGCTCCTCCACCAGGGCGGCTGCATCGCGGGCGGCGGCGGCGCGGACCATGCGCCCCAGGCGGTTGCGCAGCCGTTGGGAGATCTGCCCCATCATCCCGAAGTCGTAGTAGATGAGGGCCCCATCGGCGGCCACCGCCAGGTTGCCGGGGTGGGGATCGGCGTGGAAGAAGCCATAGCGCACCAGCTGCTGCAGGTAGCTGGCCGCCCCCCGCTCGGCTACGGCGGCCGGATCGATTCCCGCCTCGACCAGGGCGGAACGGTCGTTGATCTTGATTCCAGGCATGTAATCGAGGCAGAGCACCCGCCGGGTGCTCAACTCCCAAATCACCGCCGGAACGTTGATCAGCGGGTCATCGAGGAACTGCTGGCGGAACCGGGCCGCATGCTCAGCCTCGATGCGGAAATCCAGCTCGCGCACCAGCACCCGACGGCATTCCTGGGCGATACCCACCCAGTCACGGCCCGCTCCCCAGCGGGGGTGGCGCTGGAGCACAGCGGCCACCTGCTGGAGAATGTCGAGATCGAGGCGAAAGAGCCGCTCCAGGCCAGGACGCTGGATCTTGAGCACCACCTGGCGGCCGCTGCGCAGGCTCGCCCGGTGCACCTGGGCGAGGCTGGCGGCCCCCAGGGGCTCGCTCTCCAGATCGATGATCTCGGCGCAGCGCTCGCCGAGCTCCTGCTCCAGCAGCCCCTGGGCGACCGCGAAGGGGAAGGCCGGAACCTGGTCCTGGAGCTTGGACAGCTCCTCCACATAGCCGGCAGGCAACACATCGGGACGGGCCGAGAGCAGCTGACCGAGCTTGATGAAGGCCGAGCCCAGACCGAGCAGGCGGGCGGTGAGCCAGTGGGCCCGGCGGCGCTGACGCTGGGCGCGGCGCTCGTCATCCACACCACCGGGGTAGGTCCAGGGGATCGCGTCCCACCAGAGACCGACCACCATCACCACCACCACCCACCAGACCTGCAGGCTGCGGGTCAGTTCCCGTAGCCGACGCCGCACCAGGGTGATCAAGGCCGCTCCTCAAGCCGCCCGGAGAGTCCGGCCACCCGGGCCCGCAGGGCATCAATCTGTTCCTGGGTGCTGGGGGGGCTGCCCGGAGCTGCCGTTCCTGCGCCAGCGAAGCCCGTGCTGGCAGCCTCGGCGCCGGAGGCGCTCGAAGGGGGGCTGCTGCCGGGACTGGCGGCTGGGGTGGCCTCAGGATTCTCACGACGTTCGAGCCGCTCGGCCTCCTGCTCCACCTCCTCCACAAACAAGGTCCACTCCTGCTGCAGGCGCTCTGGCGCCGCCTCCGCCAAGCTGGCAAGGGTGGCCAGTACATCTCCGATCCCACTCTGAAGCCGTGCCGAGAGCCGGTTGACCGTGGCCTGAAGCAGGGATTGCGGGGCGCTCATCGAGGTCCTGCGGTGCTGGCCAAACTGTGGCAGATCGGATCCAGTGGCCGGGGCTCAGCGGGCCGGTGCCACCGCCTCAGGCAGGGGGGGGGCCTCCGGGGTCTCCGAAGAGGGTTGCGGGGCAACCTCTCCTTCTGCACCGTTGGCGGGTGGGACCTTCGACTTGACCGGGGCGGGCTCGCCGGGGGCCGGGTCGCTCGGGACCGCCCCACTAGGAGCAAGGGCATCGGCTGCACCGCTGGCGGGGTCGGCCCCAGGCAGGGGGCCTGGAAGACCCTCGGTGGGAGTTGGCTTGGCCGGAGGATTGGGATCGCCCCGCAGTGATTCGTTGGCGCTGCCGTAACGCATGCGCAGGCTCTCAAGGCTGGTGCCGGGGAAAGGCTGCGTGTCGAAGCGGTGGCCCAAATCGAGGGATGGTGTCTCACTCAGGGCCAACAACCGCTGGGTGAGACCAAACCCGAGGGAGAAACACAGCCCGATCACCAGCGGGCCGATCCAGGGATTCCCTGGGCGGGCGACGCGGGTGGGGGCGACACGGGCCTGGGCCATCGGGCGGTGGGGCGATGGGACGGGGAAGGTTGCACCATCCTGCCCCAGCCCTGGGACATCAAAGGCCCTCCTGGTCCTGTCGTTGTGGTTGGGTTCGTTCTCCCGGGAATAGCCCAGCTACCGGAGATCGCAGCCACAGCCTTGAAGCCGCCTGCCGCCTTGCGCACTGATGGCGGGGATCCGACTACCGAGCCCACAGGCAAATGTGCCCCAGCCAACTAAGGTCAATAAACGAAGCAAGCGAGGAGGATATGGCAAAGTCGCGCGTTGGGCACAACACCCAATTCAAAGCGCCCGCTCGCATCAGCATCACCATTCCCGAAAGTGTCAACGAGCGACTGATTACCATCTCCCGGGAACAGGGTCGGTCCTTGAGCAATCTCGCCGCCTACCTGCTCGAGTGGGCCATCTCCAACGAGCCCAATTGCCAGACAGTTCTCAGCACCAAAGCATCGGCTGAGTGATCTCCAGGAACCAGGCACGACGGACGATCCCACCTCCAGCGCCTCAGGTGGTGTAGTCGGCGTTGATGCGCACGTATTGATCCGAGAGGTCGCAGCCCCAGGCGGCACCGGCACCGGGCCCCTCTCCCAGCCGCAGCCGGATGAGCACGGTGTCACCGCCGGGACCGCTTCCACCCAAGTAGGCACCGGCGGCCCGGGCCTTGAGGTAGGTCGAAGCCGCCGGGCGATCGAAGGCGAGGGGCTGACCGCGGGCCATGAGCTGATGCGCCCCAAGCCAGAGGGCCACCGCTTCCGGATCAAAGGCGGCCCCGGCCCGGCCCGCCGCCGCCACGATCCGGCCCCAGTTGGGGTCGCGGCCGTGCACGGCGCACTTCACCAGCGATGAGCCGCAGACGATGCGGGCGATCGCACGGGCGTCGGCGTCGCTGGCGGCACCCTCCACCTGCACCTCGATCAGACAGGTGGCCCCTTCACCATCGCGGGCGATGGCGCGGGCCAGGTGCTGGGACACCGCCGTCAGGCCCGCCTCCAGGGCCTCGAACTGCTCCGGTGGCAGGGGTGCTCCAGCGGCGAAGGCCAGGAACGTGTCGTTGGTGCTGGTGTCACCGTCCACCGTGATCGCATTGAAGGAGCGCTCCACCGCCCGCCGCACCATCCCTTGCCACAGATCCGCCGGCACTCCGGCATCGCAGCTGAGATAGCCCAGCATCGTGGCCATCTGGGGATGGATCATCCCGGAGCCCTTGGCCATGCCGCCGAGGCGCACCCGGCGACCGCCCAGGTCGGCCTCCAGGGCGATCTGCTTGTTCGTCAGATCGGTGGTGAGGATCGCCGTGGCGGCGGCGGCGCCGCCCTCGGGGCCCAGGGCCGCCACCAGGGGATCGAGGCCCGCCACCAGGGTGTCGATCGGGATCGGCACCCCGATCACGCCGGTGGAGCAGAGCAGCACCTCGGCCGGCTGGAGTCCCAGGCGCCGGGCCAGTTCGGCCGTGGCCGTGAGGCTGTCGGCCAGGCCCCGCGATCCCGTGCAGGCGTTGGCCTGGCCTGAGTTGGTGAGCACCGCCCGGGCGCGACCACCGCTGGCGACCAATCGCCCAGCGCAGAGATCCACGCAGGCGGCCCGCACCCGGTTGGTGGTGAAGCTGCCGGCGCAGACGGCCCCAACAGGTGCCAGCAGCAAGGACAGATCCGGCTTGCCGGAGGCCTTGAGGCCGGCGGTGGAGCCGGCCGCCAGAAACCCCGCCGGCGCCGTGACACCGCCGCCGATGGACCGCCAGGGGCTGGGGAAGGACACCAAGGGCCAAATCACGCTGGTGCCATCCTGCCGGGGCACGGTTCGTGCATCGCCGCTGAGGGGCGCGCTGCGCCCCTCAGCGGGACACACTGGCCGGGCCGACCTTGGCGTACAGATCCTCCAACCGCAGCGACAACTGCTGCAACAGGCTGCGGCTGAACTCAGTCGATTGGGCGAGCAGCTCCTCGAAATGGGAGGCGGTGAACACCAGCACCGTGGCGGGTTCGGCGCCGGCACGCACCTGGGCACGGCGGGGGTGATCGGTGAAGAACGCCACCTCTCCAATCGGCTCGCCCACGCGGATCTGGGCCATCAGGGCCATCGGATTGCCCACTCCGTCGTCGCGGTAGACCTCGCAACGGCCCTCCAGCAGGATCGCGACGATGTCGGGTTGATCGCCGACGCCAAACAGCACCTCACCCGGCTCCAGCCGGCGCTGGTCCCCCCAGCGCAACATGCTGAACAGGGCCGCCGGGGAGAGGTCGGCCCCCAAGGGGACCTGCAGCAGCTGGGTGAGCCGCTCGCTGTGGGGCACATCGACCCCTGCCAGCAACTGGCGCAGGGCCGGGCTGTCCGGCAAGCCCACCCGCGGCTGACGGCGGAGGGCGGCGGCCCGCACCGGCGCGCGCCGATCCTGCACCCACAGCACCCAGAGGGCGGTGTCGGGATCGGGATCAAGCCAGAGGGCTTCGAGCGCTTCGGCGGGCTCGGGCAAGGGATCCAGGCTGCCGGCCGCATGCCCGGCCTCCAGCAGCAGGCGTTCTTCCCGGCGCCGGAGCTGGCTGAGCACTGAAGGAGGCGCCAGGGGCAGCAGCGCCGCGAACCGCTGCACCAGCGGGTCGTCGTCACCGAAGGGGGAAAGGCTGGGCCAGATGACCACGAACAGGCTAGTGAGGCGCCGATCAATCACCGGCAACAGGGGTCGGATCAGCGGGTCAGTGGCGGCCGCAAGCTCCAGGCTGGCGCGGGCGGCAAGCTGGGCGCGCAGCTCCTCCCATTCCTCCTCGAGGCGCTGCGTTGAGTAGGCCGACGTCGGGCCGAAGCGGGCCAGCAGTTCACCCCAGCTGGCCTCGTCGAGCACGAAATCGGAGCGGATGCGCTCCAGCCCTTCCTGGTGGCTGGGGGACGCAAGGGCGGCGCTGAGATCGAGGGTGCGGCTGGCCTCGAGCAGATCTTCGATCGCCTCGGCGGCGGCCTCCTGGCGCAGGCTGCGGATCTCCCGCTGGCGATAGTCGAGTTGCAGGATGCGCGGGTCAGTGATCGCCAGTTCGCGCACGGCCACGTGGTGGTCCTCCTCCACCAGCCCCAGGGATTGGCGCAGCTCCTCCAGCTGCACCAGGGCCGCGGCCCGGTCCAGCCGGCCGCTGTCGAACAAATCGGACATCACCTCCCTGTAGATCCCTCGCTTGGTGGCGCTGATCTGCACGGGCAGAACCTTGGCGAGGGTGAACACCTCGTTGGCGCTGAGCTCCTGGAGCGAGCGCCCCTCGAGCACGGCGTCCAGTTCAGGCACAAGTTTTTCGAGCTGCTTGCGCAGGCTGGCGCTGGTGCTCTCGCGGGTGTAGGTGGCCTTGTCCCGGGACCAGCCGCGGTAGAGCCACATGCCGCTGGCGATCAGCACCACGGAGCGGATCAGCTGACCGCCCTTGCCCCCCAGTGCCCCCAGGGAAGGGTCCGCGAACCAGAAAAAGATGTTCACCGCCAGAACGGTGGCCAGCAGACGGGTGCGCTGCAGGGCGCGTTCTCCGGCCCGCTCCCCGAAGGCCACCAGCCGCCGCTCCAGCTGCCGCTGCAGCCAGGAGAACAGGGCCACCGAAACAGCTCCCGCGAGCACCAGCAGCGCCGGCAGGGAGAGCAGCCGCGGCAGCAGCGTGTTCAAGCCCCACAGCTGCAGGGGCTGAAGGATCGCATCAACATGGCGGGCGTCGTAGGCCCATAGGCCCGTGCGCAGATAATCCACCCCCTCGCGGGATTCGGCGCGGATCAGCAGGAAGAAGCCCAGCACCAAGCCCGGGTAGGAGAACCAGGCCCAGTCGAGACCCCGCTTGCCGCTGAAGGTCTGCCAATAGGCACGCTCCGAATCGATGTCGATGCAGGGGGCCTGGCAGGCGACGCAGGCGCTCTGGAGCTTGCCCTTCTCGCCGTAGGTGCGGCACATCGACTGGGTGATCTTGGAACTGGTGTCCATGTGGGCGGGACTGCCCAGCAGGCTCCGTTGGCCGGTGACGATCGTCTGCACCGGCGCCATCGGGCAGACGTACTGGCACCAGGCCTTGCCGCCGTAGGCCCAACCCACCACCAGGGCCGCCGCCAGGGTGGTGAGCAACAACAGCCCCAGGCCAAGGGTGCTGCTGTTGACCACCAGCAGCCGCAGGCTGAGGCCGGCGATGAACAGAGTCCACTGCAACTGCACGTGGTGCTGGCCCAGCCAGGAGTTGGCCTCCACCTTCACCACCTCCCGGCGCCCCCCCTTGCCCGGCACCGTGCGCTGCCAGTGCAGGGCGCGGAACACCTGGGAGATGAACGCCAGCGGGCAGATCCGGCGCCAGACCTCATGGCTGAGGACCACCAGGATCAACAGGCCGCTGGGCACCACCAGGCCCCAGAAGATCTGATTGCCCTCATGGGTGTGGCAATCCAGCAGCGCTCCGCAGTGGTTGATGTCGAAGGGCCAGGGGTCGACGTCCGGGATCAGCAGCGAGACGATCAACCCCAGCCAGCCCAGCAGCAGCACCCAGCGGGTGAGATGGGCCTGACGCTCGGGCCAGGCACTGAACAGCTGCAAGGTTCATGGCGTCGGCGGCTTGGACCTTACCGATCGCCTCCGGGTCTGTCGAGTTCATGATGGGGATGGTCGGTCTGGCTTTCGTGTCTCCATGCCGCCTGCGGCTGCCCTTCCCCAGCGCCGCCTCGGCCTGACCGGCGGCATCGCCAGCGGCAAGAGCACCGTGGGCCGGCTGCTGGCCGAACGGCATGGCCTGCCGGTGCTTGATGCCGATCTCTATGCCCGGGAGGCCTTGGCTCTCGGAACTCCCGCTGCCCGAGCGGTGGCGGAGCGTTACGGCTCGCCCGTGGCCGCTGGCGAACCTGGGCGGGTAGACCGAGCCGCCCTGGGGCGCATCGTGTTTGCCGACCCCTCCGAGCGGGCCTGGCTGGAGGGTCTGGTGCATCCGGCGGTGCGGAGACGCTTCGAAACCGAACTGGCTGAACTGGCGGCTGAGCCCGTGGTGGTGCTGATGGTCCCGCTGTTGTTCGAGGCGGGGCTGGAGCGGCTCTGCAGCGAGATCTGGCTGGTGGACTGCGAACCAAAGGACCAACTGGAGCGGCTGATCAGCCGCGATGGCTTCAGCCACGCCGAGGCCGAGGCCCGCCTGGCGGCCCAGTGGCCTTTGGAGCGCAAACGGGCGCGGGCCGACGTGGTGATCGACAACCGGGGCGCGCCCGGGGGCCTGGAGGTTCAGGTGGAGCGGGCGCTGGGCCTCAGCCCTTGAGCTTGGCCACCAGGATCTGATTGGCGAGCTTGGGGTCGGCCTTGCCGCCGGTGCGCTTCATCAGCTGCCCGACGAAAAAGCCCTGGAGCTTGGTCTTGCCGCCACGGAACGCCTCCACTTCTTCTGGATGGCCATTCAGCAGATCCTCGACGATCGCCGTGATCGCCGCAGGATCGCTGATCATCCCCAGCCCCCGTTCCTCGACGATCGCGGCGGGGGAGCCGCCTTGCTCCAACAGTTCCGGCAGGATTTCCTTGGCGATCTTGCCGCTGATCGTGCCGCCCTCGATCAGCCTCACCAGCTCAGCCAGCTGCTGGGGCCGCAGGGGCAGATCGCCGTAGGCGAGGCGGTGGGCATTCACATGGGCGGCGATGTCGCCGGTGATCCAGTTGGCTGCCCCCTTGGGGTCGGCGCCGGCCGCCACCACGGCCTCGAAGTACTCCGCCATCGGCCGCTCCTCGGTGAGCACCCGGGCGTCGTAGATGGAGAGCCCCAGTTGTTCGGCGTAGCGGTGGCGCTTGGCGGCCGGGAGCTCCGGCAATTCGGCGCGCCAGGCTTCTCGCCGCTGGGGCGTC
Organism: Cyanobium sp. Morenito 9A2; assembly: GCF_024345575.1. Classification (GTDB taxonomy): domain Bacteria; phylum Cyanobacteriota; class Cyanobacteriia; order PCC-6307; family Cyanobiaceae; genus ATX-6F1. Next base: position 155,895 of record NZ_JAGQBJ010000006.1, read on the forward strand.
ACCTCGATCGGGCCGAGATCAGGCTCGGGGAAGTAGCGGTAGTCGCTGGCCCCCTCCTTGCTGCGCATGCTTTTGGTGAGCTGCTTGCCCTCATCCCAGAGGCGGGTTTCCTGGGCGATCGGCTCCCCTGCCTCGATCGCCTTGATCTGGCGGGCAATTTCGTGATCACAGGCCCGCTGGATGGCCGAGAAGGAGTTCATGTTCTTGATCTCCACCTTCACCCCGAAGGGTTCATCGGGCCCGCGACGCACGGAGATGTTGACGTCGCAGCGCAGGGAGCCTTCCTGCATGTTGCCGTCGGAAACCCCCAGATAACGCATGATCCGGCGGATCTCGGAGGCATACTCCGCCGCCTCCCGGCCTGTGCGCAGATCCGGCTTCGACACGATCTCAGCGAGCGCCACACCGGCGCGGTTGTAGTCCACCAGGGAATGGGTGGAACCCGCCAGGCGGTCGCTGCCGGCGTGCACGAGCTTGCCGGCGTCCTCTTCCATGTGCAGGCGCTCGATGCCGATGCGCTTGAGATAAGTGTCCTTGCCCTTTTCCGCCACCTCGACCTCGATCCAGCCCTCCTCGGCGATCGGCCGGTCGTACTGGGAGATCTGGTAATTCTTGGGGAGGTCAGGGTAGAAGTACTGCTTGCGGTCGAACTTGCAGTGCTCGGCCACCTGCAGATTCAAAGCCAGGGAGGCCTTGACCGCGTACTCCAGCACCTTCTGGTTCAGCACCGGCAGGGTGCCGGGCAGCCCCAGTACCACCGGATCGATGTGGGTGTTGGGCTCGTCGCCGAAGTTGGTGGAGGCGGCCGAGAAGATTTTGCTGGCGGTGGCCAGCTGCACATGGGTTTCCAGGCCGATCACGGCCTCCCAGCCCTCGTGGCCGATCGCCGACGCCATACCGCTCCGCTCCCATCGCTAGCCGTCGATCCTAGGCAGCAGCCTCGAAAAGCAGCTCCCGGTAGCCGGTGGCGGGATCAAGCTGACGCTCGAAGCGCACCGCCCCAGGTAGCAGCAGGGCGATCTCGGCGGTGGTGCGGATGACGTTGCCCGCCAGCAGATGGCCGCCGCGGCAATGGCCCTCCGCATCGGCGGCTGTGAGGTGCAGGTGGACGCCACCGGAACCCAGGCTGCCCTGGAGGCTGAGCAGTTCCCAGGGGCCTGCCAGCTGCAGGGCCCGGTCGCTGCCGGCGGGACGAACCACCAATCCCTGGAGGCTGCCGATCGCCGAGGCCACCCAAGCCGCCGCCATCGCGCGCTCCCGCACCAGGACTTCAAGGGCGCCACGCAGGTCGTCGCCGGGGACCAGCCGAAGACTGATGAGCTCGGCCAAGCCCCGGCCATGGGGTGGATAGCTTGTCGTCATGACTGGGGCCGCGGGCGAACCGATCCTTATCCTGGGAGGGGGGCTGATGGGGCTGGCGATCGCCCACCAGCTGGCCCGTCGCGGCCAGGCGGTGAGCGTGCTCAGCCGGCGCCGCAACGAGGCGGCGGGCTTCGTGGCGGCGGGGATGCTGGCGCCCCATGCGGAGGGGCTCAGCGGGGCGCTGCTGGCGCTGGGCCAGCGCAGCCTGGAGGCCATTCCGGCCTGGGTGGAGCAGATCGAAGCCGACAGCGGCCTGAGCTGCGGCCTGCGGCCCTGCGGCATCGTCGTGCCGTTCGCCAGCGCCAACGAGCGGGATGCCTACCCCACGGCCGCCCTCGGCACGCCCCTGGATCGCCATGGCCTCGAGCGCGAGATCCCCGGCATCGGGCCTGGCTTCCAGGCGGCCCTGCTGTTCGAGCAGGACGGCCAGATCGACAACCGCCGCCAGCTGATGCGGGCCCTCGAACGCGCCTGCAGCGCCCAAGGGGTGGCCTTCCAGGAGGGTGCCGAGGTGCTGGACCTGCACCAGGAGGCCCAGGCCACGGGCCCCCGGCTCACGGGGGTGCGGCTGCGGCGGGCGGAAGGGGATGAGCAGGTGCTGCGCTGTGGCCAGGCCGTGCTGGCCTGCGGCGCCTGGAGCGCCCGGTTGCTGAGCGAGCTGCCGGTGTTTCCCGTGAAGGGCCAGATGCTGTCACTGCAGGGGCCAATCGGGGCCCTGGCGCGGGTGGTGTTCGGCCCCGGGACCTACCTGGTGGCCCGCGACGACGGGTTGCTGGTGGTGGGCGCCACCAGTGAACCGGAGGCGGGTTTCGCTGAGGGCCTCACCCCGGCCGGCCAGCGGCTGCTGCAGGCGGGAATCGACGCGCTGTTGCCATCGGCGGCCCAGTGGCCGCCGATGGAGCGCTGGTGGGGGTTCCGCCCCTGCACCCCCGACCAGGGGCCCCTGCTGGGGGCCAGCCCGATTGAAGGGCTGGAGCTGGCCACGGGCCACCACCGCAATGGTGTGCTGCTGGCGGCGATCACCGCCCAGCTGATCGCCGCCCGGCTGCTGGGGGATGAGCTGGAGGCGGTGGATCGGACCCTGCTGGAGGCGTTCCGTTGGGACCGCTTCAGCTGAGCGCCGGAGGTGGGGAGGCCGGCAGGGTGAAGACCGGCGTGGGCCCCATGCCCTTCACCGGCGGTGTTCCCCTGGATTCAGGGGTGAGCTCACCTTGCACCAGGTCAGCGGTGACCTGATCGAAGAGCACCGGCACCTCCAGGGTGCGGGTGAGCCCCTCGAGCCGACTGGCCAGGTTGACCGTGTCGCCGATGACCGTGAAATCGAGGCGGCGGGGGCTGCCGATCTGCCCCACCACCACATCGCCCGTCGCCAACCCCACCCCGTTGCCCAAGGGCTCGATGCCCCGCTGGGCCCACCCCCCATTGAGCCGTTCGAGCGCTTCGCGCATCGCCCGGGCACAGCGCACCGCCGCCAGGGCCTCCTGCTGCTCACCACGGCTCACGGGGGAGCCGAACACCGCCATCACCGCATCGCCGATGAACTTGTCGACGGTGCCGCCGTGGGCGGTGATCACCTCCACCATCTCCCCCAGGTATTCGTTGAGTTGGCTGACCAGCAGCTCGCTCTGGCCGTCGAGGGTGCGTTGGCGGGTGAGCTGGGTGAAGCCCTTGAGATCCGAGAACAGCACCGTCACCCGCAGCACCCGGCCCCGCAGGATGCCGTCGGCCGCCTTGGGATCGGAGAGGATCTCCGCGACCACGCTGGGGGCCACATAGCGCTCGAAGGTGCGCCGCAGGCGCCGCCGCTCCCGCTCCTCCTGCAGGTAGGCATCACCGCCGTAGAGCAGCCCGAGCAGCACCAGGCCGGAGGCGGGCGCCAGCAGCGGCAGCCAGCGGTGACTGCGCTGCAGGGCGAGGAAGCTGGAGCCAGCCACCAGCGCCAGGGCGGCCCCCACCAGGGCGAGGCGCCAGCCGAGGCCGCCGCGCCAGAAGCCGAGGGCGGCCACCAGCAGCACCGGCGCCAGGGCCAGCAGCGCCCGCCAGGGGGCCGCCGTGGGCCAGGGGGCGAGGCCCTCTCCAGCCAGGGAGTTGGCGGTGGCGGTGGCCAACAGCTCCAGGCCGGAGAGGTTGCCGAAGGGAGTGGGGTTGCCCGCCTCCCCCTGGGAGGCCACGGGCCCCACCACCACCAGTGCATCCTTCACAGAGCCCCGAAGGGGATGGCGGGTCCAGCGGGCCGGATCCAGCACCTCCCAGGCCGAGAGGCGGGTGAACGTGCCCTCAGGCCCGTAGAAATCCAGGGCCATGGCGGGATCGTTCTGGCGGGAGGGGCGCCCCCCGAGCTGGAGCAGCGTGGCCGCGAGGGACGGCTGGGGCCTGAGGCCGTTCGCCGGCAGCAGACCGCGGCCGTAGGCCTCCGGGTGACGGTCGGGATCACCCGCCTGGGCGGGCAGGGTGTTGGTGAGCCCCAGGGCGCCCGGTCCACCGGCGGGGGTGATGAAACGCTCCGGTCGCACCAGGGTGAGCCCACTGCCCACCTGGGCGTCCTGGGGCTCGAGCATCTCGGCGGCCAGGGCCACCTTGCCGCGTTGCGAGGCCAGGGAGCGGGCCAGGGCGGTGTCGTCGGCGAACCCGCGGCTGCTGGAGCCCTCGAACACCACGTTGAGGGCCACCGCCTGGGCGCCCGCCTCCAGCAATCGGCTGGCCAGTTGGCCGTAGCTGGCCCGCGGCCAGGGGAGGGTGCCGATGCCCCGGGCCCAGGCGGGCGCGGCGCGGTGCCCCTCAAACCAGGCCCCCTGCTGCAGGGTGGCGTCGTCGATCGCCACCACCACCACCGACCTCGGCGGTTGACGCGGACCCCGCCAGCGCACCAACTGGTTCTCGAGCCCCCGCTCCCAGCTGCGCCACGGGCCCGGAGGCCAGCCGGCAAGGCCCCCCACCAGCAGCACGATCGCACCGGAAGCCAGGACGACCACGGCGGAGCGCTTCATCGCGGGTGCTCAGGTCGTGCGAAGGCTGAGCCCGCCGGTCCTGGACCGTCCAGGATGACCATCAGAAGAAGCGCGGCAGGCTGAAGCTGGGCAAGGAGGGAACCAGCGGGATCCCAGGTACGCCGGGGATCGAGACCCCGGGCACAGAGCTGCGGATGTAGCTCTCCAGGGATCCGAACCCGGGCAAGGTCGTGGAGAATCCCTTGAACAGGGGCCCGTTGAGGACATTGGTGTAGTCGGAAGGTGAGAGCTTGAGCAAAGCCAACACCACCCCCAGCGGGGAAAGACGCACCTTCTGGCCCGCCTCCACCACGGTGGGAGCGGCTCCCGTGGGCTCGCCATCGCGGCTGGGGGCCACCTCCACCGAACCCTCAAGCACCGAAAGCTCGGCGTCGCCGCTCTCGGAGACCTCGATGACGTAGTTGGTGCCACGCACACTCATCCGCGACGATTTGGTGCAGCCGTTCTGTTTGCCGGAGACCAGGATCTGCCCCTTGTCGAGCAGGAAGCAGCTGGCGCCGAGCCGGAGTTGGGAGAAGCGGTTCAGCCGGCCCGCGGCACCGCCGGCGAAGGCCAGTTGTCCGCGGCTGTCGCCGGTGCTGACCTGCTGGGGGGTGCTGGCCTTCTCCTTGACCCGTGCCGGCTTGCGATCGATGTAGAGCTCATTGCCATCGAGGATCTCCTGCACCGTGGCGGATTCGGCAGCGCGGGCGACCGGGCCGGTGCCCAAAGCCAGCCCCCCCGCCAGCACCAGCCCCAGCAGGACGGCTTCAGCTGACGCATGGCCCGGGCTGGCCCAGTGGCGCTGTGCGGAAGCATCCATCGTCAACCAGGCCAGGGTCGCCATTCTGGCCCCGGCCCACAAGCCCCAACGGCGGGCCCTCACCTCTCGGGCCGCAGCCCCTCCAACGCATACACCTCCAGCAGCGTGGGCCAACCCTTGACCGTGTGCGCCCCGAGGGGCACCACCGCCGCCCGCTCCCCCAGCAACGCCAGCAGCTCACCGCTGATCAGGATCGAATGCTCCGGGAAACGGCGGGTGAGCCCCTCCAGCCGGCTGGCCACATTCACAGTGGAGCCCACCACCGTGAACTCCAGACGCTGGGAGGAGCCCAGATTTCCGGCGATCACCTCACCGAAGTGCAGGCCGATGCCCTGGCGCAGGGTCGGCCGGCCGTCACGCTCCAACGTGGCGTTGAGAGCCCCAAGGCTGGCGCGCATGGCGAGGGCAGCGCGGGCGGCCGCCAGGGCCTCCTGCCGATCACCGCGGCTGCGGGGCACCCCGAACTCCGCCATCAGCGAATCACCGATGAACTTGTCCAGCAGCCCCTGCTCCTCAATCACAGCGGTGGCGATCGCTTCGAAGTAGTTATTGAGAAGGGCGAACAGGGCCGGGGGCTCCAACTGGGCGCTCAGGGGGGTGAATCCCACCAGGTCGGTGAACAGCACCACGCAATCGGCGCGGCTCCCCCCCACCTGGGTCCAGAGCGGCCCCGGTTCGCGCAGGATGTCCTTGAGCAGGGTGGGGGAGATGCGCCGGGCCAGCACCTGGTGCAGATAGGCACGCTCGCGGCTCTCCCTGAGCCACTGCCCCCCGCCACGCACCGACCCCGCGACCAGAGGCATGGCGATCAAGGCGGCCCAGGGCAGCACCAGGAACGCCTGGGCCCAGAGCAGCCCCCCCAGCGCCAGGGCCACCGCCGCCAGGGCCCAACCCGCCGCCAGGACGGCGGAGGCGCTGGGGCTCCGGCGCAGCAGCAACGCCGTGGTCACGCCCCAGCCCAGCAGCAGCAGGGTTTCCGGCGTGGGCTCCAGCCGCCAGAGGCCCACGCCTGCGGACACGCTGGCCAGGGCCGCGGCCTGCACCTCCGTGCCGCTCTGGGGACCGAAAGCGGTCTCCTGCAGGCCCCCGAGCTCGGGGGCCGTCGCCCCAAGCAGCACGGTGCGCCCGCGCCAGAAACCCGCGGGCTGCTCCAACACCCGCCAGGCCGGCACGCTGCTCACCACGCCGGCGGGGCCTGGGTAATTGATGCCGAGGGGCTGAGGCGGCGGCCTCCGCCCCGCGGCCACGAACGGCAGGGGGTCAGGGCGGGGCGGAGCGAACGACTCCAGGTTGTTCCGCAGCCACTCCGATCCGGGGATGGAATCGGTGAGGCCCTGGGGGCTCTGCAGCAGGGTGGTCAGACCCGTGCGCGGGAAGGCGTAAATCGGTCGATCCAGCTGGGCGCGCTCCACCCCGTCCTGCATCTGGCGGCCGTAGGCAGAGGCCAGAATCACCCGATCGCGCCAGGGGGCAAGGCGATCGCTGAAGGCCCGGTCATCGGCGGCGCCGAAGCGGCTGGGCTGGGCATACACGACGTTGAACACCACCCGCGCCGCGCCCCGCTCCAGCACCGCCGCCGCCAGCTCCGCCTGCAGGGCCCGGGGCCAGGGCCAGGGGCCCATCCGCCGCCAAAGGGCTGAGCGCCGGCGTTCCTGGGGGCCCAGCAGGCGATCGAGGGCGAGCGAATCGCCGTCCACCGCCAACACCACCAGGGACGACGCCGAAGGGCGCACGCCCCGCAGCCTGAAGAACTGGGTCCCGATCGCGGCATCAGCCGCCACCAGGGCCACGCCCACCGGGGAGCTCCGCAGGGCCGGCAGGGCCAGCAGCAGCGGCACCAGCAGCGCCAGACCCCACAGGGGCGGCCGTCTCACCGGGGGGCGGCGGGGGTTGCGCTGAGCCCGTCAATCTGACGATCGATCAACGGCAGGGTGTCCATGGGCGTGGTGAACGCGCTGAACAACGGATTACGGGCCCGACGGCTGCGGGCCTCTTCGGGGGTGAGCCGGCGGGGCAGATCCCAGCGCTCACCGGTCTTGGCCATCACCTGGCCGCCCTTGAGCTGGACGAGTTTGCCGGTGTCGGTGTCCACCTTGACGCGACCTTCCCAGCTCAGAAACAACACCTTGTCGGGGCTGGCTTCGATGAAGACGGTGGTGCCCACGATCGAGGCGGTGGCCACCCGGGTGCGGATGCGCAGGGGTGACGCCTGGCCCTTCTGGCCAGGGTTGACCCAGGCGATGATCTGACCCCGGCGTAGGTCCAGTTCCTGCCCCGTAAGACGTAACTCGGCGTCACCACCGAGGCGGAAACTGCGGCCATCGGCCATGCGCACCTGCAGCCGGCCGGGGCTCTGGGTGCGCAACACCGTGCCGGGGGCAAGCAACTGCCCCGGCTGAGCCATCACTTCGGGCCGTCCCACCGCGCGGGTGAAGGCCGGCCTGGCCGCCACATCAACGATGCGAGGGCCGGGTGGCTTCGGGGTCTGGGCCCGACTGAGCAGTGGAACGGCGATGATCCCCGCCCCAAGGGCGGTAGCCAACCTGAACGAACGGGCGGCGATCGTCAAAGGAACAGAGCGAAGTCCCCCCAGCCTGGCAAGCCCTGGCGAACCTGGCTGACTCAGCCTTCCGTGCGCCAGCTCTGGTCGGAGGGGGTCCAGTCACTGAGCTCTTCGGGACTGAACCAGAGACCGATCTCGAAGACGGCCGTTTCCGGAGCATCGGAGCCGTGGATCACATTGCGGCCGATGTTGATCGCCAGGTCGCCACGGATGGTGCCCGGCTCGGCCTCAAGGGGCTTGGTGGCGCCGATCAGCTTGCGGGCACTGGCGATGACACCGTCGCCTTCCCACACCATCGCCACCACCGGGCCGCTGGTGATGAAGTCGACGAGGCCGGCGAAGAAGGGGCGCTCGCGGTGGACGCCGTAGTGGCTTTCGGCCAGCTCACGGCTGGGGGTGAGCTGCTTGAGGCCCACCAGCTTGAAACCCTTGCGCTCAAAGCGGCCCAGGATCTCGCCCACCAGCCCCCGCTGGACCCCATCGGGCTTGATCGCGATGAAGCTGCGTTCGGTGGCCATGGGCAGGTGAGACAGGGATGGCGCCATCGTCCGCGCTGGCCCTGCCGCTTGGCAAGCACGCCCGGAGCTGACAACCGCCCTACGGTCGGGCCTGCGGCCGGATTGCGTCGATGCCTGCAGCGCCTCCCCTCCCCGCTGCCTGGCTGGCGGCACCGCGGATCGGCCCCAACCTCCGGCTCGGCCTGCGCACCACCGTGGCCAGCGTGCTGCCGCTGCTGGCGGCCGCGCTGCTCCATGAGCCCGCCCTGATCTGGATGGCCCTGGGGGGGCTCTACGTGAACATGGCCGACACGGGCGGCGCCTACCGCACCAGGGCAACGGCGATGGCCTGCGCTTCCCTCCTGGGCGCCGGGGCGCTCGGCGGGGGGATCGGCCTGGCCACCTGGCCCTGGCTGTGCGTGCCGGCCATGTTCGCCGTCGGGCTGGGCTGCGGTCTGCTCTCGCTCTACGGCAATGCCGGTGCCCTGATCGGTCTGGTGACCGCCTGGTGCTTCCTGATCGGCATCAATGTGGCCGGTCCCGATCCAGCCAAGGCCCTGTCCTTCTCCTTGCTCTACCTGGCCGGAGGGGCCTGGGCCACCCTGCTGGCGGTGGCCATCTGGCCGCTGCGGCCCTACCGGCCTGTCCGGCTCGCGAGCGCTGAACTGCTGGGGGCGATCGCTGAGTTCTTCAGCCAGGCCTGCCCGGGGAGCGGCGGGAGTCCAGCCGCTGAGGACCAGCTCTTCCAGGGCAAACTCCGAGTCCGCGCCGCCCTCGCCACCGCCCGAGCGACCCTGGCGGATACCCGTAGCGGCCGCCTCGGGGACAGCCCGGCCGATGGGGCCTTCACCCGCCTGATCGAGTCCGCCGACGCGCTGTTCGTGACCAGCGCGGCGATGGGCAGCCTGCTGGCGGAGATTCCGCAGCCGGAGGTCCCCCAGCTCCGCCTGCGGCTCGATGCGCTCAATCGGCACGGTGTGGTGGCGCTGCGTCAGCTGGGGCAGGCGCTGCTGGGGCGCGCCGGGCTGCCCCCGTGCCAGGGACTCGTGATCGAGGCGCGCCGGATCGCGGCAGCCATCGAGGCTTCGGCCGCACCCGGCATCGCGCTCCAGCAAGTCCAGCTCAGCCAGCTCCAGTGGATCACCACCCTCGCCGAGCTGGGGGAAGCCATTCCGGCGGCGGCGCTCAACCGCCGAATGTCTTCGCCTGGACGCCCCGGCGGCGCGCTGCGGGCTGCTGTGGCCCAGGGCTGGAAAACCCTTGGAGCGAACCTCACGCTCGACTCGAGCGTGTTCCGCCACGGTCTGCGCTTCGGGGTCGCCTCGGCCGCTGCGGTGGCCACTTACACCCTGTTCGCACTGCCGATCGGTTACTGGATCACCTTGACGGTGTCGGTGATCCTGCGGCCTTCGGCCGGTGAGAGCCTCCGGCGCACCAGCCAGCGGGTGCTGGGGACGGTGCTGGGCGGGATCCTGGCAATCGTGCTGGCCACCCTCTTCCCCCATCCCCTGGTGATCGTGCTGCTGCTGGTGCCGCTCACGCTGGTGATGATGGCGATGCTGCCGGTGAACTACGGGCTTTTCGTCTTCTTCCTCACCCCCTGGATCGTTCTCTACAAGGACATCGCCCAACCCGGCGACTGGAGCCTGGCCCTCTGGCGCATCGCCAACACCCTGATCGGCGCCTTGCTGGCCCTGGCCGCCATCCACCTGATCCTGCCCCGCTGGGAACGGGAGCAGCTGCCGGCCCGCCTGGCGGAGAGCCTGCGCTGCCAGGCCCGGTTCGTTTCGGAGGTGCTGGATCGGGTTCTGGAGGGCCCGCCCAGCAGCGCTGGGCCACCGAGCACGCCCGCCGCCCTGCGCCTGGCGATGGGAAACGCCCAGGTCTCGATTCAGCGCTATCTCAGCGAGAAGGCTTCGCACCGGCCGCTGGCGCTGCCTCTGATGGCGTTTCTGCTGCACAGCCAGCGTCTGATCGATGCCCTGCTGGTGCTGGGGTGTGGTGGTCGCCCGGCCGCGCCCAGCCTCCGGCCCCTGGGGGACCAGATGCAGACCACGCTCACGGTCCTCGCCTCGGCTCTGGAGCGCGGCGAACCGGCGGGCCCACTGCTGGATCTGCATAGGCCTGAGCCGACCGACGACCAGCTGCAGCTGCAAGTGGAGCGCCTGATCGAACCGATCGTGGGCCTCCGCAACGCGGCGGAAGCCTGCAGCGAGGCCCTTGCGCCCCTGGCCACTGACCAGGTGCGGGACCCTGGGGCCAGTCAGGCAGGCGGTCCCGCCTAGATTCCGACCCCAAGGCTTCGCCACAACCCAGGCTCCCATGGTCCTCGCCGACCCGCCCCGCCCGCCGGGAGAGCTCCACGATGCTTCCGCCCCCTGGTCGGTGGCGGAGAGCGCCCACCTTTACGGGCTCGATGGCTGGGGCGAGCCCTACTTCTCGATCAACGGTCGCGGCCACGTGATGGTTCAGCCCCGGGGCGATCGCGGGGGTTCCCTGGATCTGGTCGAGCTGGTGCAGGGGCTCAAAGGGCGGAACCTGGGCCTGCCGCTGCTGATCCGCTTCGACGACATCCTCGAAGACCGCCTCGAACGGCTGCACGGTGCCTTTGAGCGGGCGATCGCCCAGTACGGGTACGTCGGCCGCTACCAGGGGGTTTTTCCGGTGAAATGCAACCAGCAGCGCCACGTGGTGGAGCAGCTGGTGGAGAGCGGCCACCGCTGGCATTTCGGACTGGAGGCGGGCAGCAAGGCGGAGCTGCTGATCGCCCTTTCCCTACTCGATGACCCGGAGGCGCTGCTGATCTGCAATGGCTACAAGGACCGCCGCTACATCGAAACGGCGATCCTGGCCCGGCGGCTCGGGCGCCAGCCGGTGGTGGTGATCGAGCAGGCCGATGAGGTCGAGCGGATCATCGAGGCGAGTGCGGCCCTGGGGGCGGCACCGTTCATCGGTGTGCGCGCCAAGCTCTCGGCCCGCAGCACCGGCCGCTGGGGCAGCTCCGTGGGTGAGCGCGCCAAGTTCGGGCTCTCCATTCCCGACCTGCTGGCCACGGTGGAGCGGCTCAAGGCCGCCGGGCTGCTTGGGGAACTACGCCTGCTGCACTTCCACGTGGGCAGCCAGATCAACGACATCGCCGTGCTCAAGGACGCCCTGCAGGAGGCGGGCCAGATCTACGTGCAGCTGGCCCAGCTCGGAGCACCCATGGGCTACCTGGATGTGGGCGGTGGCCTGGGCATCGACTACGACGGCAGCCGTTCGGCCACCGCCGCCTCCACCAACTACTCCCTGCAGAACTATGCCAACGACGTGGTCGCCACGGTGCGGGAGTGCTGCGAACCGCTGGGCGTGCCCGTTCCCACCCTGGTGAGCGAAAGCGGTCGGGCCCTGGCCAGCCACTTCAGCGTGTTGGTGTTCGATGTGCTCGGGGCCGCCGGCGTCCCCGATGCGATCCCCGAACCGGGTGAAGCCGAACCACTGATCGTGCGCAACCTGCGTGACACCCTGGCCGGCATCGGCGCCACGGACCACGGCGACACCGGGCCCCTGCAGGAGGCCTGGAACGATGCCCGCAAGTTCAAGCAAGACGCACTCTCGGCCTTCCGCCTCGGCTACCTCAGCCTGCCCGAGCGGGCCCTGGCCGAGCAACTCACCTGGGCCTGCTGCCAGTCGATCGCCCAACGGCTACCGGTGGTCGGCGTTCCTGACGACCTCAAGGGGCTGCAGGTAGCGCTTGCCAGCACCTACTACGCCAACCTCTCGGTCTTCCGCTCCGCCCCCGACACCTGGGCGATCGATCAGCTTTTCCCGGTGATGCCGATCCACCGGCTCGATGAACGGCCCGATCAACTCGGCAGCTTCGCTGACCTCACCTGCGACTCCGACGGCAAGCTGGCGCGCTTCATCGACCGCGGTCAAGTGAAGTCGCTGCTGGAATTGCACGCACTCAGACCGGGCGAGCCCTACTGGATCGGCCTGTTCCTGGGCGGGGCTTACCAGGAGGTCATGGGCAACCTTCACAACCTCTTCGGCAGCACCAACGCCGTGCACCTACGGCTGGTGGCGGGGGGCGGCTACCGGCTCGATCACGTGGTGCGGGGCGACACCAACGCCGACGTGCTCAAGGCGATGGAGCACCAGCCGGAGCTGTTGCTGGAACGGCTGCGCATGGCCAGCGAGGCGGCGATCAGCCGCGGCGACCTGCGCATCAGCGACGCCCAAAAGCTGATGGATCACCTGGAGAGCAGCCTGGGGCAGATCACCTACCTGCAATGAGGGCTGTGGTGGCCCCAGGGGGCGATCACTCGGATCAACCCCCCGCAGCACCACGCCGCTGGGTCCACCTGCTCGACCGCCGCAGCCATCGCAGTGCAGCTGGGCTGGCTGCTCTGCAGGCACCCCCCCGGCGAGGGGAACGCTCCGGCGGTGATGGCCCCGGCCTCCGCCCAGGAACCGATCGCCCCTTGGATGCGATGACGTTCTGATCGCTCCACGGGCGCTGTGGGACCTGATGGAGAACCTGCCGGACACCAACGGCGCCCGGCATGATCAGGACGAAAACAAGCTCTCCAAGCTGGAGTTCAACGAAGCAGACCTGAACCACCTACGCCGCCAGCGGCAGCGGCGTTCGCCATCGGATCAGCCCTGCTCGCCCCCATGGAAACCTCGCCTGGTGGAGCCCATCCTCGCCAGCTCGTTCAAGGGTTTTCGCCTGCCGCTCGGCGAAGCGCTCATCCGCAACACCGCCAGCACCTGCGCGTGGCCCACCTCCCCCCTGCTCCGCCATGGGGGGCCGCTGCTGCCGCTCGGGCAACGGCGGCGGCGCGTCAGCCGCTGGCGCGGACCCTTCCCTCCCGGTTGATCGTTGGTCCCTGCGCGCCTGGGCCACGGGCTATCCCATAGCTCCCAGGTGCCCCGGGGGGGGAGTCGTGGTGAGCCGCCCCGGCCGCTTAGCCGGAACCCATGGACGGAGAACGCCCCCAGAAGGCGACCGCGGCAGCAGGAATCCCCCAGCTGGCTGGCAGCGGGAGCCGGCAGGCTGGGCTGGTACAAACCAATTATGCCGGCCCTGGGACGAGGGCCGCCAATCGATTGCACCGGGTGTAGGCATTGACCACAAGGGGCAGCTCCCACCACCGCAGGCTCACCCGATCGCCCTCCGGCTCCCTGGCGAAACAGACCACCCCAAATGCGGTGGCGCTCCCGCAGCCCGGCCTCCGTCCGGTGGGAGCACAGGTGCTGCCCCATCAGCCCGCCACGTCCAGGTTGTGCAGGGCCACCGGCAGGCTGTCCCAAAGCGCCAGGGCGAGGCCCGGGTTCACCCAGGGAGCGCCGCCAGGCCCCGTCAGCCGCCCCAAGCTGTCGGCCAAGAGCAGGACCGGGCCGACATTGAGGAACAGCCCAGGCCCTTGGTCGTCCCTGGCGGTGGAAGCCTCCCACTGGCGCCGCTCGGGCGGATCCAGAGCAGCGGGGCAGACCGCCATGAACCAGGGTCCTACCGTTCAGCCATTGCCCGAAGCGGTCCCGGGCCCGATCGATCTGGCCCGAGCGGAAGTGCGGCTCCGCCAGGCTGGGGCGGGGGACCGGAGAGGTCAGAGAGGGGGCCATGGCCCTCTCCAGCGGACATCGGACTTCGCCCACCTGCCCCTGGGTGTGGAGTCCCAGCACGTTGTTCGGCTGACCAGGGGGCGTGAGGTCGCCAAGGTCGGCGTGTCACCGCAGGCGCTCAGACGCCTCCCCTGGTGGTCGGGCGCAGCAGGGAGTCGACATCCACCTCGTCGATCTGTTCGGGGAGCAAGTAGAGCTCGGCGTAACTCTGGTAGATGCCGGAGCGCAGGAACAACTCAAACAGATCGGCATCAATGTGCTCACGATCGCGGAATCCGGAGAGAATCCGTAGACTCTGGGAGAGAGTTTTAGCCTTCTTGTAGGGTCGATCAGAAGCCGTGAGTGCTTCGAAGATGTCGGCAATCGCCATGATTCGAGAGGGCACCGAAAGCTCAGCGGCACTGAGTTTTCGTGGATAACCCTTTCCATCGAGGGTTTCGTGGTGGGTGCCCGCATACTCCGACACCCGAGAAAGATTAGCCGGAAACGGCAAACCCTCGAGCATGATGATCGTCTGAACGATATGTTCATTGATCTTGTAGCGCTCCTCATCAGTGAGCGTGCCACGGCATACAGAAAGGTTATGGATTTCGCCGAGATTGTAAAGATGCTCGGGCACCTCCATCTTGAAGCCGTAGCGCTCTTCGGGGATCTGATTCTGCTCCCGCTGGATAATGTGACACACTTTGTCCGCCAGCAGGGACTCCTCCACCGGCAGCGTTTGCAGAAGTTGGGTATGCCGTGAAAGCTCCTCCCAGGCCAGACCAAGGGAGCTGTCAAAATGTCGCTTCCAGGTCTGGGCACCGATGCTGCGCAGGCGCTCCACCTTTTCAGGGCCCATGAACTCAGCCCCCAGGTTGCATTCGGCCACGAAGGAGAACTGCTCTTGAAGTTCGACCTCGCGCTCCCTGTAGAGGCGATTGAGCATCTCGCGATCGCCACCGCCCAGCACCCCTTCAAACCAGGCAATGCGTGCATCCCTCAGCAGCACTTCAAAGCGGGTGCGGACTTCGTGGATTCGGTTGTAGTTGGTCTCGAGTTTGGTGGCCTTGTCAACAACGTATTCGGGGGTCGTGATCTTGCCGCAATCGTGCAGCCAGGCACCGATGCGAAACTCCCGCCACTCCTCTTCACCCTTGAAGGCGAAGCCCGCCAACGGACCCTCTTTGGCCTCCTCGGCAGCCCGGGCCAGCATCAGCGCCAGTTCGGGGACCCGGGCGCAGTGGCCGCCGGTGTAGGGGCTCTTGGCATCGATCGCGCCCGCCAGCAGCGTGATCATCGAATCAATCAATTGCCTCTGGGCCTCCAGCAACTGGGTGCGCTCCACACACACTGCCGCCTGACTGGCAAGGGCCTGTATCAGGGTCTGATCAAAGGCATCAAAGGGGCGCACCAGCGCCTGGGCCGTCTCGGCAGTGATCACCGCGGCGGGATCGATCTTGCGGTTGATCAGTTGCATCACCCCCACCGTTTCGCCGGAGGTGGAGCGCATCGGCACCGTGAGCATCGACACGGCCCGATACCCCAGCTCCTTGTCGACCTTGCTATCGAAGCGGTAGGGAAGGGCCGGATCGAGACTGTAGGCATCAGGGATGTTGAGCACCTCTCCGGTCAGGGCACTCCAACCAACCAGCCGCTCGGAGGTCAGCGGAAAGCGCAAATTAGACAGTTCCTGCTGAATGTCCTCCTGTCGGCCGAACTGGGCGGAATCGGTGGCCAGGCTGGCGTTCTGGGAAACGGCAAACCAGAGCTTGTCGACTCCGCCGGGATCCTTGCGCTGGTCCACCCGCTCCACCAGAAAAATGCTGCCGGCATCACTGCCGGTGAGCTGGCGGGATTTGGTCAGGATCAGGTGCAGCAAGGTGCGCAGATCGCCGGCACCACTGAGGGCGGCGGCAATGTTCAGGATCTCCACCAGGGTCTGATCCCTCGTCCCGGTGCTGGCGGAGGCGGGGAATGCCGTTTCAGTCATGCGGTAGCCCGCCCGATCAGCCGATCCAACCCTAGGGGGACAAGACCAAAACTCCGCTCACCAAGGTGTGCCCAACAACTCGATGCCGGCCCAGTAAAAGGGGTGTTGGAGCCCCCGGCTGACCCGGCGCTGCTCCGCTGGCGTCAGATCCGCCAGCAGTGGCTGGGAATCACTTCCCACAATGCGATCCCCCTGCAGGCGCACCTGGCCGTCGATGAAGGCTTCACGGGTGCGTTGGAGGGCTTCGGCCTTGGGCTGACCGCGATCCAAATAGCGGTAAAACTGGATGAAGAAGGCGGCAGCCGCCACGTCATCGACATACCAGAGGGTGCCCATGGCGCTGCGGGAACCTGATTGCAAGGCCAGCCCGGAAAAGCCCAGTTCGGAATCCTGGTTGCCGAGGGCCGTTCGGCAGGCGCTGAGGGAGAACAGATCCAGCGGCACCCCCTGCCGTCGTTGGCGCAGGGCAGCAAAACGCGCCAGCGAAACAGGGCCCGTCCCGGAGAAGATCAACGATTTGTCAGGTCCCCCCGGTAAAAACTCGGCATGGGTGGCCACATGCACCCGCTGGTACTGCGATTCTCCGGCCTTCACCAGCACCACATCGGGAGTGAAGGCCCTGTTGAGGAAGCGATCGGTGCGCTCCGGCGCCGAGGTGTTGGCCAGTTCCTGTGGCACCAGGGGCAACGGGGAGAGCCCCTCGAAAACCGAGGCGCCCGCGCTCAACACCCGCTTGTCCGGTTCGGGGCGGGGCAGGTCCTTGACCATCAGCCCCAGGGACGGGGTGATCGAAAAGGCATAGGTCTGGCCGAAGTAGGCCTTGCCGTCGTGGAGAGCAGCCAGGGGTAAGGCCTGGAGCCCTGCATCGACCGATACCAGCAGGGTGGTGATCCCGCGCTGCCGCAGCTCTGGCTCGATCGGAGCGATCAACAAGGCATGCAGACGCCGGGAAGGGGAGGCGGGGTTGCCCACATCGAGGGACTCGAACCGAGCCAGGTGCCCGTAGAGGGCCCGCAGCAAGTCCGCAAACCGCTTCACGCTCAGGTGCACCCGCTTACCGATCACCGGCCCTTCCGGGGGGACGAAGGTGACATCAATGAAACCCTCATCAGCGGCCTTCCCGAGCGGGGGGCCCCCTGGGGTGCTGGAAGCCTGGGGAGCGGCGGAAAAGGCCAGGCGCAGGATGCCCGGGCGGTAAACCGCTGCTGCTCTGCCCGGCGCCGCCTTTGCCGCCCCGGGCTGGGCCGGCACCGGTGCGCTGGGGGCTGGACTCACCACAGGTGTGGCGGCGCGCCCAGGGACGATCGGAGCCAGCAACGTCAGCAAGACCAGGGAGACGAGCGGGCGGATCACAGCTGCCATGGCTTCAACGCCCCGACTGGAGCCGTTGTTGCACATACGGCACCACCTGACGCAGCCACTCCTGCAACTGCAGTACGTTCATGGCTTCCTTGTCGGGTTCCGGCTCCACGCCCAGTTTGACGGTGGCGTTGCGCTGGGCCTCCTGCTCACCTTTGAGGAAGAGGGTCTCGGCCTGGGAAGCCTCCAGATCGGTGACCGAGACCCGCTCCTGGTCGCCGCGAGCGGCAGGGTTCTGGCCCTGGCCCAGGTTGGGCAGCCTGAGCTTCTCATCAACGCTGAGGCTGCCCGTGGCCTCGCTTCCCGGCTGAGCCGCCGGGGAGCTGGCGGCGCGCCTCTGCAGATCCAAGGCATCAAGGCCCAGGAGCGACGGGTCCAGCACAGGATCGAGATAACCATCCACATGCAGCAGGGAGCTCTGATCAAGGGTGAGCTGCAAAGGAAGGTCTGCAAACAAGCTGGGATCAGAGCTGCTGAACAGCCCCGTGGCCGCCGCTGGCATGGATGGGCCGGCCGGCTGGTTGGTGGTGCCGTTCACACCGGTGACGAGCAGAAGATTGAAGTTGGTGTTCAGCAGGCTGGAGGCGATCAGGGCGGAAGTGAGTGCCGAGAGGGGGGAGGTGCTGCCCAGGGGGCTGGGGAGAGGGCCCGTGGCCCCGTCCGTGGGAGAGGTGGGACCACCAGGGGAGAAGATCGTGCCGATGATCCGCAGCGTTCCGCCGGAGAAGGGAGCGAACTGGGGGTCGTAAATGGTGGTGCCCTGGTAGGTGAAGCTGCCACTCCCACCACCGAGCACGCTGGTGCCGGCGCCGAAGATCAAGGCGGCGGTGAGCGGTGAACCCAGATCCAGAAAACCACCGCTGGCCCCGAAAACGTTGTAGAGGCTGCCCGAGGTGACGATCGTCGACCCGCCAACGGCGATGATTCCACCCGTGGTCGCCGGGTCAGCGATCAGGCTGGAGTTCACGATCGAGACACTGGTGGGATTGTTCGTGGACGCCATGCCAATGGCGATGGAGCCACCGGTGGCCCCACCGGAGGTGTTGAGCGTCGAGCCGGCCATGGCGATGGCACCGCCATCCAGCGTGATGGTGCCGCCGTTGCTGAGGGGCTGGGGCGACACAGCGGCCCCACCTCGGGCATCCAACAGGGAACCAGTGAGGGAGAGGGATGTGGGAACCTCTGGAGTGGAGAGGGCCCCCAGGGCGATGGTGCCACCGTTACCGGAGCCGGTACCGAAAGCTTGGAAAGTGCTGCCACCGATCTGCAGTGCCTTGGCATCGAGTGAAATGCTGCCCCCATCGCCCGTGGGGCTGCTGGCCTGGAAGGTGCTGTTGGCCACGGACAACGCACCCGTGCTGGTCACCGATAGCGACCCGGCGGCCGTCGGGGAGCCGTTGGCCGTCAGAATGGCTCCGGAGAGCGAGAGGTTTGCACCACTGATGGCGATGGCACCGGCGGTCACCTGGGAGAGCGCGATGTTGCCCGCCATGGCCGTGGCCGTCGAAGGGCGAACGGCGAACGTCACCGTGCCGGTACCGGCGTTGAGGCTGGTGCCCGTGCGCTGAACGATCCCGCCGTCGCCGGGTTCGCGTACACCTGGACTGGCACCAGGATCGTTGGCGATCAGGGTGAGATTGCCGTTAGTGCTACTGATGCTGGAATTGAGGGCGATGTTGCGGCCGGCCTGAAGGGTGAGATCGCCGCCATTGCCCCTGGGATTCGTGATGGCGATGTCGGAGAGCGGGCGCAGCAGAATGTCGTTGCTGGCCTGGAGCACCAGGGCGGTACCGGTGTTGGTGATCGCCGTGATCTGGCTGGGGGAGATCGTGACCGAGGCGTCGCGGGCATCAGCGAAGTTGATCCCCGGCGCCGCCAGGGGATAGAGAGGTTCGGGAACGATTCGCACCTTCTGGGCCACCACATTCGCCGTGGCCGGAGGCGTGCCCACAAGGGAGGCGCCCGGTCCATTGACGAAGAAGGTGTCGGGGGCCACCACATCAACACTTCTGCCGATCTGGTCACCGCTCGAATTGCCGATCAGGGAATTCTTTCCACTCAGGCCCCCCTTGCCGGACTCATCGACCATCAGCCCATTGGCGCCATTCACCCAGGTGACGGCACCAGCATTGACGATCGGCCCTCCCGGAGTCAGCGCGTCCCAGTTGGGACTCTGCAGCAGCACATTGAGGCCCTCAGAGCTGCTGACGGAGCCCATCGGCGCATGGAGTGCACCCAGCTGATCGCCGGAGGAGGTGCCCACAATCGAGACATTGCGGCTGACGGCCCCGATCGCGGCGCTGCCATCGAGGAGCTGACCGGTGAGGCCGCTGATCCAGGTGACGGCGCCGGCATCCACGAGCGGACCGTTGTCCCAGGTGCCGCTCAGCACCATTAGGTTTGTGCCGATCGGACTGAAGCGGGAGCCCACCTCCAGGGCCGTGGATCCGATCCGATCACCGGCGCTGGTACCCACCAGGGAGTTGGCGGCGCTGAGCACCCCGATCGCCGCTGCACCATTGGCCAGCAGCCCCGAGCTGCTGTTGATCCAGGTGACGGCACCCGCATCGGCGGCCGCACCGTTGTTCCAATCGGGGCTGATCAAGCCGATGTTGCTGCCGAAGGAACCTGAGAAGGTGCGCCGGGACAACGCAACAGAATCGCCGCTGCTGCTGCCCACCAGGGAATTGGCGGCGCTGAGCGCACCAATGGCGACAGAGCCATTGGCCAGGGTACCGGTGGCGGCGTTCAGCCAGGTGAAGGCCCCCGCATCGATGGCGGCGCCGTTGTCCCAATAGCCGCTGAACAGGGCCACCGCGTTGCCGAAGGAAGAAGCGTCGTAGTTGGAGCCGACGGAGTCGAAGCTGCTGCTGCCCACCAGGGAATTGGCGGCGCTGATCGGCCCGATCGCCGCACTGCCGTTGGCCAGCTGGCCCGTGCCCACGCTCAGCCAGGTGACCGCCCCGGCAGACGGGGCCGTGCCATGGGCCCAACCGGAACTGAGCAGGAGCACATTGCCACCCTTGATGACCGTGTCGTAGTAGGAGCCAATGCCATCGTTGGCAGTGCTGCCCACCAGGGAATTGGTGGCCCCGATCGTCCCAACGGCAGGGTTTCCGTTGGCCAGCCGGCCGGTGCTGGTGTCCAGCCAGGTGACGGCCCCAGCCCTGTTGTTCCAGGCGACGTTGCGGAACAGCAGGCCGTTGCCGACGCTGTTGGTGTTGTAGGCGAAGTAGGAGGTTGCCGTTGAGCAGAAGAAGCAAGAATCCTGTGGGGCCAGATCACCGATGGCGCTGCCCACCAGGGAGTTGGCAGCGCTGATCACACCGCCGGTGGCACCATTGGCCAGGGCGCCCGTCTTGCCGTTCAACCAGGTGAGAGAGCCAATTCCCCTGCCCAGGGCTGAGCTGAAGCCCCAGGCAGAGCTGTAGATCACCACATTGCCGCTGGGTGACTCCCGGTAGGGGTTGGTGGTGTCGGCCAGATCGAACCCGCCGAGGGTGCCCTGCCCCGTGGCGAGCAGGGAATTGGTGGGACCGATCACACCGCCGCTGCTGCCGTCGGAAAGCTTGCCCGTGGCGCTGCTCAGCCAGGTGATGGCGCCGCCGCCTGCCGTCGCGCCGTTCCAGAACGGGGTCACAACCAGCACATTGCTGTCCGCATTACCACTCAGCTGGTTCAGGTAGGAGCCGTTCAGGTCGCCCGTGGAACCACCCACGATCGAATGGCTCGGGCCAATGACCCCCAGACCGGAAACACCGGTGGGATTGCTCGCAAGCGCCGGTGTGATGCCGTTCAGCCAGGTGAGGGCTCCGGCATCGACGACCGCACCGTTGTCCCAGGAGGGAGTGAAGACCAGCAGATTGCCGCCCGAAAGGGATCTGAGCTCGTAGCTCGCCAGATCGCCGCTCTGGCTACCCAGCAAGGCATTGCCTGGTCCCACCACACCGCCGCTGCTGCCATCCGCCAGGGCTCCGGTGCTGCTCTGGATCCAGCCGAGGGCTCCCGCGTCGGCGTCAGTACCATTGTTCCAGCCGGGCAGGTGCACAAAAGCACCGTTGCCACTCAGGGCAACAGCTACGCCGGAGAAATCACCCCTACGGCTACCCAACAGTGACGTAGAAGATCCAATGACTCCGCCCAGCTTGCCATTGGCCAGCCTTCCCGTGGTGCCATCGATCCAGGTGATGGCGCCGGCGCCGGCCACCGCACCACTGCTCCAATGGGGGGTGACCAGCAGGCCATTGCTGCCCAGGCTCTGGGCCGTGAAGCTGCTGAAATCACCGGAGGTGCTTCCCACCAGAGCATTGGCGTCATTCAACTTGCCGACCCGGGGCGTGGTCGTGGGAATCAGGGCCACGGCACCGACATCGGCCGTGGAGTCGCTGTCCCAGCGGGGGCTCGCCACCAGGGCAGCGCCGTTCGAGAGCGTGCCCACATTGGTTTCGACCACCGGCGTGCCATCGGCGAGCTGGTCCTCGCGGCGGAAGAGCCCCAACTGCTCTCCAGCTGAACTGCCCACCAGGGCATTGGCGGCACTGAGGGCTCCGCTGGCGAAGGTGGTGGTTCCCACCAGGCGGCCATCGGAGAGGCGCACGGCGCTGATGGCGCCGGCATCCACCAGGGGGCCCCTGTCCCAGCGGGGGCTGCCAATCAGCACCGCCGTGCCGAAATTGAAGGGCACCACGTAGTCCTGGTTGGTGCAGGCAGCTCCAGCGGTGCAGGGTTCTGAGATAGAGAAGATCCCCAATTGATCGCCACTCGACGATCCCACCAGAGAATTCGTGGCCCTGATCGCGCCGAAGGCGTCCTCCCCGCCGACCGTCTGTCCGAGTTGGCGATCGATCCAGGTGATGGCACCCGCATCGCCGCGATGGCCGTTGTCCCAGTTCGGACTACCAAGGAAGGCGTATCGACCTCCACTGGTCTCGATGGTCAGGCCCACCCGATCGCCGGCGGTGCTCCCGACCAGGGAGTTGCTGGCGGCGACGGCGCCGAAGCTGCTGCTCCCGTCGGCCAATTGGCCCGTGGCCAGATTCAGCCAGGTGATCGCACCGGCATCAACGGCCGTTGGGCTGTCCCAGGCGGTGCTGCGCAGCAGCAGGGTTTCAGGAGAGCCGTCGTAGCGGTCATACAGACTCCCCACCCCATCGCCTCTGGTGCTGCCCACCAAGGAATTGACGGAGCTGATGGCTCCCAAGGGGAAACTGGTTGCACCAGCCAGCTTGCCGCTGGCCCCTCCGATCCAGGTCACCGCACCTGCATCGGTGGCTGTGGTCGCCGTATTGTTCCAGAGCGGGGAGAGCAGAAGCAGATTCACGCCGCCTGCGCCGTAGAGCGATCCGCTGGTCAAAAAGCCATCACCCACCCGATCACCGGTGCTGCTGCCCACCAGGGAATTGGTGGCGCCAACGACCCCGAACGCATCGTTGCCATCAGCCAGCTTGCCGGTAGCGAGGTTGAACCAGGTGACCGCGCCGGCATCGGTGGCGCTCGCACTGGCATCCCAGGAGGGACTGCGCAGCACCAGGTTGGTGCCACCCGGGTCGTAGAAGGAGCCAACGGCGGTGGCCAGTTCGCCGATGGCGTCGCCGCTGTGGCTGCCCACCAGGGAGGTGGTCGGACCGATGGCGCCCAGCGCCACGGTGCCATCACTGAGCAGGCCCGTGGAGCCGTTGATCCAGGTGACGGCTCCGGCGTCCGTGGCCAGGCCGTTGTCCCAGAGGGGATTGCGTAGCAGCACGTTCTGCCGATCGGTGATCGTGATCGAGTCCACCGAACCGATGCCATCACCAGGGCGGCTGCCCGCCAGGGATTGGGCTCCACTGACCACACCAAAAGGGTTGCTGCCATCGGCGAGCTTGCCGGAATCGCCGTTGATCCAGGTGATCGCACCCGCTCCGCGTCTCCAGTCGGGGCTGGTGAGCAGGACGTTGTCCGGCAGAGGACCGCCGAGGCTGGAGCGCAAGTTCAGGGCCGCTGAACCGACCCGATCCCCAGGGATGCTGCCCACCAGGGAATTGGCCGCAGCCACCACCCCCACAGCCGGGGTTCCATCGGTCAGCGCACCGGTGCTGCCGTTGATGAAGGTGGCGGCACCCGTGTTTCCAGACCACTGGGGATTGCGCGCCAGCACGTTGGGGTAGAGATCCTGGCTGCGGTCGTAGCTGTTGATGGTGATCAACGACCGCTGGCCGATGGCATCGCCACGATGGCTGCCCACCAAAGAGGTGGAAGAACCGAGGGCACCGAAGGCATCGGCCCCGGTGGCGAGCTTGCCGGTGCCGCCATTCACCCAGGTGAGGGCACCGGCATTGACGGCGGAAGCACCGTTGTCCCAGTTGGGGGTGAACACCAGCAGGTTCTGGAACTTGTTGGTGAGGTTGAAGTAGTCGGACGAATCCAGGAACAGAACGCTGCTCGGGAAATCAACGGCACCGGCGGCGAAATCACCGGTCCGGCTGCCCACCAGCGCATTGGACACACCGATCGCCCCTACGGCAGGCGATCCATCGGACAACTTGCCGGTGGAACCCTCGATCCAGGTGAAGGCACCCGCATCGGCGATAGAGCCATTGTTCCAACCCGTTGTGGTCAGCCAGAGGTTGGTGAAGTAAGAGCCGAACCAGTTGGGCTGAACGATCCTCTCGTAGCTGCCACCAACCTGATCACCGGCGCTGCTACCCACCAGGGAATTGGCCGCTCCCAGGGTGCCGATGATCGCTGCGCCCGTGGCCAACCTTCCGGTGCTGCCGCGGATCCAGGTGAGGGCACCGGCATCGGCGGCCGTGCCGTTGTCCCAGGTGGGGTTGAGGAAGACGAAGTAGTCCTGAGAGTTGGGAGGGAGGTAGGAGTTGAACCCCCCCAGCTGCTGATAAGAGGAACCCACCTGGTCGTTCGTGGAGCTCCCCACCAGGGAATTGGCCGCTCCGATCGCCCCGATGGCGGCGGCGCCAGTGCCGAGCTTGCCGCTGGCCATGTCGACCCAGGTGAGGGCGCCCGTATTCGTCGCCCCCGTGGTGGTGTTGTCCCAGGTGCTGAAGCGGAACAGGGCCACCGGAGCGCCCGCATCCGTGTTGTCGTAGACAAGGTTGCTTCCACCCCGTGAGAAGAAGGAAGAAGGGTCATAGAAATTGGGGAGCAAACCTCCGGAGGGATTGAGATCCCCCGCACTGGAGCCCACCAGGGAGTTGGCCGCGCTGATCGCCCCACCGGTGGCCCCGTTGGCCAGAGCTCCCGTTGTGCCGTTCAGCCAGGTGAGCGCCCCCGCATCCGGCACGGCCCCGTTGGCCCAGGCGCCGCTGTAGATCAGCAGATTGCCGCCGCCGTACTCGCGCACGGTTTGGTTCACGTAGGAGCTGCAACCGGGGCAGTCCGCCGGTGGCAGATAGGCCGCCGAGGCCGTGTTCAGCAGGGAGTTGCCACTGCCGATGGCTCCACCCGTGCTGCCATCCGCCAGCCTGCCGGTGCTGCCGCTCAGCCAGGTGAGGCCGCCGGCATCGACGGAGCGGCCGTTGTCCCAGCGGGGGGTGAACACGAGGGCTTGGCCTGAATCCAGGAAGCGCACCGAGGCCTGGCTGAAATCACCCGTGGTGCGGCCCAGCAGGGAGTTGCCGCTTCCGATGAGGCCGCTGCTGGTGCCGTCGGCGAGTTTTCCCGTGGTGGTGTCGATCCAGGTGGCGGCACCCGCATCGGGGGTTGCTCCGTTGTTCCTGCCGGGGCTGATCAGGGCCAGCAACCCCGCTGAGTCGCCCGACGCGGAGTAGTTCGCCTTCTGGCTGCCGAGCGTGGCCGTGCCGTAGAGGGCACTCAGGAGGCCGTAGGTGCTGCCATCGAAGAGGTAGGTCACCCCCTCCTGGCCGGGGAGGCCGCCCGTGGGCACGTTCACCAGGATGGGGCCATTGGCTACCGTGCCCAGCTGCTCCACCAGGCCGGTCGGACCGGCTGCATCCGAGCCGGGGTAGACGATGTTCCGTACGTCGTAGCCGTAGCCCCCGACCGTGGTGTTCTCGATGTAGATGTTCCTCGGATCGAGCAACAGGGTGCCGGGGCGGCCAGCGGGAGCCGAGGCGTCGGCCGTGCCGCCGAAAACCAGATCCGCTTTGCCGGACACCTCCAGCACACCGCCGTCACCTCCCAAGGCGCCCCCCCTGGCCCTGGCGACGCCAGAGAAATGGGTGCGATCCTCCGACCAGACCACCACCTGGCCGCCCTTCCCCAGGGCCGTGGCGTCGGCCCGGAGGCTGGTGCCGGCGGTCACCGTGACGGTACGGGCATTCGCGCCCAGGCCGAGCCCGGCCCCCTGGAAGCCACCGCCCACATGAAGCTGGCCACCACCGCCGGCACCAGAGGCATCAAGGGAGGCCGCCGAGAGGGTGATCGTGGGGGCGAGCAGGTCAATCTGACCGCCCTGGGCCGCCCCCCGGGTGCCCTGGCCGAGGTAGCTGCCGGAGCTGAACAGTTCCGTGCCCGCCCTGAGGGCGATCGAGCCCCCCGCCGAACGTCCGCTCACATCCCACAGACCGCTGAGGGTCTGCACCGTGGCGCTCGTGCTGGCGGCCATGATGCGACCCCCAGCACCCTGGCGGCCGATGGCCTGGATCGGCGCGGCACTGAGCAGGTGGTTCGCCTGCAGACTCACCTCGCCGCCGCTTCTGCCATTGGCCAACAGAGGAGCGGTCTGGAGCACCGTGCCACCCGTGATCGTGATCCGGCCCCCGGGCCGGCTGGCCGAACTCACATCAATCGGGGTCGCCCCCTGCACCACCGCCGCCCCGGTGATCGCCACCTGCGCCCCGGGCGCCTGGATCCCGGCGGCCTGCAGCAGCACATTGCCGCCCTGCGCATCGAGCAGCAGGCTCTGATCGACGGTGAGCAGGCCGCCGGAAAG
>NZ_JAGQBJ010000007.1 GCF_024345575.1 Cyanobium sp. Morenito 9A2
AGGACGCTCAGGCCCCACTCGGCCCTCCAGGGGCGTACGCCCCTGGAGGCAGCTCAACCAAGAGCTGCCGCATGACCAAGACCACCCACTCTCATAAGCACTGGACCGATAAAGGGGGTCACGTCACACCACATCTGCCAAGACTCTCTGCAAAACCAACAGAGAGGCGCAGATGGGATGGAATGGGCAGACCACCCGGGCCCAGGTTCGGCAGGGCCATCCCTACTGCCGCCTGGACCGGAATCTCCACTGGATGGAGCGCCCAGGCCGAAAGCCCAATGTCGAGAGAGTCGCCCTCGAGACTCAAGCCAAGGACAAACCCAAGACTTGCATGAGCCAAAAGAGATTATGCAGTCTGTCGATAGAGCTCCTTAAGCAACTGGTAGGCCTCGTTCAGCCGACGCATGGTCTCAACGGATCCACCGGCGTCAGGGTGATGGCTGACGGCCTGCTCCCGGTAGGCCTCGCGGATGGCCGCCAGGGTCAAGCGATGGCCCGCTGCGGTAGGCAACTTGAGCAATTTGAGGGCACCGTGGAGGGTCAGGGTGTTTTCCAGGGCCTGGAAGGATGTTCCCCGGGGACGGCGCCGGAAACGGTGCACGAAGCGGCGAATCAGGGTGGGGATGCGCAGGGTCAAGGTGTCGGCGCTGAAGGGATCCTCCAGCAGACCGGCTGCGACAACGACGCGGGCGAACGATGGCTCACAGGGCGTCCAGGCTGGGGCGAATTCCCTGACGATCTGCTCTGTGAGACTCCAGCTGAAGGGACGCCCTTCGCCCAGATCAGACTGCCTCCACAGGTCCTGGGCCAGCCACACCATGGCGGCCTCCAGCACCGCAGCGTTCGCGGGCTGGCCATACAGATTGATCCAGTGCTCCTCGGCGGCGCGCAGGGCATCCTCCAACTCGCGTCCCTGAACCAGAACCAACGACTCCGGCCCATGGCTGGTCTTCGGCGGGGGATTGAGACTGCGTTTCACCTGGGCCGTCTGGCTGCGCACGAAGCCAGGCAAATCGATGCCAGCCGGAGGCGTTCGGACACTCTGGCTTGATCGGGGCCCCACGGGACCATCAGCCCCAAGCCATGGGCTGTCATCGAGAGCAAAATCAAACGCCAGTTCGGCCTGGGAGTCGCGGCTGACGAGCACCAAAGCCCCCCGCTCATGAAAGCTTGAAGGGGGACTCTCGTCTTCTTCGGGCGCGTCCTGCTCCTGGCCAAGAAGCACCAGTTCCAGAAGCCGCTCAATCAGATCTCCGCGCTTGCGCAGACCCCACTCCTTCTTGAGCGCATCAAGCTTGGCGAGCATCGCGATCGGCAGCTCGACAGTCGTGCGTCGCCTGTCCTGATCACTGGGGTTGGCCAAGGAGAGCGGGTGCGGGGCTCAGCGGCCCATGAGGTTCTTGATGATGCGCTGCTGGGCTTCAACCGCTTGCTGGTACCGATCCATCAGGGTCTGACTCAGGCGAGCCGGTGGGATGAACGCCGGAGGCATCCCATTCACACCCGAGGACGGTGTTCCGATCAGGGCATTGTTGATCAACGGTGGGGGCGGCGGCGGCAACGGTTTGCGCCATGCGGAGGGAGGAAACGGCCGCGGTCGTTTCGACGCTGAGGATGCACGGGGACTCATTGGCGCCTTGACCTGCGCCGCCGGGATGCCGTTGGTGGCCACAGAGGGTGGAATGGGCGCCGCCGCAGCGGAACGGGCCGCCGCCGCGCGGGCGAGTGTCACCTGGCGCTCCCGTTCGAGCAACTGGGCCAGTTGCTCCTCGGGCACCACACTGAGCAAATGACCCGGGGTGCTGTCAGCGGGGTAGACGAGGCTCACTTTGACGGTGTTGGTGACCCCAGGACGGAGGTTCAAAGAGGCCAGCTGCAGGCTCTCACCGGAGCGCATGCCCACATGGACTTCCCGGTACCCCTCATCGGTCTCGATGCCGATCGAACCGCGGAAGGCCGTGAAGGTGCGGCCGTTCGGAGTGGGATGGCTGAGGGCCAGCGCGTAAGGACCGCTGCCGATCAGATTGAGCTGGACGTCAAAGCGAACCCCATAGGTGCCGACGTTGTCGAGGGAGGAATCCACCATGCGGCTGGCCAGTGGATTCACCTGAACCTCACGGGTGCCGAAGTTGTGACGGTTGGTGCTGGTCAGGGGCACGTGCAAGGCACCCTGGCGCAGGTCGTAGGACAGCGATGCCTGGTAGGCATCGCCATAGGCCACACCAGCAACCCTGGAGAACACCCGACCGCTGTCGATGTCCGCGAGCCTGTTGAGGTAAATCCGACCAGGGGCAAGAACACCCTGATCGAGAACGGCAACGATGTCGTAGTCATTCTCAGGGTTTTTAGCCGCGACCACGGCCATCTGGAACGGGCCATCGCTCCGCCCGCGCAACAGGCCGTTGGCGATGCCCTGGGCCGGAAGCTGCGTGCGGAACAGCACCATGCGGCTTCGGGGAGGCACCACCACCTCCGACGGCAGGCGCGCGTCCAACTTCCCTCGCAGCATCGTCACCGCCGTGGCATCACCGGGCCCGGTGTTCCAGGGGCGAGGCCCCAGGGGCTTGACCCCCATCAAATAGTTGGGTCGGTAGGGGGCCTCAAAACTATTGCTGAAGGCTCCCCGATCGAAGCGGATTCGTACCGGCTGATAACCGGGATTGATCAGGATCGTGGCCAGGGCGAGCTCAGAACGAACGCGGCCAGGGGTCGGCTCAGCTCCCGGCGGAGCTGCGTACTTGTGGTGGACATGCAGCCCGAAGTCACCGTTGAAGGTGAAAGCGGCGTTGGTGAGGGGTTGTCCGCTCTCGGAGGTGACCGCCGATCCTGGAGCGGTGTTCACCAGAATCCCAGGCCCGAAAACCTCTTCGGGCTGGTTGGAATGCAGCACGGGCACGTTGTTGAAACGACCGCTCAGGGGGCGAGCGGCTTGCCCTGCCATCAGGGGGACGTAGGCCCAGGCCATGGGCGCCTGAAGAAGAGCGCCGCCAAGGGCAGCCAACAAAAAAGACCGCCTGAGACCCGTGGGACCAACCATTCTCAAAACTTGTCTGATTCGCGAACAGCTGATGGGTCAATCCGTCGTCTTCGCCCAGAGCATGTCATGACTGTGCCGGGGAGGAGAGGGAAGTGATCGGGGCTCGGGTGGATCTCACCAGCGGTGGATCAGTCGCGCGTCTTCGGTTGGAAAACCGTTAGAAGCGTGCCGAACCGCATCATTTTCCCATGTTCCCCCCATTCCTCTGCCCCTCCTCCCCAGAGGAGGCCCGGAAGACGCGGCGGCGCTACCAGGAGCGCAAACTACGCACCCTCAGCTTCTGGCGTGACGGTCTGGAGCGTCAACTGGCCGCACTCCAGGCGGCCATCAGCACGCTCGAGCAGCAAATCGCCCGGGAGTGAGCTCCGGCTCTGCCCTGAGGACCTGACGCAGCTGATCCAAACCCCTGTGGAGAAGCCGATGGGCAGTCATGGGGCTCACCTCGAGCTCCCGCGCCACCTCTCGCAGGCTGGCCCCTCCCAGCACTACGGCGCGCACCACCCGTCCTTGGCGTGGCTCCAGTTCGGCCATCGCAAGCAGAGCCCGGGGCGGCTGCTCGGGTTCGCCAGGAGCGACAGGCTCCGCCGCAATCGCGGGATCGTGCTCCAGCAGCTCAACTCGCCTGAGGCAGCAGGCCTGCTCGAATCGCTGCCATTGCTGAACTGAGAGACCGAGCACCTGGCGCAGCTGGTCGTCGGAAGGCGTTCTGCCCAGTTCCTGGGTGAGCTGTCGACCGGTGGCCCGCACCCGATCGGCCAGCTCCTGCTGACGCCGTGGCAAGCGGACGCTGGGTGCAACATCCCGCAGATAGTGAAGGATCGCCCCGCGGATGTGGGGACGGGCAAAGGCCGCAAAAGGGATGGCCCGTTCCCGTTGGTAGAGCTCCGCGGCCCGGATCAGCCCCAGCAGACCCACCTGTTGAAGATCATCCGCCTGCTCGCTGCAGACCGAGGCGTAATGAAGGGCAATCGGGCGAACGATGCCGCGGTAGTGCTCAACGCGTTGGTTACGTTCCTGGAGAGCCCTGCTGAGGGGCCTGGCGGGACGACTTGAAGCGGACGAGAGGGTGGTCAGAATCGGAACCATGGAGCAGAACAGATCGGTCAAAGGAGGGGATGCAGGTGCTGCCCCTCTTTCAACAGAGGCCTGAACGACCTCGATCTGACAACCGTGAAAACACCGAATCTTCAGGCTACGGACGGTGCCGCCACCTCCTGGAGCAGGCGCAGGGGGCCGTTCGCCCTGAGCCAATCGAGATCGGAGCGACCGGTGAGCAGCAGATAGCCCGCGAAGCCGAGGGCATTGACGCTGAAACCAGCGCCATGTTCCCGAACGCGCCGAATCGTCAGGAACCAATCGTCGTCAAACAGAAGGTTGTAGGGATGCCGGGGCCTTGGATTCAGACCTGGGCTGCCCAGGCCGAGGCTGTGGCAGTGGCGCTCGTACAGCGCCCGTAGCGCACCACCTGTGAGACCCCCTCGCCGCTCCAGCCGATAAGCCCACGGCCAGGACGCGGACTTGCCCTCCAGCTGGGCGATCAACTCGGCCGCCAGCGGGCAGCTGGGTTGACCGCTGGGGCGCGGGAGCAGTTGCAGGTGGCGATGGGGCTGACTGGCCCCGGCGACCGATGAGCTGTTGAAGAACCAGAGGCCACCGGTATCAGCTGTCACATCGGCAACGGCCTGCCAATCGCAGGCGTTCAGCCAGCCGCTCTGGGGCCACCAGTTCTGGGTGATCAGCAGCAGATGACCTTCTTGGACGGGGTACTTGTTGAGCAGCAACAGGTGCTCCTCCCCCAGCCGGCTGACCTCCAGGGGCCGCTCCCAGGGCAGGAAGGGATTGGGGCGTGGTCCTGGTTCGCGCAGGTGGCGGGGGGGCAGGCCCAGGAGCCGCCTCAGCACGAAGGGCTCACAGCCAGGAAGCTCCAGCCGTTCGGTGCTCAGGGGCGCCAGATCACCGCTGGTGGCGGCCTGGCGGCTGCGATCCAGCGCCGCACGCCAGTACTGCTCAGCCCGCACCGGGCTTGAGCCGAGCGAGGGAAGCCCCCTGGTAGTAGCGGCCGAGAATGGCGTTGTACCGAAGGCCTTGGGAGGCCAGTGCCTGGGCACCTTCCTGGCTCATGCTGGCGCCCAGGTGCCCATGGGCTTCCAGGACAATCTGCTGATTGGCGGCATAGAGGCTTTCGACGATGCCCCCCTGATAGCTCAGGATCACGCCAGCGGTGCTGGCCGCCGCTCGCTGGGTGCGTTCATTGACCGATTCCAGCCCCCGATAGGCCTGCCAGCGCGTGGTGTTGCCCAGGTGCCAATGGGCGCTGGCGGGGCGGGCCATGTGAGCAACGGCATAGGAGCGGGCGGCGATCGCCTGGGCCCGGAGCGCCTCCATGTTCCAGGAGCTGGGCATCTCCGAGCCCACCACCGAGGCGATGTAGCGCTCCAGCGCAAGATGGTTGACCACCGTGTAGGTGCCCCCCTGACGCACCAGGCGCAGGCGGCCGTCATAGCGGCGGCCCTGCACACTCACCGGATCACCTCCCTGCGTTTCAAACCACAGCTCGGCGGGGAGATCAGCGCTCGGCGAAAGGTCAGGGCCAGCGCCGCCCCCCCCCTGGCGAAGGACATTGCCGGAGCGGTCCCGCAGCAGCCAGGGCCCCTCAGACCCCAGTTGAAGCGTGGTGGGTTGATTGAGCAGGGCCACCCGAATCTCCAGGGCGAGGGGCTCGCCAGGCTCTGGTTCGGCCAGGATCAACGGTCCGGCGCCGGTGGTGGGGGCACTGGCCCGGCGGGATTGGATCCCGCTCAGGGGGTCCGGCTCAACACCATCGCCACGGACCACGGCGGCGGCCCGGCGGGGCGGAGGGGGCGGCGCTTGGAGCATCGCGTCGATCAAGGGCGCATCGAGCGCCGGTGTGCTGGGTACCAGGCCCTGGGCCATGAATCCGACACCCAGGGCACCGAAACCCACGGGGGCGGTGAGCAAGATGGCCTTGAGCCGCGCCTGGCGCGACAAGCGACCGCGCCAGCGGCGCCCGAGGGCCAGCACGCGATGACGGAGCCTTTGCACGGGTCTGGGTTCCTTTCGCAACAGCCGGATCATGCCGGAAAACGGTGCCCTGGGCCCATCAGGGTTTCATTCATTCTTGAGGGCTCGATCCATCAGGGCTCTGACGGTCTCCCTGGGCTGGATGCGCTCGTTCACCAGGGCCGCCACCTGCTCACAAATTGGCAGATGCCATGCGCGCTGCAAGGCAAGACGAACCACCGCCGTTGCCGTTGATGCCCCCTCCACGGTGGCACCCACTTGAACCAAGGTCTTCTGGTGGCCCAGCCCACTGGCTCGCAGGGACCCGTAGCGGTAATTGCGGCTCAAGGGACTGTTGGCGGTGGCCAGCAGATCTCCCAGGCCCGCAAGGCCATAGAGGCTGCTGATCTGGCCCCCGAGGCCTTCGATCACCACCCCCATCTCCGCCAGGCCGCGGGTCAGCAGTGAGGCCTTGGCGTTGGCCCCCAGCCCCAGGCCATCACAGACCCCGGCGGCGACAGCCATCACATTCTTGAGGGCGCCCGCCACCTCTGTGCCGAGGGGGTCGTTGTTGGTGTATAAACGCAGGCCATCGCCACTCAATTGGCGTTGCAGGGCGCTGGCCAGGTGGGAATGCCGGGAAGCGAGCACACTGGCGGCCGGCAGACCCTGCTCCAGCTCAGCGGCCAGGTTCGGGCCGCTCAGCACCAGCACCGGAAGCCCCGGAATCATGCCCTCCCAGAGCTGGGACGGGGTGCAAAGCCGCATGGGGTCCAGTCCCTTGCTGCAACTCAGCAAGGGCAGCCCCGGGGGCCAGTGGGGGGCCAGCCGTTGGGCCAACTCACTCACTCCGGCCATCGCCACCGCCGCCAGCACCAACTCCTGGGCCGGCAACAGGGCGGCAGGATCACCGCCGCCCCCGCGGGACCAGGTCTGTACCCGGTGACCCTGGCGCTCCAGCAACGCGCCCAGGGTGCGACCCCAGGCCCCCTGACCCAGCACCACGACGCGCACACTCATGGCCGCGATCCGCGCCCCTCAGACGTCAGCCGCATTCTCCTCCAACAGCTTCAGGGGGATCAGCTCCAGGGTCGAGACCTCACAGGCCTTGAGCAGCACCGGCGGCGCCATGCCATCTTCATGGGCCTCAAGCCAGCGGGGAGCGCAAACGCACCAGTGATCGCCCGGGTGCAGACCGGGGAAGCCAAAGGCAGGCATGGGAGTGGAGAGGTCGTTGCCCTGGGCCTTGCTGTAGCTCAGAAAGGACTCGGTGATCACGCAACAGACCGTATGGCGGCCTTGGTCGCTGGGGCCGGAGCGGCAACTGCCATCCCGGGTCCACCCGGTGAGCGGTGCACAGCTGCAGAGCTCCAGCGGCTGGCCGAGCACGTTCAGGGACTGACTTTCAAAGGTGATAGGGCCCATGGAACGCAATGGTGCGAAGGC
This sequence comes from Cyanobium sp. Morenito 9A2, assembly GCF_024345575.1. Classification (GTDB taxonomy): domain Bacteria; phylum Cyanobacteriota; class Cyanobacteriia; order PCC-6307; family Cyanobiaceae; genus ATX-6F1. Next base: position 7,505 of record NZ_JAGQBJ010000007.1, read on the forward strand.
GATGCAGACAGGAGTCTGGCGAAGGTGTGGCACAAATTCGCCCCAAGAGGTTGACGGATTCGGGGGGTCAGGCGTTAAAGGTCATTCAGCAGATCGCCCTTCATGAGCTGGGACTTCAGAGAAGACGCGGCCTTCCTGGCGTTGTGCGACGCCTTCAAGGAAAGCGGTGAGGACTCAGCGATTGAGTTTCTGGCCAGCGGCGAAGGGGCATTCCATTTCCAGGAGCTCACCCAGAATGCCGCCGGCGAAGGCATCGATCTCAGCGACTCCACGGCCCTCCAAAGCTTCCAGCAGGAGGTGATCGACACCCTTGAAGAGCTCTGCGCCTAGGGGCCGTCCGTCTTCTACCCGACCCTTCCCCGTCGCCTCAGGGCTAGGGAGGGGCACAGAACAGCTCGAACTCAGCCGTAGAAAAAGGCAATCTCCCTGGCCTTCAGGCCCTCCCAGCCCGCAGCCTGAAGACGGGCATCGAGGCTGGCCTGATCCAGGTGCTTGGCCCCGGTGCGCACGATTCGGTTGCGCATCGACTTGCGCACACCGCTGCGGGCCCGCTGGGCCTCCAAGGCCATCACCTCGTTGTAGAGCTCCAGCATTGCCGCGGGCAGGGGTGATCCGTCGAGATCAAGGCCAGCGGCGATCGCCTCATCAACGCCACCGGGTCCGGCTATGGCCATGGAAAGTCAGGCAAACAGATTGCAAGCCTGCCATCCGAGCACCCCTGGCGGTTGGCCAGCCCCTCGAGAACGGTTGGATCAGACACTGAAGTAGCGGGCGCGGCTGTGCAGGGCCACGAGGGCCGTGGTGCTCTGCTCGGGCTCAAGCTGATCGCTCTCATCCATGCGCAGGCCGATCCGCTCGGCCCCCAACCAGACCAACTGCTGGCGTGAATCGGCCACGTTCGGGCAAGCTGGATAACCGAAGGAATAGCGGCTGCCGCGGTAGCGCTGGGCCAGTACATCACGCAACTCTGAGGGCTCCTCGGCCCCAAACCCCAGCTCCCGGCGGATACGGGCGTGGGTCCACTCCGCCAGGGCTTCGGCCAGCTGCACCGCCAGCCCATGGAAGTAGAGATAATCGCTATAGCGATCGGCAGCGAAGAGCTCCCGGGCAAAGGCACTGGCCTTCTCCCCCATGGTCACCGCCTGCATCGGCACCACATCCATGGGGTGCCCCTCCACCAGATCTCTGTAGAAATCCGCGATGCAGTAGCGGTTGCCGCCCCGCTGGCGGGGCAGATCGAAGTGGCCTAATGCGCGGCTGGAGGCAGCGGGATCAAACACCCGCAGGGCATTGCCCTCGCGGCCAGCGGGGAAATAGCCATAGGCCAGGCGGGGCGTCAGCAGGTTGCCTTCCAGGCAGCGCTGGGTCCAGTCGGCCAGCACCGGCTCGGCTTTTTCCTTTAGAAAGGCTTCATAGGCCTCACGGCTTTGGTCCTTGGCCTTGCGCAGCTGCCACTGACCAGCGAACAGGGCGTTGCGATCGAGGTACGCAAACACCTCCTCCAGGGAAATCTGTTCCTCCAGCAGCACCTGGCTGCCCCAGAAAGGTGGCGTCAGCGCGGGTTCTTCCGGTACGACCTCCGATCGGGCCTCGCTGGTCGCCGGCACAGGAGCATGGCTGAAATCGTCGAGGCTGCCTTCACCAGAACCATCAGCCGTGCCGTTGCTGACGGCCTCAAGGCCGGTGGCGCCATCAAGGCCCAGGCCAGTGGGGGCGCCCGCCAGAAATCCCCTTTTCGCCTCCCACTGGCCCGTGTCACGGGCCTCCACGTAGGCATCCATGAAACGCAGATCAGCGAAGGCGTCACGGCCGTAGATCACCTGGCCGTTGTAGACGGAGCGGCAATCCTTGTTCACAAACCTGGGAGTGAGCGCCGCGCCCCCGAGGATCACGGGAACGTCGATGCCGGCTGCGTTGAAGGCCTGCAAGTTATCTTTCATGAAGGCCGTGGATTTCACCAGTAGGCCACTCATGGCGATGCAATCGGCCTGATGAAGCCTCTGGGCTTCAATGATCGCTTCTACGGGCTGTTTGATGCCAAGATTGATAACCTCATAACCGTTATTTGTGAGGATAATATCAACAAGATTCTTGCCAATATCATGGACATCTCCCTTCACAGTGGCGATCAGGAATCTAGCCTTCGCCCGCCTCTGACCGCCCGCTTCATCTCCTTCCGCCCGATCCATCAGTGGTTCAAGAAAAGCCACAGCCGCCTTCATCGTTTCGGCGCTCTGGAGCACGAAGGGTAGTTGCATCTGGCCGGAACCGAACAATTCACCCACCACCTTCATGCCATCAAGCAGGAAGGTATTGATGATGTGCAACGGCGGGTAGCTCTCAAGGGCCTGTTTGAGCGAAGCCTCCAGGCCAATGCGTTCGCCGTCGATGATGTGCTGCTTGAGCCGTTCCTCCACGGGGAGGTCCGCCAGGCTGGGCCCTGAGGCGCGGGCCTCCCGCGCGCTCACCCCCTCGAACAGTTTGGTGAGCTCGGTGAGAGGGTCATAGATGCAGACCTCAGCGTCAAAGCGACGGGCATCGTTGATGAGGTCGCGGCACACCTGCTGATGCTCAGGGCTGATCTTGGCCAGGGGCAGGATCTTCGCCGGGCTGACGATCGCCGCATCCAGACCCGCTTGGCAGCAATCGCTCAGGAACACCGAATTGAGCACGATCCGGGCGGCTGGGGAGAGTCCGAAGCTCACGTTGCTGACCCCCAGCACCACATGCACGCCTGGCAACCGCCCGCGGATCAGACGGATGGCCTCAACCGTGGCCGAGGCGTTCTTGCGGTCTTCCTCGATACCCGTGGAAATCGGCAGGGCCAGGGGGTCGTAGAAGATTTCGTAGGCGGGTAGGCCAAACCCAAGGGCGTCGCGGTAGGCACGCTGGGCAATGGCAAACTTGCGCTCAGCGGTACGCGCCATGCCCTCCTCGTCAATGGTGCCGATCACCACACCGGCCCCATAGGACTTGGCCAGTTCAAGCACCTTGAAGAAACGCTCATCGCCATCTTCGTAGTTGGTGGAGTTGAGCAGACATTTTCCGCCGGACACCTTGAGACCCGCCTCCATCTTCTGCCACTCGGTGGAATCGAGCATCAACGGCAGGCTCACATTGGTGACGAGTCGGCTCACCATTTCATGCATGTCGCGCTCTCCGTCGCGACCCACGTAATCGACGTTGACATCGAGCACGTGGGCGTTCTCCTTCACCTGACCGCGGGCCACTGCCACCAGACCATCCCAGTCTTCGGCATTGAGCAGTTCTCGCACCTTCTTTGAGCCGCTGGCATTCAGCCGCTCGCCGATGATCAAAAAGGAGTTGTCCTGAAGGTAGGGGGTGACGCCGTAGATCGAGGCCACGGAAGGCTCGTAGGCCAAGGCTGGTCGCTGTTGCTGGAGCGCCGGGGTGCGTACCGCCCGTTGGTGCGGCTTGAGGCCCTTCGCCATCTCAGCGAGGGCGGCGATGTGGGCGGTGGTGGTGCCACAGCAGCCGCCGATCACCTGCACCCCCAGATCCTCGACGAAATGCAGCAATTGCATCCGCATCTCAAGGGGCGTGAGGCGGTAATGGGCCACGCCGCCAATATTCTCCGGCAGGCCGGCGTTGGGGATGCAGCTGACCACGAAGGGGCTGTGCTCGCTGAGGTAGTGCACGTGCTCCTTCATCTGCTCAGGACCCGTGGCGCAGTTGAGGCCGAGCACATCGATCGGGAATGGCTCCAGAATCGCCACCACGGCGGCGATGTCTGAGCCCACCAACATCGTGCCGGTGGTTTCCATCGTCACCGAGACCATGAGCGGCCGGCGTTCACCGGTGGCGGCAAAGGCCGCCTCGATGCCCTGAAGCGCTGCCTTGATCTGCAGCACGTCCTGGCAGGTCTCAACGATGAACAGATCCACATCGCCGGCGAGCAGGCCTTCGGCCTGCTCCCTGTAGGAGGCCTTCAGGTCGTCGAAGGAGACATGGCCCAGGGTAGGCAGCTTGGTGGTGGGGCCCATGGAGCCGGCCACGAAACGCGGCTGCTCGGGGGTGCTGAATTCAGCCGCCACCTCCCGGGCCAGCTCGGCCGCACGCCTGTTGATGGCGAAGGCCTGGTCCTGCAGGTCGTATTCGGCCAGCACGATCGAAGCCGCCCCGAAGGTGTCGGTTTCAATCACATCGCAACCCGCCTCCAGGAACTGGCGATGCACGGCCCTGACGGCATCCGGACGGGTGAACACGAGGTGCTCGTTGCAGCCCTCCAGGGCAGCCCCACCAAAATCATCAGCGCTGAGGTTCAGCTCCTGCAGCGAGGTGCCCGTGGCGCCGTCGAACACCAGCACCGGCCTCTCGGGGCTGTGGAGCCGCTCCAGGAAGCCGATGCGCCCAGTGGCGGTGGCCGGGCGTCCCGGAGTTGGAATCCCTGCCGCCTGGCTCACCGTGGAAACGCCCATCAGTCGCTCAAACGCACACGCGTCACCCAATGGTCATAGGCGGGATCTCGGCCCTCTGTGATCGTCGTAAGCCGATCGCGCAGGAGCTCCATCACCGGGCGATGGGTGGCCAGATCAGTGCTCTCGATCCTCCGCACCGGCGTCACCCGGGCCGCAGTTCCCGTAAGGAACACCTCATCCGCGATGAAAAGTTCGGTCTTGTCAACTGCCCGCTCCAGGGTGGGGATGCTCAGATCCCTGGCGAGCTCGAGCACGCTGGCGCGGGTGATGCCTTCGAGAATGTCCTGATCAACACCCGGTGTGATCAGCACCCCATCGCGCACGATGAACAGGTTCATGCCGCTGGCTTCACTCACCTTGCCGCGGCTGTTGAGCAACAGGGCCTCATCAAAGCCGCTCTTGACCGCCTCGGTTTTGGCCAGGGAACTGGTGATGTAGGCGCCACTGATCTTGCCGCGCAGGGGCAGGGAGCGGTCCTCCTGGCGCGCCCAGCTGCTGATGCGACAACTCACCCCCTCGGGTGAGAGGTAGTCCCCCAGCTCAATGCCGTAGATCAGAAAATCGGTCTGGATATCGTGCAGGCGCGGGGCGATGCCCAGATCGCTGGTGTAGACGAAGGGCCGCAGGTACACCGGCGTGGTGGGGCGGTTGGCCTGCAGGAACAGTTCGATCGAATCGTGGACGCGTTGCTCACTGAGCTCCGTGAGCAGCAGCCGGGCACTCTGGCTCAAGCGCCTGGCGTGGCGGTCGGCGCGGAACAGCAGGATCTCGCTGGGATCGGCGGGGTTGGGCAGAGCACGCATGCCACCAAAAGCCCCGGTGCCGTAGTGGAGGGCATGGGTGGCCACCGACAGGGTCGCCTCGGGAAAGGGAACAATCTGACCGCCGAACCAGGCGTAAGGAAGAAACTGATGCATCGGTTGGCGGGGCAGTCCGACGGGACAGGGGGCGGCGGCCCAGGGGCTCGGCGTAACCCGATCTTCTCACTGTCAGGCCCCAGGATGGGGCGATGCATCGGCTTGCGGCGGTCCCTGGCAGCGACGACGGCTTCGGCAGCCCCGCCTATGTGGAGCAGCCGACGGCTCCTGTGCTGGTGCTCAGCAGCGCCGACACAGACCTGATGGCTCTCGCCGGTGTGCTGGAGCGGGAGCCGGATCTGCTCGGCGTGGAGCTGCGTGGGCTCAACCTGGCGGCCCTGGAGCACCCGGCGGTGCTCGACCACTACATCGCGAGCACCCTCCGCCCGGCGCGACTGGTGCTGGTGCGGCTGCTGGGGGGGCGGGGGCACTGGAGCTATGGGCTGGAGCAGCTGGGGCTCTGGGCCACTGAGCCAGGCCGTCAACTGATCGTGCTGGCGGGCACCCCCGACCAGGACCTTGACCTGGCCGCGTTGGGAACCGTCGATCCGGCCCTGGCGGTGGCCCTGGGTCGCTGCCTGCGCGAGGGAGGAAACGCGAACTGGCGAGCGGTGCTGCTCAGCCTGCGGCAGCTGCTGGCGGGCCGGCAACCCACCCCGCCCGCCCCCGTGCCCTTGCCCGATCCCTTGCCCCACGACTGGCGCGACGACCCTGGCCCCCGCGTGGGTGTCGTGCTCTACCGGGCCCTGCTCCAGGCCGGTGATCTGGCCCTGCCGGAGGCGCTACTCACGGCCCTGCGCAACGGGGGGCTCTGCCCCCGCGCCCTCTGGGTGAGTGGACTGCGGGAGTTGGCGGTGCAGCGGGGCGTCGCCGATCTGCTCGGGCGCGAGCAGGTGCAGGCGGTGGTCTGCACCACCTCCTTTGCCTCGGTGCAGTTCGAGGAGGCGGGTCTGGGGGCACCGCTCTGGGAAGCCCTGGCAGTGCCCGTGCTGCAGCTGCTTTGCAGCACCCAGAGCCGGGCCCGTTGGGAGGCCAGCAGCATTGGCCTGGGGCCCCTCGACCTCAGCCTGCAGGTGGCCCTGCCGGAGCTCGATGGCCGCCTCACCACCCGGGTGGGGGCGTTCAAAGAATCGGCGGGGGCCGATGGGCGCCTGGCCAGCGCCACCATGCGCTACGTGCCGGAGCCTGAACGGCTCGCCTGGGTGAGCCGGCTGGTGAAGGGTTGGGCGGATCTGCGGCTCACCCCCATCAGGGAGCGGCGTCTGGCCCTGGTGCTGGCCAATTACCCCACCCGCAACGGACGGCTCGCCAACGGCGTCGGCCTCGACACACCCGGCAGTTGCGCCCGGATGCTCGGCTGGCTGCGCGGCAGCGGCCACGACCTGGGCGATGCACCCCTGCCGGCCGATGGCGATGCCCTGATCCACCGCCTGCTGGAGGGACGCACCAACGATCCGGAAAGCGGTCACCGCCCTCCCCTGGCGCATCTGACCTTGGAGGTCTACCGGCAGTGGTACCTCGAGCTGCCCGAGCCCGGCCGACAGCGGCTTGAGGCGCGCTGGGGACCGCCGGAGATGGACCCCTCCCTGGAGCCGGACGGCTTCCCCATCCGGGGGCTCCGCTTCGGCGCCGTGGTGGTGCTGGTGCAGCCGGAACGCGGCTATGACCGCGACCCCAGCCTCAACTACCACGCCCCCGACCTGCCCCCTCCCCACGCCTACCTGGCCCAGTACCTCTGGCTGCGCCAGCAGGCCCGCTGCCAGGCGGTGGTGCACGTGGGCAAGCACGGCAACCTGGAATGGCTGCCGGGCAAGGGGCTGGGCCTGTCTCCCTCCTGCTTCCCCGAGTGGGCCCTGGGGCCGATGCCCCACATCTATCCCTTCATTGTCAATGATCCGGGCGAAGGCTCCCAGGCCAAGCGCCGCGCCCAAGCGGTGATCCTCGACCACCTCACCCCCCCGCTCGCGCGAGCGGGTCTGTACGGACCCCTGCTGGAACTCGAGACCCTGCTCGATGAACACTGGGAGGCCCGCCAACTGGGCAGCGGGCGGCTCGACCTCTTGCGGGAGCGCCTGGAGCGCCGCTTGAAGGAGCTCCACCTGCCCCTGGATCTGGAGGCCGCCGACGGTTACCTCTGTGAGCTCAAGGAAGCCCAGATCCGCACGGGTCTGCACACCTTCGGAGCGCTGCCCGAGCCCGGTGCGCTGGCAGAACTACTGCTGGCCCTGGCCCGGCCCCCCGTGGCCGGTGGCCCGGGCCTGACCCAGGCCCTGGCCCGGGACCAAGGCCTTGAGCTGGATCCCTGGGCCGACCCTGAGGAGCAGCCCCTGGGCGCTGCCGACCGGCAGCGGCTGGGGCAGGGTGTGCGCCGGGTGGGAGATGGGGTGGCGCGGCTGGAGCAGGAGGCCCTGGCCCTGATGGAAGCCTTGCTGGCCCAGCGGCAAGGCCCAGTTCCGGAAGCAGGCGCGGCCACCACGGCGGTGCTCGAACGGGTGCGCGCGGGCCTGCTCCCCAACCTGCTGGCCTGCGGCGCGGCGGAGCGCTCTGCGTTCCTGGCGGCCCTGGCCGGCGAGCGCATCGCCGCCGGTCCCTCCGGTGCCCCCACCCGGGGCCGGCCCGACCTGTTGCCCACGGGGCGAAATTTCTACAGCGTCGATCTACGCGGCCTGCCCACCGAAGCCGCCTGGGACCTGGGTCGCCGCAGCGCTGAACTGTTGATCGAGCTGCACCTGCAGGAGAAGGGCGATGACCTGCGCCACCTGGCCCTTTCGGTGTGGGGCACGGCCACCATGCGCAACGGCGGCGAGGACATCGCCCAGGCCCTGGCCCTGATGGGGGTGAGACCGGTGTGGGATGGTCCCACCCGGCGGCTGGTGGAGTTGGAGGTGATCCCCTTGACCTTGCTGGGTCGGCCGAGGGTGGATGTGACCCTGCGCATCTCCGGGCTGTTCCGTGATGCCTTCCCCCAGCTGGTGACCTGGTTCAACCAGGCCACGGAGCGGGTGGCGGCCCTGGATGAATCCGAGGCCGACAACCCCTTGGCGGCGGCGGCCCGGCGGGAGGGGCAGTCGGCGCGGGTCTATGGCTCAGCGCCGGGGGCCTACGGCGCGGGGCTCCAGGGGCTGATCGACAGCGGCCAGTGGGAGAGCCGAGCCGATCTGGGAGAGGCCTATCTGAATTGGAGCGGCTGGCGCTATGAGGGAACGGGCTCCAGAGGCACCGAGGCGGTGGCGGATCGCCCCGGACTTGAGCAGCGCCTGCGCAGCGTGCAGGTGGTGCTCCATAACCAGGACAACCGCGAGCACGATCTGCTCGATTCAGACGACTATTACCAGTTCCAGGGGGGGATGAGCGCCGCCACCGAAGCGGTGCGCGGCAGCGCCCCGGCGCTGTGGTTCGGTGATCACTCCAGGGCCCAGCGGCCACGGGTGCACCGGTTGGAGAAGGAACTCGACAAGGTGTTGCGCTCCAGGGTGCTCAACCCCCGCTGGATTGAAGGCATGGCCGGCCACGGCTACAAGGGCGGTTTTGAGCTGGCCGCCAGCCTCGACTACCTCTTCGCCTACGACGCCAGCACCGGTCAGGTGCCCGATTGGAGCTACGGCGCCATCTGCGACCACTGGCTCAGCTCCGAAGCGGTGCTGGCCTTCCTGCGTCAATCCAATCCCTGGGCCCTGCGGGACATGGCCGAGCGGCTACTGGAGGCCCACAACAGAAAGCTCTGGGATGGGGCCACAGGGGATCAACTGGAGCACCTGCGTGGTCTCGTCCTCAGCAGCGAGCAGATGGTGGAGGGCTGAACGATCGGCTGGCTGGGCACACGACCGGGGGATCAGTTGTTAAGGTCCCGTGCCGCGTTCAGCCAGGCGTCGGCGGAGCCGGGCTTGGCGGTAGGCACGGAACTGGAGGGCTGGCTTCCCAGATCGTCGCTTTTGGCACGGCGTGGCGCCGGAGCGCCTGGCTGGTTGACACCGGCCACGGCGGAGCCGTTCATCCGCTTGGTGAGTTCGGAGGCGCTCAACCTCTGAGCGAAGGTCTTCTTGACTGCCTTCGGCACACCGCCGGTGAGGTCGAGACTGGCCTCCGCCCTTGCGGTGCCGGGAAGACCATCGGCCTTATCCACCCGAGCGGCCATGGAATCGACCTCCTGGACGAACTCCTTGCCGCCGGGACTATCGACATTGCCCGGGAAGGTGCGGCGGATCGTGTTCGGGCTGCGCATGAACTCGACGTTGCCCAGGCTGCTCGAGGCATCCGGGTCGAGGTAGTAGGTGGTCGTGTCTTTCTTGGGTTTCTCGTCGGTGCTCTTGCTCCAGGAACGGTTGCCCAACAAACGATCGAAGAGTCCCATCGAAAGGGTCAGGAAAACGTGACTGAACCCTAGCGGCCGTCGAGGGCCAGACCATGGGTATCCGTACCGCAACTACGCAAAAGTCCGAGATCCGCCAACTGCTGATCGATCGCGGCACAAACCACGGGTGTGGGGTTCCAGGCCCCGGCCATGCCGTAGTCGTACCAGGCCTCTGCCCCATCGAAACCCAGCGCCGCAACCGCCTTGATCAGGCGCTGGTGGGGCAGGCGATAGCGGGCGGGGTGGGCCAGCAGGGCCAGGCCGCCGGCCGAGGCGATCGCCGCACGCACCGCCTCGGCCCGCAGGGCCTTCCCCGCCACGGAATGTCCCTGGAGGTAGGGCTGCAGGGCCCCATGACCCGGGTCGAAGCCGAGGGCCAGCACATGCACCAGACACCCCTCCAGCAGGCAGCTGATCTCGACGCCTGTCCAGAGCACCGGCACCGGTCGCCCTTGCTGGCGTTCTTGATCGAACAGTGCCTGGATCGGGCCATGGGCCCCCAGGCTGTGGTGGTCGGTGACGGCAAGGTGCTCAAGCCCCCGGTCGAGCGCCTGGCGGGCCAGGCGCTCAGGCCGCAGGCTGCCGTCGCTGCAGGTGCTGTGGCAATGAAAGTTGAAACGCTGGGGGCAACTCTCGGCGGTGACCTGGGCCAGTACGGCTGCCAGGGGGTGAGGCACTCCAACACCATGGCCATGCTGATCTGACCGCCTCTGGGTAGCGCTGAGCGCAACAGCTGCGCGGGAGTCAGCCACCGGCCACCAGGGCATCCCGTTCAGCCCTCTGGCGCCGCCAGCGGGCGTAGAACTGAATTGAGGCTGCCATGGATATCACCAGGGCCACCAGGAACCAGGTGGCCGCCCCCGTGGGGAACTGGCCCTTGAACACCACCAGCATCACCACCAACACCAGCATCAAGGTGGGCAGCTCGTTGAGGGCGCGCAGTTGTTTGGCTCCCCAGCGACAGGTGCCCGCCCCCAGCTGGCCCATCAGCCGATAACAAACCGCGTGATAGGTCAGGAGGGCCACCACCACCGCCAACTTGGCGTGCATCCAGCTCTGGTGCAACCAGGCCGGTTGCAGCGCCAGCAGCCCCACCGCCATCGCCAAGGCGACCGCCATGCCAGGGGTGGTGATGATGTTCGCCAGGCGGCGCTCCATCAGGCCGTACTGGGCCTTGAACGCCCCCCGCAGCGGCTCGGCCAACTCCTCGGCTTCCACGTGATAAATGAACAGTCGCACCAGATAGAACAAACCCGCAAACCAGACCACCACGCCCACGATGTGGAGCGTTTTGAACCACAGGTAGGCCTCGGCGGGGAGGGCCAGCGGCATGGTCAAGGCATGATGAACAGACCTTCAAGGTAAAGCTCCCGCACCTCCGGCTGGGCGACCCCCTGCTGGACGAGAAACTGGGCTAGGGCGATCTGCAGCAACTGATCGACCTCGAGACCAGGCCGCCGGCGCAGGAAAGACTGCATGGCGTCCAGCAGATCGACAGGCAGCTCGATCTCCAGCCCCCAACGGCCGCTGGCATTGTCGGCACTACATGTGGTGGCAGGAGAGGCCATGGCCCAGATATCTGGTGGATGGACGCACAAGATCCACCGCCGGCGGGTCCCTGTCAAGGGACTGAAGCAGCCACCCCGGTGGCCCCAACTCGCCTGGTGCGCTCCCCTCCAGACCCGTGAGATGCTCAGCCCATCAAGGGGGCTGACGCCATGGCTGAACGCTGGGATCTGGTGGTCATTGGAGCGGGTTCCGGGGGCCTGGCAGCGGCCAAGCGGGCGGCGGCCCATGGGGCTCGGGTCGCCCTGATCGAAGGCGACCGCGTCGGTGGCACCTGCGTGATCCGCGGCTGTGTGCCCAAGAAGCTGTTGGTGTACGGATCGGCCTACCGCGAGACCCTGGCCAACGCCACCAGCTTCGGCTGGGAGCTGGGGGACGTGCGCTGCAAGCCCGCCACCCTGCTGGCCAACGTGCGCGCCGAGGTGGATCGCCTCGATGGGTTGCACGTTGGCTTGTTGGTGAAGGCCGGGGTCGAGTTGATGCGTGGCTGGGCCCGCTTTGAGAGCCCCCATGAGCTGCTGGTCACCAGCGCCGAGGGGGAGCAGCGGATCGACGCCAATCGGGTCCTGATCGCCGTGGGCGGAAGGCCCGTGCGGCCCGCGATTCCAGGGGCGGAGCTGGCCTGGGTGAGCGACGATCTGTTTCTCCAGGACGACCTGCCCGCGTCTGTGCTGATCGTGGGCGGCGGCTACATCGCCTGCGAGGTCGCCTGCATCCTCGTCGGCCTCGGGGTGGCCGTGACCCAGCTGGTGCGTCGGGATCACCTGCTGGCGGGCTTTGACCGGGAACTCTCCGACGCGGTGCAGGCCGGCATGGGGGAACTGGGGGTGTCCATCCGCTTCGGCGCCGCTCCGGTGCGCATCGATGGTTCGCCCGGGATCCTTAGCGTGGACGACACCGCCGCTGGTGTTCATCAAGCCGCCGCCGTCCTGCTGGCCACGGGCCGCGAACCATTCACGGCTGGGCTCAACCTCGAGGCCGCCGGTGTGCGCCAGGAGGGGGCCCGCCTCCCTGTGGATGCTGATCAACGCACCAACATTCCCCACATCTATGCGGTGGGGGATGTGATCGACCGCATCAACCTCACCCCCGTCGCGGTCGATGAGGGTCGCGCCTTCGCCGACTCGGTCTTTGGCGGCAAGCCCCGGCGCACCGACCTCAGCCTGGTGGCGAGTGCGGTGTTCACCCAGCCGGAACTGGCCAGTGTGGGGCTCAGCGAAGAGGAGGCTAAACGCACCCTGGGCGCTGAGGCTGTGCGCGTGCACCGGGCCCGCTTCCGCAGCCTGGCCCTCGCCCTGCCCCAGCGCGGCCCCCGCTGCCTGCTCAAGCTGGTGGTGGAAGACGCCACCGACCGGGTGCTCGGGGCGCACATGGTCGGGGAGCACAGCGCCGAGATCATTCAGATGGCGGCGATTGCCCTGGGCATGGGGGCCACCAAGGCCGATTTTGATCGCACCATGGCCCTGCACCCGAGCGTGGCCGAAGAATTTGTGACCATGGCCTGAAGCGGGTTCGGGCAACACTGGACTGGCCTGCCTGCCCTGAACCCGGCTGACTGGAACCTGGCTGGCCTGGGCTTAGCTGGCCTGGACCTGGTCGAGCTCATCAACCTGACTTCCCTCGTCGTCATCGGGGTGGAAGTAGGACCTGATCTGGCGCGCCAGGGCCGGCCCCACGCCTGGTGCCGCGACGATCTGCTCCACACTCGCCAGCTGAATCGCCTCGATCGAGCGGAAGTGGCCCAGCAGATCCTTCACCCGCCTCGGACCGAGACCGGGGATCTCGCTCAGCCGCGAGCGCTTCATGCGCTCGCCCCGTTGCTGGCGGTGAAAGCTGACGGCGAATCGGTGGGCCTCATCGCGCAGGCGCCTCAGGAGCATCACTCCCAACTGATCGGGTTCGCTCTCCAGGGGTTGGCTGGCCCCGGGCAGGAACACCTCCTCCCGCTGCTTGGCCAATGAGCAGACCACTAGCTCCCCGTGCAGATCCAGCTCCCGCAGGGCCTCCATCACGGCCGAAAGCTGACCCTTGCCGCCATCGATCATGACCAGATCGGGCCAGTCGCCCAGGCCTCCGGTGTGCAGGGCACTCTGGCTGGACCGCCGCAGTTCGGCCAGGTTGGCTCCCTCGGCCTTGGCCTGGGCCCAGCGGCGGAAGCGGCGGCGCATGATCTCGGCCATGGCCATGAAATCGTCGCTATGGCCGGCGCCGATGCTGCTGCTCTGGATCTTGTACTTGCGGTAGTGCTGGCGGGCTGGCAAGGCATCGATGAACACCACCTGCGAGGCGACCGCATCGCTGCCCTGGATGTGGCTGATGTCGTAGCCCTCGATGCGCCGCGGTGGAACGGGCAACTCCAGCAACTGGGCCAGGTCTTCGGTGGCCAACTGATGCTGCTCAGCGCTGCGCTGGGCGCGGCTGAGCTCGAATCCGGCGTTGCGCTCCACCAACTCCACCAGATCGGCCTTCTGCTGCCGTTTGGGGTGCTGCAGGCTCACCTTGCGACCGCGGCGCTCCCCCAGCCACTCGGCCACCAGTTGCTGCTGGGGCAAAGCGTGCTGCACCAGCACCTCGGGCGGAATCTCCACGGGCTCCACCTGGCCGTAGTGTTCCTGCACCACCCGCTGCAGAATCTCCCCGGGCGTGGCGATACTGGCGTCGGCGGTGTAACCCAACCGGCCCACCAACTTGCCGGCACGCATCTGAAACAGCTGCACCGCCGCCACGCGCTCGTCGGAGGCCAGGGCGATCACATCTCGCGACACGGAGCTGTCTCCCAGGCTCATCTTCTGATCTGCCGTGAGGTTTTCAAGTCCCTGCAGCTGATCGCGCACCAGGGCCGCCTGCTCGAAGTCAAGGCGCTCGGCGTAGCGCACCATCTGGGCCGTGAGGAGCTCCAGCAGCTCGTCGTTGCGCCCCTGGAAGATCATCGCCACCTTGCGCAGCAGGCGCTGGTAATCGTCGGGACTGATCTTCTCCTGGCACACCCCAGGGCAACGGCCGATGTCGAAGTTGAGGCAGGTGCGCTCCCGGTAGAGGGGCTGGGGCCTCTGGCGCATCGGAAACACACGTTTGACCAGCGAGAGGGTGCGCCGCAGCAGCCCCACATCCACGTAGGGGCCGTAAAAGCGATCAAGGGGCTTGCGGAAGCGCCGCTGGCGGGTGATGAAGATGCGCGGGTAGGGCTCGCTCCAGGTGATGCAGAGGTAGGGGTACTTCTTGTCGTCCTTCAGCAGCACGTTGAAGTGGGGCTGATGGGCCTTGATCAGGTTCGACTCCAGCGCCAGCGCTTCCGCCTCGCTGTCTGTGACGATGAACTCGATCTCCACCACCTGCCGCACCATCAGGGCGATGCGGGGGCTCAGGTCATGGGAATCTCGAAAGTAACTGCGCACACGGCTGCGCAGGAGCTTCGATTTACCGATGTAGAGCATGCGGTCTTCGCCATCGCGCATCAGGTAGCAACCGGGCTCCGCCGGCAGCTCCTTCAGCCGTTCCTCCAGCCGCTCAGGATGCAGCACCAGCGGCCGGCGTGCGTCGCTGCGGGCAGCCCTCGTCGAAACAGGCTCGCTCGAAGTAAACTCGCTCGAAAGAGCCTCAGTGACATCCGGCTCAGGGGTGGACCCGGCCACGCTCAACCGCCGTAGGACCAGCCCGTGGCGGACAGCTCCAGGGCCTCGCCCTCGCGGTGCAGCACGGCACTTTTCACCTCGCCGACGAACACCGTGTGGTCGCCATGGGCCACCTGACCGACCAGCTCGCACTCCACGGCTCCGAGGGCATCGTCGAGGATCGGAAGCCCAAGCTCCCCCAACTGGAACGGGGCCGCCTCGAAGCGGCCGCCGATGCCCTGCTGGGGCTTGAAGAACACAGCGGCCAAGTCTTTCTGCTCGGCGGAGAGCACGTTCAGGGAAAAGCGGCCCGTGCGCTGGATGATGCCGTTGCTGGTGGAGTCGGAGCGCACCCCCACGACCACCAGTGGCGGCTCAAAGGAGCCCTGGGTCACCCAGCTGGCGGTGAAGCCATTCACCTGGTCTCCCTCGGCCACGCCACAGATGAACAACCCGTGGGGAATCTTGCGAAGCAGGGATTTCTTGGCGGCGGCATCGAGGCCCATGGCAGCGAGAGCAAGGGGAGAGATCAACTTTAGGCAGCGAGAGCGAGGAGCCAGGTCCAAGCCCCTCCATAGGATCCCTGCCATGAAGGTGCTCTATCCCGGCAGTTTCGACCCCCTCACCCTGGGGCACCTCGACCTGATCGAGCGCTCGGTGCGCCTGTTCGGCGGCGTCGTGGTGGCGGTTCTCCAGAACCCCGGCAAGACCCCCAGCTTCCCGCTGGGGCAGCGGCTCGAGCAGATCCACCTGGCCACGCTTCACCTGAAGGGGGTGGAGGTGAGCAGCTTCGATGGCCTCACGGTGGAGTTTGCACGCCGCAGCGGCGCTCTGGTCATCCTGCGGGGCCTGCGGGCCCTGAGCGACTTCGAGTTCGAGCTCCAGATCGCCCACACAAACCACAGCCTCGACCCGGCTGTCGAGACCCTCTTCATGGCCACCTCGGTCCATCACAGTTTTCTGAGCAGCTCAGTGGTCAAGGAGGTGGCGCGTTTCGGCGGCGACGTCCGTCACATGGTGCCGGCGGGAGTGGCGGAAGATCTCACCAGGCTCTTTAATCAAACAGCCCCGCCCACCTGAGATGACCGAGATCCGGTTGACCGTGCTGGATCAACTTGACCAGCTCGAGGAGGTGGTTCTCGATGGGAGCCGCATCCCCTTCAGCGGTGGTCGGCTGGTGAACGAGCAGGAGGCGATCGAGGTGATCGACGCGCTTCGGGAAGCCCTGCCGTTGCAACTCACCCAGGCCGACGAACTGATCCGCCAGCGGGACAGCTTCATCGGCCAGGCCCGTCAGCAGGCCGATGAAATCCTCAGCCAGGCGCGCCTGCAGAGGGAGCAGCTGATCAGCTCGGCTTCCGTGCGCCAGGAGGCCGAGCGCCAGGTGGGTGAACTGCGGGAGCAGGCCCGCCAGCAATGCGAGCAGTTGCTGCTCCAGACCCGTCAGCAGGTGGCCCAGGCGGAACAGGACCATCAGACCCGCCTGGCCCAGATGGAGCAGCAGTTCGGCGCCCGGCGCCAGCAGATCGAGCAGGAGGCGCTCCAGCGGCGCCAGCAACTCGACCAGGACCACGTCGAGATCAAGCGTCAGCTGGTGGAGCAACACGAGCGCGCCCGCCAGCAGAGCCTCCACGAGTTGGAACAGGTGCGCCAGGAAAGTGGGCGCGTTCAGCGGGAAAGCCAGGCTGAGGCGGAACGGCTCCATTCCGACGCCCTGCAGTTCCGCCAGCAGACACAGCAGCAGTGCGAAGCCTTGATCAGCCGCTCTCGCCAGGAGGCCGCCACCGTGCAGGAGGGGGCCAACCGCTATGCCGAGCAAGTCCTTGGCGAATTGGAGGGGCGCCTGCAAGACATGAGCAAAGTCGTGATGGCGGGCCGCAGGGAACTGGTGCGTCTGCAGTCCACCGACCCCACCGCCATGGGCCCGGCGGCGGAGGAGCGCCCCACCAAGCCCGTGCCGATCAGCCGGGCCCGTCGTGCCGCCGAGCGCCTCAGGCAGGCGGCTGGCAAAGGCTGACGTTCTGCACCTGGGTGAGAATCCGCCCGATCGTGGTGTTGGGGGCCGAGGCCCCGTTGGAGATCGTGCTCACATAGCGGGGCCCATCGCTGGTGTCGAGCACCCCACTGATGGAGCGTACGCCTGAGATCGTGCCGGTCTTGCCTCGGAAGCGTCCCTCAAGGGAGGTGCCCTTGTAGAGATTTCTGAGCGTTCCCCGGCGCCCGGCAATCGCCATGGAGGCCTGGTAATTGGCCGCATAGGGGTGCTGGGCCATGCGCACCAGCAGCGCGGCCAACAAGCGGCTCGTGAGCCGGTTGGCTCGGTCGAGGCCACTGCCGTCAGCCACCGTTACTCCGGCCATGGGGAGCCCCTGCTGGTACAGCCACTGGGTCTCCAGTTGTCGGGCCGTGGGCAGGTTCCAACTGCCACTGGCGGAGCGAAGCAGGACCTCTGCGGTGAAGTTGTGGCTCTCGGTGTTGGCCAGGCTGAGCAGGTCGTGCATGGGTGCCGATGGCTCCTCATGCAGCAGAACCATGTCGGCGCTGACGTTGGCCTGGGCGGGCACCAGGGAAATCTGTACGGATTTGCCGCCCTGGCGAGCCATTTCCTGCTGCAACAGGCGCTGGAGACGGCCGACGGGATTGGGGATCGCCATCTCGATGGCATTGCTGGTCAGGGCGAGGCGGGTGATCGGAGCCCCGTAGGCCTCGGCACGATCCCCCAAGCCCCACCCCTGGGGCCACCAACTCGGTTGCGGTTCCTCGGCAAGCTGCAGGCGCACCAGAGATGGTGCCGGGCTGGAGCTGCCGCCGGACCCCAGGGCGAGCTTGGCAAACCGCTGCAGTTGGGCCAGACCAAGATCGGGATCCCCCGATCCAGTGAGCCGCAGGGTGCCGTCGCTCAGGCGCCAGAGCTGGGTCTTGAGGCGGAAATCAGGGCCGAGCCGATCCAGGGCATAGGCCGTGCTGATCAGCTTCTGATTGGAAGCGGGAATGCGCGGTCGCGCGCCGTTGACGTCAGCCAGCAGGCGGCCGTTGCCGTCGGCGACCGTGACGCTCCAGACCGGTGCTTCAGAACCGATGGTGGCCAGGAGACGCTGTTGCAGCCCAGGACAGCTGGCGGAGCTCTGCAGCTGGGGCAGGCCCACCGGGGGAGGGGCGGGGGGCAAGGACGCCAGGGGAACAACACCATCCTGAGCGCGCAGGGGTGTCGCCGTCAGGGCGATCAGGGCCGTGGTGCAGGTGGCCCGGAGAGCTGGTCGCAGCGTGTGCTTCATCTCAGGACCCCACCTTCACACTGGTGACAGTCCCCGACACCCGGAACTGGTTGTCGTCGAGTTCGATGGGCGTGCCCACCTTCAGCCCCTGCCCCCCGAACTCCACACCCTCTTTGGTCAGCTGCCCCTGGCCCTCAAGAACGAAGCGGGCGTCGAGGGTGCTGAACACCTTCTGGTTGGGATCCTCCACCGTGATCACCCGACCGGCGGGGGTGATGGTGGAAATGCGGCGGGGCAGGGGAATCACGTCCTTGACGGTGACCCTGCCGTGGGGCTGATTGCGGATCACGATCTGGAGGCTGCCCTGGCCCTTGGCGCCAGCGATCAGCGTGGCGGGGTCGGCCGCCGGAATGCCCCGGACATCCACCGTGACCGTGACGGGCTTGAGGGCACCAGTGGCCTTGGCCACCGCACCGCTGAGCTTCGGACTCCAGATCACCCCCACCAGGGCCAGCAACACGGCCGCACCGGCGCCGATGTCGACCCATCCGATGGAGCGGCCGTTGGAGTGCGATGCAGCCATGGCGGTTGAGCAGTCGCTGAAGTGTAAGGAGACTCTCCCGGCCGCACCAGGGGTTCCCCCCTGGCGGTGCTCAGTTGCGCAACCCTTCGATGAAGCGGTCGAGGGCACCGAGGCCGGCGCCCACATTCACGCCTTGCCCCTCCAGCGCCAGCGCCTGCTCCAGGGTCTCTGTGTCGGGTTTGGTCTCGAATTGGCTGGCCAGGCGGTAGCCGTCAGGGTCTTGGCGGTAAAGCTCCCAGGGCTCCGGAAACGCACGCCGCAGGGCGGAGGCGTCCCTGGGGATCAAGGCATAGGCCGCTTCCCAGGTGGAGAGAAACCCCCGCCGGCGTTCACGGGCGACGCTGCCGATGCCGATGGCGGCATCTTCGAGCCTGCTGTTGAGCAGCACCACGGCTCCGCGGTGGCCCTGGCAGATCTGCTCCACGTCGGTGTAGTCGGCCTGGGCAGGCTCGACGAGCACCAGCACCCCGGGGTCGGCGGGATCAGGGAAGGCGGCGGCCTCTTCAGCGGAGACTTCCCCCAAGGCAGGTTGGGCCTCCCGCTCCAGCAGGCGCTTTCGGTCCCCCAGGCTGGAAAGCCAGCCCGCTTGCTCGGGGGAATCCCGCCGGGCCAGGGCCGCGGCACCGGCATCGGGGAACACCAAATGGGCCCGGGACTCCGTTTTGTTCAGGGCCGCCAGCAAGCGCAACGCCACCGGCAGCAGCCGCAGACCTTCAAAACGCAGCTCCACGGTCCAGCGACCGGCGCTGCGGGCGGCCAGAGCCGAACGCACGGCCTCAAGAGCTTGCCCTTCGGCGGTGCGCAGATCGGCGGGAAGCACCATGAAACGTAGCTCCAATGACGGGTGAGCCCCCAAAGTGGAGCCCTGCCGGGGACCCTACGCAGCAGCGACGGCTCTCTGGGCCCGCCCCAGGGCCGCCGTAAAGCCGATCAGATCCTGGTCCGTCAGCCAGGGCCCGAGGCTGATGCGCAGGGCCGAGGCCGCCCGCTGCGGCTCCACTCCCATGGCCAACAACACCGGGCTGGCGCTGGCCTGGCCACGACTGCAGGCCGTTCCGCTGCTGACGGCAAAGCCCTCACGCCACAGCGCCTCCACCAGGCGCCGACCGCTGAGGGGCTCACCGCGTTCGGAACTCACCAGCAGGCTGATGTGGTGGGGCAGGCGCTCAGTGGGGGAGCCGGTCAGCTCGATGCCGGGTCGAGCCAGTAGTTGCTCCAACAGCTGATCCCGATGCGGCTGAATCGGATCGCCCCGATGGGCCGCCAGGCGCTGACCCGTCAGGGTGAGCGCCGCAGCAAAGCCCGCCGCCAGGGCCACCGCTTCGGTGCCACCGCGCCGTCCCCCCTCCTGGCCACCCCCGTCCAGCAGGGGGGTGAACGGCAGCTCCGATGAAGCCACCAGGGCGCCAATGCCCCGCGGGCCCTGGAGCTTGTGGGCCGTGAAGCTGAACAGATCCACCGGCAGGGCGGCCAGGTCGATCGGCCGATGGCCCACCACCTGCACGGCATCGGTGTGGAACAGCACCCCTGCGGCGCGGCAACGCCTGCCGATCGCCTCGATCGGCTGCAGGGTGCCCACTTCGCTTTGTCCCCAGATCACCGACACCAGACGGGTGGGGGGCTCCAGCAGCAGCTCCAGGGCCCCCAGGTCCACCCGCCCCTGGCGATCCACGGGCAGCAGCGCCAGCTCCCAGCCCTGGCGCTGCAAGCGCCGGGCGGCGGCCACCACGGCGGGGTGCTCCACCGCCGAGAGCACCAACCGCCCGGGCTTCAACGGGGCGGTGACCCCGAGAATGGCACTCTGGGCCGCTTCGGTTCCGCCCGAACAGAAGGTGATCGCCGAGGGCTCACAACCCAGCTCACGGGCGATGGCCATGCGGCTGCGCTCCAGCCGCTCAGCAGCCGCTAGGCCGAACCCATGCAGGCTCGATGGATTGGCCCAGGCCTCGTCCTGGGCCCGGGCCATGGCCTCCAAGACGGTGGTGGCTGGCGGTGCCGTGGCACAGGCGTCCAGATAGACGCCCACTGGTTCAGCCAAGGGGTTCGGGCCTGGCCCCGCGTTCCTGCTGACGGATGCGGCTGCGGGACTCCAGCGAGCTGCTGGCCAAGGAGACCAGGTCGTCGAGGGAGCGTTCGCTCAGCAGGGCTGCCACCCGTGAGCGGGCTTCGGCGCTGACGCAGGCCTCGGGGCGAACGCAGCCGCGCGCGCAGGCCACCGCACAATTGATCTCCGGCGCGACCGCTGCCGCAACCGGGCCAGGGTCGAGCGCGGGCTCAGGGCGGCGGGGGGGCCTTTTAGCCGGGGCGAAGGGCAGGGAAGGAGCGGCTGCGGCCTCTGCTTCAGCCGCCTCCGGGGCCTCCCTCGGCTGGTGCCGCTCGTTCTCCTCGGTGGCGAGGACACCATCAAAGACCAGCTCGGCAGGACCGGTCATGAACAGATGGTTGCTGGAGGGGTCCCAGGCGATCTGCAGGGGGCCGCCGGGCAGATCGAGTCGGGCCTTGGCCTCGCACAGGCCCAGGCGATGCATGGCCACCAACGTGGCACAGGCGCCCGTCCCGCAGGCGAGAGTGGGTCCGGCCCCGCGCTCCCACACCCGCAGGCGCAGGTGCGTGGGGCTGAGGACCTGCACGAAATGGACATTGGTGCGGGCCGGAAAACTGGGATGGTGCTCCAGAAAAGGGCCATAGCGCTCCAAGGGGATAGCAGCCACATCGGCCACGGGCACGACCACGTGGGGGTTGCCCATGCCAGCGGCCGCCACCGGAAAACGCTCACCCTCCAGGTCCACCTCCCCCTGGGGCAGACCGGCGGGGCCCACCGGCAGCAGAGTGGGCACCTGGGCGGGATCAAGGACAGGTTCACCCATGTCGACGCGGACGCTGCCATCGGCCCGCAACTCGGGCACGATCCGGCCCGCCAGGGTTTCCACCTGCCAGGTGCGGCCAGGGGCGTCACCGTCGCTGTCGGCCAGGAAGCGGGCCAGGCAGCGGATGCCGTTGCCGCACATCTCTGGCTCGGTGCCATCGGCGTTGAAGATGCGCATCCTCAATTCACCATCCTCGGCGGGTGGCAGGGCCAGGATCACGCCATCGGCGCCGACGCCGAAGCGGCGATCACAGAGTTGGCGGACCAAGGCGGGGGTGAGGCCGAAGCAGAAGTCGGAGTCGCTCTCGGTGCGGCCATCCAGCAGCAGAAAGTCGTTTCCTAGGCCTTGGTATTTGCTGAACTGGAGCACTGAACCCGCCCTGGCATCCAAGGAATGCCATCTTAGGAACGTGCTCGCCGTACCAGCCTTGGCCCAACTGGACACCTCCCTGCCGGGTGTGCGGCAGATGCAGAAGTGGATTCGAGCCAAGACAGCCGTACGCGTTCAACTCAGGGATGGCAGCAAACTCGATGGTGTGCTCGATTGGCAGGACGTGGAATTCCTGGCCCTGCGCTTGCCTAACGATGTCGAACCTGTGCTGATCCTGCGCCAGGCCCTTTCGGTCATCCGCTCCCTGAATTGAGGGCCAGGTCCTGGGAGAAGCGGATCAAGTCCCGCTCCGGGGGTGTGGCACGATCACGGGCGTGCGCCGCGGTCTGATCCAGGCGACCGCCGCCGAGCCATGGCCGTGACCGACCCTTCCCGCTACCAGCCCCAGGCGATCGAGGAACGCTGGCAGGCCCTCTGGCAGGAGCAACGGCTGCATGCCACGCCTGAGCCCGGTGCGGCCCCCTTCTACGCGCTCTCGATGTTCCCCTACCCATCGGGGAACCTGCACATGGGCCATGTGCGCAACTATGTGATTACCGATGTGATCGCCCGGGTGCAGCGGCTGCGCGGCCGCCAGGTGCTGCATCCCATGGGGTGGGATGCCTTCGGTCTGCCGGCGGAGAACGCCGCCATCGAGCGTGGGATCGATCCGGGGGATTGGACCGACCGCAACATCGAACAGATGCGCACCCAGTTGCAGCGCCTGGGGCTCTCGATCGACTGGGACCGGGAAGTGGCCACCTGTCATGCCGATTACTACCGCTGGACCCAATGGCTGTTCCTGCAGTTGCTCGATAGCGGCCTGGCCTACCAGAAAGACGCCACGGTCAACTGGGATCCGATCGATCAGACCGTGCTCGCCAATGAGCAGGTGGATGGCGAAGGCCGCTCCTGGCGCTCCGGGGCCCTGGTGGAAAAACGCAAGCTGCGCCAGTGGTTCCTGAAGATCACCGCCTACGCCGACGCCCTGCTCGACGACCTCAGTCTGCTGGAGGGCTGGCCTGAGCGGGTGCGAACGATGCAGGCCAACTGGATCGGCCGCTCGGTGGGGGCCGAGTTGCGCTTTGCCGTTCTCGATGCGGCCGCTCAGGAAACCGGCGCGGCGATCACGGTGTTCACCACCCGCCCCGACACGGTCTACGGCGTGAGCTACCTGGTGCTGGCCCCCGAGCATCCGCTGGTGCCCTCGCTCACTGTTCCGGAGCAGGAGCTGGCGGTGGTTGCCTTCCGGGATCGGGTCAGCCACCAGAGCGAGCAGGAGCGCACCGCCGAGGACCAACCGAAACAGGGCACGCCCCTGGGGGTCTCGGTGCGCAACCCCTTCAACGGCGAGGCCATCCCCCTGTGGATCGCCGACTACGTGTTGGCCGAGTACGGCACCGGCGCCGTGATGGGAGTGCCGGCCCACGACCAACGGGATTTCGTCTTCGCCCGTCGCTATGAGCTGCCGGTGCGGCAAGTGATTGTGCCCGCCGGCGCCGATGAGCACGCTTTCGAGGGCGGAGCCTGGACCGAGGCCGGTGTCTTGATCCATTCCGGTCCCTTCAACGGGCAACCTTCGGCCGAGGCCAAAGCCGGGATCATTGCCCTGGCCGAAGACCAGGGCTGGGGGCAGGGCCGGGTGCAGTTCCGGCTACGGGACTGGTTAATCTCCCGGCAGCGTTACTGGGGCTGCCCGATCCCAGTGATCCATTGCCAGCACTGCGGCGTGGTGCCCGTGCCCGAGGAGCAGCTTCCGGTGGAGCTGCCCCGGAACGTGGCCTTCAGCGGCAAGGGCGCCTCACCCCTGGCCCAGCTCAAGGAGTGGGCCGAGGTGCCCTGCCCGAACTGCGGCGCCCCCGCCCGGCGGGAGAGCGACACCATGGACACCTTCATCTGTTCGTCCTGGTACTACCTGCGCTACAGCGACCCCCACAACACATCCCTGCCCTTCGGGCGCGAGGCCGCCGACCGCTGGTTGCCCGTGGATCAGTACGTGGGCGGCATCGAGCACGCCATCCTGCACCTGCTTTATTCCCGCTTCTTCACCAAGGTGCTGCGGGACAGGGGCCTGCTGGGCTTCGACGAGCCCTTCTCGCGCCTGCTCACCCAGGGCATGGTGCAGGGGATCACCTACAAGAATCACCACACCGGCAAGTACATCCCTCCGGCGGAGGTGGCCGACCCCAGCGACCCCCGCGACCCGCTCACGGGCGAGGTGCTGGAGGTGTTCTACGAAAAGATGTCGAAGTCGAAGCACAACGGCGTCGATCCGGCCGTGGTGATCGACCGCTACGGCGCCGACACGGCCCGCATGTTCATTCTGTTCAAGGCACCTCCCGAGAAGGATCTGGAGTGGGATGACGCCGACGTGGAGGGTCAGTTCCGCTTTCTGCAACGGCTCTGGCGGTTGGTGGACGGGGCCGTGGAACGCGGCCTGAGCCTGGAGGATGCACCCCGTCCGTCGGGTCCAGGCCAGCTCGGATCAGCCGATCTGACCCCCCAGGAACAGGAGCTCCGCCGGGCGGTCCACACCGCCATTGCCGCCATCGACCATGACCTGGCCGATGGCGCCTACCAGCTGAACACCGCCGTCTCGGAGCTGATGAAGCTCAGCAATGCCATGGCGGGGGCCCTGGAAAGCGTGGGTGAACCCGTGGCCCAGGAAGCCCTCCAAGCCTTGGTGGTGCTGCTGGCCCCCTTCGCCCCCCACCTGGCCGAGGAGCTGTGGTTGAGGCTGGGGGGCGGCGGCAGCGTGCACCAGCAACGCTGGCCCAGCGCCGATGCCAGCGCCCTGGTGCGCGACAGCCTTGAACTGGTGATCCAGGTGAAGGGCAAGGTGCGCGGCAGCCTCACCGTGCCGGCCGATGCCGATGCCGCCACCCTGGAACGGCTGGCCCTCGGCAGCGACGTGGCGCTCAAATGGCTGGAGGGTCAGCCCCCCCGCCGGGTGATCGTGGTGCCCGGCAAACTCGTGAACCTGGTGCCCTGAGGGTCCAGGGACGTCTCCTGGTTCAGAGGTCGTAGCGAATCACCGTGCGGATGCTCTGGCCGGAGTGCATCAGCTCAAAGGCCTCGTTGATCGCCCCCAGCCCAAGGGTGTGGGTGATGAACAGCTCCAGGGGGATCTCCCCCCGCTGGGCCATCTCCACATAACCCGGCAATTCCGTGCGCCCACGCACCCCACCGAAGGCCGAGCCGCGCCAGACCCGCCCCGTCACCAGCTGGAACGGCCGCGTGGAGATCTCCTGGCCGGCGCCGGCCACGCCGATGATCGTGGATTCGCCCCAGCCCTTGTGGCAGCTCTCCAGGGCGGCGCGCATCACCTCGACATTGCCGATGCACTCAAACGAGTAATCGACACCGCCATCGGTGAGATCGATCAACACCTGCTGGATCGGAGCGTCGTAGTCGCGGGGGTTGAGGCAATCGGTGGCCCCCAGCTGGCGGGCGATCGCGAACTTCTCGGGATTGGTGTCGATGGCGATGATCCGTGAGGCCCGGGCCATCACCGCGCCGATCACCACCGCCAGCCCGATGCCCCCCAGGCCGAACACGGCCACCGTGCTGCCGGGTTCCACCTTGGCGGTGTTGCGCACGGCGCCGATGCCGGTGGTGACCCCACAACCGAGCAGACAAACCTGCTCCAGGGGCGCCTGGGGATTGATCCTGGCCACGGCGATCTCCGGCACCACCGTGTATTCAGAGAAGGTGGACGTGCCCATGTAGTGGAAGATCGGCTGGCCGTTCTTTGAGAAGCGGCTGCTGCCATCGGGCATCAACCCCTTGCCCTGGGTGGTGCGGATCGCCTGGCAGAGGTTGGTTTTTCCCGAAAGGCAGTACTTGCAGCGCCGGCATTCCGGCGTGTAGAGGGGGATCACGTGGTCGCCCACCGCCACCGAGCCCACCTCGGCTCCGATCGCCTCCACCACGGCGCCACCCTCATGGCCGAGGATCACCGGAAACAGTCCCTCGGGGTCAGCACCGGAGAGGGTGTAGGCATCGGTGTGGCAAACCCCCGTGGCCACCACCCGGAGGAGCACTTCTCCTGGACCCGGCGGGGCCACATCGATCTCGGTGATCTCGAGCGGTTGGCCCGGCCCCCAGGCCACCGCAGCGCGGGAGCGGATCATCGCGTTTCAGCTCCGCTGGAAGGTCAAGGTGGAGGGATCAGCCCAAGCGCCCACGGCGGTGTAGCCCCGCCCGGTGAGGCTCAAACGGCGCAGGATCCAGAACGGCTGCTCGGGGCTCTCCAGGGCGAGGCTGGCCTGAATCGTTTCGAGACTACGGGCGACCCCATCGGCCAGCAGGGCCTCCAATCGAACCTGGAGCGCCAGCACCTCGGCGGCGGCCTTTTTGCCGGCTTCCACCCCAGGCTGGTGATAGGCATTGACGTCGATGAGTTCGCCGTAGAGGCCCACGGCCCGCTCGAACAGAGCGACCAGAGCCCCAAGGCTGCGGGCATCGAAGCGGCGCAGGGTCAGGGTGAGGCTCTGGCGGCCGCCTTCGCTGAGGGCGGCGCGGGTGCCCTGGAAGAAGCCGTCGAGAAAATCACCCGGGTGTTCGCCGCCGATCGGAGCGATGTCGGCAGGATCCTCGAGCACCTCGATGAAGGTGACGAAGAAGTTGTCGAGGCCATCGCGCAGCTGCTGAACGTAGGCGTGCTGGTCCGTCGAGCCCTTGTTGCCATAGACCGCCAGCCCCTGGTGGACCACCTCACCCTGGCGGTTGAGGCGCTTGCCGAGGGATTCCATCACCAGCTGCTGCAGATAGCGGCTGAACACCTCCAGCCGATCGCGGTAGGGCAGCACCACCATGTCGCGGCGACCCCGACCCTCCCCGGCCCCATACCAGGCGGCCGCCAGCAGGGCGGCGGGGTTAGCGCGCAGATCGGGCACACGGGTGGCCCTATCCATGCGGGCCGCACCCTCGAGGAAGGCGCGCAGATCAGCGCCGATCAGGGCCGCCGGCAGCAACCCCACGACGCTGGTGATGCTGGTGCGCCCCCCCACCCAGTCGAACAGATCGAAACGCTCCAACCAGCCCTCGGCTGCGGCTTTCAGGTCGAGGGCACTGCCCGCCATGGTCACCGCCACGGCCTGGGTGGCCCAGGTCCCGCCATGGGCTTCCAGGCGGGCCTGGGCCTGCTCCTGGCCGATGCGCGGCTCCGGGGTGCCCCCGGACTTGCTCACCACGATCACCAAGGTGGTGAGCAGCTTGGTCCCCAGACCCGCAAGCACACGGCTGAAGCCTTCGGGATCAACGTTGTCGAAGAAGTGGAAAGGAAGCCCCCGCCCCTGCTGGCCAAGGGCCCGCAGGATCAACAGGGGTCCGAGGCCCGATCCCCCGATGCCGATCCAGAGCACGTCAGTGAACGGCACGCCCCCCGGGGCCCGCAGCCGTCCCTCGAGAACAGCGCCGCCAAAGGCCTCGATCCGATCGATCTCAGTACTGATCTGGGCCGCCGTGGCCGCGTCTGGAGCCAGGCTGGGGTCCCGCAACCAGTAGTGCCCCACCTGACGGTCTTCGTCAGGGTTGGCGATCGCCCCGGCCTCCAGGGCCTCCATGGCGATGAAGGCACGGTCGAAAGCAGGCCCCAGCACCGCAAGCTCTTCCCCGTTGAGGGCCGTGCGGCTGGGATCGAGCCAAATCCCCAGGTCGTCGTGGTGCCAGAGCAGAGAGCAGAAGCGGTGCCAAGGCGTCGAAAGCGACGCGCTGCTGGAATCCGGAGGCAAGGTCATGTCGACGGAACGACGTCCTGTATCGGCGCACCCACCGAACCTATCCACGGACCCCGTGAATGAACGGTTCCAGGCGGGGGCCGGCACAGCAAACCGGCACAGGCAACCGGCCAGGGACAGGAAAACGCCCAGGATTGCTTAAAGTTTTCTCACTTCTTCCCCAGCTTTTGATCCAACGACTGCCCAAAGGCCCTTCTCCGGTGGTCCGGCGACGGTTCTTGCTGGGCTTCAGCGTTGGCCTCGCCCTGGCCATCGGCTTGGATGTGGCCCCGCGGATGAACCGCTGGTCCAGTTCCGTGATCGTGAGCGAGCCTGGTCTGACCGCCAGTGTCGGCATCGACAGCAGCAGCAGTCAGGCCCTGATCAATGAGGGCCAGCGCTCCGACCCCACCAACTTCAGCCCCCAGGAACTGAGGGAACTCCAACGCCGATTCGGCGTGCATGGGCCCCAAACGCCACTCGCCCAGCTCTTCACCAAGGGCCTCGACGAGCTCACCCCTCTGCGCGCCCATACGGTGAGTCGCCTGGAAGAGTTACGGCCCACAATTCTGATCGAGAGCCGACGCCGCGGCGTCAACCCCATGCTGGTGGCGGCGATTCTCTTCGATGAGATGCAGCACGCCAAGCCCGGAGAAAACCTGCCCCTGGCGGCCCACTCCGGCCTGTTCAGCACCCATGGGCCCGCCCAGCTGGGCCTGAGTGAAATGGTCAAGCAGGGGCTCCTCGGCCCCGAGGCCAGCGAGGCGGAGATTCAGATCGCGCGCGACCAGCTCCTTGATCCAAAGCGCAACGTCCAGTTGCTGGTGGGGCAGCTGGCCCGCCAGAAGAAACTCCTCGGCATCTCCACCCAGAGACCCCTCAACGCCAGCACTCGACCACGTGATGCCAAGGCGATGGCCACCCTCGCCTACCTGCACAACGGCAAGCTCGATTACCCGACCCGGATCCTGCGCTACATGCAGGACCCTGAACTGCATGCCCTGATCTACTCTGCCCGCAAGACGCCGGTTTCAGGGTTGATCTGAGCCTGTCAGCCGGTGCGCAGCCCCGATCAGCACAGCGACCCAAGGGCGGCCAGCCGTTCTTGAAGGCCACTCCAATCGAAGCTGCGGGGATCCTGCCGTTCACCCCCGAGGTCCACCGCCCGGTGGGTGGTGATGGACTGGGGAGGGATGGGGAAGCGCTTCATCCAGTCCGCCAGCACCACGGCGGTGGCATCCAACTGGGCTTCGGTGTAGCCACTGTGTTCGGGGCCGTCGTTTTCGCCATCAAGGGGCGTTTCCAGGCTGAGGTGGAGAGCAAAGTTGTTGACCGAGCCATTCAACTTCGGATTGGTGACCACCCATTGACCGTTGAAGGCCGAATTCCCAGCCCCGAAGGCCCGACGGACAGGATCGAGCACCTGAACCACCTCCCCCTGGAGCCCCACCAGGGTGTGATAGCTGACCTGGTCTTCGTCGCGGGGATGGGGGGTGATGAAGGTGTTGATCGCCGAGGTCAAGCCATACACCGTTTCATGCAAGACGATCACCCGCGGCGTCGGATCAAGGGGTTGGCCGAAGGCATCCTGGTTGAAGCGTTCGCCGAAGTTCGTGGGGTCCGTGGGCAACTGGACCGTGCGCTGCTGCAAGACCGCCCCCAAACGCTTCAGGCGCTGCTTCAAAGCCGGGTCGCTGCTCAGGCACTGACGGCGCAGGGGGCTGCGCCAGGGCTCGGCAGGCGGCGGACCGGGCGCACGGCGAAACAGATCCCCTGCCTTGGAGGTTCCCTGAACACCATCCCTCAGAAAGGACATCAGGGTGGGGTCACCCCGGCTGGTGGTGCTCTCCCCGATCGTCCGCCCCAGCCAAATCAGACCCAGCAAGCACCCCAGTCCCCCGAGACCGAGGCCCACGAGCAATGCCGGTCGCTCCTGGCGCCAGCGCTGGAAGGACTTGCGTTCAGGGGGCCTCAACATCGGACATCCCGGGAGGAAAGCCCGCTGGCCGGCTTCGACTCCAGCGCGGACCCGTCCTCCGGCTCCAGGGCAAGCCATCGCCGGCGGCGCTCGTGGGCAGCGGCGGGGGCCTGGGGGTGGGGCTTCAGGCTCCAGCGCTCGATCGCGGCGGCTGCACTCGTGAGCGTCAGCTCGATCAACTGGCCGCGCCGGGCCACCAGCAGCGATTGGGGCTGCTCCGCCCTCAGCTGGGCTGAGAATTCATCCGGCTGATGCAGCCGCCTCCGATCAAGGGCCAGCAGCTCATCGCCCACCTCCAGACCCGAGCGCACCCCAGGACCGTCGCGCCGCAACTTGCGCACCACCAGGCCCTGCCGGGACTCCACTTGGCAGACAAGGCCTCCATCAGGATGGGCTGCGGATGCAGGGACCAGTTCCAGGCCCACGTCGGCCAGGTAGGCCGCGAAGGGTGGGTCCTCGGTGGAGCCCAGCCAAGGGGGCAGCAACAGCTCCAGTTCAGGAGAGCGCCGGGCGAATGCGGCGATCAGATCGGCTTCGGAGTAGCCCCGGCCCGCTCGTCCGAACTGCCTCCACAGGTCCCGCACCACATCGGCGAGGGTGGAACCGCCGCGGCGCAGGTGCAGGTCGAGCACCAAGGCCAGCAGAGCACCTTTGAGGTAATAACTGATCTGGTTGTCGTCGCTGTGGGCGTCACGCTTGTAGAGCTTCACCCAGGCCTGTTCGCTGCTCTGGCGCAGGCTTTGCACATGCCTGCCAGGGGTGAGCAGGTAGCGGCTGAAGTCAGCGCCGAGGTCATCGAGGGCGGCCGCCTCATCGGTCAAACCCGCGGCGAAAGGCAGCAACTGATCGACGTAGCTGGTGATTCCTTCGGCGAACCAGAGGCTGGGGACCACCGCGCTCTGGTGGTAGTCGATCGGAGTCAGCTCGGCCGGCCGCAGCCGGCGCACGTTCCACTGGTGCAGGTATTCGTGGCCCACCAGCTGCAGGAGCTTGCGCAGGCCATCGGGTCGCCCCAGGGCCTTGCGGCCGAACTGGAGCACCGTGCTGGAATCGTGCTCAAGGCCTCCATAGCCCTCCTCGAGCAAGTGCAAGACGAAGAGGTAATCCGGCGCCGCCGGTGCCTCCTCGCCCATGAACCGGCAGCAGGTGCGGCCAATGGCCGCCACCTGCTCCAGCCACTGGGGCTGCAGCTCCAGCAGGGGCTGCCCCGTCTCCCAGCTGACCCAGCGGTGGGGAACCCCCAGCACCGCGAAGCTGTGGCTCACGTGGGGACCCACCTCCACCGGCGCATCCACCAGGGCATCAAACGAGGGGGCGATCCAGCAGCCATCCGCCTCGCGGGGCAGGGGCACGAAGGGCTCCCAGCCCTCGGGCAACTCCAGGCGCAGGCGGTGGGGGGACCAGCGCTCCCCCTCCACCTGCAGAGCGATCGCCGCCAGGGCCAGAAAGCCATGCTGGCCATTGAGGTGGCAGGTGCGCACACTCAGCTCGGTGGCCAGGGTCTGGGTGCGGATCTCCACCGGCTGATGTCCCGTGGCTTGCACCTCCCAGGCGGCGGGTGCCACGGTCCTGACCGCGAGGGAACGCCCCCCCTGCCACACCTCCAAGCGTTCCAGATGGCGGACGTAGTCACGGATCAGATAGGAGCCCGGAGTCCAGGCGGGCAAGCGGAAACGCAGCAACCGCTCGGGGGAAGGCAAGGTGAGCGTGGCCCCCACCAGCTGCTGCTGTGTGGCCGTCAGGTTCAGCGTCAGCTCGGGCACCGGGGCAGGGGTCAGCGACTGAGCTGGACACTGGCCGTGGGCAGGAGCCGGCCGGCGTCCCGCAGGGCCGAACGGGCGGCGTAGCTACGGGTGAGCCGCCCCAGCAGCGGGCCCACCTGGTGGCTGCGGCTGAGGCGCTGCAGATCGCCCACCAGGGCCAGTTCGCCGTTGGGCTGACGGCGCCAGCCGAGGGCCAGATCGCTCCCGATCCACACCTGCAGCTCCACCGCCTCGGTGTCACCGGCAAATCCCGAGAGGGCACCGCCCCAGTGGGGCTCGAAGCCCAGTTCGACCAGACTCGCGGCCAGCAGCCTGGTGTCCCGGAGCACGGTGGGCAGGATGGAGAGGTGGGACATGGAGCCGATGCCCGAGTTCGCAGACCCTAGCGATCCGGCGCTGGGCTTCCAGTGGCCGTTGTCACAGGCCTGGCCGTGCTTCGACAGGCCCCTGCGGCTCGGGGTGATGGCCTCTGGGGCGGGCAGTAACTTCGAGGCCCTGGTGCGGGCCTGCCGCCAGGGTCCCCTCGACGCGGAGCTGGCGTTGCTGGTGGTCAACAACCCCCACTGCGGCGCCCAGGTGCGCGCCAGGCGACTGGATGTGCCCTGGCAACTGCATGACCATCGCCAGCACGGCAGCCGTGCGGAGTTGGATGGGGCCCTGGTGAGGACCTTCGGCGAGGCGCGGGTGGATCTCGTGGTGATGGCTGGCTGGATGCGGATCGTCACCCCAGTGCTGATCGAGGCCTATCCCCAGCGCCTAGTGAACATCCATCCCTCCCTGCTGCCCAGCTTTCGCGGCCTGGATGCCGTCGGACAGGCCCTTGCCGCCGGTGTGACCCTGAGCGGCTGCAGCGCTCATCTGGTCACAGCTGAGGTGGATGCGGGACCAATCCTGGTGCAGGCGGCGGTGCCCGTCCTCCCCGGAGACGACCGCAGGCGCCTGACGGAGCGCATCCAGGAGCAGGAGCACCGCATCCTGCCCCTGGCGGTGGCCCTCGCCGGCCTACGGCTTCAGCAGGAAGCCGCTTGAGCTCAGGGATAGAACGGCAGCAGCGGCAGGCCGGTGCCGGCGGGCAGACCGGCCAGCAGGTTCAGGCACTGCACCCCCTGGCCAGCCTGGCCTTTGATCAGATTGTCGATCGCGCTCATCACGATCAACTGACCCGTGCGTGCGTCCACCTGCACCGACAGCAGAGCGCGGTTGGTCTGACGCACCCACTTGGTGGAGGGGTAGGTGCCCACCGGCAGCACCTCCACGCTGGGGCTATGGCGGTAGGCCGCCTGCAGCAGCGTTGTGCAGTCGTCGGCGGTGAGCCCGGGATCCCGCAGCCGCCCGTAAACCGTGGCCAGCAGGCCCCGCACCATCGGCATCAGGTGGGGAGTGAACTGGAGCTGGATGGCCCGCCCCAGGGCCTGGCTGGCCGCTTGCTCGATCTCACTGGTGTGTCGGTGACCAACCACGGCGTAGGGCGCCACGGCCTCGGAGGCCTCGGCCAGGAGCAGGTTCTCCTTGGCGGCCCGACCGCCACCGGAGGTGCCGGTCTTGGCATCGATCACGATGCCCCGGGCCTCGATCAGCCCCTGCTGCAGAAAGGGCAGGAGCGCCAGCAGGCTGGCGGTGGGGAAGCAACCTGGCGACGCCACCAGCCGGGCCTGGGCGATGCGCTCCGCCTCCCACTCCACCAGCCCGTAGACAGCCTCCTGACAGAGGTCATCATCGGATCGGGGGAACTGGCGCGCCTCACTGGCATAGACCTCGCGCCATTGGGCCAGGGAGCGATAGCGGTAATCAGCTGAGAGGTCCACCACCTTGACGCCCCGCTCCAGCAACTCGGGCACGAGGGTGGAGGCGAGGCCGTTGGGAAGGCTGAGCACCGCCAGGTCGGCTGCCGCGGCGATCGCCTCCGGGTCGGGCCGCTGGATCACCAGATCCTGGGGAAGGGGCAGGAAAGGCACCAGCTCGCTCCAGCGCTTGCCTGAACTCCGCTCACCCCCCAGGAACGTGACCGTCAGGGTGGGATGGTCCTGGAGCAGCCGCAGCGTCTGCAGACCGCCGTAGCCCGTCGCCCCGATCACGGCCACGGCGCGCACGGCGGCACCCGCCGGTGCGCTGGGCTCGATTGCCGATGGGCTGGCCATGCCGGTGGGACAGGAACGCCAGATCGTACCGGGCTCTATAAAAGTGGATTGCCCCAAGGCCGCCGGCCTCCCCTGCCCTGAGCCAGCCTGACGCGATCCGCTTTGATTCCATCGCCGACGCCCTCGCCGCCATCCGCAACGGCGACATGGTTGTCGTCGTCGATGACGAGAACCGCGAAAACGAGGGCGACCTGATCTGTGCCGCCCAGTTCGCGACGCCGGCCCAGATCAATTTCATGGCCACCGAAGCCCGCGGCCTCATCTGCCTGGCGATGGAGGGTGAGCGGCTCGACGCCCTCGATCTGCCGCTGATGGTGGATCGGAACACCGACAGCAACCAGACCGCCTTCACCGTCAGCGTCGATGCCGGCCCTGAGAACGGTGTGAGCACGGGCATCTCCGCCGATGATCGCGCCCGCACCATCCAGGTGGCGATCCAGCCCAGTTCCCGCCCCGCCGACCTGCGTCGGCCCGGCCACATCTTTCCCTTGCGCGCCCGGCAGGGCGGCGTGCTCAAACGCGCCGGTCACACCGAAGCCGCCGTCGATCTCGCCCGCCTCGCCGGGCTCTATCCCTCTGGTGTGATCTGCGAAATCCAGAACGCGGACGGCTCCATGGCGAGGCTGCCCCAGCTGGCGGACTATGCCCGCCGCCATTGTCTGCGCCTGATCAGCATCGCGGACCTGATCCGCTACCGCCTCGACACCGAGCGCTTCGTCAAGCGCCTCGCCGAAGCCCGGCTGCCCAGTGCCTTCGGAACCTTCCGCGCCATCGGCTTTCGCAATGAGCTCGACGGCAGCGAGCACATCGCCATCGTGAAAGGCCATCCCGAAAATGCCCCTGGGGCGGTGCTCGTACGCGTGCATTCCGAGTGCCTCACCGGCGATGCCTTCGGCTCCCTGCGCTGCGATTGCCGGCCCCAGCTTGAGGCGGCCCTACGCATGATCGAGGCGGCCGGTGAAGGCCTGGTGATCTACCTGCGTCAGGAAGGTCGCGGCATCGGCCTGATCAACAAGCTCCGCGCCTACAGCCTCCAGGACGGCGGCCTCGACACGGTGGAGGCCAACGAGCGCCTGGGCTTTGGCGCTGACCTGCGGAACTACGGGGTTGGTGCCCAGATCCTCAGTGATCTGGGGGTGCAGCGACTGCGGCTGATCACCAACAACCCCCGCAAGATTGCCGGCCTCGGGGGTTATGGCCTCCAGGTGGAAGACCGCGTCCCCCTCGTGATGGAGGCCGGCGAATTCAACGCCCGATACCTGAAGACCAAGCAACTCAAGCTCGGGCATCTGCTCAAGGGCCCCCAGGGTCCCTCGGTGGTGCTGGCCTGGACAGGGAGCCCCCAGGGCACCCGGCCTGGGCCCAACCAAGCGCCGGTCTCCGTCGAGCAGCGCACCCAGCTATGGCAGGAGTTGCAGCAGTGGGCGGGTGGGCTTGATCTGGAGCTGCAGCTGGAGGAGCATCCGCGCCTGCTGGCCCTATTGAACCAACCCGACCTGGCGGTGCTGCTGGGGCCGCTCACCCGTTCACCAGGGGCCGAGGAGGACCAGAGGGCACACAAAACCAACGCCGCCAGCCCAGAGCAGGAGCTGCCCTTGCAGCGGCTGGGTGAAGGACTGCAGGCCTTGGCCCGCTGGCCGGGTACGCGGGTCGTCAGCCTTCTGCTGGCTCCCGATGCCCAGCGCACAGCTCACCCCAGCGCCACCTTGGAGCCCGAGCAGCGGCCCCTGGTGGAACTCCTCCAGGCGCAACCGGGTCTGCGCCTGCAGCCCGGTGCCCTGTTGCGTTGGAGCTGAACGCAGAGCCCGCGTTCAGCGATCAAGCAATCATCCGGTCATGCGCTGATCGTCACCTTGTTGATCTTGGTGCCCTTCTGAATCGCCAGCACCACCTCCACGTTGGCCACCTGGCCAAACACCGTGTGCACCCCATCGAGATGGGGCTGGGCGTCGTGGCAGAGGAAGAACTGACTGCCGCCGGTGTTCTTGCCGGCGTGGGCCATCGAGAGCGTGCCGGCCTGGTGCTTGCGGCTGTTGATCTCGCAGGGAATCGTGTAGCCCGGGCCGCCGGTGCCCGGCGCTCCCTTGGCCCCGGCGCGCGTGTTGGGGCAACCGCCCTGGGCCATGAACCCACCGATCACCCGGTGAAACGCCAGACCGTCATAGAAGCCGTCTTGGGCCAGCTTGACGAAATTGGCCACGGTGCCAGGGGCATCGGCATCGAAGAGCTCAATCTCGACGCTGCCGGCATCGGTGTCCATCAGGGCTTTGGTCACGGGCAAGGGAAGGCAAAGGCGGACTGTATCCGTTCAGGTAGAACGGTCGCGCAGGAGCGCATCGGCCATGAGCAGCACCACCGGCCTCGATCTCGCCAACGCCCGCCTCGGAGTGCTGGGCGGCAGTGGTCTCTATGCCATGGAGGGCCTTGAGAACATCCAAGAGCTGCAGGTGAAGACCCCCTTCGGCACGCCCTCCGATGCCCTGCGCCTGGGCCGCATCGGCGATCTGGAGGTGGTGTTCCTGGCCCGGCATGGCCGCCACCACACCTACACCCCTTCGGAGGTGCCGTACCGGGCCAACATCTGGGCCCTTCGCTCCCTCGGCGTGCGCTGGATTCTCTCCTGCTCCGCCGTGGGCTCCCTGTTGGAGGAGGTGCGCCCCCTGGACATGGTGGTGCCCGACCAATTCATCGACCGCACCCACCAACGCCCGATCAGCTTCTTTGGGGAAGGCGCCGTGGCCCATGTGGGCTTCGCTGATCCCTTCTGCCCCGCCCTCAGTCGCCTGCTGGCCGATGTGGCCGACAGCCTGATGCCCGATGGGCGCCGTCTGCACCGGGGCGGCACCTACCTGTGCATGGAAGGCCCCGCCTTCTCCACCCGGGCCGAATCGCGCTTCTATCAAAGCCTCGACTGCGCGGTGATCGGCATGACCAACCACACCGAAGCGCGCCTGGCGCGGGAGGCGGAGATCGCCTACACCACCCTGGCCATGGCCACCGACTACGACTGCTGGCACGCCGACCACGACGCTGTGAGCGTGGAGATGGTGATCGGCAACCTGCAGGCCAACGCGGCCCTGGCCCAAACGATCATCAGGACGGCCGCTGATCGCATCGCTGCCCAACGCCCCCTCAGCAGCGCCCACAGCGCCCTCCGTCATGCACTGATGACCCCCAAGGAGCAGGTGCCCGCGGTCACCCGCGCCCGACTCGATCTGTTCACCGCTCCCTACTGGGGTCCCCCGGGGGCGGCGACGGCCTGAGATGCAGGGCCTGGCGGAGGCGACCTCCCGCCTGCCTCAGCCGAGCGGCCGCCTCGGTCGCGGAAATGTCATGCTGGGCCATCAGCAGCGCCCGCTTCACCGAGCCGCCGGCCTCCTGCAGCATCCGCGACCCCAGGGCCCGCTCCACCCCAGCCAGGTCGCGGAGGATGCGCAAAGCGCGGTCTTCCAGCTTGCTGTTGGTGACGGCCACATCGACCATGCGGTTGCCGTGCACCTTGCCCAGCCGCACCATCACCCCGGTGGAGAGGATGTTGAGCGCCATCTTGGTGGCGGTGCCGGCCTTGAGCCGGGTGGAGCCGGTGAGCAATTCGGGGCCGGTGAGCAGCCGGATGTCGATCTCACAGGGCATCGGTGCCTGATCGGCGGGCACGCAGGCCAGGGCGATCGCCAGGGCGCCCAACTCCTGCGCAAGTTCCAGGGCGCCGAGAACGTAGGGGGTGGTGCCTCCAGCAGCGATCCCCACCAGGGCATCGGCGGCCGAAAACCCCCGCTCGAGAAGATCGGCGCGGCCGGCCCCACGGAGATCTTCGAGGCCCTCGGAGCTGCGCAGCAACGCCGGCGCCCCCCCGGCCAGCACTCCCTGCACCAGCTCCGGCTCCGAGCAGAAGGTGGGCGGGCACTCGGCCGCATCCAGCACCCCCAGGCGCCCGGAGGTGCCAGCACCGATGTAGAACAAGCGCCCTCCCTGGCCCAGGCGGGCGCTGATCGCGTCCACCGCCTGGGCCAACTGGGCGGCGGCGGCGGCCACCGCCTGTTGGGGCTTGCGGTCTTCCTCGCAGAACAGTTCCACCAGGGCAAGGGTGTCCAGCTGATCGAGCTCAGCGCTGGCGGGGTTGGGTTGCTCCGTGAGCAAGGCGCCCCGATCGATCGCCGGGTCGCTCACAGCAGCCCCTCCAGCCGGCGGCGAAAGTTCTCCAGCTCGGGGTCACTGGAGGTCAAGGGTTCAACGGAAGCCGGGGATTCCGGTTCACCGTCAGCGCTGCGGCGATCGGCCTGCTCCTGCCAACTGGAAACGTCCATGTTGGCCTCCGGCGGCGCAATCAACAGCCGTTCTTCTGCCGACTGGGGCAGGAACCCACTGGGCACCACCCGAGCCTGGTAGCCCGATTCAACGCAGAACAGCTCCATCTCCTCCCGGTCGAGGGACTCCACTGTGGGGGTGGGGAAATCCTGGGCCTCCAGCAACCCTGCGTAACGCTCGGCGTCGTCGCGATCCTCGAACAGCAGCACCACCGTGGTGCCGTTCAGCTCGAGGGAGTGGATCCCCTCGTTTTCGCTTCCGGCATCAAAGAGGAGCACGTGGACCGGCATCGAGCGGAGGGGAAGCGCACTTGCCAGTTTCTCACTCCTGTTCGAGGCCGAGCTGCTGCAGGCGGCGGTAGAGCGCTTCCTCGGCTTCGCTGAGCTGGTCGGGCACCACGATGCGGATTTCCACCAACTGGTCGCCCCGTTGCTGATCCAGCTCCAGCCCCCGACCACGCAGCCTCAGCAAACGGCCGCTGGAGGACCCGGCCGGCACCCGCAACTTCACCGGCCCCGCCAAGGTGGGGACCACCACCGAGCAGCCCAGGGCGGCATCGGCGGGCAGCAGCTCCAGGGGGTAGCTCACCCGCAGGCCATCGACCCGCAGGCCCTCATCGGTGCGGACGCGCAGCTGCAGAAAGTGGTCGCCGCCGCCGGGGGTGACCCCCGCCAGGCGCAGGCGCCAGCCGTCCCCGGCCAGGGGTGGTGTCCAGACCTCCACAGTGGTGCCATCGCTGAGCTCCAGCTCGATCCGCTCCCCAGCCAGGGCCTGCTCCGGGGTGAGCTCCACCAGGGTTTCCTGGTCAGACGCCGCGTGAACGGGCGGGGGCGACGCCGAAGCAGCGGTCACCTCACCGGGGCCGCCAGGCGGCTCAGGGGCCCGCTGCTGCCAACCCCCTCTGGCCGGTTCTGGAGGCGCTTGAGCCTGCTCGGAAGGACGGCGGCGAGCGAACAGACTGTCCAGAT
Source organism: Cyanobium sp. Morenito 9A2 (assembly GCF_024345575.1). Lineage (GTDB taxonomy): Bacteria > Cyanobacteriota > Cyanobacteriia > PCC-6307 > Cyanobiaceae > ATX-6F1. The sequence continues at coordinate 46,235 of NZ_JAGQBJ010000007.1, forward strand.
AGGTGTCAAAGTCGGGAAATCCGGTGGCAAAGGGATCTGAGGCGTTGCCCATCGCCGGATCGCCCCCCGACTCCCAGGCCTGACGCCGCTTCGGGTCGGTGAGCACCGCGTAGGCCTCATTGACGAGCTTGAAGCGCTCCTCGGCCACCGGATCGTTGCCGTTGAGGTCCGGGTGCCAGCGGCGGGCCAGCTGGCGGAAGGCGCGCTTGAGGGCAGGACCATCGGCACCGGGCTCCAGGCCCAACACCGCCCAGTAGTCGGAGCCGGCGGTGGCGGCGGTGCGGGTCACGCGGCTCAGACCTCCGACCAGGGGTCGTCGTCGTAGGGACGGCTACGAGGCAGGGGCGCACTGGATCGGCGCGGGGGGGCCTCGTCCCGCTCGTAACGACGGGGCGCCGCCGGGGTGCGCTCGCGGCCATAGGTGGGCTCAAGCCAAGGGTCGCGTCCGTAGCGGGGGGAACCGCCCGGACGGTCCCAGTCATCCCAGTCATCGTCCGAGAACAGCTCATCCTTGAGCGAGCCCAGGGTGTTCTTGAGGCCCTGCAAGGGATTGGAGTCCTGCTTGCGCTCACTGCTCAGACGCCGGTTGAGTCCATAGATCGCCTCCTGCAACTGGCTCACGGCCAGATCGAGTTCCTGCAAGTTGGCGGCTTCGCCCGGGGCGAGCAGATCCTGCACTTCGCGCAGGGCCATCTCCACCGAGCGCTGCTGGCGTTCGGCGCCATAGGGCCCCAGTTCAAGGGCGGCATCCCGCAGCCGGCGCTCCGCCTGGGCCACCAGGGTCTGGGCGCGGTTGCGGCGATCGATTTCCGCGCGCTTGCGCCGGTCGTCGCCGGCCTTGCGCTCCGCCTCCTCCAGCAATCGGGCGATCTCCTCCTCGCTGAGGTTGGAACCGCCCTGGATCGACACGCTCTGCTGGCGGCCCGTGGTGCGATCGGTGGCCGAAACCTGGAGCAGCCCGTTGGCATCGATGTCGAAGGACACCTGGACCTGGGGGACACCGCGGGGTGCCGGGGGGATGCCCGCCAACCGGAAACGACCGAGCGACTTGTTGCCCTCCGCCATCTGCCGCTCCCCCTGGAGCACGTGCACCTCCACCGAGCTCTGGTTGGCCTCGGACGTGCTGAACAGATCGGACTTGCGCACCGGAATCGGGGTGTTGCGCGGGATCAGCACCTTCATCACCCCGCCGATCGTCTCCAGGCCCAGGGAAAGAGGGGTGACGTCGTTGAGCATGAGGTCGCGAAGTTCGCCGGTGAGGATGCCGGCCTGCACCGCCGCCCCGATCGCCACCACCTCATCGGGGTTCACCGACTGGCAGGGCTCCAGGGGAATCAAGGTGCGCACCATCTCCTGGACCATCGGCATGCGGGTGCTGCCCCCCACCAGCACCACATCGTCGATGTCCTCCGCCGCCAGGCCCGAATCCCGCAGGGCGCGCTGGACGGGCCGCAGCAGGCGGTCGAGGAGGTCGGGGCAGAGTCCTTCGAACACTCTCCTCTCCAGGGTGGTCTCGATGTGCAGGGGGCCATCGGGACCGGTGGCGATGAACGGCAGGGACATCGGGGTGCTGGTCACCCCGGAGAGCTCCTGCTTGGCCTTCTCCGCCGCCTCGGTGAGCCGCTGCAAGGCCTGGCGATCCCGACGCAGATCGAGGCTGTGCTCGGCCAGAAACGCCTCCGCCAGCCAGTCGACGACGCGCCGGTCCCAGTCGTTGCCTCCCAGCTGGGTGTCGCCGCTGGTGGCCTTGACGTCAAAGACGCCATTGGCAATGCGCAGCACCGAGACATCAAAGGTGCCCCCCCCCAAGTCAAACACCAGCACCCGTTTGACCGTGCTGCGATCGAAGCCGTAGGCCAGGGCCGCGGCGGTGGGCTCATTGAGGATGCGCTCCACGGCAAGGCCCGCCAGACGGCCCGCATCCCGGGTGGCCTGGCGTTGGGCGTCATTGAAGTAGGCGGGCACGGTGATCACCGCCGCCTCCACCGGCTCCCCCAGATAGGTGGAGGCGTCATCGACGAGTTTGCGCAGGATGCTGGCCACCAGCTCTTCAGGGGCGTACTCCCGCTCGGTGGCCGGGCAGACCACACGCACATTGCCCTGGTCGTTGGCGCGCACCGTGAAGGGCACTGAAAGGCTGTTGTCCTCCAGCTCGTTCCAGCCACGGCCAACGAAGCGCTTCAAATTGGCAAAGGTGTTGCGGGGGTTCAGCACCAGCTGGCGGCGGGCCAGCTGACCCACCAGCAGGTCCTGATCACGGCTGAAGCCCACGACCGAGGGCGTGGTGCGCCCGCCTTCGGCGTTGGCGATCACCTGGGGTCGCCCACCCTCCAGCACCGCCACCACAGAATTGGTGGTGCCAAGGTCGATGCCGACGATTCGCCCCATACAGCCCGCCGCCCCAGGAATCCGCCAACGGAGCACCCAAGGTAACGGGGCCAAGGGCCGCATCCAAGGGAGGCCTTAATCCGTCCTTAGTGACGGGTGAGGGCGACCACACCTAGGTTTCTGGCGCCGACCGAGCCTGCATGACCACCAGTTCGAATGGGGATCTGTTCACGCTGAAGCGCCGGCCGCCCAGCGAAAAATTCCTTGATATCGGCTTTCGACAACTGGTTATTGTGCTCGCCTCCCTGGTGGCGATCGTTCTCCTCGGGATCCTGCTGACTGTGGTGCATGGCTCGGAAGAGGCCTTCAAACAATTTGGCTTCAGCTTTCTGGTCAAGTCAAGCTGGAATCCGGTTAATGAAGAATACGGAGCCTTCACGGCCATCTACGGCACCATTGTCACATCGCTGCTCTCGTTGTTGATCGCCGTTCCCCTGGGCGTCGGCACGGCAATCTTCATCACCGAGAATCTGATCCCACTCAAACTCCGCAATCTGATTGGGTTGATGGTGGAGCTGCTGGCGGCGATTCCGTCGGTGGTGCTGGGCCTCTGGGCGATTTTCGTGATGGAGCCCTTCCTCAGACCGATTCTTAACTGGCTCTACGAGGCCTTGGGCTGGCTGCCGATCTTCAGCACCCAGCCCTTGGGCCCCGGCATCGCCCCGGCCATCTTGATCCTGGTGGTGATGATCCTGCCGATCATCACGGCGATCGCCCGCGACTCCCTCAATCAAGTGCCCCCGGAACTGCGCCAGGCGGCCTACGGCATAGGCACCACCCGTTGGGGAGCGATCCTGCAGGTCATCCTTCCAGCGGCTGTATCAGGAATCACCGGAGGCGTGATGCTCGCCCTGGGAAGGGCGATGGGCGAAACAATGGCCGTGACAATGATCATCGGCAACTCCAATAATTTCAGTCTCTCGCTGCTGGCTCCGGGCAACACGATTGCCTCGATGCTGGCCAACCAGTTCGGTGAGGCCGATGGCTCCCAGGTGTCCTCTCTTATGTATGCGGCGCTGGTCTTGATGGTACTCACCCTTGTGGTGAACATCTTTGCCCAGTGGATCGTCAAACGCCTCAGCCTGAAGTACTGAACAGATCCCATGACGATCGCCACCCAGAGCCTCTTCGAGCGCCAATCGCTCCATAGGCAGCCCAACCTTCCCCGCAACCGCTGGAACGTTTTTTTCACCGTTCTCGCCGGCTTCTTTGCTCTGATCGCCGTACTCCCCCTCCTCCTGGTCCTACTCTACGTCCTGATCAAAGGCGGTTCGCTCATCAGCCTCGGTCTTCTGACCCAGCTCCCCCCCGCCCCCGGCACCAGCGGCGGTGGCATTGGCAACGCCATCCTGGGCACCTTTCTGGTCACCCTGGTGGCCTCTTTGATCGCCATCCCCGTGGGTGTTGGTGGTGGCATCTATCTTGCTGAATACTCCCGTGGCGGCTGGTTCCAGAGCTTCGTGCGCTTTGGCACCAACGTGCTGGCTGGAGTTCCCTCGATCATCTGCGGCGTTTTCATCTATGGCCTGATCGTCGCCACCCGACTCCTATTCGGTGAGAGTTACAGCGCCGTGGCCGGAGGCATTGCCCTGTCTGTGCTGATGCTGCCCACGGTGATCAAAACCACGGATGAGGGGCTGAAACTCGTGCCCCAGGAACTGCGCTGGGGGGCGATTGGTGTCGGTGCTTCCAAGTTTGTGACCGTGACCCGCATCACCCTTCCAACCGCCTTCACCCCGATCGCCACCGGTGTGGTCCTCGGCATCGCCCGCGCGGCCGGAGAAACAGCACCTCTGATCTTCACGGCGCTCTTTTCTCCCTTCTGGCCGGAGGGTCTGCTCAAGCCGATCGCCACCATGTCGGTGTTGATCTTCAACTTCGCGATCATGCCCTACGAGGCCCAGAACGCCCTGGCCTGGGCGGCCTCCTTCGTGCTTGTGATGCTGATCCTGGGGGCCAATCTCTTCGCCCGCTGGCTGAGCCGCTTCGCCTCCTCCACCTGAGCAAGGCACCAGCGCAACCCACCCGCCACCACCTCTCCCCTCCATCGGCATGACCAACTCCACCCTCACCTCAACGAAAACGGCCTCCTCCACAAGCTGCCTATCCCTGGAGAACGTGTCGATCAGCTACGGCAGTTTCGAGGCCGTTCGCAACGTCTACATGGAGATCCCCAAGGGCCAGGTGACGGCCTTCATCGGTCCCTCCGGTTGCGGGAAGTCGACGGTGCTGCGCGGTCTCAATCGCATGAACGATTTGATCGAGGGCTGCAGCCTCAAGGGGCGAGTGGTGTTCGATGGCCATGATCTTTATGCGCCCAACGTCGATCCAGTAGAGGTGCGCCGTCGCATTGGCATGGTGTTTCAGCGTCCGAACCCGTTTCCGAAATCGATCTACGAAAACATTGCCTTCGGTGCACGCATTAACGGCTATAGGGGGGACATGGATGAATTGGTAGAACGTTCCTTGCGCAAGGCCGCGATCTGGGATGAAACCAAGGACAAGCTCAAGGCGAGTGGCTATTCCCTCTCCGGCGGACAACAGCAACGCCTCTGCATCGCCCGGGCGATCTCCGTGGAGCCAGAGGTGATCCTGATGGATGAACCCTGCTCGGCCCTCGATCCGATCTCCACACTGAAAATTGAAGAACTGATGCATGAACTCAAGAAGAATTACACGATCGTGATCGTGACCCACAACATGCAGCAGGCCGTACGTGTGTCCGATCAGACGGCCTTCTTCAACGCCGAGGCTGTAGAAGGTGGCACCGGCAAGATCGGCTACTTGGTAGAGTTCAACGAAACAGAAACGATCTTCAACTCCCCCGCGCAACAGGCCACCCAGGACTACGTCAGTGGCCGGTTCGGCTGACGATTGAGCTCTTTCCTTCGGGCGTACAGGCAATATCTGCGTGCAGAAAGTAGCCCTATGAGACGGATTTCATCAGGACAAACTATCCTATTTACTTAGGCTGCCCATCCATGGCGTGTGCCATCGGGCACGTACCCATGGCCAGTGGAAAATGCAACAATCTCGTCCCCCACGTTGGAGGCGAGCTGGAACAATTCGCCACTCCGAGCAGCAACCGAAAGCGGGCCATTCAAGCCCCTAGGCATCGCCATAAAAAAACCGGCCCTGGGGCCGGTTTTCAACGGAGAGGGAGGGATTCGAACCCTCGATAGAGTTGCCCCTATACAGCATTTCCAGTGCTGCGCCTTCGACCACTCGGCCACCTCTCCAGGGGCTTAAATGGGGCAGGAGGCAATGTAGCAGCAGCACCCCCAACCCTCCAGCGCCCGCAGAGCATTCAGCGCCATGACCCAGGCTCCGACCCTCCGGCGATTTCCGATCACCGTGCACCATCGCCAGCGCGGGCGCACGATCCTGTTGGAGGTGCCGGAAGGTGAGTACATCCTGCGCAGCTTCGAAGCCCAGGGTGAGGCTCTCCCCTTCAGCTGCCGCAACGGCTGCTGCACGGCCTGCGCCGTGCGCGTGCTCAGCGGCACGATCGACCAAAGGGAGTCCCTGGGGATTTCCAAGGAGCTGCGCGCCAAGGGCTACGGCCTGCTCTGCGTCGCTAGGGCCCTGGGGCCCCTGGAGGTGGAAACCACCGACGAGGACGAGGTCTACGAGCTTCAATTCGGGCGCCACTTCGGCCGTGGCAAGGTGCGGACCGGCCTGCCGCTCGACGACGAATGAGTCATTCGGATCAGGCGGCGGCGGCGGCCGGACTTTCCACTGCCGACATCGAGCGGCTTGTGGAGGTGGCCCGCAGTGCCGCTGGGGCAGGTGCCTCCGCCCTAGGGGAACACATCGGACGACTGGAGTGCATCCGAGAAAAGGGGCGGGCGGGGGATCTGGTCACCGAGGCTGATGAAGCCGCCGAGGGGGCCGTGCTGGCGGTGCTCAGTGCCCAAACCCCCGAATTCGGGGTGCTCGCTGAGGAAACCGGGCAGAGCTCCCTGAGGAGCGAGCTGCAGTGGTGCGTCGATCCCCTCGATGGCACCACCAACTTCGCCCACGGCTTTCCCTTCTTCGCCACCTCGGTGGGTCTCACCTGGCGCGGCCAGCCCCTGCTGGGGGCCCTGGCGGCCCCGGCCCTGGAACAGTTCTTCTGGGCGGCCCCGGGGCTGGGGGCCTGGTGCAACGGCAGCCGCCTGACGGTGAGCCGTTGCGAAGCACTCGCAGCTTCCCTGCTGGCCACGGGGTTCCCCTATGACCGCCAGATCCGCCTCGACAACAACTACGCCGAGTTCGCCTGGTTCACCCATCGCACCCGCGGGGTGCGCCGGGCCGGCGCCGCCGCCCTCGATCTGGCCTATGTGGCCGCCGGCCGCCTCGATGGCTTCTGGGAGAGCGGCCTCTCCCCCTGGGATCTGGCGGCGGGGGTGGTGCTGGTGGAACAGGCCGGTGGAGTGGTCAGCCGTTATGACGGCAGCCCACTGGAACTCGGCGAGGGCCGCTTGATCGCCTGCACCCCCAAGCTCCAGGGGGCGCTGGTGGAGGGCCTTGCTGCCATTGGGCCCCTCAGGGGGGCCAGCTTCGGGGCCCCGGAACTGGACGCTCCATAGGATCCCCCCACACCCCCCGAAAGGTCCTTCCCCCATGGCCCTGCAACCTGCCGCCGGTGCCAGGGACCTCAATCCACTGGAGGTCGATGGCAACCGCCGACTGCGTGAACGCCTGGCCGCGGTCTACCGGCTTTGGGGCTACCAGGAAGTGGCACCGCCAAGCATCGAGCGCCTCGACACGCTCGAGGCGGGGGGCGCCATCGACGACAGGGAGGTGGTGCGCCTGGTGAGCGACGAGCCCCTGGGGCTGCGGCCGGAGATGACCGCCTCCATCGCCCGCGCCGCCTCCACCCGCCTGGCTGGTCGCCCCCGGCCCCTGCGCCTCTGGGCCAACGGCACCACCTTCCGTAGCTTCATCGGCGATGCCGGCAGCCAGCGCGTGCAGGAACAGCTCCAGAGCGGTGTGGAGTTGTTGGGGGTGGCCTCCGCGGCCGCCGACGCCGAACTGCTGCGGCTGCTCCTGGCCTGCACCGAAGCCCTGGGCCTGGAGGCGCACCATCAGCCCCGGCTGCTGCTGGGCCACCACGGGGTGCTCAGCGCCTTGCTGGAGCGCGTGCCCTGCGCGCAGCGCACCGCTGCACGCCAGGCCCTCACCGGCTTCGATCCCCTCGCCCTGGAGGCCCTGCCCCTGGAGGCCGCCGACCGCCAGGCCCTGCAACAACTGATGCGCCTGCGGGGAGAACCCACGGCGGTGCTCTACCAACTCGAGCAACTGCTGGGCCCTGTTGGACTGGTGCAGGATCTGGGCGCCGTGCTCAGTTGCCTCGCCCCCACGGCCGAGCGTCTGGGGGTGGCCGTGCAGCTCGACCCCAGCTTTCAACCCCACTTCGACCTCTACGACGGATTGGTGCTCAAACTGGTCTGCCGCGGTGACGCGGCGCCCGTGGAGATCGCCAGCGGTGGCCGCTACGACGCTTTGGTGGGGAGATTCGGAGGACGCCCGGCGGCGGGGGTGGGCTTCAGCTTTCAGATCGAAGAGGTGCGGGAGTTGCTCGGGGCCGACAGCGAGCCTCACCGCTCCAGCGCTCCTGTGCTGGTGGCCTATGGGGAACCCGCCCTGCTGGGTGCCGCCCTGGATCAATTGCAGCAGCTCCACGGCGAGGGCCAGATGGCCGAATTGCTCAGTGAGCCCTGCCCCAGCCAGGTGGAAGCCGAAGCCCTGGCGGCTGAGCGTGGCGCCAGCTCTTCCCTTTGGCTTGCTGCCTAGGATCGGCGACCTTTGCCCCCCTCTTTGATGGCCCACACGATCCTCACCGATGTCTGCGAGGGTGTGGCCGACTGCGTGGATGCCTGCCCGGTGGCCTGCATTCACCCCGGCAGTGGCGCCAACCGCAAGGGGACAGGCTTCTACTGGATCGATTTCGACACCTGCATCGACTGCGGCATCTGCCTGCAGGTGTGTCCGGTGGAGGGGGCGATCGTGCCCGAGGAACAACCGCAGCTGCAGCGCCGGGGCTGAGGCGGTCGAGGCCGACCGCGGGTGGTCACGGGGGTGGTTCGGTGACCCGTCCCTGGCCGCCCTTGAGCGCCAGCGGGGCCGCTCCGTAGGGTCGCCTCACCACAGAGCGGAAACGCTGCAGCCATGGCCGTTCTCCAGGAACAGGGTCAGATCCAGATCCACACCGAGAACATCTTCCCGATCATCAAAAAGGCCGTCTATTCGGGCCATGAGGTGTTCCTGCGGGAGCTGGTGAGCAACGGGATGGATGCGATCAGCAAGCGGCGCATGGCCGCCATGGCCGGCGACTGCAGCGAGGGCGAGGAGGGCCGCATCGCCATCAGCATCGACCGCGAGGCGAGGACCCTCACCATCAGCGACAACGGCATCGGCATGAGCGCCGATGAGGTGAAGCGCTACATCAACCAGGTGGCCTTCTCCAGCGCCGAGGAGTTCCTCGAGAAGTACAAGCGCGAGGACGACGCGATCATCGGCCACTTCGGCCTGGGCTTCTACTCCAGTTTCATGGTGGCCGCCCGGGTGGAGCTGGTGAGCCTGAGCGCCAAGCCAGGCGCCGAGCCCGTGCGCTGGAGCTGCGACGGTTCCCCCAACTTCAGCCTCGATGCGGGCGAGCGCAGCGAAGCGGGCACCGACGTGATCCTGCACCTGCAGGAGGAGGAGCTGGAGTACATCGAGCCGGCCCGGATCCGCGCCTTGATCACCACCTACTGCGACTTCATGCCCGTGGAGGTGCAGCTCGAGGGGGAAACCGTCAACAAGCGTCTGGCTCCGTGGCGTCAGAGCCCCCGCGACCTCACAGACAACGACTACATCGAGCTCTACCGCTACCTCTACCCGTTCCAGGGAGACCCCCTGCTGTGGGTGCACCTGAATACCGACTATCCCTACACCCTGCAGGGCATCCTGTTTTTCCCCAAACTCACCGGCCGCGGTGACTGGGAGAAGGGCGAGATCCGTCTGTATTGCAACCAGGTGTTCGTCAGCGACTCGATCAAGGAGGTGGTGCCCCGTTACCTGCTGCCCCTGCGCGGCGTGATCGATTCCCCCGACATCCCGCTCAACGTGAGCCGCAGCGCCCTGCAGACCGACCGCCGGGTGCGCTCGATCGGCGGATTCGTGGCCAAGAAGGTGGGGGATCGGCTCAAGGAGCTGCACCGCGACGATCCCAGGCGCTACGCCGAGATTTGGGAAGGCCTGGCCCCGTTCATCAAGATCGGCGCCCTGGAAGACGACAAGTTCGCCGAGCAGGTGGCGGATCTGGTCCTGTTCGGCACCACCGCACCACTGCAGGAACGGCCCGCCCAGCCCGAGGCCAACGGCGACACCGAAGGCGCCCCAGACAGCACAGGCGATGCCTGGGGCGATCAGGCGGACCAGCCCATCGATCCGATCCCAGACGGCCGAGGCAAGGCCTACACCACCCTGGCCGGCTACCGCAGCAGGCTCCCTGAGGCCAACGCCCAGCGCATCCTTTACTGCACCGATGAGGCGGGCCAGGCCGGTGCCCTGGCGCTCTGGAAGGGCCAAGGGGCCGAGGTGCTCCTGGCCGACACGGTGATTGACGCCCAGTTCATCCCCTGGCTGGAAGACCGCCACGGGGAGCTCAAGTTCCAGCGGGTGGACGCCGAGCTCGACAGCAGCATCCAGGAGCAGGACAGCGAGCTGGCCGACGCCGACGGCAAGGAGGGCTCCGAGAAACTTCGGGACCTGTTCAAAACGGCCCTGGCCAACGACAAGGTGACCATCCAGGTGCAGGCCCTCAAGGGCGAGACGGCCCCGGCGGCCCTGATCCTGTTGCCGGAGCAGATGCGCCGCCTCAACGACATCGGCGCCCTGATGGAGCAGCGTCTGCCGGGCCTGCCCGAGCACCACGTGCTGGTGGTCAACCGCCGTCACCCCTTGGTGGCCGGCCTGCTCAAGCTCTCCAGCGGCGCCGTGCTCACGGGCAGCGGCGGCAGCTCCCCCAGCCAGCAGCTGGCCGATGACCTGGGCCGCCACATCTACGAGCTGGCCCGGCTGGCGGTGGGGGGCCTGGAGCCCAACCAGCTGGCGGGCTTCCAGCAACGCAGCGCCGATCTCATGGGCCGGCTGATGGAACGGGGCTTCTAAGCGCCCCTGGCCCCAACGACGGGCCCCGAGGCCCCGCCGGTCAGTTGTTAAGATCCCAGTTCGGGTTTTTTGCCCACTCCAGTTGTATCGGTTGAAGTCATGTCCCGGGTTTGTCAGCTCACCGGCAAGCGCGCCAACAACGGCATGGCTGTCAGCCATTCCCACGTGCGCACCAAGAAACTCCAGCAGGTGAACCTGCAGGAACGCCGCCTCTGGTGGGCCGAGGGCAACCGTTGGGTGAAGCTGCGGGTTGCTACCCGCACCCTGCGCACCATCCAGAAGAAGGGCCTGGGTGCCTACGCCAAGGAGCTGGGCATCAACCTCGCCAAGATCTGAGCAGCGCCGGTTGCTACCAGCATCTCGCCTGATCCGAATGCCATGAACCGTCGTCAGCTGCTCGGCAGCCTCGGCCTCACCACCCTGGGCCTGCTGGCGTTTCCGCCGCAGGCCCTTTCCCTTGGCGGTGTCTGGCCGGAGCTGGATCAACCAGCCCCTGACTTCGACCTGGCCGGAGTGGTTCCCGAGGCCGGAGAGGCGGTGGAGGCCCACAGAAGCTTGGGGGAGTTCGCCGGCCGCTGGCTGATTCTCTACTTCTACCCCAAGGATTTCACGTCCGGTTGCACGCTCGAAGCCCGGGGTTTCCAGCGCGATCTGGCGGCCTTCCATGCCGCAGGCGCTGAGGTGGTGGGCGTCAGCGCCGATGACCCCGACTCCCATGCCGCCTTCTGCGGCAGTGAGAAGCTCGCCTACCCCCTGCTGTCCGACCCTGGCGGAACGGTGAGCTCGGCCTACGGCAGCTGGATCGCCCCCTTCTCCCAGCGCCACACCTTTCTGATTGATCCCCAAGGGGTGCTGCGGGCCAGCTGGCGGGCGGTGCGCCCCAGCGGCCACAGCCAGGAGGTGCTCGCTGCCCTCCAGCAACAGCGCACTCGAGGCTGAGGCGGAGCCAACCATCAGCCTGCCTTAACCCATCAGGGGTAGCGTGATTGGCCCAGGCTGGGTCCATGGAGCCTCCCGCTGCCAATGGAACAGTGGTGATCTGCGGGTTGGGCCTCCTGGGGCAGACCTGTCTATTGCGGCTTCTGCCTTTTGATGTTCCCCTGGGCTGCCTTGATCTGAGCGAGCCACCATGGGTCCATCCAGAGCTTGAGGCTTTCCCAAGGGTTCCACTCACCATTGGGGACATGCGTCGTCCCAGCGACCTGCGGCGTGCGGGCATAGCGGAGGCCCGCGCTGTGCTGCTGCTGAGCTCAAGCAGCAGCGCCAATCTGGAGGCGGCCCTGCAGGTTCGGCTCCTCAACCCCACGGCCAGGATTGTGGTGCGCTCCTCGAGTCAGCAGGTCTCCCTGGGCGCCCTGCTGGAGCAACGATTACCCGGAATGGTCGTTCTCGACCCCCTGCTGCTCACCGCAGGTGCCATCAGCCAGGCCTTGCGTCCAGGCCGACAACAGGCCTGCCTCAGCCTGGACGGGGTCATCTACGAACTGGTGAACGTGCCAACGGATCAGTTGGCCCAGCCAGGGGACCGCCGCTGGCAACGGGAGCGAATCCTGCCGGTGGGCACCGTCAGCGGGGATGGGAAGAACCCGGGACGATCGCTGGTGATTTCCGCCCGGGATCAGAACCCGAACAGGGCTGCTCCCTCTCGCCAGAGGGGACAGCTGCGCGTCACCACGGCGAAGCTGGCCTGGCCTCCCCTGCGAACGTGGCCAGGGCGGATCGGATCCTGGCTTCGGCAGCGTCTACCGGACGCGCGACAGGACCCATTGAGCTGGACGGCTGGGTTGGCCCTGCTCCTGCTTCTGGTGGTCGGCGTGCTGATCTTCGGATCAGGCGGTGGCTGGCGCACGGGCTTGTTCGTGACCCTGGCGCTGCTGAAAGGCGAGTTCGTCGATCCCCTGAACGTGCTCATGGGGAACAAGGCCTCACCGACCATGCTCGGCGAGGGACTGACGACCCTGTCATTGATCTACGCCCTGATCGGCACCCTGATCACGTCCGCCCTTGTGGCGATCATCCTGGAATGGTTGTTGACCAAGCGCTTGGGAATGCGGCAACCGAGCGTTCCAAGGCACCACAGCAGCCATGTGCTTTTAGTTGAGGGGGGCGAGCTGGCCGCGCGCGTGGCTGCCGAACTCAGAAAGGAGCGGATCTCGGTGTTACGCATTCAACAGGCCAGGGAGGGAGCCAGGGACAGTGACACTGATCCGGTCTTTCCAAGCGTGGAGAGTGCCCTGAAAGCCCTTCGTTCAGCGAACCTCGGTGGCATCGGCCTGCTTTCTGAGGATTTGCTCGCCAACCTGCACATCGCCTTGACCCTCCAGCATCGCTGGCCCCAGGCGCGGGTGGCCCTCGAGGCCCGTGAGGTCTCCGCTGCCGAACCGCTTGGGGATCTGCTGGGCGGAATGACCGTCCTCTCCGCCATCGATCTCTCCGCTGATGCGATCGTGGCCACGGCCTTCGGAGAGCAGGTGGTCTGGGTCGGACGGGTGCAGGACCGCACCTTGATGTTGGTGCGTTATCGCATCGAACCCGGCGACACCCTTCTCGGCCTGACGATCGCCCGAATCCAGAACGGCTACGACGTCACCGCGATCAGCCTCAGGCGCCACAACCACTCGGAGCCAAAGTCGATGCCGAGCCTCGACCTGGTGCTGGCCGTTGATGATGAACTGGTGGTGCTGGCCAGTCTGCGCAGTCTGAGGCGAATCGAGCGCGGCAGGATACGAGCACCGGAGTGGAGCCTGCGGCTGCAGGTCAGGAGGGCTTCGATCGTGGGATTCGAAACCCAGCAGTGCCTGGCACGCCACCTGGGCGGATCTCCGGGTTCCATGGCCCCATGGCTGGATGGGGAGTCCCACCTCACACCTCCGCTGGATCTCGATCTGGCCCGCCAGTTGGAGTACGAGTTGCTCCGTCGCGGCATCTTCTGCGAACTGGAATCATTGAGCCGCCAGGAGTCCTGAGAGCAAGCTCCGCTGCCGAGAGCATCGGTGGGCACCCCCCCACAAGCTCCCCGGCCTTGAAGTAGCGCACTCCCTGCCCCTCCAACAGCCGGCGAAGCAAGCGGCGACGTCAGCTCGAGAGCACCGCAGGGCCTCCTGAATCGAACCTCGCAACGGCTCCCTGAATGGTGGCCGCTCCCCCGCCAAGCAGATCCGCGTCACAGCGATCGGGGCACCGTACGTGGGGAGATGGACGAGCTGCTCCTCACCGATAGCGTGAGTGCTCAGCTGCCGAAACCCTGGCGTGGACTCCAGACGAACGAGCCGACGCGACCTGCTCAGGCTGCTGATCGGCGGCGGCCTCACAGGCGGTTGGCTGTTGACACAAGAGCTACGGGACAGAGGCGCCATGGCGGGGCCTTCCGGATCGGTAGCCAGCGCCGCTCAACTGCGCTGGCTGGCGGTGGCCGATACCGGCGGCGGCAACGCTGCGCAGCGGGCCGTGGGGGCCCGGATGGCGGCGGTGAACCGCCAGCGGCCGGTGAATCTGGTGGTGCTCGGCGGCGACAACATCTACCCGAACGGTGACATCGCCCAGATCAAGGACATGTTCACCATCCCCTACAAGCCTCTTCTGGAAGCCGGGGTGCCCTTCCATGCGGTGCTCGGCAACCACGACATCCGCACCGGCAACGGCAATCCCCAGATCGCCTATCCGCCCTTCGGGATGAAGGGTCGCTGGTACAACCTGCGCCAGGGGCCGGTGGAGTTCTTCATGCTCGACACCAATGTCAACGCCGACTGGGGCCGCCAGTTGCCCTGGCTCCAGCAGGCCCTGGCCGCCAGCGCCGCTCCCTGGAAAGTGGTGGTCGGTCACCACCCGATCTATTCCTCGGGCCACTACGGCGACGACGGGGCGGCCCAGGCACGACTCGGCCCCCTGTTCCGCCGCCACGGCGTACAGCTCTACATCAACGGCCATGACCACAACTACGAGCGCACCAAGCCGATCGCCGGCACCACTTACCTGGTGGTCGGCGGCGGCGGGGCCTACCTGCGCGATGTGAACCCCAATGGGAACACGGCCCGGGCGATCAGCGTGCACAGCTTCGCGGAGCTGAGTGCCCGTGGGAACCAGCTTGAGATCCAGGCCTGGGACAGCAGCGGCCGCTCGATCGACCGGGCTGTGCTCGATCGCAGCGGCAAGCTGGTGGGCTGAGCCCCGCCGAGCTCAGGCCAGGGAGCGGCCTCGCCAGGTCCAGCCCCGACCGGTGACCGTCTTCCAGATCGAGGCCGGCACAATCAGGGCGATCAGCAGCCCCCCCAGGGCGGCGAGCCACCAGTAAGTGATCGGTGTGGCGAAACGGAGTCGGCTCCAAACGCGCAAGGACAGTTGCAGGGCGATCGCGAGGCCACAGGGTGCCGCCAGGGCAGGGTCAAGTAGGGTCAGGGGAAGGAGCGCCCAGGGCACCGTGTACAACAGCAGCACCAGTCCGGCACTGCCGAGGGCGGCGGCGGGGTTGCGATCAACGCCCAGGTACCAGTTCTTGGTCCAGCCCTCCCAGAGGGCCGCCAGGTTGCGGTACATCCGCACCGCCACCAGCTCGGTGCCGATCAGATAGCGCAGGCGGTGGCCGCTGGTCTTGATCGCCCGGGCCAGGGCCAGGTCTTCAACCACCTCTGAGGCCACGGCGCCATGGCCACCGATCGCCTCATAGGCCCTGCGCCGAAACAGCATGAAGGGGCCGGCTGCGAAGGCAGTGGTCTCGGAGGGATCGTTGCTCTTTTCCAACGAAAAGGCCAGACCGAGCAGGCTGGCCACAATCGGCTGCACCAGCCACTCGGCCAGGCAGCCACAGACCAGCCGAGGCGCCAGGGTGAGCAGATCGGCGCCCGAGCTCTCCCCCAGGGCTCCGGCTGAACCCGAAGCCTCAAAGAGAGCAGCCGCCAAGGCCTCGGGATCCAGGCGCACATCGGCGTCCAGGAAGAGCAACCACTGGCCGGAGGGATCGCCGGGGGGACAAGGCAACGCCGCCGCCCGGCTGGCGGGCCAGTTTTTGCCACACCAGCGCTCCCCTGGGGGACGGGGTCCAGCCTCAAGGATCCGCACCAGGGGAAGAGTCTCCGGACGCAGGCGGATCGCTTCGAAGGCCAGATCAACGGTGCCATCGCTGGAACCGTCGTCCATCACCACCAGCTCCCAGGGCAGACCGGGATCCCGGCTGGCAAGAATGGCTTCGAGGCAATCAACGACATTGTCCCGTTCGTTGAACACCGGTACAACGACGCGCAGGAAGGGTCCGGGTTGCACAGCCGGCTCAGTGGCGCCCTCGGCCGGCAGGGCCTGGAGGCGTGGGGCGTTGCCAAAGCGAACTTCCAGCAGAAGCAGAAGCAGGGCCAGCCCCAGGGCAGCCAACCAACCGAGAAGCTCAAGAATTTGAATCAACAATCGAGGGTGTGCTCCCGCTCCCAGGAGCTGACCTCACTGTTGAACTGCTGCCACTGGCGCCCCCGCAGACGCTCGTAGGCCCGGCAGAAGGGTTCACCGAGGCTCTGGCGCAGGCGGCCATCGGCGGCGAAGGCCGCCAGGGCTTCTCCCAGGTTGCCGGGCAGGGGGCGCTGCTCGGGGCCGGCACCGGGGTCGGCGTAGCTGTCGTTGTCGGAGCGGGGGCCTGGATCCAGCTGGCGCTCGATGCCATCGAGGCCCGCCGCCAGGATCACCGCCTGCAGCAGGTAGGGGTTGGCGGCCCCATCGGGCAGGCGCAGCTCCAGGCGCTGGTCATCGGGGATGCGCACCATGTGGGTGCGGTTGTTGCCGCTGTAGCTGATGCCCCCCGGCGACCAGGTGGCGCCGGAGCTGGTGGGGGGCGCCGCCAGGCGGCGGTAACTGTTGACCGTGGGGTTGGTGAGACAGCTGAGGGCCGGGGAATGCTCCATCAGGCCCGCCAGGAAGTGGTAGGCCAGGGCCGAGAGACCCAGTTCACCGGCCGGGTCATGGAAGAGGTTGCGGCCCTGGGCATCCCAAAGGGAAATGTGGCAGTGGCAGCCGTTGCCGGTGAGGCCGCCGAAGGGCTTGGGCATGAACGTCGCCCGGCCCCCGTGGCGCTCCGCCAGGGTCTTCACCATCACCTTGAAGAAGGCGTGGCGATCGGCCGTGACCAGGCCGTGGTCGAAGGTCCAGTTCAGCTCGAACTGACCGTTGGCATCCTCGTGGTCGGCCTGATAGGGCCCCCATCCCAGGGATTCCATCGCCCCCACCAACCCAGCCACCAAAGGCAGCTGACGCATCAGGGCGAGCTGGTCGTAGCAGGGCTTGCTCTGGCGATCGCCTGCATCGAGGAGGGCCTCGCCGCTCGAATCGAGCAGAAAGAACTCAGCCTCCACTCCACTGCGGAAGCTGAATCCCAGCCGTTCAGCCCGCTCCAACTGTCGCTTGAGCACCTGGCGCGGCGATTGCTCCATCGCCACCCCATCGAGCACCAGATCACCCGCCACCCAGGCCACATCCGGCTGCCAGGGCAGGGGCATCAGGCTGCTGGGATCGGGGATGGCGAGCACATCGCCATCGGCGGGGGAGAGATCGAGCCAGGCGGCGAAGCCCGCGAAGCCGGCCCCCGCGCTCTCCATCGCCGCCATGGCGCTGGCGGGCACCAACTTGGCCCGCTGCACGCCGAACAAATCGGTGAACGAGATGAGGAAGTGGGCGATGCCGTTGGTCTGGGCGTAGGCCTGAAGGCTCATGACGGAAAAGCGGCGGGGAAGGAGGAAGGGGTGATGGCTCAGAGCGGTGAGGGCAGAGCCCACAGCCGCTCCACGGCCGCCCGCACCTGGGCCTGCTCAGGCGGGCTGTCGCGGGGGTTGCCGGCCCGGTGTCCCAGCACCGACTCGATCACCTCGAACTGGGCGCCTGGAATCAAGGCCGCCTCAGTGGCCATGTCATCCACCGTGAAATAGAGGTCGTGACGGCCGGCCAGCACGGCGGTGCGGGCACGGATCGAGCCCAGGGCGGCGGCCAGATCGCCCTGGTAAGCCTCTCCAGCGGCCACGTCATGGGCCAACCAGGTATCGAGCATGGCGATCAGGTTACGGGGGTCATGGCGCCGGTAGGCAGGCAGCCAGCGGGTCTCGACGTAGTCGCCCAGGCTGATCGGACCATCCGCCAGGTGATGGCCTTCACCGTAGAAACGCTGGCTGGCGGCCCAGCTGGCATAGATCAGGGCAAAGGTGCGCAGCCCCTGGAGCGGTTCACCATCAAAGCCCTCACCCGTCCAGTGGGGATCAGCGGTGAGGGCCTGGCGCAGGCTGAGCAGGAACAGCTGGTTGTGGGGGGAGGTGCGAGCGGTGCCACAGAGGCAGCAGAGACGCTCCACCGCCTCGGGATGGTCCACCGCCCATTGGTAGCCCTGCTGGGCCCCCATCGACCAGCCGTAGATCATTGCCAGTCGCTCGACCCCGAACTGCTCCCTCAGCAGGCGCCGTTGGGCGCGCACATTGTCGAGGTGGGAGACCACCCATCCGGTTTCCGCCAGGCCCATGACCCCATCGCTTGGGCTGCTGGACAGCCCATTGCCCAGCATGTTCACGATCACAATGAAGTGGCGATCCGGATTCAGCACCGGCCCCACCACCCAATCGATGTCACCGGGATGGGCGCCGTAGGAGGTGGGGTACAGCACGGCGTTGCTGCGTTCTCCATTCAGGGTGCCGAAGCTGCAGTAGCTCAGCTGGGCCTGGGGGATTGTGCGGCCGCACTGGAGCTCAACGTCACCGAGGGCAAAGCTGCCGGAGCTGACACTCACGCCTGGTCGCCCGATCCGGGCAAGCCGAGGCTGGGCAAACGGCCGAGCAACCAGCGGTGCACCGCCAGATAGCCCCTGTCGAGGTGCTTCAGGTGCGGACCGATGAGTGCGTGGGCCGCCGGCAGGGCGTGGAACGGCAGCGAGGGATAGAGATGGTGCTCGGCATGGAAGGGCATGTTCCACATCAGCCAGCGCACGGGCGCCAGGGTGAGCGTGGTGCGGGTGTTCGTGGTGCCGTCGCGATCGAAGCTGCAGCCCCCGTGCTCGGCCAGCAACAGGAACCGCAGGAACGGCTGACCCACCAGCAGCGGCAGCAGCCAGTACCAGAACAGAAAGCCATTGCCCCCCGGCAGCGAGAGCAGGGCCAGGGCGCCATAGACGGCAAACTGCCCGCGCACCGAGCGGCGCACCTGGGGGATCACCTCAGGGCTCAGGTAGGGCATGGCCGAGAGATCGGCCCCCAGCAACTGGCGACCGTGGCTGAGGAGCTTGCCGGTCCACCAGTTCCAGCCGCTGATCTCGAGCACGTAGCCCCAGAGGCTGGTGGGCGCAGGATCCTCCAGCTCCGGGTCAAGTCCGGGGAGATGGGTGTAGCGGTGGTGCCACTGGTGGTAGCGGCGGTAGAAGGTGGCGTTGTAGAAGCTCAGCAGCCCCGCCAGCCAGGCGGCGCCGTCGTTTAGGCGGCGATCGGCGAAAGCGGTGCGGTGGCCGCATTCGTGCATCGGCGCGAAGCAGGTGGCCAGGCCCACCCCCAGGGCCACAAGAGCGATCAAACGCAGGGGCAGGGGGAGGCCAACCTGGCCCCAGAGCAGCCCCGCCACAACGATGTAGGCCAGATGGCCGGCGGCCCGCACGGCGGCGGCGCCATTGCTGCCCACGTTGAGTTGGGCCAGCTGCTCCTTGCTCAGGAAAGCGCCGGCCGGGATCACGGGTTCAGGTACGGAAACGGTGCGCGTCATGACGACAGTTCACCAGAGCGCCGGGGGCCCTTTGGTAAGCATCATCACCATTGGCGCCCATGGGGATCCTCAGGGCGGGACTCAGCGCTCCGATCGGGGCAGGCCAGCGAGAAGCAACTGCCGGTGCACGGCAGTGGCCTGGCGCAGGGTCTCGATCCGGGCCGGATCAGTGGGCCGATCCAGCAGCGGTTGCCACTGGTCCAGCAGCTCACCGACCTGCAAGGGACCATCGAGATCCGAGCAGGGGCAATCAAAACCATCGGCGGCCGCCCGCACCTTGGGGTCATAGCTGAGGGCGGCACTGGGGGCCCCCGAGAGAGCCGCCAGGATCAGGGCATGGAGACGCATCGCGATCACCAGCGACGCCCCCTCGAACAGCGCCATGGCCTCAGCCGGGCTGCCCGCCATCACGGTTTGGCTCCGGCGGGCCAGCGCCGGCGGCAGCCAGTCCCTGCGCCTCAGCTCCTCCAGCAGAGCAGCGTCCTGATCCTGATGAAAGGGAAGCCAATGCACCGGCCGATCCGCCTGCTCCGCCAGCTGGTCGAGGGCCTCCAGCAGCCGGCGCCACTGGGCTTCCTCCAGCAGCGGGCTGAATCGCCAGCACAGCAGGATCGGTCCGCCGTCCCCCTGCCACTGGCCGAGGGGCAGCGCCCAGACCGGATCGCTGCCGGTGGCGGCGCGCACCCCCCAGCGCGCCGCCAGGGCCGCCGAGGCCTGATCGCGCCAGCTGATCCCCGAGGCGAGGGGCAACACCAGCCGCACCAGCAGGCGGCTGCAGCGCCGATGGAGCGGGCCCAACCCCTGCGCCCAGAGAAGCACGGGCCGTCCCCTCAGGCGGGCGGCCGCGATCAGCAGCGCGTAATAGACCAGGCTCAGGAAACTGGTGGCGTCCTGGAGCAAGCTGCCGCCGCCAAGCACCAGGGCATCGCAACCGCTCAGGGCTGACAACACCGCCGTCAGGCGGCGGCGGGGGCAGGTGTCCACCCCGAAGCGGGCCTGAACCTGGGCCTGGTCATGGGCGGTGACCAGGGGCCGCTGATCGGGCGGAAGCTGGGCCAGCAGGGCCGCCAGCAGGGCATCATCGCCAAGGTTGTGTTCGCCGTAATAGCCGCAGAGCAGAGGCCGCATCAACAGGGGCGCATCAAAGCCGGGGCCGCAGCAGCCCCGCCGGCTCCGTACATTACGGACCACCGATGGTGCGGGGCATCCATGCACGTCCTCTCCCTTCCCACCTGGTGGATCCACATCACTTCGGTGCTGGAGTGGGCCCTGGCGATGCTGGCGGTGCAGCACTGGGGCCGCCAGCGTAAGGAACCTGAGTGGAGCTGGCTGGCCCTGGCGATGGTGCCGGCCCTGATCAGCGCCATGGCCGCCTGCACCTGGCACCTGTTCGACAACGCCGCCGAACTCCAGGGGCTGGTGGTGTTCCAGGCGGCCACCACCCTGGTGGGTAATGGGGCCATGGCCGGTGCCGCCTGGCAGCTGATGCGGACCCGATGAATGAGCTTCTCAGCGGCCTGCTGCGCGACTGGGCCCGCTTCGATCCGGCCCCCTTGTTCGTGCTCTCCCTGGTGCCCTACCTGGCCTTCCTGTGGTGGGCCAGCCGCAGTGGCCGCTTCCCGACCCTGGCCCTGCGGGGCTTTCAGATGACCCTGGTGTTCGTGGCCGTCACGATCGTGGCGGCGGTGGTGGCTCAGCAGCGCTACGGCGCCCAGCTTGCCGATGTGGATGCGCTGCATGGGGGGGCCGAAGCCTTTCTCACCCTGAGCAACCTGCTGGTGCTGCTGGGGTTCTCCAGCCGAGCCAAGGCTCCGGTGGATCGTTGAAACCTCCTGGCCGCCTGCTCCTGGTCCTGGCCGCCACGGGCCTGGCCCTGATGCCGGGGGCCACAGGGGCGGTGACCGTGCTGCGGGTCGGAGTCACCGATGGCTCCCAGCCCTGCAGCTATCGCCAGAACGGCGTCTGGCAGGGGCTGGCGGTGGAGCTGTGGCAGAAAGTGGCGAGCCGTGAGCGGATTCCCTTCGTGTTCAGCACCTGGCCCACCATCGGCGCCCTGCTGGAGGCCTCCGAGCGGGGGGACATTGATGTGGCCGTGGGATGCATGAACGTCTCCACCGAAAGGCTCAAGCGCTATCGCTTCAGCCTCCCGATTCAGGAGGGCGGCCAGTCGTTGATGGTGCGCCGCACTCCCCTGGCCCTGGGCCAGGCGATCGTGGCCGCCGTGCTGGCCCCCGAGCTCCTGCAGCTGCTGGGGGGATTTCTGGTGGCCATCCTGCTAGTGACCGTGGCGCTGTGGTGGGTTGAGGGCCATCGAAACAAACCTGAAACCCAACACCAGGGATGGCGCCGCAGCTTCGCCAAGGATTTTCAGATCCTGGCCACCGGACCGGGCACCAACACCGTGGCGATCACCACCCGCGGCCACACCCTGGTCCTGCTGAGCTATCTGATTCGCATCGTCTCCGCCTCGCTGCTGGTGAGCTACGTGACGGTGAACGTGGTGCGGGCGCCGCTTTCGTCGGGAGGCGGCAGCATTCGCTCCTTGCGGGATCTGGAGGGCAAGACCGTGGCGGCGAGGCCCGGCAGCATCAGCGAGCAACTGCTGCTGGAGCTCAACCAACAGGGTGGCCAGGCGGCCATCCGGATCCGGCCCCTCCCCCAGGTGCAAGCGGCCGGCCCGATGATCATGGACGGGCTGGCCAATGCTGTACTCGCCGACGATCTGCAATTGGAGTACGTGCTCCAGGGTCTCGATCGCAGCCGTGTCGAGCTGGTGCTGCGCGGATTGCAGCCTGAGTCCCAGGCCTTCGCCTACAGCCCCATGCTGCCCAGGGCCACAGCCGGGCGCATCGATCTGGCCATCAGCGAACTCAAGGGCAGTGGCGTGGTGGCGACCCTGCGCCGCCATGCCATCGGTGCCGCGCAAAACCGAGATCCGCGTTGAACGGCCGGTGAACAAGTCTTAAGCCACCAGCCCCAGGCTGAGGTTCACCCGGAAGATGGGTCGTTGCTTCAAACTGCATGATCACCTCGCTCCTGGCCGTCGCCCCCGCCACAATCTCCTGGTCGCCGAAAGTGGCCCTGGTGATGATCGTCGCCAATGTGATCGCCATCGGCATCGGCAAAGCCACCATCAAGTACCCCAACGAAGGTGCCAAGCTTCCCAACGCCGCATTCTTCGGCGGCCTCAGCCACGCCTCCCTCCTGGCCACCACCAGCCTGGGCCACATCTTCGGCATCGGCGCCATCCAGGGCCTGGCCGCCCGTGGTGTGCTCTGAGCACCTTCATCCTTTGATCGGCGGCTGGTCTCAGCGCCAGCCCAGCAGGTCGGGCAGCGCTCTGAGGCCGTAGCGCTCAAAGCGGTAGTCAAACAGCAGGGCAGAGAGATCCTCTGCCCTTTTTTTGTGTTCGAGGCCCCGGAGCAGTCCGTCGAGGCGCTGGTCGGCCTGCGGGCCCCGCAACCCCAGCCAGGTGCGCCGGGCCAGGCGGCCACTCAGCCCCCAACGCCAGCCCAGGGCCTGGCGAAGGCGCCGCGGATAGCTCGCTCCGATGAGCCGATCGGCCAGGGATGGCTGTCTCAAGGCCTGACACAGCAACGGTGCCAACAACTGGCTGCTGGTCATGGCATGGCGAATGCCTTCCCCCCCGAGCAAGTTAGCGGTGCTGATCGCGTCCCCCAGGCCGATCAGCCGGCCGCGGCGGTGGGGCTCTTTGCGGCCGATGGTGCTTCGGATCAGTCCGCCATGGCGGTCCAGAACCCGGTGCTCACCCAGGCCCAGTCGCTCGATCAAGGAAGCCAGCAACGCCCCGAGGGGCGGCTGGGGTCGCGCCGGATCGAGCAGCCTGCAGACCCCCACCTTGAGCCGGCCCCTCTGCATCGGAAACACCCAGCCATAGCCCTGGGGAACCCAGGCGGAGCCCAGGCAAAAACTGAGCCGGTCCGCCCAGGGTTCCCAGCGCTCAAGTGGCAGTTCCAGGAGCCACTCCACCCCCAGTCCCTCCACCAGCGGATCAGGCCCTGGGGCTGGATCACCGATCAGTCCCCGTTCCTGACCGGTGGCATCCACCACCCAATCGCTGATCACCTCGATCGGGCGACCGCCCACCAGTCGTAGATGCGTGCGCATCCCTTCGGGGGCGGCCTCGCTGCGATGGGCCGTGGCCCCCAGGAGCAGATCAGAGCCCCAGCGACCAGCCTCCTGGGCCAGCCATTGGCGCAGGGCACCGAACTCGAGCACCACCCCCAAAGGGCCACCGGAGGCCCAATGGCGCCGCTGGTCACCGGGCCCAAACAACTGCCAGTGGCTCCAGCGGCTCGCCACCACCTCGGCCGGCAGCTCCAGGCGCTCCAACGCCGCCCAGGGCAAGGCTGCGCTGCTGAAGGCCCCCGTGCGCAGATCGGCAAGTCGATCAACCAGAAGGACCTCGACCTGGGAGCGGGCCAGGCGCCGGGCCAGATCCGCCCCCGCCGGACCGGCGCCCACTACCAGCACCTGGCAGCGGAGCGCTGGGGATGGACTCAAACCGCGAGGGGCTGGCGCCGAAGTGCAGCGCCGAAGCGCTCCAGGATGCGATCGGCCATCTGGGGCGGGGTGAGGCCCAGGGCCACCTTGCTTTGCTCAGGACTGGCATGGTCCACCAGTTGGTCGGGGATGCCGAGGCGCAGGGTGGGCACCAGCACCTCGAGATCATTGAGCGCCTCCACCACGGCGGCACCGAAACCACCCGCCAGGGCGCCTTCTTCCATGGTCACCAGCCGGCCGATGCGACGGGCCATGGGCGCAATCAGAGCCTCGTCGAGGGGGCGCAGGAAGCGGGCATTGATCACAGAAGCGCGCACCCCCTGCTCCTGCAGGAGGCCGGCGGTCGCCATCGCCGGCGGCACCATCGATCCGTAGGCCACGATCAGCAGGTCATCGCCATGGGCGAGCTGCTCGGCCCGGCCGATCTCCAGGGGCTCCCAGCCCTCCTCCATCAGGGGCACCCCCTCACCTTCGCCCCGGGGGAAACGGATCGCACATGGGCCGCTGTGCTGAATCGACGTCACCAACATGCGCTGAAGTTCGGCCTCGTCCCTGGGGGCCATCACGGTGAAATTGGGCACGGCCCGGAGGTAGCTGATGTCGTATTGACCCTGGTGGGTGGGCCCATCGGCGCCGACGATGCCAGCCCGATCGAGCACAAAGGTGACGGGAAGGTTCTGGATGCCCACATCGTGGATCAACTGGTCGAAGGCGCGCTGAAGGAAGGTGCTGTAGATCGCCACCACGGGCTTCAGTCCAGCGGTGGCCATCCCCGCCGCCATGGTGACGGCGTGCTGTTCGGCGATGCCCACATCGAAATACTGCTTGGGGACAGCCTTCTCGAGCAAATCAAGGCCCGTGCCCGTGGCCATGGCGGCGGTGATGCCCACCACCGTGGGGTCCTGCTCGCAGATCTTCACCAGAGTCTGGCCAAAGACCTTGCTGTAACTGGGGGGCTTGGGCTTGCTGGAGGGATACCCTTTGCCTGTCTTGAGGTCGAAGGCAGATTGAGCGTGGTACCCCACCTGATCGGCTTCGGCGTAGGGATAGCCCTTGCCTTTGGTGGTGGCCACATGGACCAGCACCGGTCCATCACAACGGTGGGCCGCCTGGAAGGTGCGCACCATCTCGGCGATGTTATGGCCGTCGATCGGGCCCATGTAGGTGAAGCCCAGCTCCTCGAACACGGCACCCACCTTGGGCACGGCCAGGCGCTTCATGCTCTCTTTGAGAGTCTTGAGCTCGTTGGGGAGCTCCCCGTGCAGGAAGGGCAGATGCTTGATCGCCTCCTCGGCGTTGTCCTGTAGGAACTGCACCGGCGGACTCAGCCGCATACGGTTGAGGTAGGTGGAGAGCGCCCCCACCGGCGGGCTGATCGACATGTCGTTGTCGTTCAACACCACCAGGAGTCTGGTGTGGGGCAAATGGCCGGCGTGGTTGATCGCCTCAAGGGCCATGCCACCCGTGAGCGCCCCATCGCCGATCACAGCCACGCATTTGAACTCTTCTCCGCGGCGATCGCGGGCCAGGGCCATGCCCAGGGCGGCCGAGATGCTGGTGGAGGCGTGGCCGGCGCCGAAGTGGTCGAAGGGGCTCTCGCAGCGCTTGAGGTAGCCGGCCACCCCGGCTTGCTGACGCAGGGTGTGGAACTGGTTGTAGCGGCCGGTGATCAACTTGTGGGGGTAGGCCTGGTGGCCCACATCCCAGACCACCCGGTCGTGGTCGAGATCGAGGGTCTGATAGAGAGCGAGGGTCAGCTCCACCACCCCGAGGCCCGGTCCCAAGTGGCCGCCGCTGGTGGAGACCACCTCGAGGTGTTTCTCGCGGATCTGACGGGCAATGGCCTCGAGCTCAGCGGTGCTGAGCCCATGCAGCTGATTCGGATGGCTCAGCTCGCTGAGATGCATGTCCGACCGTCCTGATCGAGGCAATCTACGGCTCCTGGCGGGCCTGCGGCGGTGCCGTCACCGTTTCGAAAGCGAAGGCTGAGGGGCCCTTGGCACACTGGACCCCATGAGCGACTACCTGCAGCGAATCCTCAGGGCCCGGGTCTATGACGTGGCCATCGAATCCCCACTCGAGCGCGCCCCCAACCTCTCGGCGCGGCTGAACAACACCGTGCTGCTGAAACGAGAAGACCTCCAGCCGGTCTTCTCATTCAAATTGAGGGGCGCCTACAACAAGATGGTGGGCCTCAGCCCGAGCGAACGGGCCCGGGGGGTGATTGCCGCCAGCGCCGGCAACCATGCCCAGGGAGTGGCCCTGGCAGCCCAGAAACTGGGCTGCCAGGCGGTGATCGTGATGCCAGTCACCACCCCGGAGATGAAGGTGCGCTCGGTGGCGGCCCGGGGCGCTGAAGTGCTGCTCTACGGCGACACCTACGACGCCGCCTACATCGAGGCCCGTCGGCTGGAGGCGGAGCGTGGCCTCAGCTTCATCCACCCCTTTGACGACCCTGAGGTGATCGCCGGCCAGGGCACCATCGGCCTCGAGATTCTGCGCCAGTGCTCCAGCCCCCCCGATGCCATTTACGTCGCCGTGGGTGGTGGAGGGCTGATCGCCGGCATCAGCGCCTATGTGAAAAGCCTCTGGCCCCAGGTGGAGGTGATCGGCGTGGAGCCGATCGATGCTGACGCCATGACCCGTTCACTGGCGTCGGGGGAGCGCGTGAGCCTGGAGCAGGTGGGCCTGTTTGCCGATGGCGTGGCCGTGCACCGGGTGGGGGAGCACACCTTCGCTCTCGCCCAGCAGCACGTGGACGCGATGGTGACGGTGAGCACCGATGAGATCTGCGCGGCCATCAAAGATGTGTTCGAGGACACGCGCTCGATCCTCGAACCCGCCGGAGCCCTGGCCGTGGCAGGGCTCAAGGCAGATGTCCTGCGGCGCGGGCTCTCGGGGAAGACGCTGGTGGCCGTGGCCTGCGGCGCCAACATGAACTTCGATCGCCTGCGCTTCGTGGCCGAGCGGGCCGAGCTGGGGGAGGAGCGCGAGGCGATGCTGGCGGTGGAAATCCCTGAGCGGCCCGGCAGCCTGCGGCACCTCTGCGAGGTGCTGGGCTCCCACAGCCTCACCGAATTCAGCTACCGCATGGCCGATCCCCGCACCGCCCACATCTTCATGGGTGTGCAGGTCCAGGGCCAGGGCGACACCGAACGCCTCAAGGGACGACTGGAGGCGGCCGGCTTCCCCTGCCTTGATCTGAGCGGCAACGAGCTGGCCAAATTGCACCTGCGCCACATGGTGGGGGGCCGGCTACCGGCCGCCGAAGGGGCAGCATCCGGCCCAGAACCCACCCAGGAACTGCTCTACCGCTTTGAGTTTCCCGAGCGTCCCGGGGCCCTGATGACCTTCGTGAATGCGCTGCACCCCAACTGGACGATCAGCATTTTCCACTACCGCAACCACGGGGCGGATGTGGGCCGGATCGTGGTGGGGGTTCAGGTGAGTGCCAAGGAACGGCAGGCCTGGGGCCGGTTTCTCGAAGGCCTCGGCTACCGCCACTGGGACGAGAGTGACAATCCTGCGTACCACCTTTTTCTCGGCCCCAGCACCGTGCCCAACGCCATGGGGGCCTAAGCGCCCCGGCCTGAAGCCCCTGGCCCGACCCCGATCGATTGCGGTACGGTGCGGATCAGCCCTGCTGGAGCTCGATGATGCCCAGCGACTCGCTCTCGCTGTCGGCCCACCTGGAGGCCATCCTTTATCTCAAAGGCCGGCCCCTCACCCTCGGGGAACTGGCGGAGATCGCCGCCGTGGGGCGCGAAGAGGTGGAACTGGCCCTCCTCACCCTGATGGCCGACTACGCCCACCGGGACACCGCCCTGGAGATTCGCCAGGAGGGTTCCCGTTACGGCCTCCAGCTGCGCGAGAGCCTGGGGAACCTGGTGCAGAACCTGCTGCCGGTGGATCTCTCCACCGCCTCCCTTCGCACCCTGGCCACAATCGCACTCAAGAAACGTCTCCTGCAGTCGGAATTGGTTGAACTCAGGGGCTCTGGGGCCTATGACCACATCAAGGAGCTGCTCAGCCAGGGCTTCATCGAGCGCCGGCGCCAGAGCGATGGTCGCTCCTACTGGCTCACGTTGAGCGAAAAATTCCACCGCACCTTCGCCATCAAGGCCGACGACCTCAGCCCCCGGAGGACGCCAGCCGAGGAACCGTCCCCGTCGGCGAGCCCCGAGCCAGCCCCACCCCACGACATCTGGAAGGACGCTGCATAGAGTCTGGGGATGTTTGACCGCGCCCCATGGAAGCCCTGAGCCTGCTGCTCAACGTGCTTGCCCAGACCCTGAGCATCTACACCCTGATCCTGTTGGTACGGGTTCTGCTCAGTTGGTTCCCCAACCTCGATTGGAGCAACCCCGTGCTCGCGACGGTGAGCTCGATCACGGATCCCTATCTCAATGCCTTCCGTGGCCTGATCCCGCCACTGGGGGGATTGGATCTCTCCGCGATCATCGCCTTCATCGCCCTCAATCTGGTGCAGCAGCTGTTGGGAGGCCTCAGTGCCTCGCTGATGGGCGGCGGCGGAATCGGATACTGAGCAAAAGTGGAGGGAAAGGAGAAGGGGGCTAAGGGATGCTCAGCTGCTGTTCCAGCGGCAGTAATTCGTCGTCACCATCAGGTCGCCGCCTGACCGGGGAGCTGAAGCCCTTTGCTTTCACATGGCTGAAGCGAAACGGCCCGGGGGTGCCCTGCGGCACCGCCAGGCGCAGGGCGAACTCCGAAGCACCCGGGGGCACATCACCGATGGAGCCCACCCGGGTGCGGTTGGGCAGGACGGGCTCACCGCTGGAATCAAGGATCAGGGCAAACACATCGGTGTCGACCACAGCACGGCTACCGGAGTTCAGCACCTGCCCGCGCAGGGCATAACAGCGGGCCTCGGCCTCGCGCCGCAAGGGGGGCTGAGCGCCCACATCATCGGTGGGGCAGGGCTCCAACGTCACGCCACTCACCTGCAGCTCCGCCGCCGCCACGGGCATCACCCAAGGGAGAACAATCAGAAAGACCGCCAAAAGCACCCCAGCGAGGAAGGGGGGTGCCAGCGGCCGCGCCTGGGGGATCAGAGCAAGGGCTGAGCGCCCCATCAAAACAACTGTGGTTCGGCCAGGTCCCTTGCGCCGACCAGGAGATCCCCAACGGTGTTGCCTTCGGGTTGCAGGTAAGAGGGGAAGGATTCAGGTAAGCGATAGTCCTGCAAGCGGAACAAACGCACGCAGGCTTCCACCACTTTGGGATCGAATTTCACCCCTTTGCCACTGATGATCACCCCCAGGGCCGCCTCGAGACCAAGGGCGGCCCGGTAAGGGCGCTCGCTCACCATTGATTCCACCGTGTCAGCCACCGCGAGAATGCGAGCGGCCTGGCAGATGGCTTCACCCTTGAGCTCGTCGGGGTAGCCCGTGCCATCGAGCCGCTCATGGTGCTGGAGGACCGCCAGGTTCATCGGCAGCGGCAACGGGATGTTGCGCAGGACGGCGTAGCCCGTGACCGGATGGCCCGTGATGGCGGCCAACTCAGCGATCGAGAGCTGACTGGGCTTGCTGACGATGTCAATGGGCATGGCAATCATGCCGATGTCATGAAGCAGCCCGCCGATGCGGATGCAGGCGACGGCCTCGCTGGTGAGGCCAAGCTCCACGGCGATGGCAGCGGCCAGGTCCGCCATCCGGTGGGAATGGACAAAGGTGAGAGTGTCCCGAGCCTCGAGCACGGCCAGTAGAGCGCGCAGCGTGCCCTTGAAGACCACAAGCTCTGGAAGTGGTTGCTCCGACAGTGGCTTAAGCAGCGGCTCCAAGATGGAAACTCGGCAGCACTGAACTTTAGGTCTCACCGAGCGTCTCCGCTACCGGAAATCACGTTTCGTACCGCCCGATCGGCCAACTTGCTCAGGTTCTCCTGGGCGATCTCCTCAAGGCTGAACCCGAGTTCGCTGGCAAGTTGGGCCACGTACCAGAGCACATCGCCGAGCTCAAGTTTGAGGCCATTGAGCACCGTGTCATCGAAGCGCCCATCTTGATCGCGCAAGACCTTCTTGACCTTGTCGGCCACCTCACCCGCCTCACCGCAGAGGCCGAGGGTGGGGTAGATGGGGTTGGCGCCCACCTGGGGGTAGCGGGCGGTCTGGCGTGCCCGTTGCTGGTATCCGTCGAGCTCCATGGGGCGACGATCAGATCAAAGACCTGGCCGGATGGTAGTTTCCGCAAAATCCTTCGGCCCTACCGATGGCCCTGAGCGATCTGACGCGGCGCACCAAGATCGTGGCCACCATCGGCCCCGCCACTGAGTCCCCTGAGCGGCTCAAACAACTGATTCAGGCTGGGGCGACCACCTTCCGTCTGAACTTCTCCCACGGCGACCATGCCGACCATGCCGCCCGTATCGTCACCATCCGCCAGGTGGCTGCTGAGCTGGGGATCCATATCGGCATCCTCCAGGATCTCCAGGGCCCCAAGATCCGCCTGGGGCGTTTCGACTCCGGACCGATCAACCTGGCCAGCGGCGACCCCTTCGCGCTCACCTCCCGCGAGGTGAGCTGCAACCAGTCCATCGCCACCGTCACCTACGACAAGCTGGCCGATGAGGTGATGGAAGGTTGTCGCATTCTGTTGGATGACGGCCGGGTTGAAATGGTGGTCGAATCGATCAACATTCCAGAGCAGACCCTCCATTGCCGCGTCACCGTTGGGGGGGTGCTCTCCAACAACAAAGGGGTGAACTTCCCCGACGTGCAGCTCTCAATCCGCGCCATGACCCCCAAGGACCGCGAGGATCTGGCCTTCGGTCTGGCCCAGGGGGTGGACTGGGTGGCGCTCAGCTTCGTGCGCAATCCCGCCGACATGGAAGAGATCCGCGAGCTGATCCGAAGCCTTGGCCACTCCACCCCGGTGATCGCCAAAATCGAGAAGTTTGAGGCGATTGATCAGATCGACGCCATCCTTCCGCTCTGCGACGGTGTGATGGTGGCCCGGGGCGATCTGGGGGTGGAGATGCCCGCCGAAGAAGTGCCGCTGCTGCAGAAGGAACTGATCCGCAAATCCAATAGCCTGGGCATACCGATCATCACGGCGACCCAGATGCTGGACAGCATGGCGAGCTGCCCCAGACCCACCCGCGCCGAAGTGAGCGATGTGGCCAACGCCATTCTCGATGGCACCGACGCCGTGATGCTCTCCAACGAGACTGCCGTCGGTGATTTCCCGGTGGAAGCTGTCGCGACCATGGCCCAGATCGCCCGGCGCATCGAACGCGACTACCCCCTGCGCACCCTCGACAGCCACATCGCCAGCACGATTCCCAACGCCATCAGCCAGGCGGTGAGCAGCATCGCCCGCCAGCTCGGCGCAGCGGCCATCCTCCCCCTCACCAAAAGCGGTTCCACCGCCCGTAACGTGAGCAAGTTCCGGCCTGCCACCCCGATCCTGGCGATCACCAGCGAGGAGAAGGTGGCGCGCCAACTGCAGCTCGTGTGGGGGGTTAATCCATTGCTGATCCTGGCCCAAGACTCCACCAGTGGAACGTTCTCCCAGGCCATGGCCGTCGCCCAGGACCTGGGCCTGCTTCGGGAAGGCGACCTGGTGGTTCAGACCGCCGGCACGCTCACGGGCGTCAGCGGCTCCACTGACCTGGTGAAGGTGGGCATCGTCTCCGCCGACAACAGCTCCAACTGGGCCTGAGCCCATGGCGGCCCAGCTTCCCCTGAGGGAAACCGTGGTGATGGCCCTCAGCACGCTGAAGGCCAATCGCCTGCGCAGCCTGCTCACGATGCTGGGGATCGTGATCGGGAACGCCTCGGTGATCACCCTGGTGGGGGTGGGAACCGGGGCCCAGAACCTGGCCGAGGGTCAGCTCAACACCCTGGGCGCCAATGTTTTGTTCATCGTGCCCGGCAACAACGACACCCGCCGCCAGGGGATTGACACTCCCAAGACGTTGGTGCTTGAGGACGCAGAGGCGATTGCTCAGCAGGTGCCCAGCATCCGACGGGTCGCCCCCCAGGTCACCCTCAATGAGGTGGTTCAGGCCGGCTCCAACAGTGCCAACGCCAGCATCTCCGGGATCACCCCCGAGTTCCTGACCGTGCGGCGCTTTGATGTGGCCCAAGGACGGTTCCTGAGCCAGCAGGACCTGCAATCGGCCCGCAATGTGACGGTGATCGGTCCCGACCTGCGGGACAAGTTGCTTCCCGTGGGATCTCCGATCGGCCGCAGCATTCGCATCCGTGACCAATCCTTCCAGGTGATCGGAGTGATGGCCCCCAAGGGGGCGGTGTTCGGCTCCAACCAGGACGAAGCCGCCTACATCCCGCTCACCACCATGGTGAGCAAACTCAGCGGCCGCGATCCCACCTACGGGGTGAGCCTCAGCTTCATCAGCGTTGAGGCGCGGGACGAAGCCAGCACCGACGCCGCCAAGTTTCAGATCACCAACCTGTTGCGCCAGCGGCACAAAATCCTCCGGGAAGACGACTTCGCCGTTCGCTCCCAAAAGGACGCCCTCTCGATCGTGGGCACGATCACCGGCGGTCTGACGCTGATGCTGGCGGCCATTGGTGGGGTATCGCTGTTGGTGGGTGGCATCGGAATCATGAACATCATGCTTGTGTCGGTGAGCGAGCGCACCGAGGAGATCGGTCTGCGCAAGGCCGTGGGCGCCCGCAGCCATGACGTCCTGCTGCAGTTCCTGGTGGAATCGTTGGTGCTGGCTGCCCTGGGCGGGGTGATCGGCAGCGCCGTGGGTCTGGCGGCGATCGCAGGGGTTGCCCGGTTCACCGCCCTGCCGGCGGCGATCGGCGCCGGCAGCGTGCTGTTCACCGTCGGGCTCTCAGGATCGATCGGTCTCTTCTTTGGTGTTGTGCCCGCCCGACGGGCGGCGCGCCTGGATCCGATCACCGCCCTGCGCAGCCTTTAACGCCGCGCAAGCGGTCTCCTCAGGCGGCTTGGAGCCTGGTCAGGGAACCTGTGCCACATCCTCCGGCTGGCCTCATTCCCTTGAGAAACCCTTAAGAAACGCAAACCGTCGTGGTCGTCACCAAGAGGGCCAAGCCTTGGTGGCTTGATGGTGATTCATTGATGAGGATCCTCCTTTGGCGTTGCTCTCCTGCGGCTATCGCAATGCCAGCGACCGCATGGTGATCCTGCGCTGTTGCGGGCCCCAGGAGTACTACCTTGAAAGGGTCGTGTTTCCTTTCGAGCTGCTCAGCTTCAGTGCGCCGAAGGGATGCGAAGTGGAGATCTGGACCCACGACCTGGGGGGTCCCAGCCTGCTTGAGACGATCGCAGTAGGGGAGCTGATCATCGAAGAACAGCTCAACGAGCCCTCCGAACTGGATGAGCTGGTTGCGGAAGGCGTCGTGGCGGGCGGTCTGCGCGGCTGAGCGCGTCGTTGGCGGCCACGCCAGCGACGGAGGGGCTCTTACAGTTCTCGAAAATCAGCCCGACCGATGAACCAGCGCTGGCGCCAGTTTGCTCTCTGGGTGCTCCCCCTTGCCGTGGCCGCCTTTTTCGGTTGGCAACTGCTGGGCCAGGGCGGGATTGACACCTTCAAGGCTGGGACGAATTCCAACTCCAACACAGCCCGGGTGGCGGCGCGCAACACTGCCGTGGCACGCATGAGCTACGGGCGCTTCCTTGACTACATCGAGGCCGGCAGGGTCACCGCTGTGGATGTGTTTGACGGCGGCCGCACCGCCGTGGTCGAGGCGGTGGACCCCGATCTCGACAACCGAGTTCAGCGCCTGCGGGTCGACCTGCCTGGACTGGCCCCTGAACTGATCAACCGTCTCAAGGATCAGGGCATCAGCTTCGATGTGCATCCCCCCCGCACCACGCCGCCGGTGCTGGGCATTCTGGGCAATCTGCTCTTTCCCCTGCTCCTGATCGGCGCCTTGATCTTCCTGGCGCGTCGCTCCTCAGGCATGCCCGGAGGCCCCGGCCAGGCGATGCAGTTCGGCAAGACCAAGGCACGTTTCGCCATGGAGGCACAGACCGGCGTCAAGTTCGATGACGTGGCTGGCGTGGAGGAGGCCAAGCAAGACCTTCAGGAGGTCGTCACCTTCCTGAAGACCCCCGAACGCTTTACCTCTGTGGGCGCCAAGATTCCCAAAGGCGTGCTCCTGGTGGGCCCCCCCGGCACGGGCAAGACCCTCTTGGCCAAGGCGATTGCTGGTGAGGCTGGGGTCCCCTTCTTCTCGCTCTCGGGATCCGAATTCGTGGAGATGTTCGTCGGGGTGGGTGCCAGCCGAGTGCGCGATTTGTTCAAGCGGGCGAAGGAAAACAGCCCCTGCCTGATCTTCATCGATGAAATCGACGCTGTGGGACGCCAGCGGGGCGCCGGCATCGGCGGCGGCAACGATGAGCGTGAGCAGACCCTCAACCAGTTGCTGACCGAGATGGACGGCTTCGAGGGAAACAGCGGAGTCATCATCATTGCTGCGACCAACCGCGCCGACGTGCTGGATTCGGCGCTGCTGCGCCCCGGCCGCTTCGACCGCCAGGTGGGCGTTGATCCGCCTGACATCAAGGGGCGGCTCTCGATCCTCAACGTGCATTCCCGCAACAAGAAGCTCGCGGGGGACGTCTCGCTCGAAGCGATTGCCCGCCGAACGCCAGGCTTCACTGGTGCCGATCTGGCCAACCTGCTCAACGAAGCCGCGATCCTCACCGCTCGCCGCCGTAAGGAGGCCACCAGCCTGGCCGAGATCGACGATGCCGTGGACCGGGTGATCGCCGGCATGGAGGGCAAGCCCCTCACTGATGGCCGTAGCAAGCGCCTCATCGCGTACCACGAAGTTGGCCATGCCCTGGTGGGCACCCTGGTGAAACAACATGACCCCGTTCAGAAGGTGACCTTGATCCCCCGTGGCCAGGCCCAGGGACTCACCTGGTTCTCCCCCGACGAGGAACAGATGCTGGTGAGCCGCTCCCAGCTCAAGGCGCGCATCATGGGAGCCCTGGGTGGACGGGCGGCGGAAGCTGTGGTCTTCGGCCATGCGGAAGTGACCACGGGAGCTGGCGGCGACATCCAGCAGGTGGCTTCCATGGCCCGACAGATGGTGACGCGGTTCGGCATGAGCGATCTTGGTCCGGTGTCACTCGAGGCAGGCAGCCAGGAGGTGTTTTTGGGCCGTGATCTGATGACGCGCAGCGACGTATCCGATTCGATCGCGAGCAAGATTGACGATGCGGTCCGGGGTATTGTTCAAGCCGCCTACCAGGAAACCCTGGACCTAGTGGGTCAGCACCGGGAGGCGATGGATCGTCTTGTAGAACTCTTGATCGAAAAGGAAAGCCTTGATGGCGATGAATTTCGCACCATTGTCGCTGAATTTGCTGACATTCCAGAGAAGGACCGTTATTCACCGCTGATCAACAACACAGCGAGTTGATTGGCAAAAATCCCCACAAAAAACGAACATACAAATAAACGTTAAATCTAACGATTTAACGTTTATTTAAAGCGTCCATCGAATGGGGGCAAAGCAGCCATTGAATGGTTTTAATCTTTGATGATCTTGTGCATGGAGGTAAGGACGACGCTCAGACTGAACGAATCGGACGCTTTTCGATCACCTTATCGATCAGCCCGTAGGCCTGAGCTTCATGGGGAGACATGAAGAAGTCGCGGTCGGTGTCCTGTTGGATGCGCTCGAGGGGCTGGCCTGTGCGCTCGGAGAGTTCGGTGTTGAGCTTGTCCTTGAGATAGAGAATCTCATCGGCCTGAATGCGAATGTCACTCGCCTGACCTCGAGCGCCGCCTAGGGGCTGGTGGATCATGATCCGCGAGTGATGGAGGCTGCTGCGCTTGCCCTTGGCGCCGGCATTGAGCAGGAACGCTCCCATGCTGGCCGCCAACCCCACACAGACGGTCTGCACATCGGGCTTGATGTGCTGCATGGTGTCGAAGATTCCAAGACCGTCATAGACGGATCCACCCGGTGAATTGATGTAGAGGAAGATGTCCTTTTCGGGATCTTCGGCTTCCAGAAACAGCAACTGAGCCACGATCCGATTGGCCGATTCGGCGGTGACCGGTTCGCCCAGAAAGATGATGCGCTCCCGCAGCAACCGGGAATAGATGTCGAACGCACGCTCGCCCCGGCCGGACTCTTCGATCACGATCGGGATCATGGGCAGGGACGCGTCAGCTGGACCGATCTTAACGAGCGCCGCGAGCGCTAGGGTCCTCGCACTCCCAGAGCGAGAAGTGTGAGCACCAGCCTCACCGTGTCAGACAGCAAGCGCGCCTTCCACCGCGCCTTCCCCTACGTGATCGCTCCCCTCTACCGGCGGGTCGTCGATGAGCTTCTGGTCGAGCTGCATCTGCTCAGCCACCAGAAAGGCTTCCAGCCGGATGCTTTGTTCGCCGCTGGCCTGGTGCAGGTGTTTGACGGCTTCGCCCGCGGCTACCGGCCGCCCGAGCAGAAAGAGCCCTTGTTTGTGGCGCTCTGCGCCTCCTCCGGATTCGAGGCCAGCGCCTTGCGCGACCAGCGCCAGGCGGCCGTGGATGCCGTCAGTGGCCACGATCTGGAGACGGTGAAACAGTGGCTCGATCACCAGGGGGAGGGTGCCCCCGAACCCCTGGGCAGTGCTCTGGCCAGCATTCAGCGGCCCGAATTCCACTACACG
This sequence comes from Cyanobium sp. Morenito 9A2, assembly GCF_024345575.1. Classification (GTDB taxonomy): domain Bacteria; phylum Cyanobacteriota; class Cyanobacteriia; order PCC-6307; family Cyanobiaceae; genus ATX-6F1. Next base: position 82,621 of record NZ_JAGQBJ010000007.1, read on the forward strand.
CGTCTCCTGGCCGTGGGGCTTCTGAGCCTGCTTCAGCAGGCCAAAGGCGCTGAATCCATGGAGCCGGAAGCCCTGCGCCAGGCCTCCCATGAGGTTGCCGAGCGGATTGGACTGATCCGCAGCCGTGTTGACAAGGACCTGGGGATCTATGCCTCCAACCTCGAGCGCATGGCCCAGGCAGTGGAGCTGATGGAGGAAACCGTGGCGGCCGAACGCCGCCGCCGCGAACGGGCGGCCAACGGCGAGGCTGAAGCCACTGAATCATTGGCCACCGCCCCAGACAGCGCCAGCACGCAGCTGGAAGCTGGCGGACTCAACGCGGCTGAGACGGCAGCTGCAGAGAGCCACTGAGGCCGTTACTGCCAGCCGAGCCAGCCCCGCTGAACAGGCTGAGCCGCTCGGCACGTTGCACCAGAGCCGGCAGATCACCCGGCAGAAGCCCTTGGGCCGCCAGGGCTGACGGCCGGGCCAGAAGCTCCATGGCCGCCCTGCCCTGGGCACGCGCGTCAGGCCAGGGGGCTGTGGATCCAGCGATGGACGGATCAGGTCCCAGGAAGAACAGCAACTGAGGCTCACCAGCCGTCGCCGGGTTCACCCAACGCCAGCCCCCCACCACGGTGCGATCGTCTCGCTCCCAGGAACTCGTGGGTAGCACCGAGGGGCTGCTGACGGGGCGCCGGGAGCTGGATTCAACCAGGCCCTGATCAAGCAAGGCCTGACGCAGCGGCGCCAGCAGGGCCGCCCACTCGGAGCGCTTGGCACCCACCATCAATTGCAACTCAAGCGAAGCCTGGAAAGGGCCCTTCTCCAGGGGCTTCAGACGCAGCAAGAAAGGCGTGCGCCGCAGCAGGGCCCGTTGGCGATCCCCGATGCCGTAGCGGCTTGACAAGGGCTCGCGGATGATCTGGCGATTGAGCAGATCCCCCAGCAGGAACTCCAAGCGCTCACCCCGCAGCTCAAGCAGCCCATCCCCAGCCAAGCGGCTCGGCGGTTGCTGGATGGGCACGGGGGCCGGTGGACGGCTCGCCAGGGCAGGGGCGGAGGCTGTTTCCCCTTGCCATGTCAAGGTCTCCCCGTGGCCCGTCAATTCCAGGCAGCCTTGCTGAAAGCGCTGCACCAACGAGGAGAGTGGACCCAGCATCTGCCCAAGGGCCGCATCGGTCCAGTACACCGCCTGCTGGCTGAGCAGCTGGCTGACGCAACGTTGCTCTAGGCCCCGGGGCCGGCGCTGCTTGAGGGCCAAAGGCTCCTTGAGCAGAGCGGCGGCCAGGGGGTCGGGAGCCAGAACGACCAAATCATCGACCCGCATGCTGCCGGCGGGTAGCGGCACGGCGGCGGCCTTGAAACTGCTGGCGCTCAAGACCAGATAGAGCCCCCCATCACCGTGGCGACCCCAGAATTGCCACCAGGTGCCGCGCTGGTACCTCCAGAGCCGGCGGGAGCTCTCCTGACCTAGGCGCTGGAGCCACAGTTCAGGTGCGCCTCGGCGTGGATCAGCCGGAAAGCTCTGCAGCAGCGCCGCAGCACTCAGCACCCGCTCCAGCCCCTTGGCCTGGGGCCTGGGGTGACGCGTGAGCCAGAGGGAAGGTACCAGCACCAGCAACGCCGTGACCGCAACCGTTCCGGCCGCCGGAAAGGGCGGCCGAGGGCTGCGCAGGGAGCCGGCCAGGCTCGCCAGCGAGCGAAATTCCATGGCGGACCTCAGGAGCGCCGCACGCTTGGGGAGCTGTTGCGGCGTCGGCGGTCACGCCATTCCACCGTGGAGAGATAAATCACACCGGCGCTCACGAACACCAGTAAACCAACCGCCAAGGTGGCAAGCACCATGTTGAGCTGCAGTTCGCTCATCGGGAGCTCCGTTCAGCGGCGGACCACTAAAGGGAACACTCAGAAATTGATACTGCCGTCGCCGTTGCGGCCCCAGACCACGAAGGCGATCGAGAGGGTGAAGACCGCCGCCAGCGCAGCCCAGCCCAAGGAGATCAACATGGCGCCTTCAGAACAGCAATCGACGCCACTGTACCTAGGCTTGGGGGCGGTTCGACCTTGGCCATGAACCCGCTGAGCGCCTCCCCCAGCCGCAGCCAGCCGGTGCTGGAGCGCCGCCGGCTCCAGGAGCCCTACCCCACCTACAACGTGGTCGTGCTTGATGACGACGTGAACACCTTTCAGTATGTGGTGGACTGCCTGGTGCGCTACATCCCGGCCATGGGACCCGATCGGGCTTGGGAACTGGCCCAGCGCATCGATAGCCAGGGTTCGGCGGTGGTCTGGAGCGGACCGATGGAGCAAGCCGAGCTCTACCACCTGCAGCTCAGCACGGAGGGGCTGACCATGGCCCCCCTGGAGAGGACCTAGACCGCCTGTCGGCTGCGCCGGGTGAGCTCCAGCAGGTTGCGGGTGCGGAGGGTGCGGGCCTGGGCATCAATGACATAGCTCAGCAACCGACCCGAGCAGACCGCCAGCCCGCTGACCCGATCAGGCCCGGGTGCGGCATGGCTGACCACTTCAACCGGCTCACCAAGGGCGTCGCTGAGGCGCTCGGCAATGATCCGCCGCTCGCGGGAGGGATCAGCTTCGGGGGCCCTTTGCGGATCAGCCGGCATCCCGAAGGGGGCAGCGACGGCCATGTTGGCAGACTTTCTAGGCTGGTGGTCGCTGGGGCACAACAGCATGGGGCGCGTGGTGATCACCCACAGCACCTACATCGAAGGTCTGATCCCGCTCCTCAAAGCCCTCGCCGCCGAACCCGGCATCGACACGGTCACCCCGGCAGTGATCTGCCGGGTCAAAGGGCGCTCGGATCAGCTGCGCCTGCGGGTGTCAACACCGATCCAGGGGGGCCACAAGCTGCTCGCCCGCCGTGGCCATTCCGCCCAGGAAGTGTTCGTGATCGGCGACTGGAGCAAAGAACGCCTGGAGCAAGGTCTCGCGCGACTGATGGGCCGTTGATACCACCCATCCGACCGATGGGCCCTCTGCGATCACAGGCGGAGCGTGGCTCAGGTCTTGAACTGCTCCCATGCCTCAAGGAGGGTGTAGGCGGCGGTCTTGCGGAGCCAGATGCCGTGGTCACCCCCCTGATCGGGGTGCCAGCTTTGGAGCTTGCGCCGCCAGATCGCCCGAATCACCATCCAATCGGTGCCTGGTTCGACCCCCAGTTCGGCGCAGGCCTGGCGGTAGCGGTCATCGAGGGGAATCTGCGTCCCCGTCGTGGGCTCCATCTCCGGCCCAGGCGTCTCACCAGTGGTCCCTGCAACCTGCTGGGGTTCCGGCCGACCCCCACGGGGGGCCGGCGACGGGGCGGCCGGGGGACGGGTGGCCGGCTCTGGTGCAGGTCCCTTGGAGGGGGCCGGCCCGGCTTTAACCCGCCTGTTGAAGTAGGACGGCCGCCGGGGCCCATGGAAGGTCGGACGGCGGCGGAGGGGATTCTCACGCACCAGGCCCCGGGCAATGAACCCAGCCCCCGCCACCACGAAGATCGCTGGCGACCAAAGCATCAGCAGGCTGTCTTCGGCGATCTGGGCATTGCCCGAGCGCCGCTCATGGTCGGCGTTGGCGATGATCAGCACGGCGAGCAGGGCCCCGATCACCAGACTGATCAGGCCATAGCGGATCCGCTCAGAACGCATCTTCGAGCGGCTGGTGGGCATCGCCGGATCACGCCTGACGCAGTTGGCTATGACCTTAATGGCCTCGCCAGGGGGCGATCACGGCCAGGGCGCTCACATTGATGGGCTGAAGGTGCGGCCCGGATGGAGCGCATCGTCGGCAGGGTGGATGTCAGACCGGCGTCAGCGAGGCTCACAACGGCGGTCAATCCGGCCGGCGGAAGCCTGCACGGACAGGCTGAGGGGGTGGGTTCTCTGCGGCGACAGCAAACCGTGGACGACAACACAGCCAGCCGAATCAAGGGGGTTCTGGGGTAATCCAGGGTACCTGTTGCCCCGAGAGCAGACCAGGGCCCCACGGAGCGGGGCCGCACCCAGGGGATCAGCTGTGGGGGCAGGCGCGCCAGCACTCCTGGTGATCCATGGGGAGATGGGGTGGGGGAGCAGCCGGGAGCTATTGACGCTCAGCCCGGACCGCTTGGAAGCCAATTCGAATGGAAAAAGGGAGCCAGTCCCAACGGGTTGGGGACGGCCCCCCCATCGGGAAGGGCTCCCGTCGATTGGCTCAGAAAGGGTGGACCGCTGTGCCGTTCTGCCCCAGATTCCGACCTGGATGAACCAGAAGGGGGGTCAAAGCGGGGTTCCGTTTCCAGCTCAAGGCCGGCCTACGTTGCCGTCGCGACAGACCCCCCAAGTCGAAAAGGGAGTCAGATCAGAAAACTGTAGAAGGCAGTGACCAACACAGAAGCCCGAACTGATTCTAAGGGGCAGGGGCGCTCGGAAGGGGCCAGATCGCACGAATCTCCGCGAGCCGTCGTGCTGCTTCCTGCTCCAGATCAGGGGGGTTGTTCGATTCCAGCAGCACGGTGAGGTGGCCTAGCTTGCGCCAGGGCCTGGACTCCCGTTTGCCGTACCAATGCACGTGGGAGCCGCTGAGTTGGGACAGGGCCGCCAGCCGTTCGGCCTCCTGACCTCCGCTCTGCCCAAGGCCCAGCAGATTCACCATCAAGGCGCCAGGCACCAGCAAATCGGTGGACGCCAGGGGCGCACCGCTGACGATCCGCACCTGCTGATCGAACTGACTGGCCGCACAGGCCTCGATGGTGTAATGACCGGAGTTGTGGGTGCGAGGGGCCAGCTCGTTCACCAGCAGACCGCCGGAGCCGTAGAAGAACTCGATCGAAAGCACGCCCACGTAGTCGAGACTGGCGAGGATCGAGGCCGCCACATTGCGGGCCAGGGCTTCAACGGCATGCTCCACCTGGGCGGGAGCGAACACCCAATCGCAGACCTGTTGGTGCTGATGGGTGCAGGCCAAAGGGAACCAGCCCACCTCGCCAGAGCCATCACGGCAGGCCACCAGGGCGAACTCCTGATCGAAATCCACGAATTCCTCGAGGATCCAATCCGCCGGTTCCACCCTCTCCAGCAGGGCCTCCAACGCCGGCTGATCGGGGATCAGGACGGTCCCCTTGCCGTCGTAGCCGCCAGTGGCCGCCTTGGCCATCAGCGGGTACCCCAGGGAGGCCATCGGATTCACGGCGATGGCCGCTTCAGAGGTGGAGCCATCAGCTGGTGCTCCATCGCCCGCTGACGCAGCGGGGTCCAGCGCCAACCGTCCCTGGAGTTGATCCAGGGGCCACCAGCGCGGTGAAGGCAGATGCAGGCGCTCCAGCAGCTCCCGCTGACGGCGCTTGTTCACCAGGGGTTCGAGTGCCGCCAGGCTGGGTCGAAACATCAGTCCTTCGGCCGCCAAAGGAGCCAGGGCCTCCAGGTCGAGCCATTCGTTCTCGAAGCTGATCGCTCGGCAACCCGCCCCGAGGCGCCGGGTGGCGTCCGCATCGGCCAGATCGGCCATCACAACGGCCGTGGCCAGACCCGTGGCGGGATCGTCCGTGGAGGGGGTCTGCACGTGCAGCTCCACACCTTGCTGGGCGGCTGCCTCGGCCAGCATCAGGGCCAGCTGCCCCCCACCGACGATGCCAATCGCCGCGATTGCAGGGGTTTCCGCGCCACTCAACGTCCCACCTCAACCCCTGGGGCTTGTGGGGGCCAGCTTGCCACCCGCCGCTGGCCCCCGCCCCCGGGCCTCAGGTGAGTCCTCTCTCACCCGCCACCAGGAAGCGCAGCAACGACAAAAGGAGCACAATGACGAAGAGGGCCAGCCCCACGGTGCAGGCATAGCTGATCTCCAGTTCGGAAAAGGCCTGGTCGTAGACGTAGTAGACGAGGGTGCGCGTGCCATCGGCGGGGCCGCCCTGGGTCATCAGGAACACCTCTTCGAACACCTTGGTGGCCGAAATAGCCGAAATCACCGCCACCAGGGTGATGTAGGGGCGCAGAAGCGGCAGGGTGATGTCCAGGTGCCTGCGCCAGCCCTCGCTGCCATCAAGGGAGGCCGCCTCATAGAGATCGGGGGAGATGCCCTGGAGGCCCGCCAGGAAGATGACCATGAAGTATCCCAGGCCCTTCCATAGGGTCACCACCATCACAGAAGGCAGGGCGAGGCGTGGATCGGTGAGGAAACCGATGGCCTCGAATCGTTCCCCCAGCAGGGCCAGGAGCCAGCCATTGAGCAGGCCGTTTTCGGCATAGAGCCAGCGAAAGGCAATCGCCGCCACCACGATCGACACCAGCACAGGTGTGTAGAAAGCACCCCGAAACAGGTGAATGCCCGGCAGCTGACGGTTCACCAGCACAGCCAGGGCAAGGGAGCCGACCACGATCGGTGGCACCACGCCTACCAGATAGAGAAAGGTGGTGCCGAGCACCCGGTAGAACATCGGGTCGTGGGCCAGCCGCCGCAGGTTGGCCAGGCCAATGAACGTCAGGGGCTCACTGACATCGAGGCCGCTCTGGCTGAAGCTCATCACCAGCGCCATCAGCGCCGGCACCAGCACCGAAAGGCCAATCAGCACGAGGGCCGGGGCCAGAAAACCCCAGGCGGTGAATGGGGCGCGGGCCGGAACCATGCTGAGAGTCGGCTGAAGGAAGGTTATCTACCCTTGCGGGGTGAGCCCCCTCCATCCGATCACGACCACCCGCCTCGCCGCTGCACTGCTCGCCCTGGCGGCGCCCCTTGCCCTCGTGGCAGCCTGCTCGGCTCCGAACAATCAAGCAACCCAAGAGCTGGCGGGCACGGTTTATCTGTACATCGGACTCAGTCCCGACTACCTGGCGAACCAGACGCAGGATGAGCACATCCGCTCACTGCTGGGTCGATTCATCAAGGATTTCAGGCTGATTCACCCCAGGGTCGGGGTGCAGCTGCTCTTCTTCCCCGAAGAGGAGGTGCAGGGAGAGGTGACCCGCCGCAACCGCACCGGCCTCGGCCCGGATCTGATGCTGGTGAACGGCAGTTCCGCCATGGCCATGCACCTCGCAGGCCAGACCCGCACGGTGCCTGTGCCAGAAGCGATCAGTTTCCAGGTGGAACCGGCGATGCTCAACAGTTTCCGCAGCGGCAAGGGATTGACCGCCTTGCCGGTGTTCAGCCAGCCCCAGGTGGCCTGCTACGACCGCAAGCAGATCAAGGAGGCCCCGAAAACCCTGGAAGCGCTGTTGAAAGTGAGCGCCCAGGGGGCCCCGATCGGCTTGCCCCTGGAGCCCGTCGATCTCTACTGGACCGCCGGCGGCTTCGGGGCGACCGCGGCCCTGGCGCACCTGCTGCAACCCCAGGGCGCCTCAGCCCCGTGGCAGGAGTTGACACCCGCTGATCACGCCGGCCTACTGCGCTGGCTCAACTGGCTGGACCAGGCCGGCGGCCAGCAACGGGTGAACTTCTACGGCAGCACCGATGACTTGCTCAGTGGGCTGGAGAAGGGGGATCTGGCCTGGATCGCCTGCCGCAGTCGTCATCTGGTCCGCCTGCGTCGGGAGATGGGGTCCCGCCTCGGCGTGTCGCCCCTGCCGTCAGGACCCGAGGGAACCGCCAGCCCGATCGCCCGCCTGCGGGTTTGGGCGTTCGGGCGGGACTCCAGCCCGGAGCAGCGGCGCATCAGCCAGGCGCTGGCCGAATTCAGCGTCAACCCATTGGTGCAGCGGGCCGCCACGTTGAGCAGTGACGATGCCCTGCCGGTGAACCGCTTTGTGGACGTGCCCGTCACCAGCTCCCGGGTGCTGGCCGCCCTGCAGAAGGGCATGGCCCAGTCGGAGGCCTACAACCTCTTCAACGTGAACCTGCTGGAGGGAGATCCGCGCGAGAGCATTCTTCGCGACGTGCTCACCTCGATGATCTTCGGGGCCGCCGATGGTCCCCAGTCCAGCGCGATCCTGATCCGCCGTCTCTCCCAGCGACCATGAACCTGCTGCTGTACGAGATCGGTGGCTGGTTCGGCTACCTGCAACGCCCTTCGGTGGTGGTTCAGCTGCTGGGCTGGCTGGCCATCATGATCAGCCTGCACCTGGCCCTGCTGCCCCATTGGCGCCGTTCGCCGATCCGGTTCGAAGCGCTCAAGCTGGGGCTGATCCTCATGTGGAGCGCGCTGCTCGGGCTCCTGGGCCAGCCCTTTGCCCTGGCGCTGTTCTTCGCTGGTCTGCAGGGCCTCTGGATCCTGCTGGAGGCGTTTCGGGTGCTGTTGCTGCGGCACTGGGAGCCGCGGGTCGTGCAGAGCGTCTACACCCAGGTGATCAAGCCGGCCTTCTTCCTCGTCGCGGCCCTGGGACTGATTCGGAGGCTCGACAACCTCAACGATCTGGCGGTGATCCCGCTGGGGATCTACTTCGGAACCGCGATCAACCTCGGCCAGCTGTTCACGGCTGCAGCCACGCTCTACCTGCTGGTGACCGCCTCGGGGCTCCCGGCGATCTGGCTGGCCTGGCTGCTGCAGCGCAGCCTCGGCATCAGTCAGAGCGGCCGGCGGGCCCTTGAGCTGATGATCCGCTACATGTTGGTGGGAATCGGCATCCTGCTGGTGATCGATCACCTCGGGATCAAGGGCAATGCGATCCTGGCGATCGCCGGGGGCCTCTCTGTGGGCCTGGGATTCGGCATCAAGGAGGTGTTCTCCAACTTCGTCAGCGGCCTCTGGTTGCTGGTGGAGGGGTCGGTGCGCCCCGGGGAGGTGCTGTTCATCGATGGAGACCCCTGCGAGGTGCGCAGCCTCGGCCTGCGGGCCGCGGTGCTCTGGCGCGACCGGGACAATGCCGAACTGGTGATCCCCAACCAGACCTTCTTCACGAACACCACCACCACCTACACCGGCAGCGACAGCCTGCGGCGCAGCCAGGTGCTGGTATCGGCCGCCTACCGGCACGACCCGGAGGCGGTGGTGGAGCTGCTCGAGGCCACCGCCTCCGGTTGCACCCGGGTGTTGGCCGAGCCGGCGCCCAAGGCCCTGCTCCTGGGCTATGGCGATTCGGCGGTCAATTACGCCGTGCGCTTCTGGATCGCCAACCCGATGGACAACATCGGCATCTGCAGCGACGTGGCCCAGGCGATCTGGCACGCCTTCAAGGCAAAGAACATCGAGATTCCCTTTCCGCAGCTGGAGCTGCGAGCGAAGCCCTCCCCTGGGGCGCGGCCGGGGCCAGAGCAGACTGGGGCCAGGCCCCCGAGCAAGCCCACGCATCCGTGACCCGCACCGTCCCCGCCCCCCTGCGCACGATTCCAGTCGAGCTGGAGGCCCATCCCTATCCCATCCACCTCGCAGACGGTGGGCTCGAACAGCTGGGGGTGTTGATGGGGCAGGCGGGCCTGGGGGCGGGCACCAAGGTGCTGCTGGTGAGCAACCCGCTGGTGGAGGGCTTCTACGGCCACCAGGTGCGCGCCAGCCTGCAGGGGGCAGGCTTCGTGGTGAGCACCACGGTGGTGGAGGCCGGCGAAGAGCAGAAGACCCCCGCCACCCTGGGGCTGATTCATGACGGGGCCTTCGCCGCCCGGCTGGAGCGCGGCTCAGCGATCGTCGCCCTCGGTGGGGGCGTGGTGGGCGACATGGCCGGCTTTGCCGCCGCCACCTGGCTGCGCGGCATTGCCGTGGTGCAGGTGCCCACCACCCTCCTGGCGATGGTGGATGCGGCGATCGGCGGCAAGACCGGCGTGAACCACCCGGGCGGCAAGAACCTGATCGGGGCCTTCCACCAGCCGAAGCTGGTGCTGATCGACCCCGGCACCCTCGCCACCCTGCCGGAACGGGAGTTCCGGGCCGGCATGGCGGAGGTGATCAAGTATGGCGTGATCGGCGATCCCGATCTGTTTGCTGAACTGGAGGGCGCCGCCGATCTCTCGCGGCTAGACGGGCTGGATCCGGCTCTGTTGCAGGGGCTTCTTGAGCGCTCCGCCGCCGCTAAAGCCCGGGTGGTGGCGGCCGATGAACGGGAAGGGGGCCTGCGGGCGATCCTCAACTACGGCCACACCCTCGGCCATGCGGTCGAAAACCTGAGCGGCTACGGCACCTTCCTGCACGGGGAGGCGGTGGGGCTGGGGATGCTGGCGGCCGGCGCCATCGCCGTCGCCTCGGGCCTCTGGAGCGTCGAGGACCAGCAGCGCCAGCGGGCCCTGATCGCCAAGGCGGGGCTGCCCCTGTGCCTGCCGTCTCTTGATCCAGCAGCCGTGCTCAGCAGCCTGCAGAGCGACAAGAAGGTGCGCGATGGACGCGTGCGCTTCGTGCTCCCCACGGCGATCGGCCACGTGGAGATCCGCGACGACGTGGAGCCCTCCCTGATCCGCCAGGTGCTCGCCGAGCTCAGCTGAGCGACCGTTCGCGGCACCTCTCCTCCCACGGGCTGGCGACGAACCCCGGGTCCGTCAGGATGGGGGGCATCCTGGCCGGGGAACGGTGATGGGACGCCCGCAGACGCCGCACATCCTTGGCCCGGGGCTGGTTGCAGTGCTGATTCTTCTGAGCGCCAGCGCCTGTGGGTCGACGCCACCGGGAGTGAACGCGGGTCCCGCCCTGTCCCCTCCGGCAGCGATGCCGCCTGCCGCTTCCCTCGAGCCGACCAACCAGCTGGAGCCGTTTGCGATTCGCTCCCCGCTGCAGTTCAGCCCTCCCGAAGCCTTCCTGGCCGCCGGGGAACGGGTGATCGGGAGCTTCTCCAGCCCGGTGAACAGCGCCGAGCCCGACCGTGACTTCTTCACGGCGCCGGAGTTCGATCGGGGTGAGAACAGCGGCCGGCTCTTCGCGGTGGAATTCACCCTGGGCCCGGCGGGCGAGAATCCGGCCCGCTGGCGCTATCAGACCTACATCACCTGGGAGCCGCTGAACGACGGGCAAGGTCGGGCCCAACTCCTGCGCTCGCGGCCAGGGCTTCGCGCCGTGGAGGTCACCGTCGATGGCCAGGAGCTGGTGGTGCATCACGAGCCGTTGGAGGGCACCGATCCGAAGGCGGCGGTGGATCGCTATCGCTGGCAGGGCGATGCTTTTGGGAAGGGAGCCTTCTTGATCGTGGAGACGCCTCGGCCGGCGTCAGCCCAGGAGGAACGGCCGCGACCCTGAGGCCGGAGCGATCCTTTCTGGCGGCGGGGCTCAAGGCAGGGGCGGCTCGCGCAGGAACAATGGTGGGCATGGGTGCCTGACGTCCCCGGCGGGCAGCCCCCGGCCGTAGACCAGCCAGCGGAAATCACCCAGGGCGGCGGGATCCACCAGGCGCAGCAGCGCCTCCCGCCGCTGCAACCGCTCACCCAACCCCGCACCTGTCGATTCAGCGGAGAGGGCATGGAGGGCCTGGGCCAACCCGAGAGCCAGCAGCGCCTCCCCCTGGCGGCACTGGCCCAGGGGATGCCAGCCCGTGAGCAGCGCCGCGCGATCGAGGCTGTCGGTGCAGAGGTGGGCCGTCAGATCCCAGTGGCCGGGATCCAGGAGCGGATCGGCGCTGGCCCGTTGGCCCCGGTAGGCCATCAAGGTGCCGCTGGCACGGGCGGGGGCGTAGTAACGCCAGGCTTCAAGCGCATAGTCGATCACCAGAAGCCAGCCGCTGGCCAGGGCGGAGCCACAGGCGCTGAGCCAAGGCCCCAGGCCACTGTGCAGTTCACTGCACCAGCCCTCGGGACGCGCCTCGCCCGGCTGTTCCAGGCCCAGATCCACCAAGGTCTCCAGCTCAGCTGGGCTGAGCTGTTCCGCCGCCACCAGCTCCACTGTGGTGTCCCGCAGCTGCACACGCTGGCGACACCACTGGCCCCGGTGATGCTCGAAGCGCTCCACCGCCAGGGCATCGAGCACCTCGTGGGCCAGAACCACGCCGTGCACCGGTTCCACCGCCAACTGCTCGAACGAGGTCCAGCGCACGGGGAGCGGGCAGGAGGCCAGCTGCTGGTGTTGACGCTCCGCCATGCCGCCGTTGGGCTCCACCAGCACCAACTCCAGGCGCGCCGCCAGGGCCGGCCATCGCAGGTGGATCTGCTGGGCCAGATCAAGAGCCAGCTGGCCCTCGCCCGGGCCAGCCTCCACCAAGCTGATGGGGCCCTGGGGACTGCAATCGGCCCAGGACTCCAACCATTCGACCAGCTGGGGGGCGAGCAGCTCAGCGAAGGCTGGACCCAGGGAAGGGGCAGTGGCAAAGTCACCGCAGGGGCCGATCCGCAGCCGCCCGGCGCCGTAGGCCCCGTGCTCCGGATCATGGAGCGCCCAGTCCATGTAGGTGCTGAAGGGCACCGGCCCGCCGGCGGCGACCAGGCGCTGGCCCAGCCAGTCCGGGACGGAAGCCTCGGGGGGGACGCGCTCAGGCAGGGGGGTCGGAGAGAATGCAGGATCATCGCAGCAGGCGCATGGGCCGATCCGTCCGAACCCGCCAGTCCTGGGGAACGCGCCTCCTGACCCGGTTGGTGCCGAGCGTGCTGGTCCCGGCCCTCTTCAGCCTGGCCCTGGTGCTGCTCGCACCGGCTCTCACGCCGGCCGCCCTGGCGGCCGACAACCCCCAGCTGCTGCCCGATCACCCCACGCCGGTGATCGACCTGGCCCGGGCCCTGAGTGAGGCCCAGCGCGCCAACCTCGAACAGCAACTGAGCGCCTTTGAGCAATCCAGCGGTTGGAAACTGCGCGTGCTCACCCAGTACGAGCGGACCCCAGGGCTGGCGGTCAAAGACTTCTGGAACCTCGATGAGCGCAGCCTGCTGCTGGTGGCCGATCCCCGCGGCGGCAACCTGCTCAACTTCAACGTCGGTGATGCCCTGTTCGCCCTGATGCCACGGACCTTCTGGGTGGAACTCCAGACCCGCTTCGGCAACCAGTACTACGTGCGCGACCACGGCGAGGACGGCGCGATCGAGGATGCCCTGACCGCCGTGGAAACCTGCCTTGAACGCGGCGGTTGCCAGGTGGTGCCGGGCCTGCCCCGGGAGCAGTGGATCCTCACCTTCTGCACATCGGCTCTCGGTGGCGTGGTGGCGGGTTTCGCCGCCTTCCCCCGCAAGAGCGGGGAATGGATCGCCTGGGCCTGGGTCCTGCTGCTCGCGCCCCTCTGGGGGATTTTGTTCGTCGCCCTGGGGCTCGGTCCTGTGGTCACCCGCACCAGCGAAGTTTTGCCGGTGCTGCGCAACGTCCTGGGGTTCGCGGTGGCGGCGGTGGCGTCTTATTTCATCGCCCAGCGCACCGTCGGCGACAGCAGGCTCAGTGAAAACCCCTAGGATTTTCTCCTAGGGGCTTCAGTGCCGCCCGTGGTTAGACGCCGGACACTGAACCATCAACGACCAACAGCCCTAGGAGGGATAGAACGCCATCAGCGACCAGCTCGGGAGTTGGCGACGTTCTCCAACAGGCACTCCAGCTGATTCGGGGTGCAGACACGGCTTGGGGTCACACTGGCCAGGGGCTCAGAGGGTGCCGCAAGCTGGCCGCGCAATTGGGCCAGGTTCCACTCATAGAACGTCTTGAGTGCAGTGAAGCGCTTCACGGGCTGGCCGTAGAAGCTGCCTCCGCGAAGGGTGGGGAAAGAGGCCCATTCGGGCGCCAGACGGGCGACGAGGTTGGGTGTCAGCTGGCCCTGATCGGCGAGCTCAAGGGCACCGCGGCGGTGGATCAGCAACAGGGCCGCCTGATCTTGGGCAAAGGGTCCGAAACCGGGGAGACCGAGCGCTCGGCTGGCCATGGCCCAGGTGAAGGGCATGAACTGGTAAGCCCCAGCGGCGGCACTGGCGTAGCGGGAGCGGCGGATGACGCGGTCCGGGTGGCGCTCGAGGGAGTCCATCAGCCCACCGCCGAACATCACTCGGTAGCCGATGTCTTCACCGTTGGCCCAAGTGCCTTCGGCATAGCGGATCGTGTTAAGCAGGGCCCGGCGTTCCGGGGTCATCGCAAACACCCGTGGCATGGCCGTTGGCACTGAAGCCGACCCCAGGAGCTGGGCCCCACCGCTGTCGCCGACGGTTGCCTGGGCGGAGGGAGCCAAGGGAAGAGTGGCAAGGCACATGGAAGCACCGACCAGAAACTGGCGGACACGGGAGCGACGGACCGTGCGTGTGGAACCTTCAGACGAGGATGTGGATCGCTGCATACCGGCGGATTCGAAGGACATTGCGGCCATGCCAAGGACCTGTTCCGTCCACCTCAGGGCATGGGATCGCCCTGAGGTGGATGTGGAGCGGTAAGGAATGGGAGAACGAGCTGAATGAGCGGATGACTCAGCTGATCTGGTTTGCTTGGCGAGAAGTTGAGAGTGACGGTGGAGAAGACAGAAGCTGAATGCGAAGAAAGGGATAGCGGGTTCGCAGTGGAAAGCCCGATTTCGGAATTCGCGAATCAATACAACTGAATTCGTCGCCGGTAATTTGTCAAACGTTCGCCGTCAAAGAGTTCTTGATAGTGACAGTCACACAACCGTCCACTTGTTATCACGACTACACCAGCGGTTTCAGATCAACCAGTACCACTTGATTTCCATTCAATTCAGTTCAGAAATCGCGTTCAACGATTCACTTAACCATCGGCACTGCTGATCAATGCCTTGACAGGTCAACTGTCCCTGTGCCGATCAACCCGGCAGACCGACCGCAAGCCAGTGCCACCAAAGCCTCTGCCGCCTGCTGCGCCCCATCCATGGCCAGAGGTGGCCCACTGGGGGGGAGCAAAGGCTGATCCAGCTGCCAGTCGCCCGCCTGGAGCTGGGACTGGCTCAGCAGCCGGTGGCGACCGTGTCGCGCCAAAGCTTGTTCGAGCACGGCGGCCTCGGCAAAACCCTCCCGGTGCACCACATGCAGGCCCACACCCTGGCTGAGGGCCTCACAGAAGCTGCTATAGCCAGGCTTGGTGATCATGCGTCCGCAGAGGGGCATCAGCTCCAGGGGCCGCACCTCCGCCGGCAGGGCGCGCACGTTGCTTGGCGACTCCTCGGGATTGAAGCGGGGATCAGTCACCACGAACTGGTGGTCGCCCCAGGCGGCGAAGCGCTGGGGATCGAGCGGGAAGCCAAGGCCACCGAAACTCACCAGCACGCAGCGCTCAGGCTCGTCCGGCAGTCCCAGTCGATGGCGCAGAACCTCCGCCTCCAACTGGGGCCTTCCGCAGGTCAGCCCCAGCATCAGCGTCGGCAAGTGCCAATCCATCGGCATCGCCAGGGGGCAGTGAAGCAGCAGATCCCCCTGGCGATAGAGGGCCAGAGCCGACGCGGCCCAGGGGGCGAAGGCGGGCCCCATGGCCCCGTAGATCGCCTCCCAGCCAAAGTTTCCCAGCCAGGCCAGGGGCGCCCCCAGGGACCGGGCCAGCCGCGCCGCCGCCGGTGGCACATCCGCCAGCACCAGGACCGGTTCCTGCTGAAGCCGCAGCCAGGCCGCCTCGGCGGCCACGGTGGCCCCCAGCTCCTCGTCCAGGTTCTCGAGCGCCGCCAAGGTGGCAGGGCCATCGGCCCCGAGCGCATCGGCCTGCACCACCCCCACATCCCAACGGCAGGGCCGAATCTCGATCGCCGCCCCCGCTGGAAGGCCCTGCGCCTCCTCCAGGGCCGTGACCAGAAAGGCCCGGGGCAGCGTTGTGGACACCACCAGGCGCCAGTCGGGCCGCAGGCCACGCAGGGCGGTAAGCACGGAAGCGGTGCGTGAGCCATGGCCGAACCCATGGGCACTCACGCAGGCATAAATCAGCACGGCAAGGGCTGCGCTTCCAAGCTGGATTCAGACGGTGGCGCGGGCTGGGCCGCCCGTTGGTGGAGCCGCTGCTGGTAGAGCAGACGACCGTCCAGCCCATACCAGCGGTGGCTGGCATGGAGCAGCTGGCCGCCGCTGAGTTCGACCCAGGAGAAATGGCGCAGGCGCCGGCCCTGTTCATCGGTGCCGTGGCGGGGCACAGAGGCCGCATTGAGGTAAGCGGTGCCGCCCCGATCGATCTGGAAACTGCGGCGCTCCCCCTGGCCCAGCCAGAGGCGGTGGTGCATGTGGCCGAAGACCACGAGGGGCAGGGGGCGATGGCGGCGCACCTGGGCGATCGCCTCGGACAGGTCCTGATCACCCCAGTCGCGGGCGGGGCTTTTCCAATCACGGCCGCAGAGGTCGGCGGCCAAACTGCCCAGCCCGCTGGGGCCGGCGTGGCTCAGAAACACCAACGGCAGCTCCAGAGGGGCGGCGAGGGCTGCCGAGAGGATGCGTTCGGTGGACTCCTCCCGGCTCACGGGCCCCCAGATCGCCCGCACGGGATCGGAGAGGTGGTAGCCGCCCCCGGGGCTGCAGGGACGCCCCCCCACCACCGCCAGGCCGGGGGGATCCAACTGGCAGCGCCCCCAGCCGCAGTGGCGATCGCCCAGATGGTCGAGCTGGCGCTGCAGGGTTCGGCCACTGGCGTCACGGCCGGTGTCGTGGTTGCCGAGAATGCAGGCCAGCGGCAGGGTCAGTTTGCCCAAGCTGGCGGCGATGCGCTCCTGACCGTCGTGGAGGTCGCCCACCACCAGCAGCGCATCGGGGGCCAGCAGGGTGAGCAGGTCGACATCGCTGCCATCCCACTGCCCATGCAGGTCTCCAGCGATGGCGAGACGTTGGACGACCAACCCGTTTCCCTAGGCTTGGGTCATCCTGACCCAATCGAGGTCGATCTTGGTATTGACGGCAGCGATCGCCGAGCGACCCCCCAGCGACCTGACGGAGGCCATCAAAGAACTGCGGGACCACCGTAACGCCGTCATCTTGGCGCACTACTACCAACCGCCTGAGATCCAGGACATCGCCGATCTCGTGGGCGATTCCCTTGAATTGGCCCGGCGGGCCGCCAGCACCGACGCCGATGTGATCGCCTTCTGCGGCGTTCACTTCATGGCCGAAACCGCCAAGATCCTCAACCCCAGCAAGACCGTGGTGCTGCCGGATCTGGAGGCAGGCTGCTCCCTGGCGGATGCCTGCCCCGCCGACGGCTTTGCCGCCTTCCGCGCCCAGCACCCGGACCACATCGTGGTGAGCTACATCAATTGTTCAGCGGCGGTGAAGGCCCAGAGCGACCTGATCTGCACCAGCAGCAACGCCGTCGAGCTGGTGCGTCAGCTGCCCGCCGATCGGCCGATCCTGTTCGCCCCCGACCAGAACCTGGGTCGCTGGGTGGCGCGCAACAGCGGCCGCGAGCTCACCCTCTGGCCCGGCAGCTGCCTGGTGCATGAAACCTTCAGCGAGGAGGCGTTGCTGCGCCTGAAGCTGGAGCACCCCGAGGCGGAGGTGATCGCCCACCCGGAATGTCAGCAGCACCTGCTGGATCTGGCCGATTTCATCGGCTCCACCAGCAAGCTGCTGCAGCGGGCCGAAACCAGCGGGGCCAGCAGCTTCATCGTGCTGACCGAACCGGGCATCCTGCACCGCATGCGTGGCCGCGTGCCCCACAAGCCGTTCTTTGAAGTGCCCGGCGCCGATGGCTGCAGCTGCAACGCCTGCCCCTACATGCGACTCAACACCCTCGAGAAACTCTGGCGCTGCCTGCAGACCCTCTCTCCGGCGATCGACCTCGACGAAGGCCTGCGCCTGCGGGCCCTCGCACCGATCGAGCGCATGCTGGCGCTGAGCCCCTGAGCCGGTTCAGTTGGCGTACACAATCAGGTAGCTCCCCAGCAGGGTGAGCAGACCCACCATCGCTCCGATGGCCAGCAGGGCATGGTTCTGGGCGTCGCGGTTGGTTGCACCGATCAGGGTCGTTCCCTCATCGGCATAGAGGTTGTCGTGGTTGTCAAGATCGTGGGTATGCATGACGACGGAGCGGAAAGGGCACACTTCAAGCTAGAGAGGATTCGCTGATCCAATGCCGGTCGCGGCCATGACCCAGGCAACGGGCCCTGCTGCTGAGCCCGGTGCGGTTGGCCCCAGGCGAGGAATCGCCTGGTTGCGCTTGATCCCCTGGTTGGTGCTGGCCATGGGGCTCCTGGGCACGGGGATGATCTGCGAAAGCACTCGCCGCGTTCAGGTCCGTGAACAGGAGCGGCTCGTGCAGGGCCTGAGCAGGGACATCGCCCAGGCCCTGCAGTCAAAAGTCACCACCAGCGTGGCCCTGCTGACGGCGGTGGCGGGACTGTTCGACGCCTCGACGGTGGTGAATCGCGAGGAATTCCACACCTTCTACGACTCACTGAAGCTGTCGGAATCCAACTTGGCGGGCCTTCAGGGGGTTGGTTTCGCCCGGGTGATCCCCGCCGGCGGAGTACCCGCCTTCGAAG
This sequence comes from Cyanobium sp. Morenito 9A2, assembly GCF_024345575.1. Taxonomy (GTDB): domain Bacteria; phylum Cyanobacteriota; class Cyanobacteriia; order PCC-6307; family Cyanobiaceae; genus ATX-6F1. Next base: position 100,779 of record NZ_JAGQBJ010000007.1, read on the forward strand.
CCTCGCGGCGGGCCGAGGGTTTGAGCGATTTCCGCGTCACGCCCCCTGGCCAGCGGCCCTTGATCTCGGCAGTGGACTACATCGAGCCGCTCGACGGGCCCAACCGACGCTCGCTTGGATTCGACATGTACGCCCAACCCAGCCAGCGCCTGGCCATGGACGAGGCCGCGGAGACAGGACAGGTCGTGCTCTCGGGACCTCTGGCCCTGACCCAGGAAACCAGCCGGAGCCCCCAGGTGGGGGCGTTGCTTCTGGTGCCCATCTACCGCACTCCAGAGGTCGGGGATCTGGTGGGCAAGGCCAAGGTCGGGGAACTGCTGGGCTGGGCCTTCTCCCCCTTGCGCCTGGGGGACCTGATTCGGGCGGCCCTGGCCACGGTCGACAATCCCCAGATCCAGCATGCCTGGCTGAGAATCTATGACGGTGATCAGCCCAGGGCTGATCGGCTGGTGTTCTCCCAGGAGGGCCTGGAGAGGAACTCCAGGGCGGATTCGCCCTTCCCAAGAGGCGAGGCGGTTGAGGAGTCGATTCGCCTCCTCAACCGCAGCTGGCGCCTCCGGGTTCAGCTCGATTCGGGCAGCATCGAGGGCATGGGCCTTCGCGCCAGCCTTGGGGTGATGGCCCTCTACGGCAGCCTGATCAGCCTGTTGGCCGCCTTGATCAGCCGCAGCCTGGTGACCAGTCACCTGGCCACGGCCGAAGCCCTGGCACTGGCGCAGAAGGCGAATCAGGAACGCGCCCTGGCCAGCACGGTCTTCGAAAGCAGCCCCCTTGGCATCCTCGTCACCGATGCCGACGGCATCGTGCTGACGACCAACAAGGCCTTCACGCAGATCAGCGGCTACTCCAGGATCGAAGCCACAGGTCACAAGGCCAATCTGCTCAAGTCAGGCCTTCACGATCAGGCCTTTTACCGCGGCCTGTGGCAAAGCCTTCTCCAGCATGGGTTCTGGAAGGATGAACTCTGGAACCGCCTCCGCAACGGCAGCATCCAGCGCCATGAACTCATCATCACCGCCGTGCGCAACAGCGACCACGTGACCACCAGCTACGTGGGCATGCTCCAGGACGTGAGCGAGCGCTACCGAGAACAGCAGCTGATCCGCCACAGCGCCTTGCACGACGACCTGACCGGACTGGCGAACCGCCCGTTGCTGATGGGTCAACTGGAACAGGCCCTGGCCCTGGCCCGGCGCCATGGCCAACGGGTGGGCCTGTTGTTCATGGACCTCGATGGCTTCAAGGCGATCAACGATCAGCTGGGCCATGACGTGGGCGACCAATTGCTGAAACGGGTGGCCGAGCGCCTCCAGGAAGGGGTGCGCGAGACGGACACCCTTTGCCGTCAGGGGGGAGATGAATTCGTGCTGCTGATTCCCCAGGCCGGCAGCTTCGAACAGCTGCTCGCGCTCGGCCAGAAACTGATCGAGCAGGTGAGCCGCCCTTACCCCGAACTCCCGGGCACGGTGCACATCGGGATGAGCGTCGGGATCGCCCGCTGGCCGGAGAACGGCAATGACGCCGATGCACTGCTCAAGGCCGCGGACATCGCCATGTACGCCGCCAAGGAGGCGACGGGGGCGAAGGTGCGGGTGTCTCCGGTCTCAACCCCTCTCCAGCCGGCGCACGATGAAACCCATCAGCACCAACGAGCCCGCCAGGGCGATCAACAGGGTGATGGTCATCAAGGGGATCACGCGGTGGTCTGATTATCCCTGCCATGGCCCAGCCACTGGCCAGGATGGGGCCATGGCTCAACTCCCCCGCCGTTGCGACCTGCATCGCCCACACCCCGGCCCCTGGGGTGGCCTGGGTCCCTGGGGGTCCACGGCCCTGATTGTGCTGCTGGTGCTGCTCCCTGCCGTCGCCCGCGCCGATGCCAACCTGCCCACCTGCCTGCGCTGGCGCAGCAGCAGCGGTCTGGAGCACATCCAGCTGGGCAACCGCCTCGGCGCGGCCAACCTGCTCACCAAAAACCAGAAGCTGGATCCCGGCGCCCCCGACGGCAGCCGGCCCCTCTACCGCGACTCCGACATCGCCCGGCTCTGCCGCAGCTACTGAGCCACCAGCCAACGGCCCGAGGCCCCCAGCAGCAGCGCCGCCGCCGAGCCCCACCAGAAGGCCCGGGCCACCGGCATCAACAAGCGCCGCAGCAGCACCACCGAGCCCAGCACCCCGCTGAGCAGGGCCACGGACTGGCAGAAGCCGATCACGTGGGGATCGGCGCTCCAGGCGGGAAGCTGGCCCGCCCAATCCCCCAGGGGCGCGAATGTCACGGGCAACAGCTGACCGGCTTCGGCCATCCCCAGGGGCAGAAAGCGGGCCAGCATCAACCCCCAGAGCAGGGGCAACAGGCCGTAGAGGGCCAGCTTCCGCCGCTCCCAGGGCACGAGCGGCGCCAGCAGCAGCTGCAGCAGGGCCGGCAGCGCCAGGGCAAGGGCGGCGAAGGCCAGCCGCGGCAGCCAGGGGCCGGTCTGCAGGCTTTCCGGCGCCAGGGGCAGCCAGCCCAGCAGCCGATGCCAATGGTGCAGGCAGACCCCGCCCGCCAGCACCAGAATCAGGCCCGGCTCCCCAGCCGGGGGCGCCATCTCCCTGTGCAGGTCGGCGGCGGGGGGCCGCAGGCTCAGTTGCACGGAGCGGTGCGGGCAGGCCTGGGCGCAGGTGAGGCAGAGCACGCAGTTGCGGTTGTCGGCCAGGTGGGCCGGGTGGGTGCCCAGCGGGCAACCGGTCGTGGCGAGGCCCTCGCCGTCGGCGGGCCCGCCCTTGAAGCAGGCGTAGGTGCTGCAGCTGCCGCTGCAGGTGCCCACCTGGGCGCGCAACTCCAGGATCGAGAGCTTGGCGAACAGCCCGTTCATGCCCCCCACCGGGCAGAGGTAGCGGCACCAGAAACGCTTCTCGAAGCTCAGCGAACCCACCACCGCCCCGGCGGTGATCAGCAGCAGCAGGGTGCTGCTGGCCCAGGCGGTGTTGGCCAGATCACCCAGCTCCTCCCAGAGCAGGATCGCGGCGAACAGGGCCGCCAGCACGGGTGAGGCCCAGGCATCGCTGTTGCCCCGGGGCCAGCGGGCCGGTTCCCAGCCCAGAAGGCGTGCCAGCCGCTGCACGATCTCCCCCCAGACCATGAACGGGCAAAAGGAGCACCAGAGCCGCCCCACGAGCGGGTAGGCCAGCAGGATCAGCGGCCACCACCAGGCCCAGAACAGATTGAGCCCACCGTTGTGGGCGCGGTCCTGGGGGCCGAGCCAGAGCCAGAGGTTCACGAGCACGAACACCCAGCTGACAACGCCGAACAGCAGCGCTTTCCAGAGCCGGGGCGAACGCATCCACTCCCGCAGCGCTGGCTTCCAGCGCCAGAGATCGAAGCGCAACCGCGGGCTGCGGCCGGCGGTCCAGAAGACATCTTCAGGCAGCACGGCGGGACGGGCGGCCTGGGCCTGGCGCAGGGCCCGATCCAGCACGATCTCCAACTCGCGCAGGTTGTTGGGAAAGTCGTAGCTCTGCAGCCGCTTGATCACCGCCTCCGGCACCAGCGGCGGCTGGCTCCAGCCGAGCACCCGGCTGCGCTGACGGATCCCGTAGCGCAGCCATTCGCCCAGGTCCTGGCGGCGCACGCGCAGGGGCGGCACCCGGATCAGGGTGCAGACCCGATCAAAGGCCGGCATCGCCGCCTCGGTGGTGAAGAAGACCCGGCCCCTGAACAGCCGCCCGCTGGACCCCTCCCCCGGCGCCCGCCACCGGCCCGAGCGGGCCAGCTCCAGCAGCGCCGGCAACAGGGCGGGGTCCACCCGATCGAGCTTGTCGATCAGCAGGGCGCCGGCCCCGAGGCTCATCAGCAGCGAACCCTCGCCATCGCTGCTGGCGCTGCCGAACAGCTCCACGCCATCGCCCCGCAGCAGGCCACCATCGAGGCGCACCATCAGCTGCTTGCGGGCGGCGGAGCCGAAGTGGATCAGCGCCGCCAGGTTGTCTTTTTCCAGGCCCGGTTCCCCGGAGAGCAGCACGGCGCGGGCGGTGGGATCGCTGGCTGCCTGGCGCAGGGTGTCCCGCAGGGCCAGCGCGTAGCGGCTGCTGCCCACCACCCCCCGACGGGTGCGCCCCACAAGGTAGGGGGCCAGGCGCAGGAAGGGTTCACTCGCCCCGGTGGCGGTCAGCGTGTCATCCGTCACCGATGCTCCCCGGATGCAGGGATTCTGGGCGCCAGGATGGGGATTGGCCCCCACTGTTGCCATGAGCCTCACCCTCTACGGCGGTGCCCGTTCGCGGGCCACGATGGTCGCCTGGTACCTGGAAGAGAAGGGCCTCCCCTACCACTGGCAGCAGCTGGACATGGCGGCCGGCGAACACCGCCAGGAACCGTTCTTGAGCCTCAACCCCTTCGGCAAGGTGCCCGTGCTGGTCGATGACGCCGCCGTTGGAGTAGGTGGCGGACGGCTGCAGCTGTTCGAGAGCGGCGCGATCCTGCTCTACCTGGGGGACCGCTACGGCCACGAATTCGCCAACCCCGAGCAGCGGGCCCTGGCGGAGCAGTGGGTGCTGTTCGCCAACGCCACGCTGTCCACGGCCCTGTTCGTGGCCAGCAACCGGGACGACGAGTTCCCTCGGCTGATGGTGGTGCTCGATCGGCTGCTGGCGGCGGGCTCCCCCTTGGTCGGAGGAGCCTGGGGCGTCGCCGATTGCGCCGTGGAAGCGCACCTGGCCTATCTGCCGGTGTTTTTCCCGCAACTCGACCTGAGCCCCTACCCGCACGTGGCGGACCGCATCGCCACCACCCGGGAGCGACCGGCCTACCTCAAGGTGATGACGTGACACGGCAGCTCCGGTCGCCGGCGCGCCCTCCGGCCCGACCGACGGACCGGAGCCGGCCAGGAGCGGACACGGTCCGGCGCCGCGAAGGGGGTCGCAAGCGCTGGTGGGTGATCGGCCTCCCCCTGGCCACCCTGCTGGGATTGATCGCGATGGCCCCACCACTGCCGCCGAGCAAGCCAGCCGCGGGGGGCAAACTCCAGACCGGCCAGGGTGCTGGGGCCTTCAGCTACCGCCCTGAGGATTCAGCCTTTGCCCTTGATTTCGACCCCCGCAAAGTGCGCATCGATGTGCTTGAAGGCTGGGATCGCGAGCAGGAGGCCTTCGCTGACAGCTCGGCCCTGGCTTACATCTCCGGGCCGATGTACGAGCGGCATGTCAATGAGAGCGGCCGGGAAATCACCGTGCCCCTGGGCGATCTCAAGCTGGGGGTACGGGTCTGGCGCGGCCGCAACCGCACCGCGGCGCGGCAGCGGGCCTTCATCGGCATCGGCCACGACGGCCATGTGGACTTTAGCTACGGCGAGCTGACCCCCGAACGGGCGAGTCGCTACGACACCTTCATCGGCGGCCTGCACAGCCTCTACAACGACCTGGAGTCGCCCCCCTCGGCCTACAAGGGCGCTTACAGCATCGGGATGGGGCAACAGATCCGCTACTACCTGCCGCGCATCCGCATGGTGATCGGCCTGCGCAGGGACGGTCGGCTGGAGGTGCTGATGAGCCGCGACGGGCTCACCCTGGAGCAGACTCGCGCCCTGGCCAGGGATCGCGGGCTGGTGGCGGCCTACTTGCCCGATCACGCCTCCAAGAGCCGCTTCATCATTCCTGGGGTGAAGGGCTTCTCCAACCAGGACGCCAACTGGATCAGCGGCGGCGCCACCAGCTTCGTTCACGTGCCCTTCATGCTGCGTTTGAGCGAGCGCGGCCAGCCCCTGCAGGGCAGCCTGCTCGCCAGCCTCACCCCCCACCCGGGATCCCAGGACTGCGGCAATCCACTGGACTGCAGCAAGACCCTGGGCGGCCAGCTGCTGGATCGCGCCCTGGCGGGCTTCAACCGGCTGGTGGAGCAGGGGATCGAACCGCTGGCGCGGCTGATCTGGGCCCCGCGGGTGCCCAGAGGTGGCAAGGCCCCGAGCCAGGGGGCTCCCCTGCGGGAGCCGCCGATCACCGCCGACCCGACGGCCCTGCGCGAACGGCAGCAGCAGGACAGCCCAGGCCTCGGCCAACCGGCGGCGACGGAGTTGCCGCTGCCACCCGATCTGCCCCCACCGTTGGTGCTGCAGGAGGGTCAGCAGCTGCCCAGCGACCCGGAGGCGGTGCGACCGGAAAGCAGCGCACCCGCGTCTGTGGAAGCCCCCCCCCCCGAAGCCAGCAGCGGCGCCTCCCCCGCAGCGACGCCCCCACAGCCTCTTCCCCAGGCCCCAGCCAGCCCTACCTCGCTCGCGCCTCCTCCGCCCGTGCTACCTCCCCCCCCCGTGCTGGCACCACCACCGATCACAGGCACACCCTGAGCCAGCCCGAGCCATCAGGCCGCCGCCAGGGCCCGCACCACATCGCCTCGGGTGAGCACACCTTCGAGTTGCCCCGTGGCATCTTTCACAAACAGACGTTGGGTGCTGCGATCATGAAGCAGGCGGGCCGCCTCGCTCAGGGTCAGATCGGCGCCGCAACTGTGGGGATGGGTGCCGGTCATGACTTCGCCGACGGTGCCGCCGAGCACCTGGTGCACCTGTTTGTCCCACTGCAGGGGATTGCGCAGATAAATCACGCTGTCGAGCAGCATCACGTAAGGGCCGGCGTCGAAGCCGCTCTCGCGCACCATCAAATCCTGCTCGCTCAGTTCACCCACCAACTGTCCTTCGCCATCAAGCACGGGCAGGCCGCTGAAGTGGCGCACGCTCATCAGGGTCACGGCCTCCTGCAGGGGGGTGTCCGTGCGCACGCTCAGGGCCGGGCTGCTCATCACATCGCGCACCCGCCGGGTGGAGGGGGATTCGGTGGCCATGGGCTGCAGGTAGGGCTCTGCCGTTTCTAGATCAGCGCCTGGCCCGGGGGCCGCCCTCGACCTGGATCGGAGCGGATCAGGTTGCAGACTCACAGGCAGCGACTTCCCTCCGATGGCCTCCCTTCAGCGGCGCGCGGCCGATGGCCTCACGGTGGCCCGGGCCGTGGTGGGGCTGCCCCTGCTGCTGGCCCTGGTGGGCGGCCAACTCTGGTGGGCTTGGCTGCTGCTCCTGCTGGGGGGGCTGAGCGATTGGGCCGACGGCTGGCTGGCCCGCCGCAGTGGCGGCGGTTCGGTCTGGGGGGCGCGGCTGGATCCGCTCACCGACAAGATCCTGATCAGCGCCCCGCTGCTGTGGCTCGGGAGCACGGGGGACCTGCCCCTCTGGGCGGTGTGGCTGCTGCTGGCGCGGGAGCTGCTGATCTCCGGCTGGCGGGCCGGCCAGGGCAACGGTGGACCGGCCTCCTGGAGCGGCAAGGCCAAGACTGTGCTGCAGTTCGCCGCCTTGCTCCTGCTGCTCTGGCCGGGGCCCGCAGCGTCCCTGCTCCACAGCCTGGGTTGGTGGCTGTTCTGGCCCTCGCTGCTGCTGGCGCTGGGGTCGGCCCTGGGCTATCTGAGAGCTGCATCGCCGGAACAATCCGGCAGCTCCCCTGAACGCAAGCTGTAGTCGTTGGCGTAGCTGTCGGCGAGCCCCCGCTCGAGATCGAAGCGGGGGCTCCAGGCCAGTTCCCGCTCCAGCCGGTGGACATCGGTGAGGAAATGGGAGAGACGGAGGGGGAAGGCCTTGCGCGCCTTGGGATCAAGGCCGGCGGGATCGAAGTAGCGAAGTTCCACGGCCTCGGGATCCTTGCCGCAGGCATGGGCGGCGGCGGCCACCAGTCCACGGAAGGTCACCCCCTGGGCACCGCTGCAGTTGTAGATCCGATTGGCCGCCGTCTCCACCTCGATCGAGCGCGCCAGGGCCGTGGCCAGATCCTCCACGTGGCCCAGCTGGGTGATCGTGCGGCCATCGCCGGGCAGGGGCACGGGCAGGCCGTGCACGATCCGATCAAAGAACCAGCGCTCCACAGGGTTGTAGTTGCCCGGTCCGTAGATGTAGGTGGGCCGGAAGCTGGTGAAGGGAATGCCCTCGGCCCGCAGCCAGGCCTCGGTCTCGGCCTTGCCGGCGTGGCGGCTGGCGGGATCGGTGGGGGCGTTTTCATCCAGGGGCCAGAGCTCGCTGTCGGCATAGACCCCGGCCGAACTCACATACACAAAGCGATGGCTGGGGGCGCCGGTGCGCTCGACCACGGCGCGGCTGTCGGCCAGATTGCGGCCGCTGCTGTCGATGATCACCTCGAAGGAGCGCCCGGCGAGCTGATCGAGATCGGCGGAGTTGGAGCGATCACCCGTGAAGTGCTCCAGGCCAGCGGGCACCGGGTTGCGGCCGCGGGTGAACAGGGTGAGCTCATGGCCGGCTTCGTTCAGGAGCCGCACCAGGGGCTTGCCAACGAAACGGGTGCCGCCCATCACCAGGATCTTCATCGCCCAACACCGACACTCGGTGGCCATTCAAGCGGTCTGCCCAGCCGGGCATGCCCGCGCCGCAGGCCCGGCAGCATGAATGCCACCCAATCTCTTCTGCCCCCTTGCCCCGAGCCGCCCCCCCGTCCCGCGCCTGGACCGCCCAGGCATCCCTGCTGGGCTGCCGCCACTTCGAGCAGGTGGGCGAACGGGGCCGCGGGGCCGAACGGGCCCTGGAGCTGGCGGCGCTGCTGGACCGGAGCCGCCGACTCTGGGTGTCCCTGGCGGAACTCAAGGATCCCCAGCGCTGGCGCCCGGGCTGGTCGCGGCTGGACCAAGAACCTCAAGGCCTCCCCCTGGCCCCCGCCGGGGAAGATGGGGCCAGAGACCTCCCCCCCATGCAGATCATTCCCGCCATCGACCTGCTGGAGGGCAGCTGCGTGCGCCTGCACCAGGGCGACTACGACCGGGTGACCCACTTCAACGACGACCCTGTGGCGCAGGCCCTGGAATGGCAGCGGCAGGGGGCCGAGCGCCTGCATCTGGTGGATCTCGATGGGGCCCGCAGCGGCGAGCCCATCAATGACGCCGCCGTCAAGGCGATCACCGCCGCCCTTTCGATTCCCGTGCAGCTGGGGGGCGGGGTGCGCAGCGCCGAACGGGCCGAGGAACTGCTGGCCTGGGGCCTTGACCGCGTGATCCTGGGCACAGTGGCCCTGGAGCAACCCGAGTTGGTCGATGAGCTGGCAGCCCGCCATCCCGGCCGCATCGTCGTGGGCATCGATGCCAAAGACGGCAAGGTGGCCACCTGGGGCTGGATCGAAGCGAGCACGGTGGAGGCCACGGAGCTGGCCGCACGCTTCGGGGGCAGCGGCATCGCCGCGATCATCAGCACCGACATCGCCACCGACGGCACCCTGGCGGGCCCCAACCTGCAGGCCCTCGCCGCCATGGCCTGCGCCAGCTCCGTGCCGGTGATCGCCTCCGGCGGCGTGGGCGATCTGGCCGACCTGCTCTCCCTGCTCAGCTTGGGGCCCCTGGGGGTGGAGGGGGTGATCGTGGGACGGGCGCTCTACGACGGCCGCGTTGATCTGGGCGAAGCCCTGGAGGCGATCGGTCCGGCGCGGCTGCAGGATCCCATCCCGCCGTCAGTCGCCTGAACGGAGGGCAAAGGTGCGTTCTATAACAGATGAAGATTAAGCCCAGCGCCCTGCTGTAGCTCCGTGCCGGCCTCCCTCGCCGAACCATCGACCAGCCCCCTCTCGGGTGTGGAAGGCGCCTATCAGCGCTGCCGTGACCTGGGCATGCGCCTGAGCCGCCAGCGGCGCATGGTGCTGGAGCTGCTCTGGCAGGAGAAAAGCCACCTGAGCGCCCGGGACATCTTCGAGAAACTCAACACCCTGGGCCGCAACATCGGCCATACCTCCGTCTACCAGAACCTCGAAGCCCTGCAGTCGTCGGGGGTGATCGAGTGCCTGGATCGGGCCACGGGGCGCCTGTATGGCTACCGCAGCGACCCCCACAGCCACCTCACCTGCAGCGTGACCGGTGACATCCACGATCTTGACGTGGTGCTGCCACCGGATCTGGTGGCGCGGATCGAGTCGCTCACGGGCTTCACGATTGAGTCCTACACCCTTCAACTCAATGGTCGCCGTCGGGCCTAGATCCCCTGGAAGTTCGGCGCCGCACTCGGTACCTTGAGCCCTACGGAGCGAGTTCCCGCGTGATCCAAGCCGCGAGCGAGCCAAGCCCCCAACTGCTGGTCTTCGCCGAGCCCCTCTGGGTCGAGGGGCTGCGCAGCCGCCTGGAACGCGAACGCCCCGGCGGCTACCGGCTGCTGGAGCGGCCCGAGCAACTGAAGGGTTGTCCGCAACTGGTGATCTGGCAGCTGGCGGCCCCGGTGGAGCCGGCGAATCTGCTGGCGGAGCTGCGGCGGCTGGAGGAGCGCTGGCAACCGAGCCCGCGCCTGCTGTTGCTGCCCAGCCCCCTGAGCTGCCCCAGCGACTGGCTGCTGCAACTGCCGGTGCAGGGTCTGCTGCAGGACCCTGAACCCAGTGAATTGGTTGAAGCGATCACCACCCTGCTGGGGGGTGGTCGGGTGGTGGCCCTGCATCCATCCGCCAGCCGACCGGCCCCGGTGGCGGCGCCCCTGGGGCTGGGCCAATGGCTGCTGCAAAGCGGCCTGCAGCAGATCGAAATTGAACGGGTGCGCTGCGTTCTCGCCCTCGATCCACCCCCTGATTCGCTGCTGATGCAGGTGTTGCTGGAGGGGCGGCTGCGGGAGCTGGCGGCGGCGCGGCAGCTGCTGCTCTGGATCTGGGGCCCGGTGGTGCTGGCCTGGGGAGATGGCCGTGGCGAGGGCGGCGGCCCAACCCAGCCAGGCCCTGCTGCCGCTCACACCATCCAGGACGTCCCGCCTGGGGGCACGACGATCACCCTGCGGGAGCGCACGGCGATCGGGGTGTGGCGGGCGATCCAGGAGCGGCTCAACAGCGCCGCTGAGGCCGGCCTGGCCAACCGCACCGGCCAGCTGCTGGCGCTCGAAGGGCTCAGCCCCGAGCGTCGCCGCGACCTGCTGGTGGGGCTGATCGAGCAATTCGATCAGCTGCTGGAGCGCCTGCGCCAGGGCGAGGCCGGCGACCCGGAGCTGCTGAGCCACTGGCATCAGTGGCAGCCGGAACTGCGCCGCAGCGCCCTGCGCCAGTTGGCCGGCTCCTACGTGCAGCTGCCGCGGCTGGGGGAGCTGCTGGCGGTGGCCGACACCCTCGAGGCCAGCAGCGAACTGGCCAGCGCCGATCCGGAACTGCCGGAGGCCCAACCGATGCTTGGCGCCCTGCTCAGGGCCCAGCCGCTGCTGGTGGGCGGCCGCCTGCTGGCCCCGGATGAACCCCAGGCGCTGCTGCAGCTGGAGATGCTGGTGAGCAACTGGCTGATCCGCAATGCCGAACTGATTTGTGCTGAAGTGCTGTCCTGCTGCGGCAGCTGGCCGGAGCTGCGCCGTTACCTGCTCACCACCGACCTGCTGGCCACCCGCAACCTGGAGCGCCTGCGCAACCAGCTCAATGCCCAGCAACGCTGGGCCTCCTGGTTCCAGCGGCCGGTGCAGCTCTACGAAAGCCAGCGGCTGCTCTACCGGCTGGAGGCTGGGGCGATCGCGCCGCTGCTGCTCACCGAACCACGGGATCAGGAGTTGCGCCAACTGGGCTGGTTGCAACAGGCCGTCACCCTGGCCCTGGAAACCCGCGATGCCGTGGCCCCCCAGTTGCAGGCCGTCATCCAGCGCCTGGGGAATCTGGTGGTAGTGGTGCTCACCCAGGTGATCGGAAGGGCCATCGGCCTGGTGGGGCGAGGCATCCTCCAGGGCCTGGGCCGCAGCGTCGGCCGGGGCTGAAGCGCGGCAGCAACGAAAGGCTCGGGGGGTCACAATGACGCCAGTCCTGCCACCCACACCGTTGTTGCGCCTGCTCGCCCCGATCCGCCCATCCCTGGACCGCCTGCTGGCCCTCGGGTCTGCCCTTGCCCTGCTGCTGGCGCTGGTGATCGGCCCCGGGGCTCCGGCCGCCTTCGCCGCCCGCGACACGGACAGCTTCGATGGCAACATCTTCGCGCTCTACGCCGGCAACGGCTCCCTGGTGCCGCCCCGGAGCACCCTGGAGCAATCCCTGGCGGAGCACCGACCGGTGGTGCTGGCCTTCTACCTCGATGACAGCAGCGTCAGCAAGACCTTCTCTCCGGTCCTCTCTGAGCTCCAGCGCACTTGGGGCAACAACGTCGAGCTGATCTACCTCACCACCGACAACCTCCAGAACCGTCCTGACACGGGCCCCAGCGATCCGGCCCACTACTGGAAGGGCACGATTCCCCAGGTGGTGGTGATCGATGCCAACGGGACGGTGGTGTTCGATGCGGCAGGCCAGGTGAACACCGACGCGATCGACGCCGCCCTGGCCAAGGCCACGGGCCGGCCGGCGGCCCAGGGCCCCAAGGGCACGGTGGAGCGCAGCTTCAACGAGTTCAACAGCGAAATCACTCCGGCGCGCTGATGGCGACCCGCCTTGAAAGCGACAGCCTCGGGCCGGTGGAGGTGCCGGCGGAGCATTACTGGGGTGCCCAGACCCAGCGCTCGCTGCACTTCTTCTCCTATGGAGCGGTGATGCCGCTGACGCTGATCCACGCCTTCGCCCAGCTCAAGGCCGCCTGCGCCGAGGTGAACCAGGCCCAGGGCCTGCTTGATGACCAGCGCGGAGCACTGATCATCGCCGCCGCCGAGGAGGTGGCCGCCGGCCGGCTCGATGGCGAGTTTCCGCTGCGCATCTGGCAGACGGGCTCCGGCACCCAGACGAACATGAACCTCAATGAGGTGATCGCCAACCGGGCGATCGAGCGCAGCGGCGGCGTGCTGGGAAGCAAGGCACCGGTCCATCCCAACGACCATGTGAACCTGAGCCAGTCGAGCAACGACACCTTTCCGGCGGCGTTGCACGTGGCGGTGGCCCTGGAGCTGGAGCAGCGCCTGATCCCGGCGGTGGAAGCGCTGCGGGAGGCACTGAATGCCAAGGCTGAGGCGTTTGCAACGATCATCAAGATCGGCCGCACCCACCTCCAGGACGCCGTGCCCCTGAGCCTCGGGCAGGAGTTTTCGGGCTATGTGGCCCAGCTGGATCTGGGGCTCGAGAGCCTGCGCCTGAGCCTGCCGCGCCTCCGCGAGCTGGCGATCGGCGGCACGGCCGTGGGCACGGGCCTCAATGCCCCCCATGGCTTTGGGGAGGCGGTGGCGGCGCGGCTGAGCGAGCGCCTGGGGCTGCCGTTCAGCAGTGCCGCGAACAAGTTCCAGGCGCTGGCGGGCCAAGAGGCTTTGGCGGCAACGCACGGGGCGCTCACGGTGCTGGCGGGGAGCCTGATGAAGATCGCCAACGACCTGCGCTGGCTCGCCAGCGGGCCCCGCTGCGGGCTGGGGGAGCTGATCCTGCCCGAGAACGAACCGGGATCGAGCATCATGCCGGGCAAGGTGAATCCCACCCAGTGCGAGAGCCTGACGATGGTGGCGGTGCAGGTGATGGGCAACAACACCGCCGTGCAGTTGGCCGCCAGCCAGGGCAACTTCGAGCTCAACGTGTTCAAGCCCCTGATCGCCGCCAATGTGCTCGAAAGCATCGAGCTGCTGCGCGGCGCCTGCACGGGCTTCCGCCGCTTCTGCGTGGAGGGGCTGGAGGCGAACAGCTCCCGCATCGAGGAGCTGCTCGACCGCAGTCTGATGCTGGTGACAGCGCTCACGCCGGCGATCGGCTACGACCGCGCCTGCTCAATCGCCAAGCACGCGCACCAGCACGGCCTCAGCCTCAAAGAGGCGGCCCTGGTGCTGGGGGAGATCAGTGTCGAGGAGTTCGAGCGCTGGGTGCAGCCCGAGCAGATGGTCTGAAGGCCTGGAGGCCAAAATGGAGCCTGGGCCCAGGCCCGACCGCGCCGCTCAGCGCAGGGACTCCATGGAGGCCGCCATCCGCAGGAAGCTGACGTCGTCGATGGGGCGGCAGTCGCTGGGTTGATGGCTCTCCTTCCAAAGGGGTCCAGGAGTGGCCAGGCATTCCCCAGGCAGGGGACGGCCTAGGCAGCCTCTGGAGGCACTGCCGGGGTCTGAAGCCCAGCGCTGGGCGATCAACGTCCGCCAGCGACGCCGGCCATGACCCGGGCCATCACACGCACGCGCAGCCGCCGGGGCAGCAGCGCCTGGGAGGCGGCCAGCAACCGCGCCAGGCCGCCAGGATGAACGGTGATGCGGCGTCCCAGTGCCGCGAGCGTGGCGGCGGCCACCACTTCAGGGCTCTCGGCCGTGTCGAGACGCATGGCGGCGCGGGCCGCAAAGCCCGTGTGCACAGGGCCGGGGGCGGAGGCCAGCACATCGACACCCTGGGGGGCGAGCTCGATCGCGAGCCCTTCGGCGAGCGTCTGCACGTAGGCCTTGGTGGCGGCGTAATTGGCCGCCAAGGGAGTGCCCTGAAAAGCCAGCTGGGAGCTGAGCAGCACCAGCCCCCCGCGGCCGCGCCGCGCCAGACGGCTGCCGAAGCCATGGGCCAGGGCAGCCACCGCCCGGCAGTTGACATCGATCATCTCCAGCTCGCTGGCGAGTTCCGCCCTGAGAAAAGGCCCGGAGCTACCGAAGCCGGCGGCGGCCACCAGCAGGCCCACATCGCGTTCAGCGGTGGCGTCCAGCAGCAGGCCCGGAGCCCTGGGATCAGCGAGATCAAGGGCCACAACGCGAGCTTCGATGGCGTGGAGGGAGCTGAGCTCCTCGGCCAGGGCCGCCAGCACGCTCTGGCGCCGGGCCACCAGCACCAGATCCAGGCCCGCCTGGGCGAGCTGGCGGGCGAAGGCTTGGCCAAGGCCATCGGAGGCGCCGGTCACCACGGCCCAGGGGCCATAGCGCTCCAGCGGCCGCGGGTGAGCGGGATGGAATGGGACAGGCACGGCGGCGGTCACAACAGCGGAGGAGGCGGTGGGATCAGACCGGACGGCGCCGTCGCCAACTCTCCAGCCATGGGCATCAGTCTGATCAGACCCACCCGCCAGCCGCTTGCCCCCCCGACTGCAGCGTGGCGCGAACCCCGGCAACAACGCACGATCCAGGAGCCCCGGGGGTGTCGAAACGCTGGCCTGGCCCTGGCCGGGGGGGCGCTCGGGAGGACCGGAACGGATCGGTCCAGCGACTGAAACCGCGATGCAACCTTGTTCAGAGGGGCGGATGGCCCTGCGGGCGCAACAGAGTGGGTCGCAACGGATCCGGCGGCGGCGGGGCAGCGATCTCCTCCACGCTCACGAGACCACCCACCCAGAAGGCCTCCCCCTGGCGTTCGAGCAGGAACAACAGCAGCAGGGCACACAGTCGCTGCAACAGACGGGCCCGATCGACCACGGCCACCTGCAGGGTCTCGAGGGTGGTCAAGGCACTGGGGGACTGAACCGGGGCGGCGACGGCGGCGAGAGCCCACACGTCGGCAAAGACGAACAGGTGCTGGGGACTCGCCTCAGCCAGGTAGAGATCCAGTTCGAGCTCCCGTCCCCTGGGCCCAGCCAGCAGGTCTTTGGCCTTCCAGCGCAGGGGGAGATCCCGGCCCAGCGCGCCCAGACGATCCCCCGGAGCGAAGCCGCGTCTAAGGCCCTTGAGGAGCTTCCGCGCGGGGCCGCCGGTCTGGCTCAG
Organism: Cyanobium sp. Morenito 9A2; assembly: GCF_024345575.1. Classification (GTDB taxonomy): domain Bacteria; phylum Cyanobacteriota; class Cyanobacteriia; order PCC-6307; family Cyanobiaceae; genus ATX-6F1. The sequence goes on from NZ_JAGQBJ010000007.1 coordinate 116,285, forward strand.
GAACCGCCGGCGCAGCTTCGGGCGCGAGCGCAGCAATCGATCGAGCCGCTTCCAGCCCCGCTCCAGCGTTCGTGCCAAGACCCGCACGGCCCGGAGCCGACGCACAAGCTGCCCAGCACGGACAAGGTCCATGGGGGACTCGTTGACGCTCGCGCTGGGGGACTCCGGATCAAGGCCGGATCCGATCGCCTCAAGACCCAGGCGCAGGTCGTTGTGCAGACGGGCGAGGTCCAGTAGCAACTGGCGCTCCCATGCCTTCAGCTTCCACAGGGCCTTGCTGTTGATCCGGGCACGCTGGAGGGTCATCGGATGGGGCGCAGGCAGAGCGCCACGGGTGGCTCGCCCTTCAAGCGTGCGGCAAGGGTCAAGCAGTGCCAAGGCGGATCAACCAAGACCCGTCAGCGAGAAACATGGGCACTCTCCGGTCCTGAGAACAAGTCGGTAGGGGTCACGCCATGACCACCAGGGCGACCCTCTCTGACCAAGCCCTCCAGGACGGGGCGCCGGTTCACGGCTCAGCGGAAGGCGGAAGCTGTTGAGCTCTACCAGCAGGAGGTCCTTGTCTGCACTGCCGTGGCCCAACGTCGGGGGCTTCCCTCCTGCAGCCTGACCCGCTGGATGCAGCAGGCCAGGCCGATCAAGGCACCTTGAGGCTCCTCGCCAGCGAGGAGGGCGCTGAGCTCAACCGGCTCCGCAAGGAGAAGTTGGAGCTCACTGGGGAGAAGGATTGGGCGGGCGGCCGCAGCGCTACTCCGTCGCCATGGGGTGCCGATCGCGACGCCCTCCCCGGGCCAGGCACCGGATCTGCCATCCCAGCTAGCACCCAAAGACCACCACACCCCCAGGCGGGAGGTTACCGCGCTCAATCCACCAGCCCGTCTCCTTGGTCCAGAGCGCGGCGCCGGGACTGGCGCTGGTGCCCCTGGCGGCGGTGATCGCCAAAGGCTGGCCTGCCGGGTGGACCCCAGGGAGCTGCAGAGGCCGCACCCTTCGGACCGCAGGCCTCACCTGACGCCGTCCCGGCTGACGGCGTGGGCGCCAGTGTCGCGCGAAGCCGAGCTCAGCCGGGGCGATGGACAGCACGGCGGCAGCGGTCATGGTGACGGCAGTGGCCAGGCATGGTCGGGATGGCACCCAAGCGGGTCAACTCCCCAGGTCCCTCACTTCGCCTCCATCCAGTTCGGCCCCACGCCCGTCTCCACTGCCAACGGCACGCTGAGCTTCACGGCGTTCTCCATCACCGTGCGGGTGAGATCCCTCACCACATCGAGTGCCTCGGGGGCGGTCTCCAGCACCAGTTCATCGTGCACCTGCAGCAGCAGCCGCGCCGGCAGCTGCCTGGCAATCAGCTCGTGGTGCAGCTGCACCATCGCCAGCTTGATGATGTCGGCCGACGAGCCCTGGATCGGGGCGTTGGCCGCCGCGCGCAGTTGCTGGGCCTCCAGGCCGCCCCGGCGCGCCACCTCCAGCTCGATTTCCAGGGGGTCCTTACCCTTGAGCCGCCCGAGGCCGTTGGGATCGAACTCAAACGGGCGCCGGCGCCCCAGGATCGTCTCCACGTAGCCGCGGCTGAGGGCGAGGCGTTCCTGCAGCTCCAGGAAGGCGAACACCTTCGGGTAGCGCTGCTTGTACTTGCTCAGGAACTCCTTGGCCTGGGCCTGGCTGAGGGCCGTTTCCCGCGCCAGCCGCTGGGCGCCCATGCCGTAGATCACCCCGAAGTTGATCGTCTTGCCCAGGCGCCGCTCATCGGCACTCACCTCGGTTTTGTCGAGCAGCAGCCGGGCGGTGAGCGCGTGCACATCGTCGCCGCTGCGGTAGGCCTCCACCAGCACCTCCTCGCCCGAGAGGTGGGTGAGGATGCGCAGCTCGATCTGGCTGTAGTCAGCGCTGATCAGGCTCCAGCCTTCCTCGGGCAGGAAGGCCTTGCGGATCCGCCGGGAGTAGGCGGTGCGGATGGGGATGTTCTGCAGGTTGGGGTTGCTGCTGCTCAGGCGCCCTGTCGCCGTTACGGCCTGGTTGAAGTCGGTGTGCACCCGCCCGGTTTCGGGCTCCACCAGCAGCGGCAGCGCATCGACGTAGGTGCTCTTGAGCTTGCTGAGGATGCGGTGCTCCAGCAGCTTGGCCACCACCGGATGGTCGGCTTCGAGCTTCTCGAGTACGGCCGCATCGGTGCTCCAGCCGGTTTTCGTTTTCCTTGATTTCTTGCGGTCGAGCCCCAGGGTCTCGAACAGCAGCTCCCCCAGCTGTTTGGGGGAGGCGAGGTTGAAGGCCACCCCCGCCAGCTCCTGGGCTTCGTTCACCAGCTTCTCGAGTTGGTCGCCGAGTTCCACGCTCAGCTCCGCCAGGTAGGCGGTGTCGATGCGGATGCCCGTGGCCTCCATCAACGCCAGCACGGGCTCCAGGGGCAGCTCCACCTCCGCCAGCAGCGCCGGCAACGCCGGCCCCAGGGCCGCCAGCTCCGCCGCCAGCACCAGCGCGAGCCGGCGGGTGAGGTGCACGTCCATGCCGCAGTAGAGCGCCGCCGCCTCGATCGGCACCGAGGCGAAGGTTTCTCCTTTCCCCACCAGTTCGCTGAAGGCGGTGGGTACAAAGCCGAACTCCCGCTCGGCCATCGCTTCGAGGCCGTGCTTGGCGTTGGCATCGCGCAGGTAATCGGCCAGCAGCGTGTCCATCACCACCCCGGCCAGGGGCAGGCCGTGGCGCAGCAGCACCAGCCGGTCGTACTTGGCGTTCTGCAGCGCCTTGGGGTGCTCGGCGCTCGCCAGCCAGGGGGCCAGGGCCCCCAGCACCGCCTCCAGGGGCAGCTGGGCCGGCGCCGCAGGCGGGGCGCTGAGCAGATCGGCGGCCATCGGTGGGTGGTGGCCGATCGGGATGTAGGCGAGCGCATCGAGCGCATCGCCCCAGCACACCCCCACCCCCACCAGTTCGGCCTGGAAGGGATTGAGGGCCGTGGTTTCGGTGTCGAGGGCCACGGGCGCGGTGGGATCGCTGGCCGTCAGCAGCTGCGCCACCAGGGCCTCCATTTGCTCGGGCGTCGAGATGATCTGCGGTTGCAGGGCCGGTAAAGCCCCAGCGGGGGGTCCAAGGTTGGAGGCGGCCTCGGGCGCCTCTGGTGCCAGCGCCTCTGGTGCGGGCGCCGCGGGCGCCGCCAGGGCCGCCGCAGGATCGGTGTGGGGCAGGTGATCGGCCGAGAAGGCGCGCTCGAACGCCCCCAGCTGCCGCACCAGGCTGTGCAGCTCCAACTCCGTGAGCCGCCGGGCCAGGGCGCCGCCATCCACCTCCGCCAGCTCCAGCCGGGGCTCCTCGGGCAAGGGGATGTCGATCAGGATCTCGGCCAGGTGGCGCGAGAGGTAGGCGTTGGCCTTGTCGGCGCTGAGCTTGGCCTTGAGCGCCCCCTTGAGCGCCCCCTGGCTGGCCTTTTCATCGCTGAGCGCTTCGAGGGCGGCGTAGACGCCATCGAGGCTGCCGTTCTCCTTGAGCAATGTGATCGCGGTCTTGGGGCCTACCCCCTTCACGCCGGGGATGTTGTCGCTGCTGTCGCCCGTGAGCGCCTTGAGGTCCACCACCCCTTCAGGGGTGACCCCCAGCTTGGCGATCACCCCTTCGCGATCGATCACCACCGGGCCGGCGGTCTTGGCGTAGGGGCCGCCGCCGCCCATGTAGAGCACGGCGATGTCCCTTTCGTCGTCGACGAGTTGGAACAGGTCGCGGTCCCCCGAAAGGATGCGCACCCGCCAGCCGTCATTCGCCGCCCGATTCGCCAGGGTGCCGAGCACGTCGTCGGCCTCGTAGCCGGGGGCCAGGCACAAGGAAAGGTTGAGTGGGCCCGCCAGGATCTCGCGCAGGTTGTCCAGGTCGGCGAAAAAATGCTCCGGGGCCACATCGCGGTGGGCCTTGTAGTTGACATCCGCCAGGTGGCGGAAGGTGGGTTCAGCCGTGTCGAAGGCGATCACCACCCCCTGGGGGGTCAGCCCCTTGACGTTCTCCAGCAGCGCCTTGAGGAAGCCGTAGGTGACGCTGGTGGGCACGCCATCGGCGGTGGCCAGCCCCCCATCGCCCCCCTTGGCAAACGCGTAGAAACTGCGGAAGGCCAGGGAATGGCCGTCCACCAGCAGCAGCATGGGTGCCTCGGGCTTTTGCTTCGCCGCCATCCCCTCTCGCGCCATGTCCGAACCGTCGCCACAGCCTGCCACCACCCACCCGGCCGAGGGCTCAGCCCCCGCCGGTTCCCCAGAGCAGGACGGCTTGCCGGCGGATTTTCTGCGCGGTGCCTCCGCTGCCGCCCAGTCGGCCGCGCGCCAGTTCAGCGCTGAGCTGCTGTGTTTCGGCCCTGGCGTGGAGGTGATCCTGGCGGCGGTGGCGGCCGAACCGGACGAGCCACGCCTCCAGCTGTTGGCGGCCATCCTGCAGCTCTATGCCCTGGATCCCGCCGGCCAGCGCCAGGCGAGCGTGCACCTGGCAGCGGCCAAGGCCGCCAGTGGCTGCCTCGACCGCTTCGGTCGCGAGCTGCTGGAGGCGCTCAGCCCCTGGCAGGCAGGGGAGTACGGCCTCGCCCTGCTGCGCCTGGAGCTGCTGTGCGTGAGCCACCGGGAGGCGCTGCTGCCACTGAAGTTGATCGAATGGCTGTGCTTCTGCCGCGGCCAGGAGCTGCACGGCCCGCGCCTGCTGGAGCGCTCCCAGCAGCTGGCCCAGGTGTTTCCCGACCACCCGGACCGGCTGGCGATCGGTTCCTTCGCCCTGGAGCTCTGTGGCTGCCTCGAGGAGGCGCGGGCCTTGGCGGAGGCCGCCATCGCCGCGCGCCCCGATAACGCCTGGGCCGACCACACCTTGTCCCACTGGGCCCTGCGCAGCGGCCGGCTGGAGGAGGGGCTGTGTCAGCAGCAGGGGCGCTGCCACACCTGGGTGCGCACCAGCGCCGGCCTGCGCGTCCACAACCTCTGGCACCTGGCCTTGCTGCACCTCGCCCTGGGGGATGGACTGGCGGCCGAGGCGGTGCTCGATGAGCTGTTGGCAGGGGCGCTCCCCGAGCACGGCCTGCTGCCCACCGGCGAGCTGATCGACCTGATCGCCCTGGGCTGGCGACTGGAGCTGGTCGGCCGCCGCCAGGAAAACCTCTGGGAACGCCTGCGCCCCCATCTTGGGGAGCGATCGTCGGAGCCGCTGCTGCCGTTTCTGGCGGTGCATTACGCCTGGCTGCTGGGTCGCTCAGGCGACCAACCGGCCCTGGCGAAGCTGCTGGCCGGCGGCGAGCGCCTGGCCGGCGCTCCGGGCCTGGAGACGTCCTGGAGCTGGGCCAGCGGTGGATTGGAGCTGGTGCGTGGGGTGGGGGCGGCGGCGGCCGGGCGGCGGGGCGAGGCCTGCGCCGTCCTGGTGCCCCAGGGCGGGCGGCTGCGCTTCGGGGGGGGCAGCGATGCCCAGGTGCAGGTGCTCAGCCAAACCCTCGATTGGTTGGAGCGCCAGGGCTGTGCCTGAGTCCAGCGGATGCCCTGGGGACTCCTGGGCCGACATCAGCCCCTGCGGCGCCTACCGCTGGCGGCTCCAACGCCGCTGGGATCCAGGCCGGCCCGCGCTGCTGTTCATCGGCCTCAACCCCTCCCGCGCCGATGGCCGCCGTGATGACCCCACCCTGCGGCGCCTGCTCGGTTTCGCCCGCCGCTGGGGCCACGGCTCACTCACGGTCGTGAACCTCTTCGCTCGCATCAGCCCCAGCCCGGCAGCCCTGCACCGCTGCGCCGATCCGATCGGCCCCGCCAACCACGACTGGCTCCGCCAGACCCTGGGTGAGGCCCTTGCGGCCCCAGCCTCCTCCAGGCTCTGGCTGGGCTGGGGCAACGGCGGCCGCTGGCGGAACCGCGATCAGCAGGTCCTGGAACTGCTCTCCGCCGGCGGCGGCGGCCGCCTCTGGGCCCTGGGGCGCACTGCCTCCGGCCAGCCCCGCCACCCTCTGTATGCCCCGGGCAGCGCCCGACTGGCACCGTGGCTTCTGGCGCAGGGCGGGAAGGCTGCGGCATCCTGAGGGGGCGTTGAGCCGCCCCGATGTCCCGCACCCCCCGACGCTTTGCAGTGCACCTGCTCTTCAGCGGTGGCCATCGCGAGGTGGTCAATTTCGCCACGCTGGAGGCCTTCCAGCAGTGGTATGCCGGGGTCCTCAACGCTGGTCCGCCGGAGGCCTACGTGAACGTGCCGATCAGCGAACTGCAGGGTGAATACCTTGTGGTGCGCCCCAGCGCCATTGTCGGGATCAGGGTGGAACCCCAGTTTGCCGTGAACGAGGATTGAGTCCCATCGGCGACCGCCTGGGCCTGCTCTGGGGCCTCACCGTCTTCGCGGGGTCCATGGCCCAGCTCCTCGGTCAGCTCAGCGGGCTGCCCACGGTGGTGCTGTTGCTGGCTTCGGGCCTGCTGATCGGTCGGGCAGGCTTCGATCTGGTGGATCCCGGGCTACTGGGCTCAGGGCTGGAGCCGATCGTGGGGCTGCTGGTGAGCCTTGTGCTGTTCGACGGTGGGCTCAACCTGCGCCTGGCCGGCCGCGAGCCCCGCCAGACCCTGCTGCGGATCGTGCTGGTGCGCGGTCTTGTGGGGCTGGCGGGAAGCGCGGCCCTGGCCCACGGCCTGGCTGGCCTCGACTGGCCCGTGGCCCTGGTGTTCGGGGGGATCGTGCTGGCCACGGGCCCCACGGTGATCACGCCGATGGTCCAGCAGATGCGCCTGAAGGCCCCCCTGGCCCAGGTGCTGGAGGCCGAAGGGCTGGTGCTTGAACCCTTCAGTGCCGTGCTGGCGGCCCTGCTCTTGGAGCTGGCCCTTGGTGAACTGGACAGCTGGGGGGACCTGGCCGGTGCCCTGGCCCTGCGGATGGGGGGCGGTGCCCTCGCCGGTGCCCTGGCGGGCTTCCTGCTGGCCGCCGTGCTCCAGCGCCTGCCCGCCACCGGCGAGCGCAGCGGCATGGTCCGCCTCCAGGTCACCCTTGGCCTGCTGTTCCTGCTGTTCAGCGGCGCCGAGGCTCTGCTGCCCGAGGCGGGGCTGCCAGCCGCCGTCACCGCCGGGGTGGTGGTGGGTTGGCGCCTCGACACCGAAGCCGATCAGCTCGATGTCCTGATCCGTCAGATGGCCCAGCTGGCGATCACGATGCTGTTCCCCTTGCTGGCGGCGGATGTCTCCTGGGGGGAGCTGAGCCCCCTGGGCTGGGGTGGGGTGGCCTGTGTGCTGGGGCTGATGCTGCTTCGGCTCCTGCTGGTGCAGGTGGCGGGGGTGGGTCTGCCCCTGGGCGGCCGGGAGAAGTTCCTGTTGAGCTGGATCGCGCCCCGGGGCATCGTTACGGCCGCGGTGGCCAGCCTGTTCGCCATCCGCCTCGAGGACGCCGGTGTGCCAGGGGCCACCCTGCTCAAGGGCCTGGTGTTCCTGACGATTCTGCTCACCGTGGGACTCCAGGGCTTCACCGCCCCGGCCCTGGCCCGGCACCTGGAGCTGGTGGATCCCGAACCGGAAGCCACCGCAGGCGGCTCGGCCACCGGGGCCTCAGAGGCTGCGCTCGAGCCGGGCGAGGTCCTCGCCACTGGGGTGGAGTAGCTGCCAGGTGGTCACCAGATCGGGGCCCTGGAGGCTGCCGAGCAGGGCGGCGCGCAGGCTCTTCATCAGCACCCCTTTCTTTACGCCTGCGGCCTTGGCCGCGGCCCCCAGCAGCTCCTGGGCCTCATCCGGGACCAAGGGGACCCCTCTGCGGGCTTTGAGGGCTCCCAGCAGGGCGGCGAGGGCCGGCCGGGCCCCCTCCGTTTCCAGCTGAGCGCAGGCCGCCTCGTTCAACTCCGGCCGCTCGAAGAAGGGTTTGGCCTGCTCCACGCCATCGGCCAGCAGGGTGAGGGAGGGACCCAGCAGCTCCGTCAGTTGCTCCTGCCAAGCCGGATCGCTGCCGATCGCACCGGAGGCGGCCCAGCCTTGCGCCTCCCAGAGGGGCAACAGCTGACGGCGCAGCTCGGCCGCCCCTAGGCCATGGAGCACCTGGCCGTTGATCCAGTTCAGCTTGTCCCAGTCGAAGCGGGCGCCGGCCCGGTTGACGCGCTCGAAATCGAACACCGCCGCCGCCTGCTCGAGGGTGAAACGCTCCCCCATGCCCTCCGGCGGCGACCAGCCCAGCAGGGTCATGTAGTTGGCCAGGGCACCGGCGGTAAAGCCCATCGCCTGAAACTCCGACACCGAGGTGACCCCGTCACGCTTGGAGAGCTTGCGGCCCTCCTGGTTCAGAATCAAAGGTGTGTGGGCGAACTGCGGCAGCGGCAGGCCCAGGGCCTCGTAAAGAAGGATCTGCTTGGCGGTGTTGGCGATGTGGTCCTCGCCGCGGATCACGTGGCTGATCGCCATCGCCGCGTCATCCACCACCACCACCAGGTTGTAGAGGGGATCGCCGATGGCCCCGGAGGGCGCCCGCCGGGCAATCACCATGTCGCCGCCCAGGTCGGCCCCAGCCCAGCGCATCGGCCCACGCACGAGGTCGTGCCATTCGATCGCGGCCCCGTCATCGATGCGGAAGCGGATCACGCTCTGGCGGCCCGCGGCGATGAAGGCCTGCTCCTGCTCCGGGCTCAGGTCGCGGTGGCGGTTGTCGTAGCGCGGGGCCTTGTTCGCGGCGGCCTGGGCCTCGCGCATCGCCGTGAGTTCCTCCTCTCTGACGTAGCAGCGGTAGGCGTGGCCGCTCTCCAGCAGCTGCGCAATCGCCTGGCGGTGGGCCTCGATCCGCTCGCTCTGGATCACCGGTTCGCCGTCCCAGGACAGCCCGAGCCAGGCCAGGCCGCCAAGGATGTTGGTGGTGAATTCGGGCTTGGAACGCTCCCGATCGGTGTCCTCGATGCGCAGGAGGAACTGGCCCCCGTGGCGGCGGGCGAACAGCCAGTTGAACACCGCCGTGCGGGCCGTGCCGATGTGGAGCGTGCCCGTGGGGCTGGGGGCCAGGCGCACCCGAACAGGTCCGGCTACCGGCACGTGAGGGACTCCAGCAAGAGGTGAACGGGACTGACGGGATTCGAACCCGCAACTTCCGCCGTGACAGGGCGGTGCTCTAACCGGTTGAACTACAGTCCCAGTCCGGCTTTTGGCCGAGCTGCGTTGCGCTTGCAACCTCGGAAGTATCCGCGATCACGGGTCCCGCCGTCAACACACCACCTTGAACTGACCCGCTTCAACGGACCGTCTCAGGCGACGGATGGGGCTGGGATCCGATGCAACTCGGCGAGCATGGCATCGATGCTCTCGGGGTTGGCCGCTTTCTGGGGTGTGCTGAGCAGTTCACGGCCGATGACCAGGGCCCCGAGGTGGGCGAATTGCTGCCGCATGGCGCAAAGCAGCTTCTGGCCACCGCCACCACTATGGGTGGAGAGGGCCACGGGCACCCCCTGGAAGAGGGCACGGAAATCGGCGCTGCTGGTGGAGAGCCAGGCGATCGCGTTGACAAGAGTGGGGGGGAGACTGCCGTTGTATTCAGGCGCGCAGACCCACAGCCGCCGCTGCTCCAGCAGCACCCTGGCCAGCACCTCCAGGGGTTCTCCAGGCCCCTGGCTCTGGCGAGCGGGGGTGAACAGAGGCAGATCGAGGACCGTCAGATCGATCAACTGGGAGCCATGGCCCAGGGCCTGGGCGCGTTCTGCGACCAGCTGAGCCAGCACCCGGTTCTGGCCTGAGCTGGCCGTGAGGATGATCATGGGAATTGTGCGAAGCCGCTGAAGCCAGCCTCAGGGGCGGAAGCCAGCCGGTTCGATCAGGCGCACCTGGTTGCCCCGGGCAGTGAATTCACGCCCCTGGTCGCTCTGGACGACGACACGTCCTCCGGATTTGACCCGGATCACCCGGGCCCGAACCCAGCCGAGGGCAGCGGATTCGAGCACCTTGACCACATCACCGGGTTGTAGATCCAACTCCATGTCCGGAACCGCGAAACTGCAGAGGGCGTAGTCGGACGCGCCGTGGAGGACTTGAACCCCCGACATCAGGTTTTGGAGACCTGCGTTCTACCAACTGAACTAACGGCGCAAGGCGACATCCCTTGAGCCGCTGACAAAAATGTCAGCAGCCTGGATGAACGAGGACGAAGGCCTCAGCGATCGAAGCGCTGCTTGACGCGGGTGGCCTTGCCCACCCGATCCCGCAGATAAAAGAGCTTCGCTCGACGCACCTTACCGCGCCGCTCCACCTTGACGGAAGCCACCTGGGGGCTGTGCAGCATGAACACGCGTTCGACGCCGATGCCCTGGAAAATGCGGCGAACGGTGATGGTCTCGTTGAGGCCGCCGTGGCGCTTGGCGATCACCACTCCCTCGTAGGGCTGGATGCGCTCCTTGTTGCCCTCACTGATGCGCACCCCGACGCGCACGGTGTCGCCCACGTAGATCTCAGGCAGGTCGTTTTTGAGCTGCTCGGCTTCGAAGGCGCGAATCAGGTCGTAGGCGCTGAGCTTGCCGGTTTTCACCTTCGTGACCGGAGGTTCGGCCACGGCGGTTGCCGTTGGGGCGACCGTTTCTACTGCGGTGTCCGCGGCCTCAGCCACGGTTTCGCTCAACTCGTTCGATTCCGCTTCCATCTTCCGATTCCTTGAGCTCCTGGCCAAAGAAAGAGTGTACCGGCTCAGGGTTCCCTCTCCTGGACGGGAACGCCGGTGCCGAACTGCGCGGCCGGGGCCCTCCGTGCAGTTTTGCTCCATTTCTGCACCAGCATTCCAGCCCCGGTCGCCAGCATCCAGAGGAGACCCAGACCATTGAGCAGCACATAGACGCTCTTGAGCGGACTGCCCAGCCACTCCCCCTCGTGCAGCACCATCAAAACGTGGGTCTGATCGCGGCTCAGGCCGGCCCAATCATTGAGCAGGCGGTAAGCCATTCCGGTGCAGACCGTGAGCAGCAGCGGTGTGAGCACCACCGGCGCGATCAGGCCATGGAGACGGCGGAACGGCGCCTGGGAAGCCATGGGGTGGCTGGTGCGTCAGTCGGTCCAGTGTGGCGGTTGATAACTTGAAGGACCGCCGCTGGCGTTGACGCATGAATCTCTTCGCGGACCTGCTGGCCACAACCAACGCCGCGGCCACCAAGGCGGCCAGCAGCACCACCCAGGTGGGTCCGCGGATCCAGAAGAGCCGCCGTGGGGTGGAGATCAAATCGGCGCGGGAGATCGAGACGATGCGCCGCGCCAGCCGCATCGTCGCCACGGTGCTGCGAGAGATCACGGAATTGGCGGCGCCAGGGCTCACCACGGCCGATCTGGACCGCCACGCTGAAAAGCGCATCCGCGAACTGGGCGCCACCCCCAGCTTCAAGGGGTACCACGGCTTCCCCGCCAGCATCTGCGCCAGCATCAACGATGAAGTGGTGCATGGGATTCCCAACAGCAAAAAAATGATCCAGGCTGGAGATCTGGTCAAGATCGACACCGGTGCCTACTTCGAGGGCTACCACGGCGACAGTTGCATCAGCCTCTGCGTCGGTGAGGGCGTCAGTGAAGAAAGCCGCCGTCTTTGCCGCGTGGCCCAGGAAGCGTTGATGAAGGGTCTGGCCCAGATCAAGGCCGGCCACACCCTGCTCGACATTGCCGGTGCCGTCCAGGACCACGTCGAAGCGCACGGCTATGCCGTTGTGGAGGATTACACCGGCCATGGCGTCGGCCGCAACCTGCACGAAGAACCCTCGGTGTTCAACTTCCGCACCAAGGATTTGCCCAACATGAAGCTCAGGGCCGGCATGACCCTGGCGGTGGAGCCGATTCTCAATGCGGGCTCCAAGGCCTGCCGCACCCTCAAGGACCGCTGGACCGTGGTCACCGTCGATGGTTCGCTCTCGGCCCAGTGGGAGCACACGATTGCCGTCACCAGCGACGGTTGCGAGATCCTCACCGATCGGGATTTCTAGGCTCCGGTCGGGATGCCTCGGCTCCTGCGCCGATTTTTGGCCCAGTGATCAGCCCGAAGTAGATCCGGCGCCCGAGGGCCGCCAGCGGCATCGTGAGGTAGGTGAGCGGGTTGGGGGTGACGATGATCAGCCCGAGGCCGCGGCTGGCCTGGCCCAGCACCTGGCGGGCCACGAAGTCCGCCGGCATCACGCCGATCGGGTTGAGGGCGGAACGGAACGGCCCCAGCACCAGCCGGCGCAGGCGCCAGGGGGCGCCGGGGGCATCGAGTTGGCGCAGGCTCAGCAGCTCCCCCAGCAACCGTTTGCTCAGCTCGTAGAGCGGACTGAGCGCCGGCTGAACCTCGGCCTCCGACGTGTTCACCCATACCTCCTTCAGTGGTGACGCAGGATCGGGACGTCCCTGGCGCTCGCAGATCGCCACAAACAGCTCCAGCAATCGCCAGGCGCTCAGGGCATTCACCTCCAGGGAGCGCTCCACCGCCTCAGGGCTGCGAGCCCCATGGACGTTGAGGCCGTGGTTGATCACCAGGATGTCGACGTGCTCCAGCAGCGGCGCCAGGGCGCTCTCCTCGCCGCAGCTCCACTGCACCTGCTCGAGGCCGATCAGTTGCCCGTCGCCCCCCCTCAGTACCAGGGGTTCCGGCGAACTGCTGAGGGCGATGGGCTCGGCGCCGCGGCGCTGGAGTTCCTGCAGCAACTCCCTGCCGAGGCTGCCGCTGGCGCCACTCACGGCCACCCGCCGGCCCTTCAGGGGCAGAGCCCGGCCCAGAAGGGCATCAAGGAGATTCATTGGCTGGCCCCAAGCCATGGGCGAATGCCACGCAGGCTGGCAGCATGGTGCAACCTTTACTCGCGTGGCGCCCGATACATCGATGGCCTCGAGCAATGCCACGGATCTGGCCTCCCATGACGCCGCCCAGGTGGCCCTCTATGCCCCTTACTGCAGCGGGGTCAGTCGTGAGGAGGTGCTTGATCAGGCCATCCATCTGCTGGGCAAGGGGCGGGTGGAGGGCCAAAGGGTCCTGAAGTTCGGCACGCCCCATGTCTTTGAGCTGCGCTGGCAGGCCGGGACTTCCCCCCAGGAACGCAGCAGTTGTGATCTGAGTTTCCCCCAGATGCCTGAGGTGCTCTACAGCTTTTCCGTGCCCACCCACCAGCTCGTGCTCTGGCTGATGGACCTGATCCAGACCCGGGAAGGGGGCGCCGCACCGGACCTGCCAGAAAACTTCTGGCGCTGGCTCCTGGTCGGCGAGATTCCCCATAACCCTGAGCGCTAGATGGCCCCCACGCTTCTGATTGGCTCCTGTCACCCCTTCAGCGGCAAGTCGGCCGTGGTGCTTGGCCTGGGGCGCCAATTGGTGCAGCAGGGTCTGGCCCTGCGCTTCGGCAAACCCCTGGCCACCAGCGTCAGCCCCGATCCTGAACAGGAGTCGATCGAGCTGATCGATGACGACGTGCGTTTCGTCGGCCGCACCCTCGGCCTCGCCCCTGAGCAGCTGCTGCCCTCGCTTGAGCTGCTGGAGGCGGGCACGGCCCAGGCCCGGCTCCTGGAGGGGCACTGCAGATCCGGAGCTGGGTTGGCGTTGCTGCAGCGTCGCCTGGAGGCCTTCAGCGACGGGGTGACCCTCCTTGAGGCGGCGGGAAGCCTCAGCGAAGGGTTGATCTATGGACTCAACCTCAGCCACCTCGCCGAGACCTTCGCCGCCCCTGTGGTGCTCGTGCACCTCTGGGAGGACAGCCGCAGCGTTGATGCGCTGCTGGAAGCCCAGCAGCAGTTGGGGGAGCATCTGGCCGGTGTGGTGCTCAACGCCGTCAATCCCGACCAGGTGGGGGAGTTGCGCGCTGAGCTGGTGCCTGCTCTTGAACGGCTCGGGCTGCCGGTGTTCGGCGTGATGCCGCGCAGCCCGCTGCTGCGCAGCGTGACCGTGGAGGAGTTGGCCGGGCGTCTGGGGGCGCGCGTGCTTTGCTGCAGCGAGCGGGTTGATCTGTTGGTGGAAACCCTCAGCATCGGCGCCATGAATGTCAATTCGGCGATGGAGTTCTTCCGCCGCCGCCGCAACATGGCCGTGGTCACCGGAGCGGACCGCACCGACATCCAGCTGGCGGCCCTGGAAGCCTCCACCCAATGCCTGATCCTCACCGGCCAAGGCGAACCCCTGCCCCAGTTGATCAACCGCGCCGAGGAGTTGGAGGTCCCGATTCTCAAAGTTGAGCACGACACCCTCACCACCGTCGAGGTGATCGAGAGAGCCTTCGGGCATGTCCGCCTGCACGAATCGGTCAAGGCGACCTACGCCTTCCGCCTGGTGGAGGAGCACTGCCGCTTCGAGCGCTTGTTCGATCGGCTGCGTTTGCCGCAACGGGCCTGAGGAGGGCGCTGCTAATTTCGTGCGGCTGGTTGATCGCACGCGTTGGCCCGGTCCCTTGATATCCCGTCCCTCGACCGGATCGACACCCTTGCCCAGGAACTGGCCATGCTCCAGGACCGGGGCAAGCGCCGGATCGCCATCCTCGGCAGCCGCCACGTGCCGGTGGTCTCGATCCATCTGGTGGAACTGGTGGCACGCTCCCTGGCCCAGGAGGGCCACAACCTGGTCACCTCCGGCTCCCAGGGGGTCAACGCCGCCGTGATCCGTGGCGTGCTCGAGGTGGACCCCAGTCGGCTCACGGTGCTGCTGCCCCAGAGCCTGGAGCGCCAGCCCAGTGAATCCCGCGACCAACTCGAGCGCGTGCTGCACCTGGTGGAGAAGCCCGAGCACGATGAGCTGCCCTTGCCGATGGCCAGCAGCCTCTGCAACCAGGAGATCATTGGCCGCTGCGATCAACTCATCTGTTACGCCTTCCACGACAGCGAAACCCTGCTCACCAGCTGCCGCACCGCCGAAGACATGGGCAAGGTAGTCAGCCTGATGTTCTTCGACTGAGCGAGACCGGCCTTGGGCGCGGCCACCGCAGGGTGCAGAGCCCAGGGCCGTTCAGGATTCCTCGGCCATCACCTCCAGCCGGGTGCCCACCCGGCGCATCACCACCACTTGATCGCCCGGAGCCAAGGGGCGGGGGAACTCAAGGCTTTCTGCGGCCCAGCTCTGGCCCTGCCAGCGCACCCGGCCTCGCCCCTGGGCATCGAAGGCGGCGATCACCTCGGCCCGGTCGTTGGCGGGGGCGAGGCGCTCCAGCTTGGAGGGCTGCCGACCGGACCAGCGCCAGAGCGCCGCGCCCCCCAGCAGGCTGATCACGGCGAAGGCCGCCACCTGGAGCGCCACGGACAACCCCAGCAGGGCCGTGAGCGCAGAGACCACCAGGGCCGCCACCGCCGCGATCACAAACCCCCCGAATCCGGGGATGCTGACTTCGATCAGAAAAAGCACCCCAGCCAAAGCGAGCCAGATCAATGGGGCCATCGGGCCAAGGCGAATCGATTCAGTCTGCTCTGGGCTGGGCTGGGCAGATGGGCTGCTTAGCCTGGATGGGTTGAACGCCCACCCTTGGTCGATGGAATTACTCTCGCTCCCGGCACTGATCCTGCTGGGTTTTCTTGGCTTCAGCAGCGTCAAGATCACCAATGGTGGGCGCTCGATGCTGGTGGAGCGCCTCGGCAAGTTCGACCGCGAACTCAAACCCGGCCTCTCGATGGTAATGCCGGTTGTTGAGCGGATCGTGAGCAATGAATCGCTCAAGGAGCGCGTGCTCGACATCCCCCCCCAGCAGTGCATCACCAAGGACAACGTCTCAATCGAAGTGGATGCGGTGGTCTATTGGCAGCTGCTGGAGCACGCCAAGGCCTACTACGCCCTCGACAACCTCAAGTCGGCGATGGTGAACCTGGTGCTCACGCAGATCCGTTCGGAGATGGGCAAGCTCGACCTCGACCAGACCTTCTCCACCCGATCGGAGGTGAACGAGTTGCTGCTCCGGGAGCTTGATCAGGCCACGGATCCCTGGGGCGTCAAGGTCACCCGCGTGGAGATGCGCGACATCGTTCCTTCTTCCGGGGTGCAGCAGGCGATGGAGATGCAGATGAGCGCCGAGCGTGAAAAACGTGCCGCCATCCTGCGCTCGGAAGGCGAGAAAGAGGCTCAGCTCAATGCGGCCCGGGGGCGGGCCGAGGCCCTGGTGTTCGATGCCCAGGCCCAGAAGGAGGCCCTGGTGCTGGGGGCCCAGGCCCAGGCGGAACAGCAGAAGCTATTGGCGGTGGCCCGGGCGGAAGCAGCCGGTGAGTTGGCGGCCTTGATCGAGAGCCACCCGGCGGGGGGCGAGGCCCTGCGCCTGCTGCTGGCCAAGGACTGGATGGGGCTCGGCCAGGAACTGGCCAAGGCCCCGGGCGGCAGTGTGCTGATGGTGGATCCCCAGAGTCCCGCCTCCCTGCTCACCGCCCTCAAGGGGCTGCAGGAGAAGGGCTGAGGGCGGACCGCCGCCCGGTGGCCCTGCGGTCTGGCCGGCTCAACCCGCCGCCAGCACCGCCTTGAGGCCTTCGGAATACAGCACCCCAGTGGCGAGCAGCGCGCCGATCCAGCAGAGGCTGCGCAGTGGAGGCACGTTGGCCACATAGGCGCCGTTGTAGGCCAGGCGCAGCAGCGGATGGGCCCAGGCGGCCATCAGCGCCGCCGGTGCGTTCACGCCGGCGACCAGGCAGAGCAGGCAGGCCGGGGCATGGAGCGTGAACGCCTCGAAGGCGTTCTGGTGGGCCCAGCTGGCCCGCTGCCCCCAGGCCGGCAGCCGCTCGAACATCGCCCGCGGTGCCGCCAGATCGGCCACGCTGAAATCAGCTCGGGAGCGGCCCAGGGCCAGCGGCACCAGGCTCACGATCACCACCGCGCCGGCCAGCACCAGCGACCAGGCGAAGGGGGCAGCGGCAGTCAGGGGCATGGCGGAAGGGGGAGTCGGCGAGGTCCCTTTTCTAGGCTGCAAGGCCGTTCACCCGTTGCGAAGTCCGATGGCCGACACCTACTCCTTCGATGTGGTCTCCGATTTCGATCGCCAGGAGCTGGTCAACGCCGTGGACCAGGTGCGCCGCGAGGTGGGCCAGCGCTACGACCTCAAGGACTCCAAAACCGAGATTGAGGTGGAGGAGGGCAGCCTCACGATCACCACCGCCAGCGACATGACGTTGGAGGCCGTGGTCGATGTGCTGCGCCAGAAGGCCACCAAACGGGAGCTGTCGCTCAAGATCTTCGACCTCCAGACCCCCGAGCCCGTGGGCGGTAACCGGGTGCAGCAGAAGGTGGTGCTGCGCAAGGGTCTCAGCCAGGAACTGGCCAAGAAGCTTTCCAAGACGGTGCGCGATCAGCTCAAGAAGGTGACCGTGGCGATCCAGGGCGACAGCCTGCGGGTCACCGGCAAGAACAAGGACGACCTGCAACAGGCGATCCAGCTGTTGCGCGCCGAGGATCTGGAGCTGCCGTTGCAGTTCGAGAACTTCCGCTGATCGCCATGGCTTGCGGGGCTGGCCGGCTCCCCGGAGCTCAGCTCAGTACAGGCCGACGCAGTTGCCTGTTGGGGTGAGCTTCATCAGCGACCAGAGGGCGTCGTACTGGGCCGCCGTCACGAGCTGTTCCTGCTGCATCTTGCGGGCCGCCGGTGTGCCGGGGGCCGCCGAGGCCCCCAGGTCCTTGTTGAGGATGACGAATCCCTGGCACATCACATCGATGTCGAGGTTGAGATCGACGGCCCGGGCGGGAAGGCCCAGCATGGGAAGGAGCCCAGCGCTCAAGGCAGCGGCAGTGAAGCCAGTGGCGATGAAGGCAAGGACGATCGGTTTCATCTGAACAGAACCATCCTTGAGAGCCGGTGGCGGCTGACTTCCTAGGCTAAGGCTCCCGTTGATGATCGACCTGGGGTTGGCCTGGCGCTTCTGGATCGACCGGGGTGGCACCTTCACCGACCTGGTGGCCCGCAGCCCAGACGGTGAGCTGGTGGTGCGCAAAGTGTTGTCGGCGGCGGCCGGCGGTGATCCGGTGGTGGCGGCGATCCGGGAGCTGGTGGGGGTGGGCCCTGGGGAACCCCTGCCCGAGGGAGCCATCGCTGAGGTGCGCCTGGGCACCACCGTGGCCACCAATGCGTTGCTGGAGCGCTCCGGCGCCCCCACCCTGCTGCTGGTGAGCCATGGCTTCGCCGATGCCCTGCTGATCGGCGACCAGCACCGGCCCGAGCTCTTCGCCCTGCGGATCGTGAAGCCCGACCAGCTCCATGGGCGGGTGCTGGAGGTGGGTGGCCGCCTGGCCGCCGACGGCAGCGAGCTGGAACCGCTCCGGCTGGATGCCGATCTGGAGGCGGAGCTGCGCCGTGCCCGGGCCGATGGCTACCACAGCCTCGCCGTGGCCTTGCTCCATGGCGCCCGCCATCCCCGCCATGAGCGTGCCCTGGGGGAGTGGCTGCGCCAGCTGTGGTTCGAGGCCGTGGCCCTCTCCCACGAGGTGAGCCCCCTGACCAAGCTGGTGCCCCGGGCCCAGACCGCCGTGCTGGAGGCCTATGTGGATCCGCCCCTGCGGGCCTACCTGGGCCAGCTGCAGGCCGAGCTGGGGTCGGATTGTGGGTTGCGGGTGATGCAGTCGAGTGGCGGATTGATTGCGCCGGAGCAGCTGCGGGCCAAGGACACGATTCTCTCCGGCCCGGCTGGGGGCCTGGTGGGCGCCTGCCGCATCGCGGCAGCGGCTGGGCTTGGCGCGATCGTCGGCTTCGACATGGGTGGCACTTCCACGGATGTGTTCCATTCCGCCGGGCCTGGGCGGCCCTGGGAGCGCTGCAGCGAAACGGAGATCGCCGGCCTCACCCTGCAGGCGCCGATGCTGGCGATCCACACCGTCGCCGCCGGTGGTGGCTCCGTGGTGCATGTCGATGGCGAGCGGTTGCAGGTGGGGCCCGCCTCCGCCGGCGCCGACCCCGGACCGGCCTGCTACCAGCGCGGCGGCCCGGCCACGGTCACCGATGCCAACCTGTTGCTGGGGCGCCTGCGGCCCGAGGCCTTCCCGGCGCTGTTCGGCCCAGGCGGTGATCAGCCTTTGGAGGTCGCGGCGTCGGCGGCGCGGTTCGAGGCCCTGGCGGCGCAGCTGATGGCGGGTGGGACCACGCCCCAGCCCATCGAACGTCTGGCGGAGGGGGCGGTGGAAATCGCCGTGGCGCGCATGGCCGGTGCGATCCGGCGGATCTCGATCCAGCGGGGCCACGACCTGCGCCAGGCCGCCCTGGTGGGCTACGGCGGGGCCGGCGGACAGCACGCCTGTGCCCTGGCGGAGGCCCTGGGCATGGCCCAGGTGTTGCTCCATCCCCTCGCTGGGGTGCTCTCCGCCTACGGCATGGGTCTGGCCGAGGAGCGGCGGATCCATGAGCGCAGCGTGCTGGAGCCCCTCGATGCAGCCTGCGTGCAGCGGTTGCACGCGCTGGCGGAGCGCCTCGATGGCGAACCGCTGCCGAACTCGTCGCGGCGGGTGACCGTCTGGCTGCGGCTCCGGGGCGCTGAGGTGAGCCTGCCGGTAGCCCTGGACGCGTTGGAGGCGATGACGCGCAGCTTTCTGGGGAGCCATCAGCAGCGCTACGGCTACACCCCCGCCTTGGTGGGCGGCACGCCCGTGGCTTTGGAGGTGGAATGGCTGAGCGTGGAGCGGGTGGCGGCCGGCGCTCCCCTGGCGGATCGGGCGCAAGAGTCCGGCGGCGATCCCCAGGGACCAGGGAGCAGTCCTGCCACGGCACCCCTGTTCATCGACGGGGCCTGGCGGCCAGCGTCGCTACTCTCCCGGGAGCGCCTGAGGCCGGGTGATCGGCTCAAGGGGCCAGCCCTGATCACCGAGTCCACCGGCACCGTGTTGTTGGCACCGGGCTGGGACCTCCAGGTGCTGGCGGGGGGGGAGTTGCTGCTGCGCCATGCCCCCTCGGGCCCTGGCCGCGCCGGGGCCCATGCCCTTGGCGCAAGCTCAGGCGATCCGGAGGCAGGCGATCCGAAGGCAGTGGATCCGAAGGCCGTGGATCCGGTGCTGCTGGAGCTGTTTCACTACCGCTTCACCGCCATCGCCGAGCAGATGGGCGAACGCCTGCGGCTCACCAGCAGCTCGGTGAACATCCGTGAGCGGCTGGATTTCTCCTGTGCTCTGTTTGATCGCCGCGGCGATCTGGTCGCCAACGCCCCCCACATTCCGGTACACCTGGGCTCCATGGGCGAAAGCGTCGCCAGCCTGTTGGCGGCCGTTGCCCGCGGGGAGCGCCCGCCCCTGGCCCCCGGCGATGCCGTGGTCTCCAACGACCCCTACAACGGCGGCACCCACCTGCCGGATCTGACCGTGATCACGCCGGTGTTCGCCGCTGCCGGTGCCAAATCCGCTGAGCCGTCGTTCTTCGTGGCCAGCCGCGGCCACCACGCCGATGTGGGCGGCCTCACCCCCGGCTCGATGCCGCCGGGCAGCTCCAGCATCGAAGAAGAGGGCCTGCTGCTCGATAACGTGCCGTTTTTGGTGCAGGGCGAATTCCCGGAGGCGATCTGGCGCCAACGGCTCGCTGCCGGAGCCTGGCCGGTGCGCAACCCCGACCAGCTCCTGGCTGATCTCCAGGCCCAGGTGGCGGCCAATCGCCTGGGGGCGGCCGAGCTGGAGCGCCTGGTGGGCCTGGTGGGGCGCGAGCGGGTGCTCGCCTACATGGGCCATGGGCAGGACAATGCGGCCGAGGCGGTGCGGCGGGTGATCGATCGCCTGGAGGATGGGGCCTTCCGGGTGGAGCTCGATGACGGGGCCGCCATCGCCGTGGCGGTGCGGATCGACCGGGCCGCGCGCCGGGCCACGGTTGATTTCAGCGGCACCTCCCCCCAGCACCCGGGCAACCTCAACGCCCCCCTGGCGATCACCAAGGCGGTGGTGCTCTATGTGTTCCGCACCCTGGTGGGGGAAGCCATCCCGCTCAATGCCGGCTGTTTTCGCCCCCTTGATCTGCTGGTGCCGGAGGGCTGCCTGTTGCGGCCCCGGCACCCCGCCGCCGTGGTGGCCGGCAATGTGGAAACCTCCCAGGCGATCGCCAATGCCCTGTTCGGCGCCCTGGGGGTGATGGCGGCGGCCCAGGGCACGATGAACAACCTCAGCTTCGGCAACGGCCACTGCCAGTACTACGAGACCATCTGTGGTGGCAGCGGCGCCGGTGCCACGTTCGCGGGGGCTGACGCCATCCAGAGCCACATGACCAACTCGCGCCTCACCGACCCGGAGGTGCTCGAAAGCCGTTTCCCGGTGCGGCTGGAGTCGTTTCAGGTTCGGCGCGGCAGTGGTGGCCTGGGCCGCCACCGTGGGGGCGATGGGGTGGTGCGGCGTCTGCGCTTCCTGGAGCCGCTGACGGTGTCGATCCTCTCGGGATCCCGCCGGGTGGCCCCGTTCGGCCTGGCGGGTGGTGAGTCGGGGGCGCTCGGCCTCAACCGCCTCGAGCGCGCCGATGGGTCGATCGACGCGTTGGCGGGCAGTGTCGAGCTGGAGGTTCAGCCCGGTGATCTGCTGGAGATCGCCACCCCCGGAGGCGGCGGCTATGGCGCCTAGGTTCAGGTTTCTGTCGGCCCTGGCCCTGCCCCTGCTGGCGGCGCTGACGCTTGTGGCCGGCTGCGCAGGTGATTCCGCTGGCCCGCTGGCGGCTGGCCGCCTGGGCCTGATCCAGCAGCGGGGCCGGCTGATCTGCGGCATCAATGGCCAGTTGCCGGGCTTCAGCAGCGTGGGCGCCGATGGCCGCTTCCAGGGCCTCGATGTGGAGATCTGCCGCGCCGTGGCCGCCGCCGTGTTCGGGGATCCATCCAAGCTCGATCTCAAGCTGCTCAGCAGCAACGACCGCTTCGCCGCCGTGGCCAGCGGCGATGTCGATCTGCTCTCGCGCAACACCACCTTCAACCTCGGCCGCGATGCCCCCGGCGGCAACGCCCTGTCGTTTGCGCCGATCGTCTACTACGACGGCGGCGGGGTGCTGGCACCGGTGGCCAGCGGCATCACGCGCCTGGCGGATCTGGCCGGGCGCACGGTCTGCGTGGTGAGCGGCTCCACCAACGAGGGCGTGCTCGCCGATCGCATGGGCAGCCTCGGGCTTGCCTATGTGCCGATCCGCTACCGCAACGCCGACGAGACCTTTAGTGCCTATCTCTCGGGCCGCTGCGAGGCCGTCACCAGCGACCGCTCCGGCCTGGCGGCCCGCCGCACCCTGTTCCCCGATCCCGCCGCCCACCGCCTGCTCCCCGGCATCCTCAGCAAGGAGCCGATGGCCCCCGCCAGCGGCCAGGCCGATCCGCTCTGGGCCGATGCCGTGCGCTGGAGCGTGCGCGCCCTGATCGAGGCGGAGGAGCTGGGGCTGAGCCGCGCCAACCTCTCCGAGCGCACCGCAGCGGCCCGGGCCGATCCCCGCCAGAGCCGGCTGCGGCGCTTTCTGGGCCTCGAGGGCGACCTGGGCCGCCAACTGGGCCTCCCCGCCGACTTCGCCGCCCGGGCCGTGGCGGCGGTGGGCAACTACGGCGAGCTGTTCGAGCGCACCCTGGGCCAGGGCTCGCCCCTGGGGTTGGAGCGCGGCCCCAACCGCCTCTGGCGCGAGGGCGGGCTGCTCTATTCGCCGCCCTTTCGCTGAGCCTGTTCGCTGGGGCCTTTCGCTGGGGTGATGCGTGAGCCGCGCCTTGATCGTCAGGCCCTGCCGGTCGCCCCATAACCTGAGCCGACACAAGCAGGCCCCCACGGCAGCGGTTCGATGGCGTATCTCCTCATTGTTTTTGAAATCGTGGTGGGGATCCTGCTGCTGTTCGGCGGCGGCGAGCTGTTCGTGGCCGGTTCGGTGGCCCTCTCGCTGTTGCTGGGGATCCCCCAGTTGGTGATCGGTCTGACGGTGGTGTCCCTGGGCACCAGCGCCCCGGAACTGTTTGTGAGCCTGCTCGCCACCACCCAGGGCGGCAGCGGCGGCGATGCCCTGGCGGTGAGCAACATCGTGGGCTCGAACATCTTCAACGTGCTGGTGGTGCTCGGCGCCAGCGCCGTGGTCATGCCCCTGCGGGTCAACAGCCGGCTGGTGCGAAGGGATGTGCCGCTGCTGTTCGGGGTCTCGATGGCCACCTGGGGCATGGCCTCGGGCGGACGGCTCACCTGGATCGCTGGGCTGGCGCTGCTCTCGGGCACGGTGATCAACCTGATCTGGGAAATCGTCTCAGCGCGCGAGGAGCCGGCTGGGGCCGGTGATGATTTCGAGGACGATGGCGCCGCTCCCGCCCCGGTGGCCGCGGCCAAGCTGGCGGGCGGTCTGGTGCTGCTGGTGATCGGCTCCCAGCTGCTGGTCAAAGGGGCAACGGCGGCGGCCCTGGGGCTGGGGGTGAGCGAAACGGTGATCGGCCTGACGATCGTCGCCGCCGGCACCTCGATGCCGGAGCTGGTCACCTCGGTGGTGGCGGCCTACCGGGGCAAGGGTGACCTGGCGATCGGCAATGTGGTGGGCAGCAACCTGCTCAACCAGCTGGTGATCCTCGGCCTCTGCGCCACGGTCTCCGGCGGCCGGGGCCTGGGGGTGGAGCAGGTGATGATCAGCCGCGATTTCCCGATCATGGTGGCCACCACCCTGGCCTGCCTGCCGATCTTCTGGAGCGGTGGGGTGATCACCCGCACCGAGGGCTGGCTGCTGCTGGGGCTCTATGGCTGTTACCTGCTCGAGCAGATCCTGCTCAACACCGTTCCCGGCGCCCTCGATGAATTCCGACTGGTGGTGCTGGTGGCGGTGCTGCCGGCGTCGCTGCTGTTTATCACCTGGGGGGCGCTGCAGTGGCGCAAACGCCGATTGGTCGGTGGCTGATCGACCCCGGCTGATCCGCCCCTAGCGCCCCAGATAGGAGGCCTGCAGGCCCTCGTCATCGAGCAGTTCCGTGGCGCTGCCGCTGCGACTGACGCGGCCCGCCTCCAGCAGGTAGCCGCGGCTGGCGATCGCCAGGGCGGCCCGGGCGTTCTGCTCCACCAGCAGGATCGAGAGCCCCTGGCGGTGCAGCTCCGCGAGGATTCCCATCACTTCGGCCACCAGCTTCGGTGCCAGCCCCAGGCTGGGTTCATCGAGCATCAGCAGGGTGGGGCGGCCCATCAGGGCGCGGGCGATCGCCAGCATCTGCTGCTCCCCCCCCGAGAGGCTGCCGGCCAGCTGGCTGCGCCGTTCCGCCAGCCGCGGGAACAGGCCGTAGCAGCGCTCCAGGTCGGTGGCGATGCCGCTGTGGTCGCGGCGCAGGTAGGCCCCCAGCTCCAGGTTGGTGGCCACGCTCTGGCGGCTGAGCACCCGGCGCCCCTCCGGGCAGTGGCCGATGCCCAGGCGCACGGTGGTTTCTGTGGCCACGCCCTTGAGGGACTGCCCGCGCCAGCGCACGGCGCCGCCGCTGGGGGCGACCAGCTGGGAGATCGCCTTCAAGGTGGTGCTCTTGCCGGCGCCGTTGGAGCCCAGCAGGGTCACCAGCTCGCCGCTGCGCACCTCCAGATCCACCTCCTCGAGGGCGGCGATGCGGCCATAGCGCACGCTCAGGCGCTCCAGGTGCAGCAGTGGGGCTTGGAGTGGGGCCTGGAGTGGGGCGGCGGTGTTCATGAAGCCTCCTCCACGGCTCCGCCCAGGTAGGCCTCGATCACGGCCGGATCGCGGCGCACCAGCTCGGGCGTGCCCAGGGCGATGCGTTCGCCGAAATTGAGCACCGCCAGGCGGTCGCAGAGGTCCATCATCAGCGGCACGTGGTGCTCGATGATCAGCACGGTGAGATCAAAGCGCTGTCGCAGCAGGCGGATCAGGGCGCTGAGTTCGCTCTTCTCGGCCGGGTTCAGGCCGGCGGCCGGTTCATCGAGCAGCAGCAGACGCGGGCCGGTGGCCAGGGCCCGGGCGATCTCCAGGCGCCGCTGGTTGCCGTAGGAGAGGCTGCCGGCGCTCTGCTGGGCCAGGGGTGCCAGCTCCAGCAGCTCCAGCAGGTTGAAGGCCTGCGCCTCCAGCTCCCGTTGGCGGCGCCGGAAGGCAGCCGTGCCCAGGAGCCCCGCCACCAGGGGCGTGCGGCCGCGGCCATGGAGCCCCACCAGCACGTTCTCCAGGGCACTCATGGAGGCGAACAGGCGCAGGTTCTGGAAGGTGCGCGCCAGCCCCAGGCGGGCGATCCGGTCGGGGCGCAGGCCGCTGATCGGCTGGCCGCGCCAGAGGATGCGGCCGCCGCTGGCGGCGGTGAGGCCGGAGATCAGGTTGAACAGGGTGGTCTTGCCGGCGCCGTTGGGGCCGATCAGCCCGAAGATCTCGCCGCTCTTCACCGCCAGGCTCACCCG
Source organism: Cyanobium sp. Morenito 9A2 (assembly GCF_024345575.1). GTDB lineage: Bacteria > Cyanobacteriota > Cyanobacteriia > PCC-6307 > Cyanobiaceae > ATX-6F1. Next base: position 141,416 of record NZ_JAGQBJ010000007.1, read on the forward strand.
ATCGAGGGCCCGCAGGCCGCCGAAGCGGCAGTTCAGTGCCTGCAACTCCAGCAGCGGGCTGCCGCTCAGGGGGGCCTGGTTCATGGCGCCGGAGCCTCCGCGCTTGTCTGCCGGAACGGCCAGCGCAGCCTGCGTAGCAGCTCCGGTGTGATCAGGCCCTGGGGAAACAGGATCGGTCCGAGCAGGATCACCAGCCCGTAGACCACCAGCCGCAGGTCGCCCACGGGGCGCAGCAGCTCGGGCAGGGCGGTGAGCGCCAGCCCCCCCACCACCGGCCCCAGCCAGGTGCGCGAGCCGCCGAAGACCACGAAGGCCAAGGTGGTGATGCTGGCGTCGAAGCTGCCCTGACGCGCATTCCAGGTGTTCAGGAAGTGGGCGCTGATCACCCCCGCCACCGCCGCCACCAGGGCGCTGAACAGGAAGCTCAGCAATTTCACCCGCGCGGTGTCGAGGCCCATGCAGGCGGCGGCCAGCTCGTCTTCGCGGATCGCCTCCATCGCCCGCCCCAGCCGCAGGCGCTCCAGGCGGGCGCAGAGCCAGCAGACCAGGGCCAGCACCGCCAGGCTGAGCAGCAGATAGCCCACCGGGCCCTCGAAGGGTTGCGGGATGGCGAAGAGGCCGGTGGCGCCGCCGGTGAACCCCAGGTTGAGGTTGAGCACCCGCAGGATCTCCACCAGGGCGATGGTGGCGATCGCCAGGTAGATGCCCTTGAGCTTCAGCACCGGCCCGCCGATGGCCAGGGCCAGAGCGCCGGCGATCAGGGCCGCCAGCACCAGCTCCAGCAGCAGCGAGGGCAGCGGGTAGAGCGCCCCATCCCCAGCAAGGGCCGGGAAGCGGGTGGAGAGCAGGGCGGCGGTGTAGCCGCCGATGGCGTAGAAGCCGGGCGTTGCCAGCGAGAGCTGGCCGGCTCGCAGGGGCAGATAGACCGAGAGCCCCAGCAGGGCCCCCAGCAGCATCTGCACCAACAGCGAAGCATCGAGGGGCATGGGCGCTTCGCTCAGACCTTGGTGATCGTGGGACGCCCCAGCAGCCCCCGGGGCCGCAGCAGCAGCACGGCGAACAGGAAGGCGTAGGCCACGGCGTCCTTGAAGCCTGAATAATCCGCCGGCACCAGGGCCTCGGCCAGCCCCACGATCAGGCCGCCGAGCACCGCCCCGGGCACGCTGCCCAGCCCGCCGAGCACCAGCACCCCGAGGCCCTTGAGGCCGTAGCCGATGCCGAAGTAGGGCCCGGCGATGCTGACGCTGAGCCCCACCAGCCCCCCCGCCACCCCGGCCAGAAATCCGCTGACCCCAAAGGCCAGCTGCACCATGCGATCGCTGTTGATGCCGAGCAGCCGGGCGGTGGTGGGATCTTCCGCCACCGCCTGCAGGGCCTTGCCGCCGCGGCTGCGCTCCAGCCAGAGGGTGAGCACCACCACCACCAGCGCCGCGATCGCCATCAGCAGCAGCTGCACCGTGCGCACCTGCGCCCCCCCCAGGCTCACCGCCGCCGGCAGGGTCCCGAGGGCGGAGGTGGGGATCGCGTAGCTCTCGGCCCCCACCAGCAGTTGCAGCAGGTTCACCAGGATCACCCCGGCCCCGAGGCTGGAGATCAACGCCAGCAGCGGGTCGGCGCCCCGCCGGCGCAGGGGCCGGAAGGCGGCCGCCTCCACCAGCAGGCTCACCGCGGCGGCCCCGACCCCGGCCAGCAGCAGCGCCAGCGGAAACGGCAGGGTGAAGGGCAGTTGCAGGCCCGCCAGCAGGCCGTTGGCGCCCACGGCCCCGCCGATCAGCAGGTAGGTGAAGTAGGCCCCGAGGGTGAACACCGCCCCATGGGCGAAGTTGATCACACCCAGCACCGAGAACACCAGGGTGTACCCGAGGGCGAACAGGGCGTAGACGGCGCCGCTGGAGAGACCGTTGACCAGCAGCTGCAGCAGGTGGTCCAAGTGCCTCCTCCGTCAGTTCAGCAGGGCGAAGCGGCCCGTGCGGCCCCCCGGCGCCATGCGCACCTGGGCGACGAAGAACTGCTTCTGCACCACCTCGCCGTCGGCTGTGAAGCCGATCTCCCCCAGCGGGGTCTGGTAGCGGCCCGAGAGCAGTTCGCTGTTGAGGGCGGCCCGCGCCGACCTGAGGTTGAGCTTGGCCAGGGGCTGGCGGCGATCGAGGCGATCGGCCGCCTCGCTGATCACCTGCAGGGCGGTGAAGGCCTGGGCTGTGAGCTGGGGCGGGATCGCCCCGCCCTTGGCGGCCTTGTAGCGACGCACGAACTCCCTGTTCGCGGGGGTATCGAGTTCGGGGCTGTAGGCCTGGGCAATCAGGATGCCATCGCAGTGCTTCTGGCAGATCGGGTAGATGTTCGGCGTGTTCATGCCGTTGCCGACCACGATCACGCCCCGGTAGCCCAGCTCCCTGAGCTGGCGGATCAGATTGCCCCCATCCACCGCCTGCAGCGAGAGCACGATCAGATCAGGCTTCAGGCGCAGGGCGGCGGTGATCTGGTTCTGGAAGTCCTGGTCGTTGAGCTGGGTGCGCTGCACCGTCACCGGAGGCAGCCCCTTGGCGCTCAGGGCCTTCTGGAAGATGGTGGTTTCCGAGGTGCTGTAGGCGTCGTCGTGGGCGTAGAACACCGCCGCCCGCTTGATTCCCGGGTGGAGTTCGAGCGCCTTGGCGATCGAGAGTGGCGCGATCACCGAGCTCTGGGCCGAGACACGGCTGATGAAGCTGCCGATCTCGGGGATGCCGCTGGCGGTGTTGGAGGGGGCCACCACGGGCACGCCCCGGCGCTGGGCGATCGGATCGGCGGCGAAGGCCTGCTGGGAGAGGGTGGGGCCGATCAGGGCGATGGCGCCTCCCTCGATCAGCAGGTTGAAGGCCGAGGTGGCGGATTGTTCGTCGCTGCCGCCGTCTTCGAGGCGCAGGGCCACGGGCTTGCCCCCTGGTCCCTTGACGCTCTCCTGGGCCAGCCGCAGGCCGATCTGCTGGTCCTGGCCGTAGACGTTGGCGTTGCCGGTCAGCGACAGGGCCGCCCCCACGGGCAGGCCGGCGCTGAGGTTCAGGGGCTTGGTGTCAGCTCCCGGGCCACAGCCCGTGAGCGCTGCCAGCAGGGCCACCAGGCCCAGAGCGCGAGCCCCGATCACGCGATCTGGGCGAAGCTGGAGCGGAAGGCATCCAGGGTGGCGTCGATGTCCTCGTCGCTGTGGGCCAGGGAGGTGAAGCCCGCCTCGAAGGCGCTCGGTGCCAGGTAGACGCCGCGCTCGAGCATGGCGCGGTGCAACTGGCCGAAGCGCACGGTATCGGCCGCCTTGGCCTCCTCGAAATTGCGCACGGGTCCCTTGCAGAGGAAGAAGCCGAACATGGCGCTGATCGAGCCGCCGCAGATCGGCAGCTCCACCTCGCCGGCGGCCGCCAGAATGCCAGCGATCAATCGGCTGGTGATCGCTTCGAGGCGTTCGTAGGTACCGGGCTGCCTGAGCAGCTCCAAGGTGTGGATGCCGGCGGTCATCGCCAGGGGATTGCCGCTCAAGGTGCCCGCCTGGTACATCGGGCCGGCCGGGGCCACCATCGCCATGATCTCGGCGCGACCGCCGTAGGCCCCAACGGGCAAGCCGCCGCCGATCACCTTGCCGAGGGTGGTGAGGTCGGGGGTGATGCCGAACTTGGCCTGGGCGCCGCCGTAGGCGATGCGGAAGCCGGTCATCACTTCATCGAAGGTGAGCAGGGCGCCGTTTTCCGTGGTGATCTCGCGCAGGCCCTCCAGGAAGCCCGGCTCGGGGGTGATGAAGCCGGCATTGCCCACCACGGGCTCGAGGATCACGCCGGCGATTTCGCCTGGGTTCTCGGCGAACAGCCGCTTGACGGCCTCCAGGTCGTTGTAGGGGGCGGTGAGGGTGGAAGCGGTGGTGCTGCGGGGCACACCGGGGGAATCGGGCAGGCCGAGGGTGGCCACGCCCGAGCCCGCCTTGACCAGGAACATGTCGGCGTGGCCGTGGTAGCAGCCCTCGAACTTGATCAGCTTTTCGCGCCCGGTGAAGGCGCGCATCAGCCGCAAGACCGACATGCAGGCCTCGGTGCCGGAGTTCACGAAGCGCACCATCTCCACGCTGGGGACGGCGTCGATCACCATCTCAGCCAGCTGGTTCTCAAGGGCACAGGGGGCGCCGAAGCTGGTGCCTTTGCCGAGGGCGTTGCGCAGGGCGCCGATCACCTTCGGGTGGGCATGGCCGCAGATTGCCGGCCCCCAGCTGCCGATGTAATCGATGTAGCGGTTTCCGTCCACGTCCCAGGCGTAGGCGCCCTTGACGTGATCGAACACGATCGGCTGGCCGCCCACGGACTTGAAGGCGCGGACGGGGGAACTGACACCCCCCGGCATGAGGTTCTGGGCGGCACTGAAGAGTTCCTGCGAACGCGTTGTGTTCAAGGCAGGAGCAGTCGCAGGGGCCGTAGTCAAGGCGTGTTCCGCAGACGATTGGGGGGGCAGGGCCACCGGGTGGTGACAGGCCGAAAGCCATCTTGGCCTAAAACAGTACCCACCGGATTTCTCCGTTACCCCGTGCCGCGCCCGTGACCCCGGATTGGTCCCGCCTTGAACGGCGGCTGAGGAAGGTTCTGCCGGAGCGGGCCGTGGTGGCCAAGCCCCAGGAGCTGCTCACCTACGACAGCGATGGACTCAGCCTGCACCGCCAGGCGCCGCCGCTGGTGGTGCTGCCCGAGAGCGCCGAACAGGTGGCGGCCGTGTTGCGCGCCTGTCATGAGCTGGCGGTGCCGTTCGTGGCCCGGGGCAGCGGCACCGGCCTCTCGGGCGGGGCCGTGGACGAGCAGGGGGCGGTGGTGGTGGTCACCAGCCGCATGCGCAAGGTGCTGCAGGTGGATCTGGCCAACCAGCGGATCACCGTCGAGCCCGGGGTGATCAACAGCTGGGTCACCCGGGCCGTCGCCGGCGAGGGCTACTACTACGCCCCTGATCCCTCCAGCCAGGTGGTCTGTTCCATCGGCGGCAACGTGGCCGAGAACTCCGGCGGCGTGCACTGCCTCAAGTACGGGGTCACCAGCAACCATGTGCTGGAGCTGGAGGTGGTGCTGCCCGACGGCACGGTCACCCGCCTGGGCGGGCCGCTGGCGGAGATGCCCGGCCTCGACCTGCGCGGGGTGTTCATCGGCAGCGAGGGCACCCTGGGCATTGCCACGGCGATCACCCTGCGGCTGCTGCGGGCGCCCCAGTCGGTGGAGGTGCTGCTGGCGGATTTCGCCTCGATGGAGGCCGCTGGCGAGGCGGTGCGGGCGGTCACGGCCGCGGGGGTGCTGCCGGCGGGGATGGAGATCATGGACAACTTCACGCTCAACGCCGTCGATGATCTGTTCGGCACCGATGAATACCCGCGTGATGCGGCGGCGGTGCTGTTGATCGAGCTGGATGGCCAGGCCCAGGAGGTGGCCGCCGCCGCCGCCCTCACCCGCGACCTGTGCCTCCGCTCGGGGGCGCGCTCGATCCGCCAGGCGGTGGATGCGGCCGATCGGGCCCTGCTCTGGAAGGGCCGCAAGTCGGCCTTCGCGGCCGTGGGCCGCATCACCCCCACCTACTACGTGCAGGACGGCGTCGTGCCCCGCAGCGCCCTGCCTTCGGTGCTGGCGGCGATCGATGCGCTCAGTGCCGCCTATGGCCTGCGGGTGGCCAACGTGTTCCACGCCGGCGACGGCAACCTGCATCCGCTGATCCTCTACGACCGCCACGAACTGGGGGTGGAGGCGAAGGTGCAGGAGCTGGGGGGAGAGATCCTGCGGCTGTGCGTGCAGGCCGGTGGCAGCATCACCGGCGAGCACGGCGTGGGCTCCGACAAGCGCTGCTACCTCGACTGGATGTTCGCCCCCGACGATCTGGCCACCATGCAGCTGGTGCGCCGCGCCTTCGACCCCGAGGGCCTGGCCAACCCGGGCAAGATCTTCCCCACCCCGAAGAGCTGCGGCGAGTCGTCCCGCCGGGCCGAGACGATCAGGCTGGAGGTCCCTGCCACGGGGCGGCCGGTGCTGGAGGTTTTTTAAGGGCTGATGGTGGCTTTGGAGAAAGGTTGAGTGCCTTGGGGCCGGCGTTGAACGTTCAGGCCTCCGCTGGATCCTTCGGCTTGAGGTCGTCGCCCCGCAGCACCCTCAGCTCCCCATTGATCCGCACCGCCACCCCTGTCCCCGTCTGGAGGGCCAATTCCCTGGCCCGCTGACCAGCCCGCACGAGGGCTGCCGACACCTTCTGCATGTCGGGGTCATCGAGCTCGCTCTTGAATCCGGCTGTCATCCATGAACTCCTTCTTCCAGGAGCTTGGGTTGCTCGCCCCCATGATCGATCAACTGCCAGCGGTCGACCCTCTGGCGGTCGACCTGCTCTCAATTCTCCAACCGGCGCGGAAGCGGCGGCGAATCACGTCCTCTGGAATCGCATGCCCGCCTTGGCTGATGCGGAGGCGAACACGCTCGATCGCTTCTTCTGCGTTGGCCAGTTGCAGGAAGATCAGCTTGACGCGGTAGCCCGCCTGCCTCCAGTGATCGATTCGGTGGGCGTAGGCAAGACCCGAGAGGGTGGTTTCAAGCGCGAAGCTCTGCTTTGTCGCCACGCAATGCTCGATCTCCTCGAGCATCAACCGGGCGGCCCGGCGTGCCGACCGCTCCGGTGCGAAAGGGGAGAGACCAGCGGCAATCAGATCGGCGTTGATGAAGGTGCTCAGCCCTGCGTCCTTGGGCAGGAACTCGCGAGCAAAGGTGGTCTTTCCGGCCCCATTGGGTCCAGCAACAATCACGATCCGCATCTCCCTCTGATCTGGCCCTGAGTGGGTTCAGGATCACCTCCATGCGAGAGAGGCACAATTCTGCGCAAGCGCTTCGGACGCTGGCACTCGACCTGATGGCAAGCCAAATGGCAACAATTCAGCGGTGTCCATGAAGTGACCCTGACGTGACCCCCTTTGTCGGCCGCATTAGTGGTGCGCCGCGCCTTCGACCCCGAGGGCCGTGCCAACCCGGGCAAGATCTTCCCCACCCCGAAGAGCTGCGGCGAGTCGTCCCGCCGGGCCGAGACGATCAGGCTGGAGGTGCCAGCTACGGGGCGGCCGGTGCTGGAGGTGTTCTGACCGTTGAGCTCATTTTTTCCCACCATCGGCGCTTCCACCTGAACGGGCTCCCGGTGAAGCGGGTTGCGGAGGCTCATCGATCACCCCGAACGACTCCAGCAGTCGATTGATGCGACGCGACAGCACCCGCACCTCGTGCAGGGTGTCCACCAGTGGCGGATGGGCCTCACGCATCAGCGCCAGAGCTTCTTCGGTGGCCTTGCGGGCGGCGGCACCGGTGTTGTCGATCCGTTGGGCGGTGCCTTCGTACACCTGCAGCGTCTGGCGGGTGGTGGCGGCGGTTCGGCCGGTTTCCAGCTCCAGACGGCCGCTGAGACGCCTGAGGTCCTGCATCGTTGTCTGGAAGCTGTTGATCGCCCGGGGCACATCGCGTTCGGCGACCGTGGCCGTGCCCTCCAGGGTGCGGTTGAGCTTGAGCCGGGTGGCGGCGATCTCCTCAAGCAGCTGGGCGAGGTCGGGCCCCTGCTCGAACGGAATCAGCAGACCGCTGCGGGGTGGTTCCTTCCCAGGAGGCCGTACATCCGGGGTGAGGGCGATCTGGCTGGCGCCGATCAGCCCCTCCTGGTAACGCTCGGCACGGCTGGCGGGACCGACCAGGCGGCGGTACGTCTCGGCGATACGCAGATCGACCGCCACCTTCCCGTCCATGCCCAACGTCACCTTCTCCACCCTCCCCACCCGGAAGCCGGAGAGAGTGACGTTCACGCCCGGCCAGATGCCGCTGGCATCGGTGGTGCGAAAACGCACCGTAAAACTGCGGGCCACCCAGCTCTGCTGCTGCCAGGTGGCGTTCAGCATCCAGGCACCCAGCAGCAGGGCGCCCGCTGGTACCGCCCAGCTCAGACCTGTGCCCACCGCCTCAACCGACCAGCGCCGCAGCCAGACGGGCCTTGAATCTGGAGGTGGTTCGTTCATGGCCTTCCGTTGAGGCTGGGCGGAAATACGGCGAGCCAGAACACCTCCAGCAACACCACTGAAAGAGAACAGTTCACGATCGCTGTGCTGATCAGGGTGGCCAATTTCTCCGGATGCTGGAGGCAGCGTTTGCCGATGATGTGGCACAGGCTGGCCGACACCGCCGCCAACAGCAGGGTGCGCAGCACGGCGCTGCTCACCACCCTTGGAGTCAGCGATCCGAGGAACAGGGGCAGTTGCTCGGTGAGATCGGGCCGGGGGGAGGCGAGCACGCTGGCGGTGAACGCAGCCAGGATGAAATAGGGAAGCAGCAGCAGGGCCGCCAGCATTGCCGTGGCCACGCGAGGCCCAAGGATGTGGGCGCCTGGCCTGGCCTGAATCCGGCTGGCCAGTTCCACCCTGGCTGGAACGCAGCAGCCGATCCAGACCAGGTTCACCACCAGCGGTGAGAAGATCTCTACGGTGCCGAAGCTGGTGGTTTCCAGGGCGAAGGTGCTGCCCTGGCGAAGCGGCTCCATCAGCCCGCGCGTGAGCCCGGCGCCGATCACGCCACCCATCACTAGCGCCAGCGGTGCGGCTCTGAGCAGTTCATGCCGAACCCTGTGCAGCATCGGCGTGGGGAAGCGGCTCGGAGCCTAGGTGGGCTCTCAGGCCGTGCTGTTCATGGCTGGAGCTGACCGAGTCGCTGCTTGGGAGCACCCCGAACCTAAGGAGCACAGGGCAAAGGAAGTCCCTGATTCGGCTCGGGCTTCATCGCCAGAAGTGCCGTTCCTTTGATGGGATGACGCAGGGGTTGGGCTGGGGGCGCACTCGGATTGCTGGGATAGCCCCTGCCATCAAACGAGAGAACGGCATAGCCGCCATGGCCGGCATCCTGACGCACGTTCACGATCAAATCCTTCCAGCCGTGATGCTTCTGTTCGGCCACGATCAGGGGTGGTCTGAACAGGGTCATTCGCGTGACCAAGGTGGGTCCCTTCACCCCATTGCGAAAGACATAGAAGTTGCAGCCACCGGTGCCGCAGGTGTAGGGGCCTTGAACGGTGGCCACGATCTCCGGGCTGCCGTCACCATTGAGATCCACGCGATCGTAGGCATAACGAAGGGAGCCCACTTGCGTGCAGGCTCTTTTCTGCTTAAACGCCTCTGCCTGCTTCCACTCACTTGAACCTGGATCGGGTCCGTGACCTTGTCCATCCTCCACCCGCACTGGAAACAGCTCACGGCGTAAGGCCGCTTCCAGGAGGGGATCAGGCGCGATGAGGGGCGGCCGTGAGTTCAAGATCACCGGCTGTGGAGTCTTCTCCGTTGCGCTCCATGCGGGGCGTGGGGCGAGGCCCATGCTTCCCCAGATGGCCAGGGGGGCCAACACGAGCGGCAGGGGGGAGATCCATGAAGGTGTGGGGCTTGCCAAAAGACGATGCTCTACGTTCACAGCAATTTTAGGGAAGTTCTGAGTCACGGAGGCATCGATGCGTCGTTCGCGGCGCATCGATCGATGGCTTCACAATGACCAGCGGGCCGCCATCGCGATAGCCAAGGTCTAGCTCGCGACCGAGCCGCTCCAACTCGATGGTCGCCGAATGAAGGATCAACTTTCGACCTCACAGCAGGGCAAATGTTGCACCTTGACGTAAAAAGCTGGCTAAAATTATCGTGGCCTCAGTTCAATTTCTTTCAACAACCCAAGGGAGTCTTCAAGGTGAAACAGAGAAAGCACGTTGTTGCTGCCACGGCCGCCACCACGATCCTGTTGATGTGGCCGATTGCCTCCCATGCCATTGATCCGGCCTATGCCAAGAAGCTTGATCGGTCTGGCTGCACCCAAGTCACCGAATTAAAAGGCTGCGATATCAACAAGACCAAAGCCGAAAACGCCAAAGCTGGTTTCGCTGTGGCACCACCTGCCACATCTTCGCCTACGGCTTCGACCTACACCGGTCAGTGGGTCGCCAAGAACGCCGGAACCGGAAAGACCGTTGCCACCATCCGCGTTGATGGCAATAACAAGGTGTGGGTGAACGGCAAGCCTGTGGCCGGCAAGCTCAGTGATGGTGCCCTGGTGTTCAAAACGGGCTTGATCACCTTCACGATTCAAGGCGATCCCCGCGTCGTGAAGGAGAGCAGTTGGACTGATTTTGACGCAAAAACCACCGGCCCTATTCGACGGCCTGATCAAGGATTGATTCCAATGATCAGCAGGGGCTTGGCTCCTGCTGTCTCCGTGCTCATTCAAGTAGTCAGCTGATCTTTTGGGCCACCGTCTGAACACGGTTCGGAACGAAAGGAAGTTCCCAATTTGTAGGAGTTTTCAGAACGGCGAAACGAACCCTGGCCGGTTGAACGGACCTGATGTCGTCGCGGCTGAGCTCATCATCAATGGGTCAGAGCTTCAGAGCCCCTGTTCACGGAAATAGCGCCGGATGGCATCCTCCGCGACACTCACCTGGGCCGCGTCACAGGCAGAGGTTTTGCTGAAGTACTTCCCGGACTTGTTGAAATTGACCCGACAGGCGCCGTCAAATTTCACCTGACGGATGCCCAATAGAAGGGTGACAATCTCGGGCGGTTTTGCCATGGAGGCCCCGCTGTCGGGAGCGGAGCTGCCGCTGGGGGCGGCCTTGGAGTACGGGGCCGTATCCCAGAAGACAAAGATCGACTGCTTTTCCAGCCGGTAAACCTGTCCGCGATTGGCCTCCAGCATCTCGCGCTTGGCAGGCTCACCACGCTCATCAAAGAAGGCGTTGGGCGTGCTCTCGTTGGGCTTGAGCTCGATCGTCTGGCCGCCCTTGAGCTGAATGCTCACGAAGCCCTGACGCTGGGAAAAGGTGCACAGCCCCGAGGAGGTGGCTTTGTCGTCTCCTGCGGGAAAAACATCGCAACGGGCATCGACGGTGTCGGCCATCACCGGCGCAGCGAGGGCCACAGAACCAAGACTCATCAGAGAGGCGGCGAGGATATGGAGTCGTTTCATCAACACTCTTTCTATTAATTCATCCTTGCATGGTGCCTCTTATTGGCTTCGGTGTGGTTCTCGGTTGCGGAACTGGCACATCTCCTTGGCTGTCGCTCCATGAGCCCTCTGGGTGAGACGACGTTGTCCGGGCCATGACTGAATCACTACGGAATGAACTCACATCTCAACATCCTGAGGCAAAAAACGGAATCAATTTTTGAAGCCATTATTCTCCTTGGGCGGAGGATCAAAGCTAGCAGGATCGCGGCGATCAACTGATGCAACGGTACGCCGATCATGGTCACGCTTTGCGCTAGCCCAGGCTCGGGCCCTGTGTATGGGATTGGGGCATGGAGAGGCAGAAGGAACGTACCACCCAGCGCAAGAACCAGCGTGAGGATGAAAAGAACTCTGGCGTCCGTGCTGCGCTCACGAACGCTTCCGGCCATCAAGCCAAGCAGCACAAAGGGTGCAACAAGCAAGGCGAGAAAGGGAAGATCGCTGCCTTACAATCCGGGCGAACGAGCACAGACGATGATCAGGCTCGTGAAGGTGGCAAACGCGCAGACGGCTCTGGTGGCCTGGTCACCCATGACAGTCCTTGCCTCCATCCTTGCTCTCTGGCATCAACCGCCGTTGGATCGACAACGACTCCAGTTGCCGCAACCGTTCCTCCTGGCTGGCCTTCACGCAGGTCCGCAGGTTCTCCTGAGCCCTCCAGCATTGGTCCATGGTTTCCACCCAGTGGCGCTGATCCTCCATCAGGGCCTCGCGCTCTGGCGGCTTGAGTGAGGCATCGTCCCGCAGGCGGCGAAAGGCCTGGCGCAGCTGCGCGTCGATGGCCGTCAGTTCGGCATCCCGACAGATCAGTACCGTGGCGGCGCTGCCCGCGAGCTGACAGCGAATCGTCTCCCCATCGAAGGACTCCGGTGGTGGAGGGATCGCCTGGGCGCCGAGAGTGCCAAAGACCCCTGCCAAAAGTACGGGGAAAAATGGCAACGGCCACCTGTTCATGGACCACAAGGCTTGTTGCAGCGTCGTCCGTGCCGGTGGGCGTAACAGAGGCATCACTTCAAGGCGATCCTCGCCTCATGAATGAGATCAGCTGATTCAATATTTACCCACAAACAGCCGGCCCGATCCGTCGCCCGTGATCGAGGGCTGATTCAGAAAAAGAACTTCACCCCGGCTTCGATGCCATTTTGGTTGATGCTGTAGGCATTTTCAGGGGTGGCCCCATTGGTGCCGCCCAGGTGCAGGTAGCGCCAGGAGAGATTCAGCTGGGTGGAGTTCCCAATCGCATAGCCAACGCCCACCTGGGTGTTCCAGGAGTAGTCATCAGCATTGTTCACACCGAATCCGCCGAGGTCGGCGCGGGCGAACAGGCGCAGGCGCGGAGAGAGAAACACCATCGCCTGGGTGCCGACCAGGGGCTGGGCCACGGTGCTGCTGAAGGATTGCTGCCGCTGCAGATTCAACCCCTGGAGCGTCCGTGATCCCGCCTGTCCCGGTCCTCGAAACGTCAAGGTCCGGCCAGGACCCTGGAGCTCCAGCCCCAGGTCGTACTGCATGTTGACGAACCGCACTCCCGCGTAGGGGATGACTGTGAAACTGCCGGCGCGGGCCACGGCCGTTTCGCGGTCTCCGATGCGGTAGCGCAGGGCCAGGTCGTAAATGCCCTGGATGTTTCCGACACTGGCGTTCAGGCTGGCCTGGCCGTCAGGGGTGAGCGTCAGGCTGCGCTGGCCGCGAGGGCCTTCGATGCTGCGCGTCTTGATCTCCCGGAGCGTCCCCTCCTCACCCTTGACCGAGACGTAGCTGATGTCGGTGAGGAGACCGATTCGCCCGTATTCGACGCTGCCCCTGAAGGCGGCCGTGGAGGTGAGGGGCCTGAGCACCTGACCGAGGTCGAGATCAAGATCGGTACTGAAGCCGTTGACGGTGGTGCTCCCGGTGGTGCGCAGCGGCGCAAATCCGTAGAGTTCCACGGTGCCTGCCCAGGGCGAGGCCACAGCGGCAGCAACTTCTTCAGGGGCTACCGCTTCGGGTGATGGAGCACCGTCTGCTCTCGGGATGTCCAGGCCCGGCTGAGCCGAAGCCATAGGCGCCATCGCCAACAGGGCCAGCGCACCGCCAGCGGAGCCGATCAACCGACCCTTGGGGGGCCAACATCCGTTCCTCTTCATCGGGTGCCCCAGGCTGAGGAAGAGAAATTAGACGGAGCCGCGATCGATGGGCGGCGAAAGGAGCCGGACGCTGGGCCGGCGCGCCTGGTTGATCTGCCGCCCATCAGGCTGCTTCTACGGTTTGGAGCGCCGATCGCGTCATGGCGCCATCACCGCAGCGGCGCCGCTGCTCAGCTGCCGAAAGAACAGCCGACGAGGAAGATTAGCCATCACCCCCTGTGCATCGACCGACAGGGGAGCACCGACGCCCCTCCACCGGCCATGTCCAGGCCTAGAGGCCCGGGAGCTCCTTCAGGGCAAGGTGATGCTCAAATCGATGGGAGGCACCCGGAGGGATCAAGGTGTTGTACGGGGTGCCGCAGACGCCCGGACGCCACCGCTCTGGCCCGATCAATCGCTATACAGGCCGAGACGGCCAGCCGTGGTTCCGGAGGCGTTCGAGGTTGCCCAGGCCTACGCCCACTTGATCCAGCGGGAGCTTCTCTTGCAGGCCCACGGGAACCAGCCTCCCGCGGAAGACTCCAGGGCCAGGGTCAGTTCCTGACTAAGGGAATGACCGATGGCCGACTCGGCCGCCGGCGGATGTATCGCAAGAGCCTCTGAAGGTTCGCTGCAGAGCTAAAGGCAAGGCCTGTTGGAAGGCACATAGCGATCAACGCAGAGTCTCGACGGCAGTCAAGAGAGAGAAGCAGGGATGACATCATCTCTACTGGCTAGACGACACCGTCTCCCCCACATCTGGCGTGGACCATCAATGGGTCAGCGGTCAGGGCGGCCGCCATGGGAGTCAGATCACGTCCAGAGGCATGTCAGGAATCCTTGATCCAGAAGAATCGTCCGGGCCATTTCCACACCCATCAAGGACGTCTCAGACCAGCGAGGTGAGTCTGAGGGTGCGGCACGACTCATGGAGTTCTGCAGAACCACATATATCACCGAGATTCCAGACAGGTCATCGGTGAACCACTGCCATGACAGAAATCAGGTGCTGTTGCCTCCCTGAATAGACGCGCTTATGCTGCCGATAAACTAGGTGGATGGATTTTCTGCGGTCCGCCGAAACGGCGTTAGGCACATCGCGAGGCATCTATGGGTTACACGGAGAAACAATGGCGATGGCGGCTGGCAGAGCGCAGTGACCTGAGCTCGCATGTCGTCCACTTGACCCGTGAGGCCGGCTCCCAAAATGCCTTAAACGTCCTGCTCAAAATCTTGAATGATCGTGTTATACAGGGAAGCGACTCCACATCTGGCTTCATCTGTGGTTCTAGAAAAGCCGTATGTTTTCAGGACGCTCCGTTAACTGGGGTATGCCAGAACGTCTTCTATGAACAGAAGTACCGGGAAGCAAATAAAGGCAGCAAAACCCGGTATCTCGCCGTAGGGCTGGCATTCCCGAAGACATACGTCTACGCGAAAGGCGGGCGACCGGTGGTTTATGACAAGACAAATATAGCGAAGCAGTACCTGCCAAAGGATCAGCATTGGCGAATCGTCAACTTTGACCTTGATGACTTAAAGAATATAATCGACTGGACACATGAGCGTGAATGGCGTGTTCCCGAAGAATTCCAGTTCGAGCTAGACCAGGCAACTGTACTTCTCACAAACGAATCCGCATACCACCATTTTGTGAAACTCGATACTGCAAGTGGTGCAGCCTTGATGCCTAAGCTGAACGGGCTCGTGGTGATGAGCAGGCTGCTTTTCTAGCTGCCCACGGTTGTGCGCCTAACATCAAGATCCAGCGGTCGGGTGCATGAATTACAAACATGTTCCAGTGTATATCCGCCGCTGATCTTGAGCGTTAGCCGTTCTCATCCCGTCAACCCTCCGAGATGGAGATGATCAATGGATTCACAGATTCATACTAAAGCTGATGCACAAAGGGATCCAGGAATCTGCATGTTGCTCCGTTTCATTCGCAACCCGTTTGTCAGCCTCCTGGCGCTCAACAACCTCTTGCTCTACGTGCATTGGTCAGGCAACGCTTACATGCTGACGTTCCCATCAGGCCTGGGAATGCCCCTGTTCCTCCCCTCAGGCCTGTTCACGGGCGCTTTCATCACCGCGAACCTCTTACTCGTGTATTGGAGCTACGCGCATTTTCTGGAACGCAGAGCAGTCAGCGAACTTGCCCTGCCCGGTTTAGGTCGCGAACTCGGCATCGGTCTGCTGCTCGGTTTCGGCCTATTCACCATCTGTGTTTTGATCGCCATGGCTCTCGGTCTCTACCGCATCGAGGGTATCGACCGCTGGCAGAACTTATTGGCAGGGGTGACAGGAGGGACGTTCACCACACCCTTTGGCGAGGAGCTGCTGTTCCGCGGCGTGTGGTTTCGCATTCTTGAGGGCGTGTTCGGCGGCTGGGTGGCTCTGGTTGTCTCCTCCCTGTGGTTCGGCTTCGTGCACGCCGGGAACACAGGCGAGACCTTTGCAGGTGTCGCGTCCATCGCCATCGTGTACGGTCCGTTGCTGGCTGTGCCCTTTATGGTTAGCCGCCGCCTATGGATTGGCATTGGCCTACACGGAGCCTGGAACTACACGATGGGCAAAGTTTTCTCAGGTGCCATATCAGGTAATTCAGCCTCACCGGGCCTGTTCAAGACCACTTTTCAAGGACCGGAACTGCTCACCGGTGGCAGCGCTGGCATGGAGGGATCGCTGATCGCCATGTTGGTAAGTCTTGCGTTCACCGCGGTCATGCTGATCCTGGCTGTGCGGCGCGGCATGATCGTGCCACCTTCTTGGAGTCGCAAGATCACTCGTCCGCAGTTAGACGTCTAACATCAAGATACAGCGGGCGGTTCTAATGATTTCTAAATCGCGGCATCCAGCTATTTTCCGCCGCTGATCTTGAGCGTTAGCCAGAGCCGAGGAAGCGCGGAGGCGGCCAACGTGGCTACAATGTGAGCACGTCTGCAGGGTGTGGTCGTGGTTCGAGCGAAGTTGGTCAAAATCGGCAATTCGAGAGGGATCCGTCTCGCCAAGCCGCTGCTTGAGGTTGCTGGGCTTGCTGACGAAGTCGAGATCGAGGCGGCTCCAGGGGTTTTGACCATCAGGCCAGCGGCTCATCCGAGGGCTGGCTGGGCAGATGCGGCAGCATCTTTTGAGTCGGAGGGACTTCTCGATGAAATGACCACCACTCGGTTTGATGATGAAGAGTGGTCATGGTGACTGAAGAATCCGTCTCAAGAGGCGATATCTTCCTTGTTGCGTTGAATCCCACGCGAGGATCTGAAATCAGGAAGACGAGGCCTTGTGTCGTAGTGTCGCCTGACGAACTGAATGCTCATCTTCGTACTTTCATCGTTGCCCCGCTTACAACTGGCGGACATCCATACCCCTTTCGTGTGCGGTGCAGGTTTGAGGGCAAGGAAGGTCACGTGGTGGCTGATCAGCTGAGAGCTGTAGATGGTGATCGACTTGTCAAGCGATTGGGGAGTCTGTCGGAGACCACGCTTAATGAGTTGCTGGGTGTTCTTCAAGCGATGTTCGCTGTTTAGAGTCCTGGCTAACAAAGCCATGATCCTGACCCGCCCCCTTCTACTTCCCGCAGCCCAATAAGAACATTCACCTGTGGCTCCTTGCGGCCAGTTGATGGAGAGCGTTATCCGTATCCAGCAAGCCGTTGACCGGAAGCCGCGTTTGGTACCGGGAGGCAGTACCATGCTGGAATGAAGCGGAAGCACCAGCGCACCCTTGAGCTGATCTTCTCTCGTCCCGTAAGCGGCAGCTTGCCATGGAGGGACATCGAGGCCCTGTTTCAGGAGCTTGGTGGGGATGTCAGTGAGAGGGCGGGCAGCCGAGTCGCGGTCGTTCTGTTTGGCGAAGTCAGGGTCTTCCACAGACCCCACCCATCGCCCGATACAGACAAGGGTGCTGTTGCTTCGATCCGCAAATGGTTTGAAGAACACGGAGTGACACCATGAATCTCATGAATGTGGATGGCTATCACGCCAAAATTGACTACGACGAGGTAACGGATCAGTTTCGCGGGGAAATTCTTGGACTTACTGGAGGAGCGGACTTTTATGGGGCCAGTCCTGAGGAGCTTCGCCGAGAATTCAAAAAGTCATTGGACGTCTTTCTTGAGGTCTGCAAGGAGCAAGGAATCGAGCCCCGCAGACACTATTCAGGTAAGTTCAATCTTCGGATTCCGCCTGAACTACATGAGAAGTTAGCGATGACTGCGGAGGCGCAGGGAAAGAGTCTCAATTCGCTCGCTCAAGAAGCACTCCAGAGAAGTGTCACGGCATAGAGGAACGGATAACAAGCCCCTCGAGTGGACAGGCCTCCATCGATTCTCTGCTTGCGGTGTAAATTCCTTGCCTGCCACTCAGGGGCAGCGTTAGACCGACGCAAAACACCGATGCGACTACGAGGTAACCTAAAATCGTGGAATGATGAGCGAGGCTTCGGGTTCATCGAGCCAGCTCAGGGTGGCAAGGATATCTTTGTTCATATCAAGGCT
>NZ_JAGQBJ010000008.1 GCF_024345575.1 Cyanobium sp. Morenito 9A2
TCTCGAATTCTTCCGCCAGCTCCTCGAGGGCCATCAGGTCCTGGACCTGACGGCCCAGGGTGATCTCCTGCTCGTGGCTGAGCAACGGCACCCGGCCGATGTCGCGCAGGTAGGAACGGACCAGATCTCCCTCGAGCGACGGGAGTTGGCGGGACGCCGGGGGGCGGGGGGCGGGACCGGCGGATGCGACGTTGGGCGCGGACGCTAGGGCGATGACCACAGCGATGCCTTGAAGTTGTGTAAAGCCTAACCTAAAGAACTGTGAAGGCTCTCTCAGGAAAGGTGGCGTCCCTGCCTGTTCTCCCCCGGGCCTGCCGGCTTCAACACTTCAGCCCAGCCTCTCCAGCAGCCAGGAAGCGGTGTGGAGGTAGATGAACACCCCGGCCACGTCGGTGGCGGTGGCGATGAACGGCGCCGACATCAGGGCCGGATCGAGACCGATGCGGTCAAACAGCAGCGGCAACGCCGCCCCGGCGGTGGCCGCCAAGGTGGTGATCGCCACCAGGCTGATCCCGGCCGCCCCAGCCACCACCCAACTGCCCGAAACGTGGGCCGACCAGGGCACCACCACCAGCACCATCAGCAACCCCAGCAGGGCTCCGGCCACCGCCTCACGCCAGATCGCCTTGCCCAGGCCCAGGCTCTGGATCCGCTGGGTGCTCAGGCCGCGGATCACCACGGTGGAACTCTGGGCGCCCACATTGCCGCCGGTGCCGATCAGCAGCGGAATGAAGGCCGCCAGCACCACCACCTTCTGCAACACATCCTGTTGGGAGGCGATCACCGCGGAGGTGCCCGTGTTGGCGACGAGCAAGACCAGCAGCCACACCACCCGCCGACGGGCCACGGTGAACAGGTTGCTCTGGAAGTAGTCGTCCTCATCGCCCGCCTGCACGGCACCGGCGGCGTAGAGGTCACGGGTGGCCTCCTGCTGGATCACATCGATGACGTCATCCACAGTGACGATCCCCACCAGCCGCTGCTCCCGGTCCACCACCGGCACGGCCAGAAAGTCGTAACGCTGGATCACCCGCGCCACCTCCTCCTGGTTGGTGTCGGTGGCAATGCTCACCACCTCCCGGGTCATCACATCGCCGACCCGGTCCTCGGGGTCAGCCACCACAAGATCCCTGAGCGAAAGGATGCCGGTGAGATGGCGTGAGGCGTCGGTGATGTAGAGGCTGTAGATCGTTTCGGTGTCGCGGGCACGGCGACGCACGATCGCCAGGGCTTGGGCGGCGCTGTGGAACTCCTTGAGGTCGATGAATTCGGTCGTCATCAGGCGGCCGGCAGTCTCCGCCTCGTAGCCCAGCAACTCAGCGGTGACCCGCCGTTCGGCAGGACTCAGCTCCGCCAGCAGCCGGCGCACCACCTTGGCGGGCAGTTCATCGAACAGGCGCACCCGGTCATCGGGTGACATCTCCTCCACCAGCTCCAGCACCTCACCGGAGCGCAGGCGCTCCAGGAGGGTCTGCTGCACCGCGGGCTCCAGATACTCGTAGACCTCAATCGCCTGATCCTTGGGCAGGAGACGGAAGGCCAGGGCCTGCATCGTGCGAGGCAGGGTGCCGATCGCCTCGGCCACATCCACCGGCTGCACAGGCTGCAACAGCAGCTTGACGCCGTCGTACTGGCCGGCCTCCAGCAGCCGTTGCAGCTGCTGGGCCACCAGTTCCGCCACATCGGCGCCGCCGGAACTGCGGCCTGAGCTGACGCCGGTTGCCTCGCTCATCGGCCAGAGGGTCAAGGCGGAGCAAGTTTATGGGGGAGGCCCGCCCTCAGGGCTGCAGCGCCGCGGCTAGCTTGCCGGGTACCCGCGAAGAGCCCATGGCGATCAATGTTTCGGATGTGGTGGTGAAGGCTGCCGATGGCAGCGAGCAGCGCCTTGGTGAGCGCGCCGGCAAGGTGCTGCTGATCGTCAACGTAGCCAGCCGCTGCGGCTTCACCAAGCAGTACGCCGGCCTGCAGAAACTCCAGGACACCTACGGCCCCCGGGGCCTGCAAGTGCTCGGCTTCCCCTGCAACGACTTCGGCGCCCAGGAGCCGGGCACCCTGCCGGAGATCCAGCAGTTCTGCTCCACCCGCTTTGGTGCCAGCTTCGAATTGTTCGAGAAGGTGCATGCTAAAGGCGATGCCACCGCCCCCTACGACACCCTCAACCAGGTCGAACCCGCGGGCGAGGTGGCCTGGAATTTCGAGAAGTTCCTGATCGGCAAGGACGGCAGCGTGCTCGGACGTTTCAAGAGCGCCGTGGACCCGGAGTCCGCGGAGCTCAGCGGCGCCATCGAGGCGGCCCTGGCGGCCTGATCCAGCTGCGGCTGGTGGCCTGCCCCAGGCCAGCGGCCAGCAAGCCCAGACCCAGGCTGGCCGCCACCAACAGCACAGCCGAGGGGCCATGGCCCTGCTGCTGCAGCCGCACCACATCCAGCATCCAGGAGCTGAAGGTGGTGAGGGAACCGCAGAAGCCGATTCCCAGCAGCAGCATCACGGCACTGGCTGGCTTCAGGGGCCCCACCAGGATTCCCAGCAGGAACGAACCGACCAGGTTCACCAGCAGATTGGCGCCGGCGCTGCCCCCCAGCACCGGCCCCAGCTGAACAACCGCCTGCCAGCGCAGCAGAGCTCCGGGCACCGCGCCCGCCCCCACCAGGGCCAGTTCCTTGAGATCGAAGCGCAGGGCGGCGTTCATGGCCCCCCCACGAGCAGGCCCAGTTCCAGGGCCAGCAGCCCCGCCAGCACCGACCCCAGCCCCAGGGCCAGCGCTTCGCGACGCTCGCCCCGCTGCAGGGCCTGCAACACCTCAACGATGAAGGTGGAGAAGGTGCTGAGGCTGCCGAGAAATCCCGTGGACAGGAGCAGCAGCAGGCGAGAGCTGCCGGGGCTGCGCTGATCGAGGGCCACCAGCAACCCCAGGGCAAAGCTGGCGCTCACGTTGACGGCGAAGGTGGCCCAGTGCTTGCGCGGGATCAGCGGCTGGAAGTGGTTGACCAGGCGAAAACGCAGCCAGGCCCCTGGGATCGCTCCAACGGCCACCAGCAAGGTGTCCCTCAAGGCAGCACCTGCCTCAACCCACCAGCCAGCCCCGCCGCGGGGTGCCAGGCGCGGAATCCGCCTGCACCTGGAGCCAGCGACGGCCGTTCGGGGCCACCCAGCTGCGCAGCAGCCGCAAAGGTTCGCCGGGCTGCAGGGCCACCAGGGCTGGGGCGTGGCGGCGGGGGGCGGAGCGCAGGGCGACGGAATCAGCCACCAGCAGCGGCTCGGCGGCCAGGCGCCGACGCACCGCCGGCTGACGACGCTCAGCCCCGCCAGCGGGCAGGGCCGCCGGTGCGATCAGGGCGAAACCCAGCACCCAGGCCCAGCGCCAATCCATCAGATGTCGAGTTGGGCGAAGTCCAGCTCGGCGCTGTGGGTCTCGATGAATTCCCGTCGGGGGGCCACCTTGTCGCCCATCAGGATCGTGAAGATTCGATCAGCTTCGGCCGCATCTTCAATTTCAACGCGTTTCATTGTGCGGGTCTCGGGATCCATGGTGGTTTCCCAGAGTTGCTTGGGCATCATTTCGCCAAGACCCTTGAAGCGCTGGATCGTGTAATTGGCTTTCTCGGGAAAAGCATCAAGGGTTTTCTTGAGATCCTGTTCGTTGTAGCAATAGGTGTGATTCTTGCCACGCTCGACCTTGTAGAGGGGCGGGCAGGCGATGTAGATGTAGCCGCCCTCCAACAGCATCCGCTGATAACGGAAAAAGAAGGTGAGAATCAGAGTGCGGATGTGGGCGCCGTCCACGTCCGCATCAGTCATGATCACGATCCGGTGGTAACGCAGGGCGGATTCATTGAAATCCTCGCCCTTGATGCCCAGACCCAGGCCCGTGATCAGAGCCTGAATCTCGGTGTTCTTGTAGATCTTGGCGTCATCGGTTTTCTCGATGTTGAGGATCTTGCCCCGCAGGGGCAGGATCGCCTGGAAGCGACGATCGCGACCCTGCTTGGCGGAGCCGCCGGCCGAGTCCCCTTCCACGATGTAGATTTCGGACTCCCGAGGGTCACGGGAGCTGCAGTCGGCCAGCTTGCCCGGCAGGGTGGAGCTCTCCAGCACCGACTTGCGGCGCACGAGTTCGCGGGCTCGGCGAGCCGCCTCGGCGGCGTTGAACGCCTGAATCGCCTTCTCCAGGATCAGATCGATCACCCCGGGGTTGAACTCCAGGTATTCGCTGAGGGCCTCGCCCACGAGGTTGTCGACGATGCCCCGCACCTCGGTGTTGCCGAGCTTGGTCTTGGTCTGACCTTCGAACTCGGGCTCGGGCACCTTGACCGAGAGCACGGCAGTGAGGCCTTCTCGGATGTTCTCGCCGGCGAGATTGCCTTCGGCCTCCTTGCGCTTGCCTCGCTTGCGGGCAAAGGTGTTGAGCGTGCGCGTGAGCACGGTTTTGAGACCCTCGATGTGGGTGCCACCATCGACGGTGCGGATGTTGTTGGCGAAACCAAGGATGCTGTCGGAGTAGGCATCGACACACCACTGCAGGGCCGCCTCCACCTGAACGCCGTCTTTCTCGGAATTCACATAGATGATGTCGGGATGCAGGGGATCCTTGTCTGTATTCATGTAGGCGACGTATTCCTTGATCCCGCCTTCGTACAGGTAGATCTCCTCATGGGCTTCCCCGCTTGGACTGCGGGCCGCCTCGCGCTCGTCGCGGAAGACGATCTTCACCCCGCCGTTGAGGTAGGCCAACTCCCGCAGCCTCCCGGAGAGAGTGTGGTAATCAAAGGCGATGCCGCCGCTGAAGATCTCGATGTCAGGCTTGAAGCTCACCGTGGTGCCGGTGCGGCCGCTGCTGTCGGGTTCTGAAACGAGGCTGCCGATCGGGACGCCGCGCTCGAAGCGCTGGTGGTGCACCTGCCCTTGGCGCCGGACCTCCACCTCCACCCATTCGCTCAGGGCGTTCACCACCGAAATCCCCACGCCGTGGAGGCCGCCGGAGACTTTGTAACCACCACTGCCGAACTTGCCCCCGGCATGGAGCACCGTCATCACCGTTTCCAGGGCCGACTTGCCGGTGCGGGAGTGCACATCAGTTGGGATGCCACGGCCGTTGTCGGAGACCGTCGCCGAGCCGTCTTCCCCCAGGTGGACAAGGATTTCGCTGCAGTGGCCCGCCAGGGCCTCATCCACGGAGTTGTCCACCACCTCATAAACGAGGTGGTGAAGACCCCGGGGCCCCGTGGTGCCGATGTACATGCCCGGCCGCTTGCGCACCGGCTCCAGGCCTTCCAGCACCTGGATCTGCTCGGCGCCGTAGGCGGCACTGACCTTGTTGGCTTCGCTCATTCCGTTGGATTGCGGCCAGGAAGGCGGTAGGAAGCGGAAAGACGCGACCTGGCAGGCTCAATCTACCACCGCCGCCCCAGAGCCCCGCCCAGGGGCCTCTCCGGCGCCGTTCAACCGGGGGTTCCAACCCCCCTTCTGCCCGCGCCCCTTGTCCGACCCCACGCTGCCCCTGGTGATCGCGCTGCTCGGGCCCACCGCCAGCGGCAAGACCGATCTGGCCATCGCACTGGCCGAACGGCTGGATCTGGCGGTGATCTCAGTGGATTCACGCCAGCTCTACACGGGCATGGACATCGGCACGGCCAAGCCCACCGAGGCCCAACGCCAGCAGGTGCCCCACCATCTCCTCGACCTGCGCCGACCCGATCAACCGATCAATCTCCAGGAATTCCGCGCCGAAGCCGAGGCGGTGATCGCCGCCGAGCACCGGCGCCGCGGAGTGGCGTTTCTGGTGGGCGGCAGCGGCCTCTACCTCAAGGCGATCAACCAGGGGCTCGTCCCCCCCGCGGTGCCGCCCCAGCCCCAGCTGAGGGCCCAGCTGGCGGCCCTGGGCCAGAGCCTCTGCCATCAATTGCTGCGCGCGGCCGATCCCGCCGCTGCCCAGCGCATCGCCCCCGCCGATGCGATCCGCACCCAGCGGGCCCTGGAGGTGATCTACGCCACTGGCCAGTCCCTCACGAGCCAACAGGGCCTGGTGCCGCCCCCCTGGCGGGTGCTGGAGCTCGGCCTGAACCCCGCTGATCTGATGGCGCGCATCGACCGGCGCAGCGCCCTGCTCTACGGGGGGGGCCTCGTGGCGGAAACGGCTGCGCTGCTGGAGTGCTACGGGACCGACTGCCCCCTCCTCGACACGATCGGCTACGGGGAAGCCAGGGCCCTACTGGCCGGGCGATTGGGGGAAGCCGAGGCGACCGCGCTCACCGCCCAACGCACCCGCCAGTTCGCCAAGCGCCAGCGCACCTGGTTTCGCCGCCAACACCAGCCGGTGTGGCTGACGACTCCCGATCTGCTCAACGAAGCGCTCAGAGCGATCGAGACCGTTCTAGGGTAAAACGTTCAAGGAACCCTCCAACCGTCCACTCGCCCTTCTGAATGCCACCTCGTCCCCGTTTTGACCGCCGGGCCCCTGTCCGGGAACTGCCCAACATCAACGACCGCATCAGCTATCCCCAACTGCGGGTGGTCGACGCCGACGGCAGCCAGCTCGGCGTGATCACCAGGGAAGCGGCCCTGGAGGTGGCTAAGGACCGGGAACTGGATCTGGTGCTGGTGAGCGAGAAGGCTGATCCACCGGTCTGCCGGATCATGGACTACGGCAAGTTCAAGTTCGAGCAGGAAAAGAAGGCCAAGGAGGCCAAGAAGAAGTCGCATCAGACCGAAGTCAAGGAGGTCAAGATGCGCTACAAGATCGACTCCCACGACTACCAGGTGCGCATCGGTCAGGCTGTCCGCTTCCTCAAGGACGGTGACAAGGTCAAGTGCACGGTGATCTTCCGGGGCCGTGAGATCCAGCACACGGCCTTGGCCGAGGTGTTGCTGTTCCGCATGGCCAAGGACCTCGAGGAGAACGCCGAGATCCAGCAGGAACCGAAGCGGGAGGGGCGCAACATGATCATGTTCCTCAGCCCCCGCAAAACCCCGCTCACGAAAGAGAAGGACGCCGCTGCCCTGGCCTCCAAAGCGGTGCGCACCCTCTGAGCAAGGCTCTGGCCCTCAGCCCTCGGCCGTGAGTTCGGAGGCGAACAGGTCCAGCATCCGTCGCCAGCCTTCAGTGGCGGCGGTGGGCTCATAGGCCCCTCTGGCGCTGCACATGTAGCCGTGGCCGGCACCAGGAGCGGTGATCAAGCGGTGGCGCTCCCCACTGGGATCCGCCGCTGCCAGGGCCGCCGCGATGGCGGCCCCATCGGCCGGGGGGATCAGGGGATCCTGATCGCCAAGAAAGCACCACAGGCGCCCCGCCACCTGATCAAGCAGCTCAAGGCTGGGGAGTCCACCGCCGGGCCGCCCCGAGGCCACTCCAGCGCCGTAGAAGTCGCAGGTGGCCGCCATACCTGGAAGGGTGGCGATCAGCAGGGCGGCGTGGCCGCCAAAGCAGAAACCCACACAGCCCAGGCCTGGCCAACCCTCAGCCGATCCAGGCGACCCAACCGTCACCAGCTGATTCTGCAGCCATTGAGCGGCGGCGGCCCCGTCGGCCAGCAACTGGGGAGTTGTGGTGAGGTCCTTGTGGCGACGCCCCTCCGCAAGGGAGGCCTCGCTGTAGTCCAGCTCCAAGTCTGGGGCCGTGCGGCCGAACAGGGGCAGAGCCAGGGCTCCATAGCCCTCCGATGCCAGGCGGCCCGCGACGCTGCGCACCCAGGGGTTGACCCCGAACACCTCCGGCAGCACCAAGACGCCGCCGCACAGAGGACCCTCCGCCGGCCGGGCCCACCAGCTGCGCAGGCGGGTGGCGGCCACCTGGGCAGCCTCCGCTACGGGGATCTCGATCCAGGAGCCGGCGACGGGACGGGAGGCGGGGATTTGGCTCATAAAACCGGGGCTGTGGAGAACGGAGGGGGGCGGTGACTGGCTCAACCGGCGCCCCTGGCACACCCTCGTATGCCAAAGGGGGAATTGTCACCAGCCCCAAAGCTCCGTAGGGTGGCCTGCGTCAGCCCTGGCCCACCCGGCGTGCGATTCCACATCCAGCAGGAAAGCGACATCCCGGCGTCAACCCAGCTGTACAACCAGATCTGCTTCGCGATCGCCGCCCGCCACTACCCGCCGGGGCACCGCCTGCCCAGCACGCGCCAGTTAGCGATGCAGACCGGCCTGCACCGCAACACGATCAGCAAGGTCTACCGGCAACTGGAAAACGACGGAGTCGTCGAAGCCATGGCCGGCTCAGGCATCTACGTGCGCGACCAGCAGAAGCCCCGGGAACTCAAGCCCCCCGCCGGGCTGCGCAGCAAGATCCGCCCTGACATCGACAAGGAGGTGCGCCAGTGCGTCGATGGCCTGCTGAACGCAGGCTGCACCCTGCAGCAGGCCCGGGAACTGCTCACACGCGAGATCGACTGGCGCCTGCGCTGCGGCGCCCGGGTGCTGGTGAGCACGCCGCGCGAGGACATCGGCGCCTCGATGCTGATCGCCGAGGAGCTCGCCCCCAACCTCGACGTGCCCGTGGAGGTGGTGCCGATGGAGGAGCTCGAGGCGGTGCTCGAGAGCTCCAACAACGGCACGGTGGTCACCAGCCGTTATTTCCTCCAGCCCGTGGAGGAGCTGGCCAAGCGCCACGGGGTGCGGGCCGTGGCGGTGGATCTCAATGACTTTCGCCAGGAGCTGGATCTGCTCAAGGAGCTGCGCTCGGGCAGCTGTGTGGGCCTGGTGAGCATCAGTCCCGGCATTCTGCGGGCGGCGGAGGTGATCCTGCACAGCATGCGCGGCAACGAGCTGCTGGTGATGACCGCCACGCCGGATGTGAACAGCCGCCTGCTGGCGCTGCTTCGGGCCGCCAGCCACGTGCTCTGCGATCGCCCCAGCCTCTCGCTGGTGGAGCAGACCCTGCGCCAGAACCGCTCCCAGCTGATGCGGCTGCCCCAACTGCACTGCGCCAAAAGCTATCTGGGCACGGCCACGATCGAGCTGCTACGCAAGGAGATCGGGCTCCAGGCCCCGTGAAGGAGCGCTTCCACAACCCTGGGTAGAATTATGATCGCTTCTACCCTCCACTGACGGGGGCGTAACATCAAGGTCTCAAGCTCCATGCCCTGGAGCTGGCCAGCCGCCGGTGCACCAACGTCACGAACACGGTGGGACAGGCCCTGGCGGCGGAACTGGAGCGGAGCAGTGAGCAGGATCCCTCGCGCCACCTGGCCACCCGCCTGGAGGCTGTCTGGCGCATCTGCGCTGACGCCCAGGCCGTGCCAATCAAGGATCCGCGGGGGCTGGGAGGCCCTCAACGCTGACCTCTACGACGAGCATGGGCTGCCGTGGTGATCGACACCTCAGTTCTGCTGGCCGTCCTGTTCCAGCAGCCCGGAGCCCCAGAACTGGAATGGACCCTGGTTGCGGCGGCACCCAAGCTCCTGATCTCAGCCGCCACTCGGCCGGAGGCCACCCTGGTGGCTGAAGGGCATCGCTTTGGCGCCAGCGGCGAGGCCATCGACAGCCTGATCGAGGCCTTGGCCATCGATGTGGTCCCCTTTGGAGACGACCAACTGGTGTGGGCGCTTCGGGGCTGGCGACAGTTCAGGAAGGGGCGACAACCTGCGGGGCTGAACCTGGGGGTCTGCTTCAGCTGCGGCCTGGCGATGGCACGGGACCTACCCCTGCTGTTCAAGGGCCATGATTTTGGCCAGACGGAAGTGAAGACAGCCGCACTGATCCTTTCCCCGGACCCCAGTGAGTCCTGACCCCACCGCAGGCCGCCTGCTGCAGGCCATCCGGGCCGATCTGGCCATTATCAAGGAACGGGATCCGGCCGCCCGCAGCAGGCTCGAAATCTTGCTCTGCTACCCAGGCTTCCATGCCTTGGTGATCCATCGCATCAGCCACCGGCTCTGGCGGATGGGGCTGCCGCTGCTGCCGCGGCTGGTGTCCCAGCTCGGGCGCACGCTCACGGGTGTGGAAATCCACCCCGGAGCTCGCATCGGCTCAGGGGTGTTCATCGACCACGGCATGGGCGTGGTAATCGGCGAAACCGCTGAGATCGGGAACCGCTGTCTGCTGTATCAGGGGGTGACCCTGGGGGGAACAGGAAAGGAACACGGAAAGCGCCACCCGACCCTGGCGGAGAACGTGGTGGTGGGCGCCGGCGCCAAGGTGCTCGGGGCCATCGAAGTGGGGCCCAACACCCGCATTGGTGCTGGCTCGGTGGTGTTGCGTGATGTGCCCGCCAACAGCACGGTGGTGGGGGTACCTGGACGAATCGTGCACCAGTCGGGAGTGCGCATCGACCCCCTGGCCCACTCCGCCCTACCCGACACTGAGGCCCAGGTGATCCGTAACCTGATGGAGCGGATCGATGCGCTTGAAGGTGAGCTGAACGAGCTGCGCAGCAGATCGAGCCTGGGCGAAGATCACCCGAAGGCCGGCAAGGCCCAGAACCTCAGGGATCGGGAAATTATGGAGTTCCTCGGGGATGAAGACTGTCCACCAGGTTGAACAGCTTCGTGGACGGGAATGGACAGAGCGTGTCGGGGGCCCTGCCGACCGGCAGTCTCCAGCTCAAGCCTCCACGGGCCGCGGGTCAAACATGAACATCGAATAGATCACGTTGCGCCGCATCCCGGTCATCATCTCGAGGAACATGTCGTAGCCCTCGTTCTTGTATTCGATCAAGGGGTCCTTCTGGCCATAGCCGCGCAGGCCCACCGATTCACGCAGAGCATCCATCGCCTGCAGGTGCTCCCGCCAAAGGGTGTCAATCTGCTGGAGGATGAAGAAGCGCTCCGCTTCGCGCATCAGCCCCGGCCGCCCCTGCTCAACCTGGGCTTCCTTGAGGTCATAAGCGTTTCGAAGTTGCTCCTGGAGGAAGGCTTTGAGCTCCTCCATCGAGAGCCCAAGGAGCTGCTCAGGTAGCAGATCCTCCAGCAGATAGACGAACTCCTTCACCTTGGCCACCAGCCGCTCAAGATCCCACTCCTCGGGCGGTAGATCGGGGTTCACATAAGCCTCAACGATGTCATCCATGGTGCGCTCGCCGTAGCCGATCACCTGCTTTTTGAGTTCACGTCCTTCCAAAACCCGCCGCCGCTCGGCATAAACGGCCTTGCGCTGATTGTTCATCACCTCGTCGTACTCGAACACCTGCTTACGAATGTCGTAGTAATACGTTTCGACCTTCTTCTGTGCCCCCTCCAAAGAGCGGGTGAGCATGTTCGATTCGATCGGCATGTCTTCTTCCACCCGGAAGGCATTCATCAGCCCCGCGACGCGCTCTCCACCGAAGATGCGCAACAGGTTGTCTTCCAGCGAGAGGAAGAAGCGTGTGCTGCCCGGGTCCCCCTGGCGACCGGCGCGACCCCGGAGCTGGTTGTCAACTCGGCGGGATTCGTGCCGCTCGGTGCCGATCACATGCAAGCCACCAGCGTCGCGCACGGTTGCCTCGTCACGCTTCACCACCGCGTCATACTCAGCCTTGACCACAGCGATCTGCTCGCGCAACTGCTGAATCTGGGGATCGTCAGTGGGGGCCTTCTCGGCCGCCTGGGCAATGCGGTCTTCGAGTTCAAGCACGCCGAGGGAGCGATCTCCCCAGGCCCCCACCAACCCACGGGCCAGAAGGCCCAGGTTTTGCTCGGTCCCCTCGCTGAGGGCGCAGGGGTAGAGGGTGCCAATCGCCCGGGCCTCACTCAGGGGTTTGGTGGTGACGGCCGTTCCGGGTGCAAAACCGGCGGCAGCTTCGCGCGGCAAAGGGATGGGGGGTCTGTGACCCTCCTCAGGCCGCACCAGGCGGGGCAGCAGAACCTCCCGGAGCTTGAGGCGGGCCATGTAGTCGGTGTTGCCCCCCAGGATGATGTCGGTGCCGCGGCCGGCCATGTTGGTGGCAATGGTCACGGCGCCGGCCCGGCCCGCCTGGGCAACGATCTCCGCCTCCCGCTCGACGTTCTCAGGCTTGGCGTTCAGCAGGTTGTGGGGGATCTCCTGCTCCATGAGCAGGGCGGACAGCACCTCGGATTTCTCGACACTGGTGGTGCCCACCAGCACAGGCCGACCGGCCCGGTGGTATTCGGCGGTCTCTGCCGCCACGGCCCGCCATTTGGCTGTCTCGTTCTTGTAGACCTGATCCACCAGATCGGTGCGCGAGCGCACGCGGTTGGTGGGCACCACCGTGACCTCGAGCTTGTAGGTCTTCTCAAACTCCACCTCCTCGGTCTTGGCGGTGCCGGTCATGCCAGCCAGGCGCGGATAGAGCAGGAAGAAGTTCTGATAGGTGATGCTGGCGAGGGTCTGGGTTTCGGGCTGGATCGGCAGGTCCTCCTTCGATTCGATCGCCTGATGCTGACCGTCGCTCCAACGGCGGCCCGGCATCACCCGTCCGGTGAACTCATCAACAATCACAGCGTCCTGATCGCGCACGATATAATTGACATCTCTGACGAACAGTTCTTTGGCCTTCAGCGCATTGGTGATGAAATGCGCCCAAGGGTCGGCGGGGTCGAACAGGTCAGTCACACCCAGGAGCTGCTCGGCCTTGGCATAGCCCTCATCGGTGAGGGTCACGTTGCGCTGCTTCTCATCGACCTCGTAGTCGCCCTCAGGGTCAATGCCGTCCTTGGTCATGCCCTCAGCACGCTCCAGCTGGGCGGCCACCTCCGTGGCCCGGCGGTACTTCTCCTGCGGCCGCTCCACCTGACCAGAAATGATCAGGGGCGTGCGCGCTTCATCGATCAGGATCGAATCGACCTCGTCAATGACGCAGTAGTGAAACTCCCGCTGTACCACCTCGGCGATGTCGTTCGCCATGTTGTCGCGGAGATAGTCGAAGCCAAGCTCGCTGTTGGTGGCGTAGGTGATGTCGCAGGCGTAGTTGCGCCGACGCTCCGCCGGGGCCATGTCCTGCTGGATCAGGCCCACCGAAAGCCCCAGGAAGCGATGCACCTGCCCCATCCACTCGGCATCCCGGCGGGCGAGGTAGTCGTTCACCGTGACCACATGCACCCCCTTGCCGGTGAGGGCGTTGAGGTAAGCGGGGAGGGTGGCCACCAGGGTCTTCCCTTCGCCGGTCTTCATCTCGGCGATCTGGCCCTCGTGCAGCACCATGCCGCCCAGCAGTTGCACGTCAAAGTGGCGCATGCCCAGCACGCGCTTGCCGGCCTCACGCACCACGGCAAAGGCTTCGGGGAGAAGTTCATCGAGCAACTGCCGCTGCCGCACGGGCGTTTCGGCCTTGGCCAGGGCGTCCCGGAAGGAGGCGGTTTTTGAGCGCAGCTCATCGTCCGAGAGTGGAGCGACGTCCTCCTCCAACAGGTTGATGTCGGAAACCAGGGGCTGGAAGCGCTTCAGCTTGCGGGCGTTGGGGTCCCCCAGCAGCAGCTTGAGCATGGAAAGTGGGCCAGCCGGATGGGTCACCCTATCACCGCAGGGGCAGGGGCCGAGGGGCAAAAGCAAGCTGTTGCAGGGGTTCTCAGCCAAGATGCAGCTCCAGATCCAGGAGCCTCCAGCCCCCTGAGCACCGGAGGCGAAGATTCTCCTGTCCGACTGATTGGCCAGCCCCTTGAGCTCGCCCAGCCCCACCGTTGAAGCCCCCAGGGGCGAGGTCTATCGGCTGATCAGCCACGGCCCCCTGGCCCTGCGGCTGCGCTGGCGTCTGGGGGCCCTCCAGGCCTTGCTGGATCAGCACAGCTTCTGGGCGTCCAGCCGCAGCCGGGGCGAACTGGCACGGATGCTGGGCCGTAGCCAGGCCACCGTAAGCGCCTGGCATGGCAGCACGCTGGTGGGTTTCGGACGCGCCACCAGCGACGGGGTGTTCCGCGCCGTGCTGTGGGACGTGGTGGTGGCCAGGGAGCAGCAGGGCGAAGGCCTGGGCCGAGGCATCGTCGAGGCGCTGCTGGACAGCCCAGCAGTGGCCAGGGCCGAGCGCGTCTACCTGATGACCACCAACAGTGCAGGCTTCTACAGCAGGCTTGGGTTCAGCCCCGACCACGGCCAGGAACTGCTGATGAGAGCCCGCGAGGGCCGTTGAAAAAAGCGGATGAAGAGATTCGAACTCTCGACCCTCTCCTTGGCAAGGAGATGCTCTACCACTGAGCTACATCCGCGCAGGACTTGGAAAGCTCCTGTCTGCCGTCCAGCGACGGCCGCTAGAGCATGGACCACGGGGGGGGCCTTCGTCAATTCGCTCCCAACGGATCAAGTCGGAGACCCTGGGAATCCTTGAGACAGCAGGGGCGAGACAGTCCTGGCCCAAGCCCCGGCGGTCGCCTGACCAGGCCTGCCCTCAGCGGGGGTCCCAGGGGACCAGCTTGAGAGGAGGGAGCCTGGCGGGGACCCCGCTCAAGACTCGCCCCCGTGGGAGAAGGACGACCCCTGAAGCCGGATCAGAAGACGTCCCCCGGCCATGGTTGGCGGAAAGAACAAACTAAGCCCGACAGGGAAGCGGCCCGAGCGCCGAGGCCACCTCTCACCCCCCGGGGAGGAGATCGCGAGGCGTCCCGCAGAACGGGCAGGCGTGGATCAAAGCCAAGCCGAATCCGAGCGAACTACGCTCCGTGGAAGCGATCTGGGCCCCATCTGCGAACGCGACGGCTCCGGTGCGCAAGGGTGCGAGGGACGCTAACGACAGCGAGGGTGCTGAGAGCTCCCCCAAAGACGACGTCCCGATATCTGCCTCGGAAGGACGACTCCGGCGGGAGTCTCGCGCGCAGCGGTGATGGAGGCTGCTCGTGTGATCGCAGGCGGGAGCGCTCGAAAAACCGCCACCTCGCGCCTCCGCTGCGGTCGACCAGGCATGCGGAAGTCCATGGCAGAAGTTCAGCCACCCTGGCGCTGCGCGTATTTGACAAGAACGCAGGCATCCAAACTGTTGACGCTCAGGGCCCTGCGGGACGCTGTCAGGCAAGCCATGGCTCAATGCTATCGTTCAAAAACTGTGTGCTACCAACCTGAAGTTTGAGCACGATCAAAAGCAGGCTCAGCCGACTTCTTCGCAGGTTCTCCCGCAAGGCAAGAGAATCTCTCAAGCTTTCGGATTCGCCATCTACAACATCAACGCCTCCTGCCCATGATGTCCGGCCCTATCTAAAACATCCTGATCCAGAATCTTGTCTCCGTGTGGCCACCAACACGATGGAGAAAATTTTCTATGGTCACAAGGGCCGGCAATCCCACAAGTGGCACCACTATCTTGAGGTCTACGATCTGCACCTGAAACGCTTTCGCAACACACCCGTTCGCATCTTGGAGATCGGCGTGCAGACGGGAGGCTCGCTCCAGTTGTGGCGTAAATACTTTGGCCCTACCGCAGTTGTGTTTGGCGTCGACATCGACCCCGCCTGTCAAACCTTTGATGATCAAGATGCCAAAGTCCGCATCGGCTCCCAGGCCGATGCCTCATTTCTTCGCTCCGTTGTAGCAGAGATGGGCGGCCTGGATATTGTTGTAGACGATGGCAGCCACGTAGCCTCTGATCAACAAATCAGCTTTGAAACCCTCTTCCCACAGCTGTCCAACGGAGGCGTCTATGTCTGCGAAGATCTACAAGCATCCTACTGGGACATCTTCCACAATGGAGGCTATAAACGACCAGGCACATTCATTGAGCTAGCCAAACAACTGGTGGATGACATTCATGAATGGTACCATGATACTCCGCCAGAAGTTGTCAACAATGCCGCCTCACTCATCCATGCCATCTGCTTCTACGAAGGCATGGCCGTAATCGAGAAACGCTCTCGTCCACGCAGCTATTACTGTGGCATGCCACCGGTGGTTTCTGCCACGTGAGCTCCGGGATGGCGTCAACGCTGGTTCAGTATCAACAACCATGGCCAGCATCTACCTCATCAAGTCAGCAAATGGCCAATTTACCCGTGAGTTTAAGCGAGTCAACAACCGGTAGCAAGCCGTTGCCAGTGGCACGGTCAACACCCGCCGCAGCAGCAGATACTGACTGCTCAGGGAGCAGCCGAATCTGTCAGTGCGCCTGAGCCATGTTGCGACACCACCCAAGATCACGACGGTGCTCTCCTCGGCGCGCGCTAACGGAATAAGATGCTCCATCCAACCGTTGGAACACCTCTGAGAACGCTAACCGTTATCAGCTACCTGCACCAGCGATGCCATGGATGAACTCAGCAACTACCAAGAAAATGTAACTTCGCAGAATGGCGAAGATGGAATACTACGCGAAATCTTTCGACGCATCGGTGTGCGATCCAAGTTGTGCATAGAGTTTGGTGCATGGGACGGCATTCATCTCAGCAACACCTGGGAGCTATGGCACCAGCAGGGCTGGAGTGCCTTGCTGATCGAAGGGGATCGAGGGCGCCACGAAGCCCTGGCCGCTTCACTGTCAGAGCACCCCAGGGCCAAGGCACTGCTGGCCTACGTCAACGATGCAGGCCCCAACAGCCTTGACAGCTTGCTGGCCCAATCGTGTCTTGCCGAGGCAGGCATTGATCTGCTCTCCATCGACATTGATGGCGATGACTATCACGTTTGGCAATCACTGAAGAACTACAGACCACGGGTGGTTGTGATTGAATACAATCCTTCCATTCCTCCAGAACTCGAACTGGTGCAGAAGAAGGGAGAATACTTCGGCGCTTCGGCAGGCGCCCTGCTGAAACTCGCCCACGAGAAAGAATACCTGTTAGCCGCCTGCACAGCAACCAACTGTCTTTTCATTTGCAAGGAAGACTTCGAGAAACTTCAGATCATAGAGCTTGTCATCCATCAGGCATTTGATCGAAGTCAACTCACCTACGCCATCAACGCATACGACGGGCAAATGTTTCTGACACGGTGCCCGATTTTTTCTCACTCTCTCCCAGAGGCCACGGCTACCCATTGGTGGCGACTCCTCCTCAATAACCTGCTGGGTCGAGAAGAAACCCCGTCATCTCCTGTCCAGGGAATTACTCCAGTCTCAGTAACAGCCAAAGCTCTTACTGCCAAGCATTCACTGCCGAGCCGAATCTCCAGTGCCCTGAAGATGCGTACCGGTAGGTTGATCACATCTTTACCACCGTACCGTGCCTATGAACGCTGTGCGGACCTGGTACGCACGCGAATGGAAGAAGAATCCGATATTCGTCACTGGCGACAGGCCGGAAAGCCACTACCACCTCCCCATGCCTTCAAGCAACGTCTTCTATCCAGCTACTCACGCAAACACAAACTCAGGTCCCTGGTTGAAACAGGAACGTATCTTGGAGACATGGTCCATGCCATGCGTCGGCACTTCCAAACCATCATCTCGGTTGAACTCAGCCCAGAACTCTGCGAAAAATCGAGACTACGTTTTGCAGCTTATCCACATATCACAATACTCCAAGGTGACAGTGGCAAAATTCTTCCGATTATTCTAAGCCAACTGCAGCACCCAACATTATTCTGGCTCGATGGTCATTACTCAGCAGGAATCACAGCTCGTGGCTCGGAAGAAACACCCGTATCCGCAGAGATAGGAGCCATCCTTGATCATGACATCAAGGGTCACGTCATCTTGATTGACGACGCTCGCAATTTTGACGGCACACATGATTATCCAACTTATGAATCACTAAGAAGTTCAATTCTTCTTCGCAAGCCAATGGCAATCATAAGTTGCAAAGAGGATATCATTCGAGTCGTTCTGTAGGCCGCAGCGTGACACTTCCTGCGGTTTCTGTCCTGCTTCCAGTATATAATTGTGAGCGGTATATAGGAGCCGCAATCGAGAGCATTCTCCAGCAGTCTTTCACAGACTTTGAATTCCTGATTGTGGATGACGGATCAATAGACAACACACCGGCCATCCTTGCCACCTACACCGATGATCGAATTCGTCTCTTCCGCCATGCCAATCGGGGGCTTGCAGCTACGCTCAATTTTGGCATCTCGCAATCCAGAGGCCGCTACGTTGCCCGTCAAGACCAAGACGATCTTTCCCTGCCGCATCGCCTTGAACGCCAAGTCGCCCACCTTGATGCACATTCGGAATGTGTACTGCTTGGCTCCTGGGCTCAGATCATCGAGATCGATCAACTCAGCAAACGTTTTCATCGCCACCCCACACACAATGCAGAGCTGAAGTACGGATTGTTGTTCAACAATCCCTTCGTCCACAGCTCGGTCATACTGCGCCGCTCTGCAGTGTTAGCCGCAGGTGGATATAGCACTGACCCACAGAGACAGCCCCCCGAGGATTATGAGCTTTGGTCTCGCTTGGCGCGAAGACATGAAATTGCCAATCTTGGAGAAGTGTTGCTGCACTACCGTGAGGTCCCCGGAAGCATGTCTCGCACAGGCATCTCACCCTTTCTCAGCAATGTGGTCAGCTTTAGTTCCGAAAACATCAGCGCCGCTTCAGGAGTGTCCGCCGACGACCAAGACCTGGTCGCAATTTCGAAACTAACGCACGGAATCCCTTTAAACCAAAAATACAAACCAAACTTTGAGCGTATGAAATCATTGCTCTTTCAAGCGATCGATTCATTTGCCCTAGGGGAGGAGAGAACTCCGTTAAAGCATGACGCCATCGAACGCATTAACTCGCTCAAAGCGACCTGGTCTCTGAGTAAAGTTGGCCTATGGCCCTTGCTGCGCCACCAGGGTTTCCTGCGCTCAGCCGCGAAGAGACTGTGGACTCTGCGCCCGCGATCGATTCGAATCAAATGAAGACAATCATCATAGGAGGTGCTGGTTTCATCGGCAGAAGTCTGTGTGACGTGCTGATCCAAATGGGTCGCGAGGTCACCGTGGTTGGCAGGCGGTCTGCAGACTCTCTATCAGATCCACCCGGCTGTAC
Organism: Cyanobium sp. Morenito 9A2; assembly: GCF_024345575.1. GTDB lineage: Bacteria > Cyanobacteriota > Cyanobacteriia > PCC-6307 > Cyanobiaceae > ATX-6F1. The sequence continues at coordinate 18,764 of NZ_JAGQBJ010000008.1, forward strand.
CTACATCAGCGCTGACATCGGCAACCGCTCGCAGCTGCGTTCGTTGCTCGAGCCCGGATGTGAGCTGATCGATCTGGCCTACGCCACGGTGCCGAAGACGAGTTACGGCGATCCCATCTTCGATCTGCTCTCCAATCTTCCCGCCAGTGTCGGGCTGTTGCAGGAGGCCATGACAGTGGGCATCAGGCGATTACTTCTGGTCTCGTCGGGTGGCACCGTCTATGGACCATGCAAAAGTCTTCCAATGACCGAGAGCCACCCTACGGCTCCTGTAAGCCCCTACGGCATCACCAAACTCACCATTGATCACTACGCGATGATGTTTCATCACACCATGGACCTGCCTGTGGTGATTGTTCGCCCTGGCAATGCCTACGGACCTCGCCAAAAGGCTGGTACAGGTCAAGGCTTCATTGCAGCAGCCATCGATTCATTGCTCGAGGGAAGAGCAATCGACCTCTACGGGGAAAAGGGTACCTTGCGTGACTACATCCACGTACATGACGTGGCAGTAGGAATGGCTGCCGCCCTCGACTCGGGCCACACTGGTGCCATCTACAACGTCGGCACGGGTGTGGGGAGCTCCAATTTGGATATCATCGATGCCATCCGTCCCCACGCCCTCAACAGCGGCATCTCCGTTGAGATTCGTGAGCTTGCATTTCGCCGCTTTGACGTAGCGGCCAACATTCTGGACAGCAGAAAACTGCAGCAAGATACGGGCTGGCAGCCCCAGGTCTCATTGGACAACGGCATAGCTGAGATGTGGCGATCCGCCTGCCACAATCGAAGGGCAGGCGGCCAGCACTCCTGAGTCCATTCGCAAGCCATGGATCGTCTAACTCGTATCGTCCATCTGCGGGGTGTCAGATCAGTGCATGAGAACGCCAACCGATCAACCGGAGAAGCGGTGGCATCCCCACAAGATCCCAGCTCCCAGCTCAGCGGAGGCACGAGTGAGGTGGATCCGACGGGACACCCAATGCGTTCACCATGGAGAAGCGCTGTGCGCTCTCCGCGGCTCATCCATTACTCCTGTAGGCAATGATGCAGTTAACAACGACCGTTGCTCACCGGGAACATACAGTCTTGTTCGACTGGGGATCCAGCAATGGCTAATCAGGAAGCAACCGCCTCATTGGAAACGACTGCACGATGGAGGCATTTCCAGGATCTGCTCCGCCGGCGATCTCCTGTTGATGTCGATCCGTTTAGCATCCCTGTGAACAGCATGGCTGGATGATGCAGTGCCAGACAATGCCAGTTGACTTCGAGGCAGCTTAACAATGACATCAGCATAGCCATCCAAAACGAAGAACAAACTGCAACTAGCTTAGCTTTTAGTGATTATGATTAGAGGCATGAGCGCACTTCATAGCAATTGTAGTGTAGTCTCTTCGTAGTCCCAAGCCAAGTATCCTTGCGAACATTGCTTTGTACCCGTCAGCGGAATCTGAGTACATCATTGGATCCTCCTGACGATTCAAACGCGGCTGGCAGCCACCCCCGATCGCACCACGTACGTCAGTGGGGGCTTGGATCGTTCCGGCTTGACCTTGGTCTCTTCCACTGCTGCAACGCAAACGTAAGCTGCGCAACCGGCCTCGATCCATGAAGATCCTGCATACGGTCGAGTCCTACCTGCCGTCACGCCATGGCATGTCGGAAGTGGTCAGACAGATCTCAGAACGACTGGTGGCACGCGGTCATCACGTCACCGTTGCCACTCGAAGCGATCCCGCGAGAACCTCCGATGTGATCGATGGCGTCCACGTCCGAGGCTTCAATGTCCACGGAAAAAGCGCTGTGGGGATGTGGGGTGACGTCTCGGGCTACCAGCGATTTCTACTGGGGTCCGATGCTGATGTGATCGTGAACTTTGCCGCACAACAGTGGGCAACCGATCTTGCACTGCCTTTGCTACCCAGACTCAGGGCACGCAAGGTATTCGTGCCAACAGGATTTTCTGCGCTTGGAGATCCAGCCTTTGCCTCCTACTTTTCCTCCATGGGAGAATGGATGCGCAACTACGATGCCTGCATCTTTCTTTCCGACGCCTACCGCGACATTGACTTCGCCCGTCGGGAAGGCGTGGTCAAGCTCGTGGTCATTCCCAATGGCGCGGCGGAGGAAGAATTCAACCGTTCACAAGAATCAAGCCTTCGCAAACGCCTAGGCATTCATGAAGATGAGGCGCTTATTATACATGTTTCAGGATACCTGTCGGTGGCGAAAGGTCAGGCAGAAGCTCTGCAGATCTTCTCAGCATCCAGATTGCGAAACGCCACTTTGCTGCTGATCAGCCCAGACTTTTCAAACTCGCTCCCAAGCCTTTTCACACCTCGTCAACTCATCCGTGCCCTGTACCACTTCTTACGTGGAAGGGGCATGCGAGCACTGGCATTCCCTGCTCAGCTACAGATCATGGGATGCCTCCAGCAACGGCGCAATCAACGGGCCAACCGACGGGTGATCGGCAGAGCACTCACGCGTGAGGACACCGTAAACGCCTTTCTGGCCGCCGACTTACTCCTGTTTCCCTCATGGATCGAGTGTTCGCCGTTGGTTCTCTTTGAAGCTGCCGCCTCACGAACACCGTTTCTGGTCACTGACGTGGGCAATGCGGCGGAGATCGTGCGCTGGACCGGTGGGGGGCGGATCCTGCCAGGCAAGCGCATGCTTGACCGTGAAGGCAGTGTCCATGCAGATGTCAAAGCCGGCGCATGCCTCCTGGACGCAATGTTCGAAGATCCAGCCATGCGTGCCCGAATGGCTGAGAGCGCGCATGCTGCCTGGCAAGCTCATTTCACCTGGTCTCGAATCGCGAACCACTACGAACAACTCTACGAATCCTTGCTGAGGGATGATGGAATCAAGGACCTTTTCTGTGTACCACACCTCAGCCAATGAGCCTACTCACTCTCATCTTCTCCAAAGACCGCGCCCTTCAGCTGGAGGCCACCCTCAATTCGTTTGCGTTGCATGCCCATGAAGCAGCGACTACACCGATCACGGTACTATTTCGCACCTCAAGCCCTGCCTTCAGACAAGGCTATCAACAGCTTGCCAAGGATTATACTGACAAACTCACCATTAACTGGGTTGAAGAAAATATGTTTCGAGACGATGTGCTCGCTCAGCTGCTTGGGCCTCGCCCATCCTCCCGTCGGGAACGATGGCTGCGTCGCCTTAGACTGCATCCTGCACCCCTTCAACACCAGCATCTTCTATTTCTGGTGGATGACAACATCTTTGTCAGGCCCTTTTCCCTCGATGCAATTGTTGACGCTCTGAACAATACGCCAACTTCCCTTGGCTTTTCACTTCGGCTCGGCCGCAACACAACAAATTGCTATTCGCTGCGGTGTACCCAGGCCCTCCCATCGTTTCAGCCAGGATTGCTTGGCCTTCGCTTTTCTTGGTCTGGCCAGACGGGCGACTTCGGATATCCGCTTGAAGTATCCTCCTCCGTATATCGCACGTGGGATCTGGCTCCGTTGCTGAGCCGACTTCCATTTAACAACCCCAATCGACTGGAGCAAGTTCTGGCCACCGCCAGCCCTTTACTGGCAGGGCGGCTTCCGGAACTTCTCTGCTTTGAGCAATCAGTGGCCTTCTGCGCTCCGGTCAACAAGGTGCAGACAGTTTTCGACAATCGCGCTGGTAGTAAGCAGGACAACTCCAGCGAAGCTCTCAATGAACTCTTCCTCAGGGGTACACGTGTGGACGTCGACTCCCTTGCAAACTTCAAGCCAGACGCTGCACATGTGGAACTTGATCTTCCACTTCATACAAGAAGTCTTCCATGAGCGAAAGAATTGCGACCTTGATCTGCATGAGGGGGAACACACCCCCAGCAATGGCCCTACGTGCGATCAGCAGCACAGCATCCAGTCTCACACGCCAGGACGTGATCTATCTGCGGGTCGATGGCGGCACATTGCCTCAGGCCCATGAGTTTCGCGCCGCCGCTGACCCTGTTCCGCTGATGCTGAGGGAGTCGCTTGAACACACTGGCCTTGCCGATGGACTCAATCAGCTGATCGATGAAGTGCTGCAAGATGCCTCGATCACATTGATTGCCCGCATGGATGCAGATGATGAATCGCTGCCCGGCCGCATGGAGGATCAGAGGCACTACCTTCAGGCCCACAACAAAGTGGACATTCTGGGAACTGCCTGTCGCGAGGTAGATGAACATGGCCAATACCTTCAGCTCAAACGCATGCCATCCCATCACAAAAACATCATCGCCGCTCTTCCTCGCAGGAATCCAATCAATCACCCAACCGTCATGATGCGAAGCCGAGTGTTCTCAGGCGGCCTTCGATATCGACTCGACGTACGTAGAACAGAGGATTACCACCTCTGGATCTCAGCGGCTCGAGCTGGATACGAGTTTGCCAACCTTGATCAACCCCTGCTCAATTTTCAAAGAGATTCCTCCTTCTTCCAGCGTCGTAGCGGCTGGAGACAGGCGATTGCAGACTTTCATGTGCGCTGGCGTGCCATCTGGGAGTTGCGTCAGATCACGCCGGCCAACCTTCTATGGGCCATGGCAGCTTTCGTGCTTCGCTTGCTACCTGCCAACATCCAGAGCTTCCTCTACAGACAAATACGATAAGCTAGGCCGTCTTGGAGAGGCGCCTGGCTAATGGCAGGGCCTACTGACCTGTTTCGCCGTTTCACCCCGCACCGACTCTCAGCAGGGTCGCAAAGCCTCCATCAACTTAACATGCGCTTAACAAACCGTTCCAGCCAGCGATCCACCTGCTGGCGCAAACCGAGGCCCAACGAGATCAAAACCCTGTTCAGGCGATTGCGAAGCAGAGAGGTCAGCATCACCCATCGCGTCCCCAGCCGAGCTGGCAATTGCGGAAATAGGAGTGATCCCAGAAGCAAGGAGAACGGCAAGGGCGACCATTCGACCACGAGTTGGTCGGCGTACTCTGGGCGTGCTAGCAATTCATACTTATCAAGCAAATACACACGTTCCCGCAAGCCAATTGATAGATCCTTGCCCACGGCATGGGTGATCTGGTTCTCAGATAAATAAGTGACATTGACCAAACGGTCTGACAAATACAAGACATCACCTCTTCCGATCTGACGGATATAAGCATCAACATCCACGAACCAGATCAAACGGGGATCGAAGTCCTGATAGCAGGATCTACGCATCAACGTTACACTCGGACAACCAATTCGATTCACTGACAACAATTCGTAAGGAAGAAGATCAGTAGTTTTCAGAAGCTTTTTATCGTCACCAAACGGTGCATAAGTAAACCCATACTCCTTGCCATTCTTGAATGCGTCACAACTGCAGAACAAGAAAGACACTGCAGTTTGATCAGCCTCAGAAGCAAAGAGAGAAAGACTCGCAGGGGCTGAGAACCAATCGTCGTGATGCATGATCTTGATCCAAGCTCCATGGGCTAGAGAGACACAGAAATTCCAATTCGCTGGTGAGCCAAGCCGCTGACGGTTGCGAACGTAGCGAAAACCTGGCAGGCCTTCATACGCAGCCACTAAAGCATCCAACTCATCGCTACAGGAATCATCACAAACAATGACCTCATAGTCGTTGAAATGTTGCTCACGAATCGAATGCAACAACCTCTGTAGACTTGCGCGATTCTTGTAGGCAGGGATGCAGATAGAAATGAACGGGCGCATGGCTAGCGGGGTTTCGCCCACCGACGCGCAAAGTATTCGCGCACGAGGTGGGTATTCAGAGCGATCCAGGATTCGCGTCGCACAACCTGAACACCCTCTTGTACCGGCACACAGACTGCAAGAAACTGATAGACAAATGAAAGCGGATCGCGCTTGATCCTTAAAAGTGACAATAGATCAAGATCATAATCCTGAATCTGCTTGTCCATCAGGAACGGACTGCGGCATAGGTAGACCAACTCGTCAACAACAAAGCCAGAAGAAGACAACAATTCGAGTAGATTCTGAAGATTAAAAAAACGCAAGTGAGTGCGCTCAAGGATTCCCCAATCGCTATAGCTCCATGATCCGCTCAGCAGCTCGGCACGAATGGAAGCAAAAGCAACATTAGGAACACTGAGCCAGATCTTACCTCCCTTTGTCAATCTTTCTTTAACCTGACTAAGCACAAGCGCAGGATCTTGCGTGTGCTCGATGACATCAGCAAGCACGATATTATCATAACCATTAGGGTTATCGCCTTGTGCGAATTGATCCAAATTGCCGTGGTGAAAGCATCGATAGTGAGCTGCGGCAAGCCTTGCCGCTATGGGCGAGGGCTCCACGCCATCGATCTCAACCTTCTTGGAACGCGCCGCCAGCAATTGAGCGAGGATGCCATTGCCCGCCCCTACATCGAGAACCGTACTGGCAGGAGCTATACCTGCACTGATCTGACAAAGCGGATTGGCTTGATCATCAAGGATACGACCAATGCCAGCAGGATCCAAAGCATAAGACTCTTCAGGGCGAGAAAACATGCTCACAGGCTGTCAGCACACCTATCACTAAGCTTTTGCCAGTAAACGCCTGTTCCATCGATCGGCATGATTTGGTCTTGAATGTGATGGCGCTCGCGAAAATCATGAACCGCCTTCGCACACGATGAGATGCAATAGTCGTCAACAATTACAAAACCACCAATACTGACCTTGCCATAGAGCGCGTCGAGGGCGACGATGGTTGACTCATACATATCTCCATCCAGACGCAGTACACTGATAGAATCGATCGACAATGTATGCAAGGTGTCCTTAAACCAGCCTTTGACAAACAGCACACGATCATCCAGCAGATCGTAACTGGCAAAGTTAGCGCGGACCTCATCGAGCCCCACTCGTAGAATATCAAGCTTGTAGTGTTCATCACCTGCGTCCTCTGGGTAGTCGACTGGGTTCGGTTTGGGCAAACCCTCAAAAGAGTCGGCCAACCAGACTCGCCGCTCCCCTTGACCATAGACATCGAATATGCCCTTCGCAAAGATACTGGCACCACCACGCCACACCCCCGTTTCAATAAAATCACCTGGAATATTTTCCTCAATAATCTTGCACAAGCAGTGGCGCAAGTTATCCATTCTTTGGACGCCAATCATGGTATGAGCGCTAGAAGGCCAATCAATGCCCCTATCACGCAACTCACTGTCATAATGGCGAACTGAAAACAGTTTTACATCACGACCCAGCAACAACCTGGAGAGCCTGGTTTTCCAGCGAGGCAGGGTTGCCTGCTCAATCACAGGATCCTTGTATATTGTATTCAAAAGCGCCTTCTTTAGGAGCTCAACATAGACTTCTCTCACGCTATTGAGCGGATGATCAGTGTTTTCCATCATACTCAAGTAGCTGCGAGGGTTGAATATTATACCCCACACAGGAAAAGCTCACAGCGCCCCAGCGTGGGTCCACGTCCTGAAAAGACAATCCTGCCTGAACTGGAATGCGAAAAGATGCACATCGCTGCAGAGAATCAATGGTTTCCCCACGGTTAATCAGCGACACGTCGAGAAAATAACGGCCGGGTATCAAAGGCAATCGCTCCAGCAAAAATCCGTAGCTAAAGTTTGCACCCCTGATACGAATCGCCTCGTCCATATCATTGGCGATGTACGTTCCAATGCGCTGTCCATTCTCTTGATTGATCCCGATAGCAAGCGTCAACTGAGCTGACTTATGCCTGAGTATGGGGGGTAACTCACCATGAATCTCAACTTTCACTGAGCCAGCATTCACAGGATTCATCTCCGGCGTCGGATGGGAAGCAGGCAGGAAGCGGCACTCAACCTGCTGAACCGCCATCGGATGGCTGCCACCTCGCTCAAGGAAGTCGAGAGTGGCTGACTTCCGAGAAGAGCAGAGCTCGTAATAGGCATTGGCAGCATCAGCAGGTTTGCCGTCAAAAGCAATCCGACCACGATCCAAAACGATCGCCCGTTCGCACAACGCGACAATAGAATCCATGCTGTGACTGACAAAGATGACCGTTCGCCCCTTGTCACCCAGTCTCTGCATACGGCCGAGGCATCTCTGCTGAAACAAAGCATCGCCTACAGACAGGACTTCATCAATAATCAAAATATCCGGTTCCAAGTGCGCAGCGACAGCAAAAGCCAACCGCACATACATGCCACTCGAATAGCGCTTGACTGGAGTATCGATGAATTGTTCAACCTCCGCAAAGGCTATAATATCATCTAAAATTACATCGATCTGACGTTTGCGCATCCCGAGAAGCGTTCCGTTCAGATAGATGTTTTCTCGACCAGTCAGTTCCGGGTGAAAACCTGTGCCAACCTCAAGCAGGGACCCGACCCTGCCTCTGATCTCAGCCACTCCAGTGGTTGGCTCGATGATTCGAGACAAGATCTTAAGAAATGTACTCTTGCCTGCTCCATTTCTACCAATGATGCCGAGGACTTGACCGCTTGGCACCTCGAAGCTGACATCTCTCAGAGCCCAGAAGGACTCGTGACTCAAGCGCTCCTTGGCGCGACCCAGCCGACGACGGATCAGCCCAGCAGGCCTGCCCGCTGCAGGGGAGCTGGGCTGAGACTCATCCAGCTGCTCAAGATGATCGATACGATAACATTTGCCTAGCGAATTAACTCGCACAGCAACATCACAACTTGAGCCGCTCTGATTGTTCATCTACACGTCAGCCAACGCCGTTGATTGCTCATATAATATCGGCAAAACCACGCTCTATATTCTGAAAAACCGCCATACCCACCGATAGAGACACCACCAAGCCCACGCCCATGCTGACCAGCATTTCCACACTCAAAGTTGTTCCCCCAAGCATGGACCAACGGAAGCCTTCAACCAGACCAACCGTTGGATTAAGTGCATAAAGAAATCTCCACTTCTCGGGGATAAGCTCCGTTGAATAGACCACAGGTGTGAGATAGATCCATGCCTGTAAAACAAACGGGACAGCAAATCCAAAATCTCGGAAGTAAACGTTTAACGAAGCCACCACAAGGGTGACGCCCAAGCCCATGGCAAGTGAGGCCAAAAGAAAGAGTGGCGCCGCCAAGACATGCCAACCGATTCCAACGGAAAACAAGAGCATCATCAACACCAATGCGAAAACGCTGACAAGGCTGTCGAGAACGACCGACCCTACAGAAGCGAGAGGAATGATCAGACGAGGAAAATAAATCTTGGAGAGCAAATTAGCGTTAGCTACAAGACTCCCGCCGGCACGCCCGATGGTATTGCTGAACAATCCCCAGGGGATCAAACCTGTGAAGACCATGAGAACATAGGGCTGGCCGTTGCTTGGCAAACGCCCGAAATTACCAAAAAGAACAGCAAAAATAATGGCCTGAGCCAATGGTTGCAACACCACCCAGGCCAGACCAAGACTTGTCTGCTTATAACGCAACTTGAGCTCGCGCAATGAAAGGAAGTAAAGAAGATCTCGGTACTCAAATAGTTCTTTCCATTCAAAGAATGAGAAGGCTTGTCTGGTTTGAATGCGGGTGATTTTCTTTGGCGAATCGGTTGCGACCATTTAACCCGGCAACCCCGCCATCAAGCTCCCCATCTCCAGGGCCTGCAGCCCATAGCTCCAGCCCAGGTTGCTCTTGATGCCTGCGCGTTCCAAGGCCTGCTGAAGGGTGTCGGTGGTCAGCACACCGAAGATCACGGGGATGCCTGTCTCCCGGGCGGCGGCTGCCACCCCCTTGCTGGCCTCGGCGACCACCACATCGAAATGGGGGGTATCGCCGCGGATCACGGCCCCGAGGGTGATCACCACCTGGTAGCGCCCACTGGCGGCCAGGCGCTGGGCCACCAGAGGGATCTCGAAGCTGCCAGGCACCCAGGCCACATCCAGCTGGCTGCTGCTCGCGGTCACATCAATGCCGTGCCGGCTCAGGCAATCCAGGCAACCACTCAGCAATCGGGTGGTGACGAGGTCATTGAAGCGGGCAACCACGACAGCGATCCGCAGGCCACTGGCCTCGGTGAACCGCCCTTCAAAGATGGCCAAGGGGTCAGATGACGAAGAAGCTCACGCCCCAGTTGAGCAGAACGAGGGCCACCCAAGCTGCTCCGCCCAGCAGGATCAAGCGGTTGGAGCGGCCGCTGTCCTCGTTGCTGGCGTAAAGCACGGGAATGGCCACGATCAGCGCGAAGGACAGCACCACCAGGGCCAGAACGGTGAGGGTGTTGAGGATCTGCATGGGTCCTTCGGGGGCCTTTGCGGGCTGGAAAAGGATTGTCCCACGGCGTTTCGGCTGATTCCGAGGGCGTCAGCCGATCCTTCACAACTTGTCGGGTGGGGCGTCGGGGTGAAGGGCCTGCAGGTGTTCGTCTGACGTTTCTGCATCGATGACCCTTGGGTGGTCGCGCCCCGACGACGGTTTCCCCAGGCTCCAGCTGGTGCTGCCCAAGGCCATGGGGCAGCACACAGCCTGGACCCGGCCAGGTGCTCCAGCTGATCTGCCTGCCCGATCGAATGGAGCTGCCGCCGCTGCCGCCGCCCAGGCCCCGCGCAGCGGCCTCAGGGGACCAACAGCTTTGAGCCAGCTGCTGGTGATGGCCTCCTCTGGCCGGATCAAGTTCAAGTTCTTCACGGAGGCCCCAACGCCGGCCCCTCGCCGAAGCGATCGAGCGACCTGTGCGGCTGTCGTGCCCAGCATCGGCCTGGTTGAGGTCCTCAGGAGGGTCCTGCGCGGGCATGGGGAAAGCCCGGCCCTGAGGGCGATCGCCTTGGGGCAGCGCGCTGAGAAGGTGGGATTGAGTCCCGAGATCGCCCTACGCGAGATCAAGCTGAGCCTGGAGCCCAAGCTGCCCTTGGCGGACTGCCCGATGTTTGCCACCGCACGGGCCTTTGTCGCCCGGTTGATCACTCAGGATTCGGGTCTCCAGGGGCTCGCCGGGGTGCGCTGGTGGCCGAACGCGATGGGCTGTGCCACCTACGATCACCGCCTTGGCAAGGGCGAAACGTGGCGGGGGAAGCCCAGGAACAGCTGTCGCTGCTGGCCTCCGCGGCGGTGCAGGGCAGCCTGTTTAGCCCTGCGGAGGCCTCACCCGAGGCCCCGGACGAGGCAGATCCAGGCAGCACCGAGCTGGACGATGAAGCGCTGATCGCCCAGGCCGCCGCCCGGCCCCGCAGGCGCCAGGCCCGGAGCGAACCAGAGGCCACCGACACGCACCTCGCAGGCAACTCCGGCGATGACGGCGCAGGCCCCAGGCCTGACGACGGAAACGCCGGCGGCTCCGACCTGCCCCGCTGGCACCACCACGGCCTGGTGGACCCCGAGGCGCTCCCGCCGATGCTGCGCCACTACGTGGAGCTCAAGGCCGCCCACCCCGATCGGGTGCTGCTCTACCGCCTCGGGGATTTCTTCGAATTCTTCTTCGAGGACGCCCTGCTGCTTTCCCGCCTGCTGGAGCTCACCCTCACCGGCAAGGAGGCGGGCAAACACCTCGGCCGGGTGCCGATGGCCGGAATCCCCCATCACGCCGTCGAGCGCTACTGCGCTGAGCTGGTGCGCCACGGCCTCAGCATCGCCCTCTGTGATCAGTTGGAGGCGGTGGCGGCCAAGGGCAGCCTGCTGAAGCGCGGCATCACCCGGGTGATCACCCCCGGCACCGTGCTGGAGGAGGGCCTGCTGGCGGCGCGGCGCAACAACTGGCTGGCGGCGGTGGTGCTGGAGGGGCCCCGCTGGGGCCTGGCGGTCACTGATGTGAGCACGGGGGAGTTCCGGGTCACCGAGCGGGAGGGCACCGACCGCCTGCACCAGGAACTGCTGCAGCTGGAGGCGGCCGAACTGCTCTGGCCCGGGGGGGAGACCGCCAGCGAAGACGCAAAGACCGACGCGATCGCCAGGCCCCCCTGGTGCCCCGAGGGCCTGCGGCTCACGCCCCTGCCCACCACCCCCTTCGCCACGGCCGAGGCCCGCCGCACCCTGCTGGAGCGCTTCGCCTTGGCCAGCCTCACTGGACTGGGGCTGGGGGAGACCCCCCTGGGGCTGCGGGCCGCCGGCGGCCTGGTGCGCTACCTCGATGACACCCAACCGGGCAGCTCGATCCCCCTGGAGCTGCCCCGCACCTGGTCCGCCGGCGATGAGCTGGTGCTCGATGCCCAGACCCGCCGCAACCTGGAGCTGACCCGCACCCAGATGGGCGGCGCCTTCCACGGCTCCCTGCTCTGGGTGCTCGATCGCACGCTCACGGCCATGGGCGGCCGGCGGCTGCGGCGCTGGCTGGAGGCCCCCCTGGTGGAGCTGACACGCATCCGCGCCCGCCAGGAGAGCGTCAGAGAACTGGTGGCCCAGCGCTCCCTGCGCCTGGCCCTGCGCCGGCTGCTGCGGCCCATGGGCGACCTGGAGCGCCTGGCGGGCCGGGCGGGGGCCGGCTCCGCCTCCGCCCGCGACCTGGTGGCGTTGGCCGATGGCCTCGAACGACTGCCGCGGCTGGCGGCCCTGCTGCAGGAGGCCTCCAGCGCCCCCCTGCGGGCCCTGAACGAGCCGCGGCCGGAGCTGGCGGCACTGGCCGCCCTGGTGCGCCACACCCTGCTCGATGCCCCCCCGATGGGCCTTACCGAAGGCGGCCTGATCCACGACGGCGTCGATGCCCGCCTCGATGGCCTGCGCAACCGCCTCGATGACCAGGACGCCTGGCTGGAGGCCCAGGAGCGCCAGGAACGGCGCCTGAGCGGCATCGCCAGCCTGCGGCTGCAATTCCACCGCAGCTTCGGCTACTTCCTCGCCGTCAGCCGGGCCAAGGCCCTGGCCGTGCCCGAGCACTGGATCCGCCGCCAGACCCTCGCCAACGAGGAGCGCTTCGTCACCCCCGATCTCAAGGCCCGCGAGGGGGCGATCCTGCAGCTCAAGGCCCGCGCCGCCCAGCGCGAATACGAGCTGTTCGCTGAGCTGCGCCAGCGGGTGGGCGCCCAGGCGGGTCCGATCCGCGCTGCCGCCCGCCGGGTGGCCGCCCTTGATGCCCTAGCCGCCCTGGCCGAGGTGGCCGCCACCGGCGGCTACTGCTGCCCGCAGCTCACGGACGGCCGCACCCTGCAGATCGAGGCCGGGCGCCATCCGGTGGTGGAGCAGCTGCTGGTGGAGGAGCCCTTCACCGCCAACGGCATCCATCTGGGCGAGGCGGGCCAGCCCGATCTGCTGGTGCTCACGGGCCCCAACGCCAGCGGCAAGAGCTGCTACCTGCGCCAGATCGGCCTGCTGCAGCTGCTGGCCCAGGTGGGCAGCTGGATTCCAGCCCGCTCCGCCCGCCTGGGGATCTGCGATCGGATCTTCACCCGCGTCGGCGCCGTCGATGACCTGGCCACGGGCCAGTCCACCTTCATGGTCGAGATGGCCGAGACCGCCAACATCCTTCACCACGCCACCGATCGCTCCCTGGTGCTGCTCGATGAGATCGGCCGGGGCACCGCCACCTTCGATGGCCTCTCGATCGCCTGGGCCGTGGCCGAGCACCTGGCCGAGGGAATCCGGGCGCGCTCGGTGTTCGCCACCCACTACCACGAGCTCAACGAGCTGGCCGCGCTGCTGCCCAACGTGGCCAACGTGCAGGTGCTGGTGGAAGAAACGGGCGAGCGGCTGAAGTTCCTGCACCAGGTGCGGCCCGGAGGCGCCAGCCGCAGCTACGGCATCGAGGCCGCCCGCCTGGCCGGGGTGCCGCCCTCGGTGGTGCTGCGGGCCCGGCAGGTGCTGAGCCGCATCGAAGCCAACAGCCATGTGGCGCTCAGCGCCCCAGCCAGGCTCGCCTGAGCAACGCATTCACCGTGGCCGCCGCCAGGGCCGCCCCCCCCTTGCTGCCCTCGAGCCGGATCTGGGCCAGGGGCGACTCGGCCAGGTGGCGCTTGCTCTCGGCCACCCCCACGAAGCCCACGGGCATGCCCACCACCAGGGCGGGGCGCACGGGTGAATCGGCCGCCGCGGCCAGCTCCAGCAGCCGCTCCAGGGCCGTGGGGGCACTGCCGATCAGCACCACCGCCCGCGGGTACTCCACCAGGGCCAGGGCCAGGCCTGTGGCCGCCCGGGTGCCCCCCTCGGGAGCCTGCGCCGGGGCCCAGTCCAGGGCGCTGCGCACCGGGTTGGCGAAGGTGCGCGCCGCCATCGGCGCCACCGCCGCCGCGGCCATGGCGGTATCGGTGAGGATCACCTCCCCGGCGGCCAGGGCCGAAAGGCCCGCCGCGCAGGCCCCGGGCCCGAAGCGCAGATCTGCGGCGATCGCCAGGTCGCCGCTGGTGTGCACCAGGCGCTCAAGCACCTCCTGCTGCAACGGATCAAGGCCCGTGTCGCCGAGCCAGTCGCGGATGCGCCGCACGCTTTCGGTGAAGATCGGGTGATCCATGGCGCGCCCATGCCGGTCCATCTCTACTGGGGCGACGACGAAGCCGCCCGCACCCGGGCCGTGGAGGCCCTGATCGCCCAGGTGATCGATCCCGCCTGGGCCAGCATCAACCTCTCCCGGCTCGATGGCAACGACCCCGCCCAGGCCGCCCAGGCCCTGGCGGAGGCGCGCACGCCCCCGCTCGGCGGCGGTGATCGGGTGGTGCTCCTGCAGCGCAGCCCCTTCTGCAGCGCCTGCCCCGCCGAGCTGGCCGCCCAGCTGGAGGCCGCCCTGGAGTTGATTCCCGCCAACGGGCACCTGCTGCTGGTGAGCCCCGGCAAGCCCGACGCCCGCCTGCGCACCACCAAGGCCCTCAAGGCCGTGGCCAACGAGAGAAGCTTCCCCCTGCCGGCGGTCTGGGATGGGGCCGGCCAGCTGGAGCTGGTGAAGGGCACCGCCGCCGCCCTGGGCCTCAAACTCACCGCCGGCGCCGCCGAAGCCCTGGCCGAAGCCGTGGGCAGCGACAGCGCCCGGTTGGCCAGCGAGCTGGAAAAACTGGGCCTGTACAAAGGCGACCAGCCGATCGACGCCGACGCTGTGGCCGCCCTGGTGGGGGCCCATGCCACCACCAGCCTGCAGGTGGGGGACGCCCTGCTGGCGGGCCGACTCGGCGACGCCATCGCCCTGCTCGACGCCCTGGTGGAGGCGAACGAGCCCGCCCTGCGCATCGTCGCCGCCCTCTGCAGTCAGATCCGGGGCTGGCTGTGGGTGAGCCTGCTGGAGCGGAGCGGCGAGCAGGACGTGGCCGTGATCGCCAAGGCTGCCGGCATCGGTAACCCCAAGCGCATCTACGTGATGCGCAAGCAGATCCGCGGCCGTCCGCCGGAGCGCTTTCTGACCCTGCTGTCTCAGCTGCTGGAGGTGGAGGCCGCCCTCAAGCGCGGCAGCGAACCCCGCGACGCCTTCCTGGACGGATTTCTGGCGGGCGCCGGCCCCGACGGATAATCACACCTCATTGCCCGCACCCGGAGCCATGGCCCTGCTGGTTCAGAAATTCGGCGGCACCTCCGTGGGCAGTGTCGAGCGCATCCAGGCGGTGGCCCGCCGGGTGGCTGACAGCCGTGAGCAGGGCCATGAACTGGTGATCGTGGTCTCGGCCATGGGCCACACCACCGATGAGCTCACCGCCCTGGCCCGCGCCATCAGCGATGACCCCCCCCAGCGGGAAATGGACATGCTCCTGGCCACGGGCGAACAGGTGTCGATCGCCCTGCTGGCCATGGCCCTGAACGCCCTCGGCGTGCCGGCGGTCTCGATGACGGGCCCCCAGGTGGGCATCGTCACCGAATCGGCCCATGGCCGCGCCCGCATCCTCGAAGTGCGCACCGACCGCCTGCGCCGGCGCCTCGATGAGGGCCAGGTGGTGGTGGTGGCCGGCTTCCAGGGCACCAGCAGCGGCAGCGGCGGCACCGCCGAGATCACCACCCTGGGCCGCGGGGGCTCCGACACCTCGGCCGTGGCCCTGGCAGCGGTGCTGGGGGCCGACGCTTGCGAGATCTACACCGATGTGCCCGGGGTGCTGACCACCGACCCGCGCAAGGTCAGCGATGCCCAGCTGATGGAGACAGTCACCTGCGACGAGATGCTGGAACTGGCCAGCCTCGGTGCCGCTGTGCTGCACCCGCGGGCGGTGGAGATCGCCCGCAACTACGGCGTGCCCCTGGTGGTGCGCTCCAGCTGGAGCGAGGCCCCCGGGACCCTGCTCACCAGTGGTGTGGGTCGTCGGATTGGCCACGAGGGCCTGGAGCTGGGCAAACCGGTGGACGGGGCCCAGCTGGAGGTGGACCAGGCGGTGATCGCCCTCTCCCTGGTGCCCGACGAACCGGGGGTGGCGGCGCGGCTGTTCGAGGCACTCTCGGCCGCGGGGCTCAACGTGGACCTGATCGTGCAGGCGACCCAGGAGGGGGCCACCAACGACATCGCCTTCACCCTCGCCGTGTCCCAGCTGGAGCGGGCCCGGGAGGTCTGCCAGGTGCTGCTGAACGCCACCGGGGCCGCAGATTGCGCCCTCAGCGCCCAAGGGGGCCTCGCCAAGCTGAGCATCTCCGGGGCGGGGATCCTTGGCCGCCCCGGGGTGGCCGCCCGGCTGTTCGACACCCTGGCCCGCAGCGGCATCAACCTGCGCATGATCGCCACCAGCGAGGTGAAGGTGAGCTGCCTGGTGGAGGGAGACCAGGCCACCAAGGCCCTGCGGGCGGCGGCGGCCGCCTTTGAGCTGGCCGATCACCAGCTCCAGCTCAACCCACCGCCCTGCGGCCTGGGGGATCCGGCGGTGCGGGGGGTGGCCCTCGACCGCGACCAGGCCCAGGTGGCCACGCGGCTGCTGCCCGACCGGCCCGGCACCGCGGCGCAGGTCTGCCGGGCCCTGGCCGATGCCGGCATCAGCCTCGATGCGATCGTGCAGTCGGAGCGCACCCGCGGCGATGGCGATGATCGCCGACGCGACATGAGCTTCACCCTGCGCCGCGACGATCTCGAGCGCGCCCGCCTTGCCCTGGCACCGGTGCTGGCCCAGTGGAGTGGCGCCCGCTTCGAGCAGGGTCAGGCGATCGCCCGGGTCAGTGCCGTGGGCGCAGGCATGCCCTGCACCCCCGGCACGGCGGCGCGCATGTTCCGCGCCCTGGCGGACGCAGGGATCAACATCGAGATGATCGCCACCAGCGAAATCCGCACCAGCTGTGTGGTCGCGGAGAAGGATGGGGAGGGGGCCCTGCGGGCGGTGCATGCCCGCTTCGGCCTGGGGGGAATCGCCATGCACCGGGCCGAGGGAACGGCCGCTCCGGTTTGAAAAGGGGCTCAGCTCCGATCAGCGCTTGCCCACCAACTTCTGACGCAGCTGCTTGATGCGGTCGCGCAGGCCCGCCGCCTCTTCGTACTCCAGGTTCTTGGCCGCGGCCTTCATCTTGTCCTCCAGCTGGGTAATGAGTTCCGGCAGGGCCTCCAGCGGCACCGTCTCATGGAGGGCCTCCTCGGTGGCCTGCTCCAACTGATCGTCGCTGAGGCGGCGCGAGAGCTCCAGCGAGGAAAGAATCGAATTACCGGCCCGCTTGCCTGCCGGCGTTGGGGTGATGCCATGCTTCAGGTTGTAGGCGTGCTGGATGGCTCGCCGCCGCTCGGTTTCGGAGATCGCCTTGGCCATCGAATCGGTGAGGTTCTCGGCATAGAGCAAGGCCTTGCCCTCCACGTGGCGAGCGGCCCGGCCGATGGTCTGGATCAAGGAGCGTTCAGCGCGCAGGAAGCCCTCCTTGTCGGCATCGAGGATCGCCACCAAAGACACCTCCGGCAGATCGAGGCCCTCCCGCAGCAGGTTCACCCCCACCAGGGCATCGAACACACCGTTGCGCAGGTCCTGGATGATCTCGATGCGCTCGATCGAGTGGATCTCCGAGTGCAGATAACGAACGCGCACGCCGTTCTCAGCCAGGTAATCGGTCAGGTCCTCGGCCATGCGCTTGGTGAGGGTGGTGATCAAGCAGCGCTCCCCCTTGTCGGCCCGCAGCCGAATCTCCCCGAGCAGGTCATCCACCTGGCCCTCGGTGGGGCGCACTTCCACGATGGGATCGAGCACCCCGGTGGGACGGATCACCTGCTCCACCACCTGTCCGACGCTGCGCTCCAGCTCCAGGGCCCCGGGGGTGGCAGAGACGAAGATCGTCTGGTGGGCCTTGGCCCAGAACTCCTCATCCTTGAGCGGCCGGTTGTCGGCGGCGCTGGGAAGCCGAAAGCCGTGCTCGATCAGCACCTGCTTGCGCGATTGGTCGCCGTTGTACATGGCCCGCAGCTGGGAGCAGGTGACGTGGCTCTCATCCACCACCAACAGCCAGTCGTCGGGGAAGTAATCGATCAGGCACTCGGGCGGGGTGCCCGCGTCGCGGCCGGCCAGATGGCGGGCGTAGTTCTCGACGCCATTGCAGTAGCCCACCTCCTTGAGCATCTCCAGGTCGTAGGTGGTGCGCTGCTCCAGCCGCTGGGCCTCCAGCAACTTGCCCACACCGTTGAGCTGATCCAGGCGCTGGTGGAGCTCCGCCCGGATCGCTGTGATTGCCCCCTCAAGCCGGTCCTTGGGGGTGACGAAGTGCTTGGCAGGGTAGATGTTCACCGCCTCCAGGCTCTGCAGAATCTCGCCGGTGGTGGGATCCACGTAGCGGATCGCCTCCACCTCGTCGCCGAACAGCTCGATGCGCACCAGCCGGTCTTCGTAGGCCGGGCCGATCTCGAGCACATCTCCCCGCACCCGGAAACGGCCGCGGGCCACCTCGGTGTCATTGCGGCTGTATTGATTGTTGACCAGTTCCCGCAGGGAGGTGCGCAGGTTGAGCGTTTCACCCACCTGGAATTTCACCGCCGCCTTGAGGTACTCCGAGGGAATCCCCAGACCGTAGATGCAACTGATCGAGGCCACCACGATCACGTCCTTGCGCTCGAACAGCGAACGGGTCGCCGAGTGGCGCAGCATGTCGATCTCCTCGTTGATCGAGGCGGTCTTGGCGATGTAGGTGTCCGAGACCGCCACGTAGGCCTCGGGCTGGTAATAGTCGTAGTAGGAGATGAAGTATTCGACGGCGTTACTCGGGAAGAACTCCCGCAGCTCGTTGCAGAGCTGGGCCGCCAGGGTCTTGTTGTGGGCCAGCACCAGGGTGGGCCGCCCTGTCTGGGCGATCACATTGGCGATTGAAAAGGTCTTGCCGGTGCCGGTGGCCCCCAGCAGGGTCTGGTAGCGCTCGCCATCATCGACCGCCCGCACCATCGCCTCGATGGCGGCCGGCTGGTCCCCTTTGGGGGTGTAAGGAGCCTGGAGCTGAAAACGGGCCATGCCCGGTGGGGCCAGGCACTGCCTGGTTGGCGGCCTCCAACTCTAGGAAACGCGGGCGGGGATCGAGCCTTTCCCCAGCGAAGCGGTCCTCAGGCGACGGGCCCACCAGCCACCACGGCCGCTGCCCGGGTGAAGCCCACCTCCAGACCCAGGCGTTGCAGGATCAGGCCACTGATCACGCTGTAGACCACGGCGCCAAGAATGGCACTCACCAGGCCGTTCTTGAGCCGGAAACCTGGGATCAGCCAGGCTGCCAGACCAAACAGCACCACCGTGATCACCCAGTTGTAAAGGGCGTTGATCGGGGTCACCAAGCCCCCGAGGCTGGTGAGGGCCCAGGGAAGGGCCAGCAGCAATTTCAGAGGCCAGAGCAGGAGAGTGCCGAGCAGGCCGATCACCACCGCCGAAAGGAAGGCGGTCCCGAAGTTCTCCAGCTCAACGCCCAGGGGCAACCAACCCACCAAGAGCAACACAGCGGCCCGGATCGGCCACTGCAAGAGCCACACGAAGGCACCCATGGTTCAGAACGCTTCTGGACTGAGACTAGGGAGAGCTAGCTGGAATCACCTGCCCACAGTCCTCAAGCTGTCACGAAGCGGCGGCGACCGACGCCGCGGCTTGGGTGCTGAGGGACTCCCGCAGGGCGCGCACCACGGCCACCATGGCCAGCTCATCGCCCAGCCGGTTGACGGCCGAACCCACCCCCACACCGGCGGCGCCAGCGGCGATGGCCAGCGGCAGGGTCACCGCAGAGAGGCCCGAGGCGCAGAGCACCGGCAGATCCACCACCCGGCTTAGGGCATGGGCGGCCGCCAGGGTGGGGGCGGCCTTTTCGATCAGGCCCAAGGCCCCGGGGCTGAAGGGCCGGGCACTGGTGCCGCCTTCGGTCTGGATCAGGTCGGCGCCGGCCGCCTCCAAGTCGATTGCCAGCTGCTCCTGGAGATCAAGGCTGAGCACATGGGGCACCGTCACCGACAGCACCACCTCCGGCAGCAGGGTGCGGGTGCGGCGGGTGAGCTCAAGCACCTCCCCGGCCCCAAACACGCGCCCCTGGGGATAAAAAGCATCGAAGTTGCCAATTTCCACCAGGGCAGCGCCCGCGGCCACGGCCGCCGGGAACAGCTCAGGATCCACCGCCGAGACACAAACCGGCAGGCCGGAGGCTTCGGCTGCGACGTGCACCAGCACGGGGTCACAGGCGATGTCCAGCAGGTCGGCGCCACCGGCGGCGGCGGCCCGGGCGATGCGTCGCACCGAAGCGGGGTCAAAATTGGTCAGGCCAGCGATCACCTTCAGCAGCTGTCGCGTCTCCAGCGCGCGCTGCAGGGCGGTGGGCAGGCTGGTGAGGCGGGACATCGGCAGCGCAGGCAGATGACAGCGATTCTCCCATCCGAACCCCCAGAAGCGCGGCCCTGGAGCCCCCTCCACGAGCGGCTGCACCGGGAGTTGCGGCGGCGACCCGCCCTGCTGCCGGCGGGGGAGCAGCTCCTGCTGGCGGTCTCCGGTGGCCAAGACTCCATGGCCCTCACCCAGCTGTTGCTCGACTTGCGGCGACTGCACGGCTGGACGTTGCTGCTCTGGCATGGGGACCATGGCTGGCGCAGCGGTTCAGCGGCCCAGGCAGAGGATCTGCACCATTGGGCCGTTGCAGCGGGGCTGGAGATGCGGATCGATCGGGCCGTCACCGGAGCCTGCTCCGAGGCCGAAGCACGCCGCTGGCGCTACGAGCGACTGGCCCATCAGGCCGCCGCCCTGGGCTGCCGCCGGGTCGTCACCGGCCACACGGCCGACGACCGAGCTGAAACCCTGCTGCTGCATTTAGCCCGTGGGGCCCACATCAGGGGCCTCTCCAGCCTGCGTCGCAGCCGCCCCCTGGTCTCAGCCGCCGGCCTGGTCCCCTGCGCAGCCCCTGATCTCCCGGCGACGGATTCCGGCTCGGCCATCCCAGATCCCCTGCT
This sequence comes from Cyanobium sp. Morenito 9A2, assembly GCF_024345575.1. Lineage (GTDB taxonomy): Bacteria > Cyanobacteriota > Cyanobacteriia > PCC-6307 > Cyanobiaceae > ATX-6F1. The sequence goes on from NZ_JAGQBJ010000008.1 coordinate 39,898, forward strand.
GCTGGTGCGGCCGCTGCTGGGGGTGAGCCGGGCCGAAACCGGCGCCTTCTGTGCCAACCGCCTCCTGCCGGTCTGGCTGGATCCCAGCAACGAAAGTCTCGACTTCAGCCGCAACCGTGTGCGTCACCAGGTGCTTCCAGTACTGGAGGAACTGCACCCCGGCGCCAGCCGACGCCTGGCCGCCCTGTCGGAGCGCCTGGAGGAGGAGGGACATCCCCTCGAGGAGCTGTTGCCCCTGGCCCTCGGGGCGCTCCAGTCCAAGACAGGGGCCCTTGGGCTGCAGCGCCAGGGCCTGATGGCCGTTTCTGCCGCCAGCCAGCGCCAGCTGCTGGCCGCCTGGCTCCGGCTCCAGGGCGGCCAAGCCCTGGCGGCCCTGGAGCTGGAAGATCTGCGGCAACGCTTGCAAGCGGGCGCCGGGCCCGGCAGCCTTGATCTGCCGCGGGGCTGGCGGTTGAGCTGGGACAGAATGGAGCTCCGCCTCCAGCCACCCCCGGCCGAACGGCGACCCGCATCGCGTCCCGAGCAATCCGAAGACTGATGGCGAAACCCTTCCAGGAGTCCTACATCGATGTGGAGCGGGCCTACAGCCAGGGGCAGTTCCAAGGGGCGCTCAGCCAGGCGGAAGCGCTGCTGAAGAACCGCCCCGACGACGCCGATGATCTGCAGTACTCGCGCCTGCAGCTGCTGACCGGCCACATCAACCTCTACGGGCTCAAGCGCTTCGACGCCGCCGCCACGTACTACCACCAGGTGGTGGAAAGCAGCCAGGAAACCACTTACCGCGACCTGGCCCGCCAGGGGCTCGAATCCTGCGCCAGTGAGAAGGCCAAGCCCGCCCCAGCCGCGAGCGATCTGCCCAGCAGCGAAGCGCCGTTCCAGACCGTCGCCACCGAAGGCCTGGGCACCGTTGCCCAGGGGACCGGGGCTCCGGCCATGCCGTGGCTGACAGGGGAGCCAGCCCCCGAGCCCCCGACCGAGCTCCAAGACTTTGCCGACCCATTCAAGGTTCAGGAGCTGCCATCCCCCCGAGAAGTGCCGCAGCTGACCCTGACGAAGCCCGAACCGGAACCGCCCCTCGGCGATGACGGCATCGTCGAAGCGCACGTGGTGGTCGAGGAGCCAGCCCCGAGCCCCAGCGTGACCCCGCCCACAACCCCCTCGTCGTTCAGCGCCGACGAACTCGCCCAGTTGGCAAAAGGGCGGCTGCGGGTGATCCTGCACTGACCATCCGGTCCTCCCTCCGTGGGAGCAAGACCACCACCCCGCCGCCGGCAGAGAGCCAAGCGGCGGTTGCCGAGCCGCTCAACCGGCGGCGGTGGAACGGCGGCGGCGGGTGCGGTTGGCAGGCATCTCCTGCTCCGGTTCCCTGGCCGGGGCGGCCACAACCATCGGTGCACTGATGGGTGGGGCCACCGGCGCGGCCGTGGGCGAGGACACCAGCGCTGCTGCCGAGGCCGGCGCGGCGGTCACCAATTGGCGCACGGGCGCTCCATGGACAGGCTGGGGACGGGGGGCGGAACCATCGCGGTCGCGGCCAGCGGAGCGGCCACCCCGGGGCGCCGGACGGCTGTCGGGTTCGGCATCGGTGCGACCTTTGTAGGCGGGGGTCCCGCCTGGGGCGGGCTGCACCAGGGCAATGATCAGCGGCTCCACCTGGAGCTCCCGGCGCAGGCGGCGCTGGAGGCCCACCTCAATCTCCCTTTGCACGCCCACCCAATCCACCTCGGGGGCTTTGCCGCCGGTGTTACGGGCCAGCTGGTTCCAGCGGTTCTCCAGCACCCAGGTGATCTCGCGCTCAGCCCAGAGCGAGAGCTTGCGGGCATCGGCGGTGGTGACCACCCCGCGCAGGTTGACCCGGGGCGGAGCCGCCATCACACCATCGGTGCTGATCACCGCCAGCAGGGTGATCACGCCATCTTCCGCCAATTGCTGGCGCTCCTTGAGCACCCGCGCATCGACGATGCCGTTGCGGGAGGCGTCGAGGAGCTCGATGCCCGCCTTGACCGGATCGCCCTTGCGAATCGAATCGGGGCTGAGCTCGACCACGTCGCCGTTGTCGATGATCAAGATGTTGTCGGCGGGTACGCCCATGGACTGGGCCGTCTTGGAGTGGGCCACGAGCATGCGGTGCTCACCATGCACGGGCACAAAGAATTTCGGCCGGCAGAGCGCCAGCATCAACTTGTGATCCTCCTGGCAACCGTGGCCGGACACGTGAATGCCTTCGCCCTTGCCGTAGACCACCTTCGCCCCCATCATCATCAGTCGGTCAATGGTGTTGACAACCGAGATGGTGTTGCCGGGGATCGGGCTGGCCGAGAAGATGATCGTGTCGGTGCTTTTCACCTGCACCTGGGGGTGCTCACCGCGGGAGATGCGGCTCAGGGCCGCCAGGGGTTCGCCCTGGCTGCCGGTCATGAGCAGCAGGGTTTCGCGATCGGGCAGATCACGGATCTGCTTGATAGGCACGAACAGCTCATCCGGGCAGCGGATGTAACCCAATTCGCGCGCCTTCGCGATCACGTTGAGCATCGAACGGCCCAAGAGACCCACCTTGCGGCCATGCTTGAGCGCCAGTTCCAGGATCATCGAAACCCGGTGGACGGAACTGGCGAAGGTGGTGACGATCACCCGGCCTTCAGCGGCGTTGATGTGACGCTCAAGGTTGGGGAACACCGCCCGCTCGGGGGGGGTGAACCCGGGGATTTCGGCGTTGGTGGAATCGCTGAACAGGCAGAGCACACCCTGCTCGCCGTAGTGGGCCATCCGCTGGATGTCGAAGTATTCGCCATCCACCGGGGTGTGGTCAAACTTGAAGTCCCCGGTGAAAATCACCACACCCGCTGGGGTGGTGATCGCCAGGGAAAAGCTGTCGGCAATCGAGTGAGTGTTGCGGATGAACTCCACCTTGAAATGCTGGCCCACCTGCACCACATCCCGTGGGCTCACGGTCTGGATGATGGTGCGATCGGTGACGGCCGCTTCTTCCATCTTCCCCTGCAGCATCGACATCGCCAGCCGCGGGCCGTAGATGACAGGGATGTTGAAATTCTTGAGGTGATGGGGGATGCCACCGATGTGATCTTCGTGGCCATGGGTCACGATCATGCCCCGGATGCGCTTCTGGTTCTCGCGCAGGTAGCTGGTGTCGGGAAGCACCACATTGACGCCGTGCATGCCATCGCTGGGGAAGGCCAGACCGGCATCCACCAGCATCAGGTCATCGCCATACTCGAACACGCAGGTGTTCTTGCCGATTTCATGGAGGCCGCCGAGGGGGATGACCCGCAGGCCGGGTTGCTTGGGGGAGCCTTGGGTCTTGCCGTTGCTGCTGACTGTCATGGGGGGAAAATCCGGAGGAGTCCGGGTGAAAAGTGAGGAGAACTCTGTGGCTGAAACGGGAACGGAAGCGATGAGCGCGTGAGGCGAAGCCTTGGCGTCAGGTAGGACGCAGGGCAGCCAGGGCGGTGGTCAATCGCGCGCGAACGTCGCTGTCGGCGGAAACAAGCGGAAGACGGGGGGCACCCACAGGCCAGCCCATCAGCTCAAGCGCCGCCTTCACCGGGATCGGATTGGTGGTGCTGAACAGGGCCCGGATCAGTGGCAGGAGTTCATCGTGCAAAGCCAGGGCGGTGCCGTGGTCGCCCGCCACGAAGGCGCTCACCAGCCGCTGGATCTTTGGGCCCACCAGATGGCTGGCCACGCTCACCACGCCCACCGCACCCACCGCGAGCATGGGCAGGGTGAGGGCGTCGTCGCCGCTGTAGATCGCCAGACGGCTGCCGCAGTGCTGGCGCAGCAGGCTCACCTCCTCGGTGCTCCCACTGGCGGCTTTGAAGCTGACCACGTTGGGCAGATCCAGGAGCCGGGCGGTGGTGTCGGGGGCCAGGCTGCAGCCTGTGCGGCCGGGGATGTTGTAAAGCATCAGCGGCAGCTGGGGGGCCGCTTCGGCGATCGCCCGGAAATGGGCCACCAGACCCTCCTGGGGGGGCTTGTTGTAATAGGGCACCACCACCAGGGCCCCATCCGCCCCCAGCTCGGCCGCCTGGGCGACCGCCACCACAGCCTCGGCGGTGCAGTTGCTGCCGGTGCCCGCCAGCACCTTGGCGCCGTCCGGGACCGCCCCCTTCACCGCCTTGTACAACTGATGCTGCTCCTCCCAGCTGAGGGTGGGTGATTCGCCCGTCGTACCGCCAACCACCAAGCCATCGGATCCGTTGGCGGTGAGGTGCTGGGCCAGACGAGCCGCCAGCTCAAGATCCACCGAGCCATCGGCAGCGAAGGGTGTCACCAGGGCCGTGAGCACGCGGCCGAAGGGCACGGGAGTGGCCGCCAACGCACTCAAGCGACACCCCCTGGGGCCACGGCTTCCGTGACCGTGGTGGCTGCGGGGGTACACAGCAGTTCGGCGATCTGAATGGCGTTCAGGGCCGCCCCCTTGCGGATCTGATCGCCGCAGAGCCACAACTCAAGGGCATGGGGGTCGCTGAGGTCCTGGCGGATGCGACCCACGGCCACCGGATCACGGCCGGTGACGTCAGTGGGCATCGGGAAGCGGTTGGTTTCGAAGTTTTCGATCAACTCGACCCCAGGAGCCACGGCCAGAAGGGCACGGGCCTCCTCCACGGGGAAAGGCTCACGGAACTGGATGTTGATCGCCTCGGAGTGGGCCCGCAGCACGGGCACCCGCACGCAGGTGGCCGACAGACGCAGGTCGGGCAGACCCATGATCTTGCGGGTCTCGTTGAGCATCTTGAGCTCCTCCTCGCAGTAGCCGTTGGCCTGCAGGGGGGAGTTGTGCAGGAAGAGGTTGAAGGCGAGCGAGTGGGGCAACACCTCGCTCACCGGGTCACCCCCCTCCAGCACCGTGAGGCTGAGCTGGCGCAGTTCTTCCATGGCCCGGGCCCCGGCACCGCTGGCGGACTGGTAGGTGCTGACCACCACCCGCTCGATCGGCCGGCGCGCCGCCAGGGGAGCCAGGGCCAGGGTGAGCAGGATCGTGGTGCAGTTGGGATTGGCGATGACGCCGCTGTGGGCATAGGCGGCCTCGGGGTTCACTTCCGGTACCACCAGGGGCACGGCTGGATCGAGGCGGAAGGCGCTGGAGTTGTCGATCACCAGAGCGCCGGCCGCCACCGCCACCGAAGCCCACTGCTTCGACACCGAGCCGCCGGCGGAGGCCAGCACCAGATCCACGCCCTCGAAGGCCGCCGCCGTGACCGGCTGCACGGTGAGGGTCTGGCCGTTCCACGCAAGCGTTTGGCCAGCGGAGCGGGGAGAGGCCAGCAGGATCAGTTCCGCCACGGGGAAGTGGCGCTCGCTCAAGAGGGCAAGTAACTCGTGGCCCACGGCACCGGTGGCGCCGAGGATGGCCACCCTCAGCGGGCGATCAGGCAGGGATCGGGACAGAACGGAAGCGGACAACGGGACGAATCAACGACATCAACAGGGGAACTCCCGAGGCACCAGCGATCAGGGCTAGGGAAACAACGGGAGTGGGGCGAGCTTGGTTCGGATCGGGGGTGGCGGGGGAACGGGAGGTTGGGGAAAGCTGGGGGCCAGTGAAGGGCGCTGAGGGAGATGCCGACTCAGCAGGCGCTTCAGGGGTGTTGGCGTGAACAATACGCGGCCGAGCGCCCCTTGGCGAGAAGGCCACTTTCTAGGATCAGGGGCTGCACCGCCGAACCGGTCCATCCATGAGCACCGCCTTGAAGGTCAAAACCAGCCCCAGGCCCGCCAGCCGGGTGGCGCTGGAGGTGGCCATCCCCGCCGGCCGCAGCCAGGCCAGCTACGACGCGGCGGTGGACAAGCTCAGCCGCACGGTGCGTTTGCCGGGCTTCCGCAAGGGCAAAGTGCCCCGCCAGGTGCTGTTGCAACAGATCGGCCCCCTGCGCGTGCGCGCCACCGCCCTCGAAGACCTGGTGGACAGCGTCTGGCGCGATGCCCTGGCCCAGGAAAAGATCGAGGCCCTGGGCGCTCCGGAGCTGAGCGAGGGCTTCGACACCCTGCTGGAGCGCTTCAACCCCGGCGAGGAGCTCACGCTCACCCTCGAACTCGATGTGGAGCCCACCCCGAGCCTGCGCGCCACCAAGGGACTGGCGGCCGAGGCCGAAGCCGTGGCCTACGACCCGGCCCGGGTGGATGAACTGATCGAGCAGTCCCGCAAGCAACTGGCCACCCTGGTGCCGGTGGAGGGCCGTGCCGCCGCTGACGGTGACGTGGCGGTGGTCAGCTTCGCCGGCAGCTTCACCGACAGCGGCGAGCCGATCAGCGGCGGCAGCGGTGAGGCCCTGGAGGTCGAACTCGAAGCGGGCCGCATGATCCCCGGCTTCGTCGAGGGAATCCTCGGCCAGGCCGTCGGCGAGACCCGCACGGTCACCTGCACCTTCCCCGAGGAGTACGCCCAGGAGGAGGCCCGCGGCCGCGGGGCCTCCTTCGTGATCACGCTCACCGAACTCAAGGGGCGCGAGCTGCCCGCCCTCGACGACGCCTTCGCCCAGCAGGCCAGTGACAAGGGCAGCCTGGCCGAGCTGCGCGAGGACCTGGAAACCCGGCTGAGGGAAGACGCCGAGCGCCGCGCCAGGAGCAACCGCCATGACGCTCTGCTCAGAGCTCTGGTGGCCGAGCTGGAGGTGGAGCTGCCGGAGACCCTGATCCAGCGGGAAATCCGCTCCCTGCTGGAGCAGACCGCCAACCAGATCACCCAGCAAGGAATGGACATCAAAAAGCTGTTCACCCCCGAACTGGTGCGCAGCCTGCAGGAAACCTCCCGGCCCGAGGCCGAAGAGCGCCTGCGCCGCAGCCTGGCGCTCAAGGCCCTGGCCACCGCCGAATCGATCGTCCTGGAAGCCGGGGAGATCGACGCCAAAATGAAGGAATTGAGCCGCAGCTTGAGCGACAGCGCCACCATCGACCCCGTCCGGCTCAGGGAAGCGGTCAGCGAAGACCTGCTGCGGGACAAGTTGCTGGAATGGCTGGAGGGCCACAGCACGATCACCGAGACAGCCGCCGCCAGCGAGGGCGACGGTGCGGCCAGCGGGGCTGGTGACAAGTCCGCCAAGGCCAGGACCAATGCCAAGGGCGCCTCCGACAAAGGCGACAAGGCCGGGGAGGCCGACGGCTGAGTCGGCTGTCCGGCTCACCCATCCCAAAGCAGCGCAATAGATTGCGTCCACTCCCCTTCCCGCCGTCGGCGCCCGCGTGATCCAGGCTTTTCAATCCCACCCGATCCAAAACCGCTGGTCAGGGTCTCGGCCGGTGGCCGCCCCGGGGATCCTGCCCACGGTGGTCGAGCAATCCGGGCGAGGTGATCGCTCCTTTGACATCTATTCCCGGCTGTTGCGGGAGCGGATCATCTTCCTGGGCACCGAGATCAACGACGGGGTCGCCGACTCCTTGGTGGCCCAACTCCTCTACTTGGAGGCTGAGGATCCAGAGAAGGACATCCAGATCTATATCAACTCCCCCGGGGGCTCGGTGACCTCCGGGCTGGCGATCTACGACACCATGCAGCAGGTGGCACCGGACGTGGTGACCATCTGTTACGGCCTGGCCGCCAGCATGGGGGCGTTCCTGCTATCAGGGGGCGCCAAGGGCAAGCGTCTGGCCCTGCCGAACGCACGAATCATGATTCACCAGCCCCTGGGCGGAGCCCAGGGCCAGGCCGTCGACATCGAGATCCAGGCCAAGGAAATCCTCTTCCTCAAGGAGACCCTCAACGGCCTGATGGCCGAGCACACCGGTCAACCGATCGACAAGATCACCGAAGACACGGACCGGGACTACTTTCTTTCGCCGCCGGAAGCGGTTGAATACGGCCTCATTGATCGCGTGATGGCGGAGGCCCATTCCGTCTGAATCCTTCATGAACCGGGACGCTTCGCCATCGGCGCACGATCCTGACTCCAAGGGCCTCTCCCCTCCCCTCTGAACGCAACGCCCCGCGCGATGGCCAAGTTCGACGCCCACCTCAAGTGCTCGTTCTGTGGCAAATCCCAGGAACAGGTGCGCAAGCTGATTGCCGGCCCTGGGGTCTACATCTGTGACGAGTGCATTGATCTCTGCAACGAGATCCTCGACGAAGAGCTGGTGGAGACCCACGGCAGCTCCTCCCGCTCCCCCTTGGAAGGTTCGCGCAAGGCCCCGGCCAAAAAGAGCGGCAAGCCGGCCCCCACCCTCGCCACCATCCCCAAGCCCCAGGAGATCCGTGCGTTCCTCGACCAGCAGGTGGTGGGTCAGGAGGAAGCCAAGAAGGTGCTGTCGGTGGCGGTCTACAACCACTACAAGCGCCTGGCCTGGCAGGGGGATGGCCAGGGGGAGGCCGACCGCAGCGCCACCCGCCTGCACAAGTCGAACATCCTGCTGATCGGCCCCACCGGATGCGGCAAGACCCTCCTCGCGCAGACTCTGGCCGAACTGCTCGACGTGCCCTTCGCAGTGGCGGATGCCACCACCCTCACCGAAGCCGGCTACGTCGGTGAAGACGTGGAAAACATCTTGCTGCGGCTGCTGCAGAAGGCCGATCTGGACGTGGAGCAGGCCCAGCGGGGCATCATCTACATCGACGAGATCGACAAGATCGCCCGCAAGAGCGAAAACCCTTCGATCACCCGTGATGTGTCAGGGGAGGGGGTTCAGCAGGCCCTGCTCAAACTGCTGGAGGGCACGGTCGCCAACGTGCCGCCCCAGGGGGGCCGCAAGCACCCCTACCAGGACTGCATCCAGATCGACACCAGCCAGATCCTGTTCATCTGCGGCGGTGCTTTCGTCGGCCTCGAAGATGTGGTGCAGAAGCGCCTGGGTCGGAATGCGATCGGCTTTCTACCCTCCGATGGCCGCGGCCGCTCCCGCAGCAGCCGCGAGCACCTGGCGGCCCACGCCCTGCGCCACCTGGAGCCCGATGACCTGGTGCGCTACGGCCTGATTCCGGAATTCATCGGCCGCCTGCCGGTGGCCGCCGTGCTCGAACCCCTCGACACCCGTGCCCTCAAGGCGATCCTCACCGAACCACGGGATGCCCTGATCAAGCAATTCCAGACCTTGCTCAGCATGGACAATGTGGAGCTCGCCTTCGAACCGGAGGCTGTGGAGGCCATCGCCAAGGAGGCCCACCGGCGACGCACCGGCGCCCGCGCCCTGCGCGGCATCGTCGAGGAACTGATGCTTGATCTGATGTACGACCTGCCCTCCAACCAGGACATCAAAAGCTTCACGATCACCCGGGACCTGGTGGAGCAACGCACCAAGGCCAAGGTGCTCCCCCTCGCCCCGGGCGACCGCGACGCCCAGGCCTCGGCCTGACCCCCAGGACCGGCAATCCCCACCCCGGCGGGCCTGGGTTCAGCCGCCGTCGGAGCGAGGGTGAGTTGACTCACGCCCCGAAGACGCCTTGGCCGCCGCCGACCACCTGCAGGCCCCCCGTCAGCACGGTCTGTTCAACCACCACGGCATCGACCTGGGGGACGGCACCGTGGCCCATTACCTGGAGGGGCGCCAGATCCTGCGCAGCCCCACCGAGGACTTCAGTCGCGGCCAACCCCTGACCGTGGTGTCCTATGCCGAGGCCTCGCCCGCGGGGCTGACCCTGCGGCGGGCGATGGGACGGCTCGGAGAACAGCGCTACAACCTTCTTTTCAACAATTGCGAGCACTTCGCGATCTGGTGCAAAACCGGCCGGCACCGCAGTGCCCAGGTCGAAAACTGGCTCCACACCGGCAGCCTCGGCGCCCTGGCCATCGGTCAGTTCATGCCCGCTGCTCTGATCGCCGGGGTGCGCCTGCTGCTGCGCCAGGGGCTCAGCCTCGATGGCGAGCAGCTGGAACGCGGGAAGGAACTGGCGCTTCGAAGTCTTGAGCAGCTCGAAGCCCTGCGCTTGAAGCTTCAGGCGCGGTTGGAGCAGGAACTCGCCCAGGCGGAGGACTGGTGGGCAGGGGGTCCATCAGCGGGCAACGAACGGCTCCTGGAGGCGGCCCGCAGCCTGGCCGACCAACTCAGCAACGTGGAGGAGCTGGAGGGCAAGCTCACTCGCCTGCTGGAGCCCAGCACGCCTGAGTAATCTCAAACCCATGGCCACCCCCGGGACAGACCCATGACCCAGGCCAGCCCCTACCAACCCCTGCACCACAAGTACAGGCCCCAGCGCTTCGACCAGCTGGTGGGGCAGGAGGCGATCGCGGCCACCCTGACCCAGGCGCTGCAGCAGAACCGGATCGCGCCGGCCTACCTGTTCAGCGGACCCCGCGGCACCGGCAAGACCTCCAGCGCCCGCATCCTGGCCCGCTCACTCAACTGCCAGGCCAGCGAGGGGCCCACGGCGGAGCCCTGCGGGCGCTGTGCGCTCTGCATCGGCATTGCCGCCGGCAGCGCCCTCGATGTGATCGAAATCGACGCCGCCTCCAACACCGGCGTCGACAACATCCGCGAACTGATCGAGCGCTCCCGCTTCGCTCCTGTACAGGCCCGCTGGAAGGTCTACGTGGTGGATGAGTGCCACATGCTCTCCACCGCCGCCTTCAACGCCCTGCTGAAAACCCTGGAGGAGCCTCCCCCGCGGGTGGTGTTCGTGCTCGCCACCACTGACCCCCAAAGGGTGCTGCCCACGATCCTCTCGCGCTGTCAGCGCTTCGATTTTCGCCGCATTCCCCTGGAGGACCTGGAGGGCCACCTGCGCTTCATCGCAGGGGCCGAAGCGATTGGCATCACCCCCGAGGCCCTGCACGTGGTGGCCCAACGGGCCCAGGGGGGTCTGCGCGATGCTGAAAGCCTGCTGGATCAACTGAGCCTGCTGCCGGCTCCGATCGAAGCTGGAGCCGTATGGGATCTGCTGGGGGCCGTGCCCGAGCAGGAACTGCTGGAGCTGGCGGAGTCGATGGTGGCGGGGGACCCCTTGGGGGTGATCGAAGCCAGCCGGCGGCTGCTGGAGCGGGGCCGGGAGCCCGGCGCCGTGCTCCAGGGCCTGACGGGTTTGCTCCGGGATCTGGTGCTGGCACGGGTAGCCCCCGAGCGCCAGGAACTGAGCAGCTTTTCACCGCCGTTCAGGCCGCGCCTGGTCGAGCTGGCGTGCGCGATCCCTCCAGAGCAACTGCTGCATTGGCAAAGCCAACTCAAGGGCAGCGAGCAGCAACTGCGCCACAGCGTGCAACCCCGCCTATGGCTTGAGGTGCTGCTGCTGGGCCTCCTGGCGGAACCGGTGAAGGCGAGCCGATCGGCCCCAGCCAGGGCGGAGCCACCTGGGCGGAACCCCGCTCACCTGACCCAAACACCGATCAAGGCCCCAACGCCGGCGCACACCGGCGAGCGCCCAGCCCCGACCTTGGTGGCAGCGGAGGCTCAGGCCCCAGCGGCGGCCTCCGCCGATGCCCCAGCGCCAGTCATCACCGCTGCATCGGCCTCTCCCGTCGCCGGGGCCGGCCCCAGGCCACCGGCCCACGGAGAGATCCCCCTCGGTGAGCTTTGGCAACAGGTGCTGAGCGCTTTGGAGCTGCCCTCCACGCGCATGTTGCTCTCCCAGCAGGCCGAGTTGGTGCGGCTCGATGGCCAACGGGCCGTGGTGCAGGTGGCGTCCACCTGGATGGCGATGGTGCAAAGCCGCCTGCCGCTGCTGGAAAAAGCCGTGGCCACCACCCTGGGGAGCCCCCGCCAGGTGGTGCTCGAGGGGTCCAATCCGGCGACCATGGCAGCCGCCCCTGCACCCGCCTCTCCTCCGTCCCCAGCTCAGGCCGGCCCAACGGGCCCACCGCGCCCCCGTGCCGACGCCCCCGCTGGGGCAACCCCTGCCGCTGCCGACACCCTTCGCCCCCCCCCCACCGATCCAGCTCCCACGGCGGCCCCCACCAGCTCAGGCTCCGGTGCCATGCCAGGGGCAAGTGGCCTGGGAGGAGCCACCAGGCGTGATCAACTGGATGAAAACGCCCGCCGCTTGGCAGAATTCTTCAACGGCGAAGTGGTGGAACTGGATGGCCCCCTGGAGGATGGGGAAGCGGCCTGATGGAAGCTCAGGACCAGAAGCTTTCAAGATCGAGTTCATCAATCTGCTGTTTCGCTTCGCGAAAATAGGTGCTACTGGTGAGCCGCTCCACGTCCTTCTCCTTCTTGCCCTGATCGATCTCGATCTTGAGCTCCCGCAACTGGCGCTCAAGCGCTTCCTCTCGCAACGTTCGATCCGTCACATCGCGGGCAATGCCTTCAAGGTAGAGGATCCTCCCAGCCGCATCCTTCACCAACCGAGCATCGAGCTCAAGCCAGATGCTGCTCCCATCCGTGCGGTTGGTCTGATACACGAAATCGGTCACCGTGCCATCGCGTTCAAGCAATTGCTGAAGGTTGGCGACCACCTGTGGCTGCTGGAAGAATTGGGCATTGACATCCTGGACAGACTCCAGCATGGCCTCAGCCGAGTGATAGCCGTAGATCGAAGCCAAAGCCGGGTTGGCCCGCAGCAGTTGACCCTCGGTACTGGACAGGAAAATACCATCCTGGGCATTCTCGAAGATGCTACGAAAGTTCTCCTCCGCAAGGGTGAGATCGAGGTTTGATTGCTCAAGCGCCGCAAACGACGTCTGCAGCTGCTGCGTCATGTCGTTGAAGGAACGCGCCAGCTGATTGATTTCAATGATCTGACTGGAATCGACAGTCTGATTGAGGTCACCTCCAGCCAGTCTCCTGGCCGCTAATGATATCTTCTCGATGGGATTGGTGACCCACTGAGATGAGGCCACACCTAGAAAAACCGCAAACACGAGCGATCCGATACACAACAAGACGGTGGTCCTGGAATTGGCTTCGATCTGGCCCATAAAATCAGCTTCAGGAGTCACCACCAACAGCAGCCAGCGCAATCCCTTGCCATCTTCAAGTGGTGAAACACGCATCATTTCCCTCTTGCCATCGAGCGAGAACTCGTACTGATGACTCATATCAAGATGACTGTATTCTCCTAAGTTTGTCGCCAGCACATTCATGGCGCCCTTGAGCATCGGATCCTTGGATTCACTCGCGAAGACCCTCTGAAGCTGATCACCTTTGCCAGTGATCAAGGGCTGATTAGCCGTGGAAGAGGCAATCAATTCACCACTCCGTTCAAAGATATAAACCTTGCTGTTTCGACTGACCTTCAATGAGCGGAGAAATTCACTGATCTGATCGAGACTGATCTGGGTATTAAACACCCCCAAAAGCTTGCCCCCAGGTCCGAAGTATGGCGCTACAGCATTTAGTTGCAGATTGTCGTAGCCGAAGTTGACCGTTACCGGCCCCCACGTTGGACGGCGGGCAGCCACTGCGGCCTTGAACAAGGGGGAATTAATGGCAGAAAAATTAGAACGGACTTTCTCCACCCCCGCAGGATTACCAGAGCGCTCCAGCCCGTAGTAAACGAGATCTCCCTCACCTGGCTTGAGTTGAATCGCCAACTGAGGTTCCTCTGCAGAGGCGAAGCGGTTGGTAGCCCAACCAATACGAAGGAAACGACCCTCACGATCCACCAGACCCGAGTAGCCAATATCAGTGAATGAATTCACCTGCTTCCAGAGAAAGGGGCGTGCGGCCTGGATGTTGTCAAAACTGATCAACCCCAGACTGGCAGCATTCGCATTTAACGCGTTGACGCGGTGGGGCGTATTGAGAAAATTGCTGACCCGTACCGAAACCTGTTTCGCGATCGCGTCCTGGAGTTGCGCTGCCAACTCATTGACCGCCCGCTGGCTATGTCGAAACGATAAAAAAGCCACCAGCCCCACGGTGGCCACCGTCTGGAGCACGAAGGGAACCACCAAGTAGGTGCGGAGGTTCAGGCGAATGGACCGCACGCTCCATGACTGACGCCATCGTCTCCGGGTCTGTCGATGGTTACGAAGGATCATGGTGGTGTAAGTAGCAGTCTAGAGGAGATCGCTTTGTCATCCTCTTTGCCGCCTGAAGACCAGGAAGGAAGGCTAAAGAAAGGTGAAGACCTCAACATCCGTCCGAATGAGTACGGGCGGGTCAAGGGGACATCAGGCAGGAAAAAGTAGCGGGCCAGAGTCTGCGGGGTTCTGGGGGGATCTACCAGCCCAGGGAATGATCGTCGCCATTCATCCAACTGGTGAGGTCGTGTTTGGGAGTGGCCGTGTTGAACATATGCAGACCAAAATCACGCGAGAGTTCCTCGCAGACTTTAATCCCCCGAGTGCTATTGCCCTTGGCATCGAGGGGAGGCGAAAAAATTCCAATACCAAGCTTTCCGGAGGCAACGGCTGTGATCCCCCCAGCGACGCCACTCTTGGCGGGAATGCCCACCCGGTAAGCCCATTCGCCCGAGGCGTCGTACATGCCGCAGGTGAGCATCAGACTGATCACATCCTGTACATAACGTTCATCGATCGCTCGTACACCCGTGACTGGATTCACACCACCATTGGCCAACGTGGCTGACATCATGGCCAGATCCTTGGCATTGACCAACATCGAGCATTGCTGAAAATACAGATCCAGTGTTTCATCTATTTTTTCGCCAACCATGCCAAAGTTCAACATCAGAAAAGCCATTGCCCTGTTTCGATGACCCGTCTGCTTTTCAGAAAGAAACACGGGAACATTAATGTCGTGAGCCCTTCCTGTGTAGCGCTCAAACATCTCAAGAATGCGCTTGAGGCGCTCCGTGCCGTTACGCCCCTTGATCAAATCCGTGGTGGCAATCGCACCTGAATTGACCATGGGATTATAGGGCCGATTAGTAGCCTCATCCAGGATGATTGAGTTAAAAGCTTCTCCAGTGGGCTCCATACCCACCTTGCTATTCACATACTTTCGGCCGTGATCTTCTAAGGCAAGCCCAAACACAAAGGCTTTTGAAATGGATTGAATAGTGAAGGTTTGCTCGCAGTCGCCCACTTCAAAGGCCTGGCCATCGGTGCTGACAACGCAAATTCCAAAAGACTCCGGGCTTGCAAGCGCCAACTCAGGAATGTAATCAGCAACCTTTCCCTTTTTGAGAACGCGATGCTTGTTGTAGAGATCATTAAGGTAGCCCCTGAAGGGAGAAGCCACGGCATTGATCGTGCTCGCCAGCGATCCAAAACTCCCTAAATCAGCCATCGATCAATCACCCTCCATGATCGCTTTTGCCACCCGCTGAAACTCCTTTGTCAACGGGTGAGCTGGGTACTTCACGCAGAACACTCCTTCGCTGGCCAAGCGAGCAAAGTCTTCTGAAAGCGGAAAAATTCCAGCCACTGATTCCTTGTAGGTTTCGCTCACTTTCGCTTGCAATGCATCCAAATTAAGTTCACTATGAGCTTTGTTAATAGCAAGGAGCATCCGCCGAACCTTGAGCTGTCGGGCCACATCGATGGTGACCGCCGTGCCCTGGTAATCCTGCTTATCCGGGCGCAATATCAACAGCAGCACATGGGAAATAGCAATCGACAGGAACGTTTCCTTGGAAAGGCCCGGATGCGTATCGATGAAAAGGAAATCCAGCTTGAGCTGGCGAACGAGACTCCTGAAACCATCGTTCATCTTGCCCACGTCGTAGCCCACCTGAAGGATGCGCGCAATGTCATCGGGCTTCACACTGGAGGGCACCAAAAAAATCTGGCCAGGGAGTTCGACCCCCACCTTGGCACTGACGTCATAGGCGGCTTCATCGATAGAGGCTTCGCCCCACAGATAATCATTGAGGGTTTTATCGACCTCCTCTTGTTCGAGGCAAAACAAATTGTGAATACCCGGTGAAGGCACATCCGTGTCAATCACACCAACTCGAAAGCCTTGAGCCGCAATGGTGGTGGAAAGATTTGCCGTAAAATTAGATTTACCGGTGCCCCCTCGATAGGAATGTACGGAGACAACCTTCGGCATTTTTGACCTTGAATCGTTCAACACATAAGCTAAGACACTTGCAGCTGCGGTAACAGGGGCTACCG
Source organism: Cyanobium sp. Morenito 9A2 (assembly GCF_024345575.1). Taxonomy (GTDB): domain Bacteria; phylum Cyanobacteriota; class Cyanobacteriia; order PCC-6307; family Cyanobiaceae; genus ATX-6F1. The sequence continues at coordinate 55,800 of NZ_JAGQBJ010000008.1, forward strand.
AGTTCGTCTTCCCTGCCCATGGTGGACCCCGCCCGTTTTCCCGTGGGCGGCCCCCGTCGATTCGCGGGCCGCCAGTCGTCGGGATTGTCGCAACCATGACACCCGCCCAGGTGCTCCGCCTGCGATGACTGGATGCAGGCCGACCCTCCAGCGCATCCATGGATCCTTCCCGTGCCTTTGCAGCGGTCGCCCTGGCCGCCGTCGCCTGGGATGGGGTGATGAGTCGCGCCGGTGCCCGGGCCCTGCGCCACGCCCTGGACTACCGCCCCCCTTACAACGAGCACAGCGACCAGCAGATGCTCGCTTTGTTGAACGAGCTGCTGGAGAGCCTCAAGCACAAAGGCGCTGAAGCGCTGTTGCTTGAGGCCTGCGGCGCCCTGGATGGGCGCCAACGCTTGACAGCCTTCGCCATGACGGCAGAAATCATGCGCTCGGATGGTCCCTTGCTGGAAGAAGAGCGCCGGATCCTCGATCACCTCTCGCTCGTACTTGAACTATCCGCCGACGAGAGCGAACAGATTCTGCAGGTGATGGACATCCTGCATGCAGGCCTCCTGGAGGCTGGGCTCAGCTGAGGCGGGCCGGTGACCGGTGCAATCAGGAGGCCTGGGTGCTCAGATCGCTTTCGGGCAAGGAACCCAGGTGAAGGGTCTTGGCCCAGATCAGCCGTTTGGGCAGCAGGGCCATGCGCACGCTGACCCAGGGAATGACCACGAACCAATGGATCAGGTATCCAATCCCGAGGGCGAGGGTGATCGGGTTGGCCTCCGGCAGGGCTGGTCCTTCGCTGGGTCGCCGGCAGCCTTGAAGCATCGCCACCCCAGAAAGCCCCAGGGCCACCAGGGACAGGGGCCAGATCACCGGCCAGGTGCGGGTCAGGACCGAGGTGGCCAAATCGGCCACCGCCACCACAGGCAGCCCGTACTGCAACAGGAAGAAACTACTGAGATCGAGCTTCCGAGGCAGGCTGACGCGCTCGGAAAGCAGCCCCGGCCAGTAATCAAAGAAACGCTGCAGGCCCCCCTCGGCCCAGCGCTGGCGCTGGCGCCAAAGCGCCCCAAAGCTGAGCACAGCCTCCTCCTGCACCGGCGGATCCCAGAGCACGCCGATGGAGCGTCCCGCGAGCAAGAGCCTGAAACTGAGGTCAAGATCGTCGGTGACGGTGGCCTCATTGAATCCCCCGCATGCCTGAATCTCAGCCCGTAACAAGAGTTGGCCGTTGCCCCGCAGCTCGGCGATGCCTCCGCCGTCGAGGCGGCCCTGCTGAATCACCGCATCAAGGGCCATCTCCATCGCCTGGGCCTGGGTGAGCAGGTTGACCTCGGCGTTGACCACCGCCTTGCGCAACTGGACCGCTGACCAACCTCCCTGCTCAGCGAAGGGGATCAGCCGCTCGAGAACATCGCTCTGAAGCTGGGCATCGGCATCGAGCACCAACATCCAGCGGCCCTCCAACTGTGAAAGAACGGTGTTGAGGGCGCCGGATTTACCGCCTCCCGCCTCACGGCTGCGACGCACCAGGCGCAGGAAGGGGTGCTGGAGCCTGAGCCCGTCGAGCAGTTCGGGAGTGCGATCACTGCTGCCGTCATCAACAATCCACAGCAGCAACTGGCCGGCGGGATAACGAAGCTGAGCGATACGCTCCACCAGGCGGCCGATGACCGCCTCCTCATCCCTGGCCGCCACCACCACATCCACCAAAGGCACGGCCACCTCGACGTCGGGGTTGGTCGTTGCCGGGGCGCCATCGGTCTCAGCGCGACGACGCAGAGCGGCGAGCACCAGGGTGCGCAGGCTGTGGAGCCCGAGCAGCAGGGTCAAACTGAGGGCCGGCACAAGGCTGCGCCAGCCCTCGAGACCATGGGGAGCGATGCCGGCCGCTCCGCAGGCCAACAGGAACAGCGAGGCCTTCAGCCGTCGGCGATCGGTCCCCGTGCTGCCGTTCGCGGCCATGGCGGACCCAAAAGTTGAGGAAGTTTAGAGGCCCAGGCTCATGGCTCCAAAGGCAGGCTCTGGAGAGTGGTGCCCGGGTAGTAGCGCTTCAGGATCCGGGCGGCCAGCCAGCCCCGCTGGGCCAGATCGAGAGCCCCGGCCTGGGAGAGCCCAGCGCCGTGGCCAAAACCACCCCCCACCAGGCTCCATCGGCCTGGCCCCTCCGGTGTCACCACGAAGAGTGTGCTGGGCAACTGGCGGAACGTGCGCCGGATCGCATCGAAGCGCAGCACCAGCCCGCCCGCCTTGCCCCGCACCTCGAGGGCGAGCACCCGGCCGCTGGCCCCCCGCTCCAGCACGTTGAGCTGCTGGGGTTCCCCAACGGCGTTGGCCCGGGGGCCGAGGGCTGCCGTGATCCCGGCGCGATCGAGAGAGCGCTGCCACCGAAAGCGAGGATGAGCGGAGCCATGGGCGCTGCTCCCCTCCATCAACAGCCGGCGCAGGCGGGCGGGTTCATTGAGGGGCACGGCAAAGCTGCGCTCAAACGCAGCCGGGCCGTCGGGGCGGGACTTCAGATAGGGCAAGGGCTCTCCCCCCCAGGCCTCCTCGAACCCCGCCGCCATCCCGCCATTGCTGGCGTGGTAAACCGCATGAATGGGCCTCCCCTGCCAGAGCAACACCTGGGAGCGGGTGGCGTCGATCGCCCGGCGCACGCCCCCCCCCGCCTGGCGCGGATCGGCATAGACCTGGCACTGGGTGTCGGCGCAGAGGTGGTAACCATCCACCTGGAAACGATGACGGTTGCGCACAGCCCACGTGCGAGCCAGCACCGCCTGGGCCTCCAGGGCAGCGGCGGGGGCCCCGGCGCCGATCTCATGGGGCAACACCCCCTGGAGGTAGCGCTCCAGGGGCACCTGCTCGATCAGGCTCCAACTGCCGTAGGCATCGCTCTGCAGCCGGAACGGCCCCTTGAAGAGGCCACCGCCCCAGCGCAGCCCGGAAGGGGCACTCAGCTGCAGCGGGCCCTCCAGGACCTTGAAGCCACCGGGCTCTCGCAGGCCCAGCACCAGCCGATCCCGGACGACGGAACGCTGCTGGCGGGCCGCCAGGCGGGCGCCCCCAAGGCTGGGCGCCGGTGACTCTGGGCCACCCCAGACCTCCCAGTCGCCGGGATGGGCGATCACAGCGCTGACCCCCTGCTGCCGCCAGGCCTGGGCCACCTGTTCGGCGCGCTCGAAGCTGGGGAAGGGGCCCAGGATCGTGCGTTGGAGGCTGAGGGGCTCCTTGAGCGGCACCCGCCGCCAGAGCAGGTTCAGGCTGGAGCCCCTCCACTGGCGGCCTCTGGCATCGCTGAGCATCAGCGGGCCGGCCTGACTCTCAAGCTTCAGCGCCGGGGCGGTTGTGGGATCGACGCCTGGGCGAGGGCCCAGATGGGCAGCCAGGGCCACCCAGAGCACAGGCTCAGAGCGATCCAGGGGCGGCGGCGGGGGCACCGGCCAGTGCACCTGGGAGGCGGCACGGCAGGCCTGGGTCAGCAGCAAAGACCCGCCCAGGGCCACTCCAGCAAGGAGCGCGGCCCAGTGGGTCGGGCGAAGCAGGGTGCGCAGCAACGGCGAAGACATCGACGAACAGGCGCCAGGGAGTTGGCGGAAGGCAGGTCCGCGTCGTACTTTGCTTGTTTGTGCACGAGCGCGAGCAATGCCGAAGCTGAAGACCCGCAAAGCTGCCGCCAAGCGGTTCAAGGCGACCGGCAGTGGGAAATTCATGCGCCGCCGCGCCTTCTTGAACCACCTGCTCGATCACAAGAGCCCCAAGCGCAAGCGCTATCTGGGCACCATGGCCGTCGTCGATGAGCGCGACGCCGACAATGTGCGCGCCATGTTGCCCTACAGCGGCTAAGCCAGGCCGAGCGCGGCCACAGCCCATGCCGCGGTTCATTTTCCACCCTCTACTGAGATCCACCCATGGCCCGCGTCAAAAGGGGCAACGTCGCCCGTAAACGCCGTAACAAGATCCTGCGTCTGGCCCGCGGCTTCCGCGGCGGCAACGGTTCCCTGTTCCGCACCGCCAACCAGCGGGTGATGAAGGCACTCTGCAACGCCTACCGCGATCGCCGTCGCCGCAAGCGTGACTTCCGCCGCCTGTGGATCGCCCGCATCAACGCGGCGGCTCGCCTGAACGGCCTGACCTACAGCAAACTGATCGGCGGCCTCAAGAAGGCTGAGGTTCAGCTCAACCGCAAGATGCTCGCCCAGCTCGCCGTCGTCGATCCCAACAGCTTCAGCAGCGTGGTCAGCGCCGCCAAGGGCTGAACCATCACCCGATAGGCCCCGAATGGATCTGCTCCTTCCCCAGGCCTACCTCCTCGGTCTGATCGTTTTGCTGGCAGGGGCGGCCGTGGTAGTCGGCCGCCAGATTCTGCGGGTGCGCAAGGACGAACGAGCCTTGATTCGCCTGGAGGAGAAGGGCAAGACCGGCTCCTCAAGCTCCGCCGAACTCTACGAACTGGGCTCAGTCCAGCTGCGCAAACGCCTCTACAGCCAGGCGGCAGCCAACCTCAAACTGGCCGCCAAACGGGCGGAAGGGGAGCCCGCCGAGGCCCAGGCCGTGATCCAGAACGCCCTTGGTTTCGCCCTGGCAGCCCAGAGCAATTACGCCACGGCGATCAAGCACTACCGCTCCGCCCTGCGCTCGAAGCCCAATTATCCGGTCGCCCTCAACAACCTGGCCTACGCCCTGGAACGCCAGCGCCAACCCGATGAGGCAAAAAGCCTCTATGAAAAGGTGCTGCAGCTGGACGGGGCCAACAAAACCGCTCGCAAACGACTTCAGAGCCTTGAGCGCAAGCGGGGTGTGCCCCTGGCTCCCCTGGGCGACAGCGAAAAGAAACCCGGCTCCCCCTTCAACACCAAGGACTGACAGCCTGGGAGAGGCTGGGTTGCTTCGTTTCAGAACCCTTGAAACCCCCGTCGGATTGAACCGTGCGTTTCAGCCCAGCGGGATTTGAAGCCTCACCAAAGCCCACGCACTGGCACCGCCCGGCGAACCACCGGGCGGGGCGCGGGGCGCGGGGGCTGCAGGTCGAGGACCCCACCGGGGTGGGTGAGACGCGGGGCATTCCAACCGGCCAGGTAGACCCCCTGCAGCCCCTGGAAAGCACCGCCCAGCTCAAGGGCCGAACCTGGGTTGCCCTCCAGGGGCAACAGATCCAGTTGATCCGACTTGGCGTTGAAATTGCCCTGCACCGGCGTGGTGACACCGGCCACGGTGAGTTCACCACGCAGGTCGAGCATCTGACCGATAGCGACCACCGATGACAGGCGCAACTCTGCCGGCACCACCTGACCATCGATGAACGACTGGTAGGTGCCGGTCCAGGTGCGGGGGATGCTGACCGCAAGATCCTGGGCCCGTGACGCTGGATCAAAGGTCTCCACCGGGCCAAGTTCGGACTGGAAAGCCGACATCGCTGAGGTGGGAGCCACCGCCGGTGCGTTGAACGGCACAACGCTGCCCACGGGGAGGGGAACGGCGGCCAGCAGCACGGGCATGGCGAAACTGAAATTGGGTGGCATCAGGCTAAGAGTTGCAGTGCCAAACGGCAGCCCCGGGAAGTACGTTCGCTGAATGGCCCCCTCCGCCGATCCCACCGCCACTGGCAAGAGCAGCGGCCCCGTCAGCAGCAGCCCCACCACCGAATTCGGTCCGACCGAAGGTGGCCCGGGAGGGGACGACGGCCTGGTGATTGGTGGACGACGCTTTTCAAGCCGGTTGATGACCGGTACTGGCAAGTACCCTTCGCTGGCGGTCATGCAGGCCAGCCTGGAATCCAGTGGCTGCTCCATCGTCACGGTGGCCGTGCGCCGGGTACAGGCTGCCGCCAGTGGTCACCAAGGCCTGATCGAGGCAATCGACTGGAGCCGAATCTGGATGCTGCCGAACACCGCCGGCTGCGCGACGGCCGAAGAAGCCGTGCGGGTCGCCCGGCTGGGACGCGAGCTGGCGAAACTCGCGGGGCAGGAAGACAACGCCTTTGTGAAGCTGGAGGTGATCCCTGACAGCCGGCACCTGCTCCCCGACCCCTTTGGGACGTTGGAGGCCGCCGAGCGCCTGGTGGCCGAGGGCTTCATCGTGCTCCCCTACATCAATGCCGATCCGCTGCTGGCCAAGCGGCTGGAAGAGGTGGGCTGCGCCACTGTGATGCCACTTGGTTCTCCCATCGGTTCAGGCCAGGGCATCCGCAACGCCGCCAACATCGGGCTGATCATCGAAAACGCAGGAGTGCCGGTGGTGGTGGACGCCGGCATCGGTGTTCCAAGCGAAGCGGCCCAGGCGATGGAAATGGGGGCCGATGCGCTGCTGGTCAACAGCGCCATCGCCTTGGCCGGCGATCCTGTGGCCATGGCCCAGGCCATGGCCTGGGCCACCCGGGCGGGCCGCATCGCCTTTCGTTCTGGTCGCCTTCCTGTCCGTCCCAACGCCAGCCCAAGCTCTCCGACCCTGGGGCGCGTTGGCCAGGGGCCGTGAAGATCCGTGCCCACTGCTGCCAGCGCCCCTGTGGCGCTGCTTAGGTTCGCCGGACTCCGACGGACCCTCCCCTCGATGGCAGTCACCAAGGAAGACGGCGGCAAGCTCAACGCCTTCGCCAAGGAACCGCCCATGCAGCTGATCGAAGCGGGCAGTGGGCTCAGTCGCCCGTCGCTTCTGCTGGTGATCGGCGGCGGACTGCTGGTGGCGGTCCTGGTGGCGCTGGCCTTCATGGTGAGCTGAACCCAGGGCAGGTTATGGGCCACACAGGATCCAGCGGAACGCCTGTAGTAGCTTCCCATCAGGGAGCAAGCGCTCGTTCTTGAGGTGTCAAGGGTGAAGGTACTCGTACTTGGCGGCGACGGCTTTTGCGGCTGGCCCTGCGCGGTCAATCTTGCCGAGACCGGCCACGACGTGCTGATCGTCGACAACCTGAGCCGGCGCAAGATCGACATCGACCTCGGGGTCGAATCGCTGACGCCGATCGCCACCATTCACGACCGTCTCAAGGCCTGGCGCGAGGTGGGCGGACGGCCGATCGACTTCGTTTCGATCGACATCGCCCGCAACTACGCCCGCCTGCTGGATCTGCTGCGCAACGAACGTCCCCAGGCGATCGTCCACTTCGCCGAGCAGCGGGCTGCCCCGTACTCGATGAAGACGAGCACCACCAAGCGCTACACCGTCGACAACAACGTCAGCGGCACCAACAACCTGCTCTGCGCCATCGTCGAAAGCGGCATCGAAACCCACATCGTCCACCTCGGAACGATGGGCGTCTACGGCTACGGCTCCCACCGGGGCGCCACCATTCCTGAGGGCTACCTCACCGTTGAAGTGCCCCAGCCCGATGGCAGCCGCTTCACCGAAAAGATCCTGCACCCCACCGATCCCGGCAGCGTTTATCACCTCACCAAGACGCTGGATCAGCTGCTCTTTTATTACTACAACAAGAACGACGGTATCCGGGTCACCGATCTGCACCAGGGCATCGTCTGGGGCACCAACACCGAACTCACTGACCGCGATCCCCGGCTGGTCAACCGTTTCGACTACGACGGCGACTACGGCACGGTGCTGAACCGCTTCCTGATTCAGGCGGCGATCGGTTATCCCCTCACCGTCCATGGCACCGGTGGCCAGACCCGCGCCTTCATCCACATCCGTGATTCGGTCAAGTGCGTTCAGCTGGCGATCGAAACGCCGCCCACGTCTGGTGAGAAGGTGCGGATCTTCAACCAGATGACCGAAAGCCACCAGGTCAAGAATCTGGCCGAAAAAGTGGCCGCCCTGACGGGAGCCTCGATCAATTACCTGCCCAACCCCCGCAAGGAGGCAATCGAAAACGACCTTATCGTCGACAATCGCTGCCTGATCGATCTCGGCCTCAAGCCCACCACCCTCGATGGGGGCCTGCTCGCCGAAGTGGTGGATGTGGCCCGCCGCTGGGCCGACCGCTGCGACCGCTCGCGCATCCCCTGCGTTTCCGCCTGGACCAACTCCCAGGCCTCCGCCCTCAAGAGCCCGGTCTGATCCAGCCCATCCCCTCGAGCGGCACCCTTGAAGATCGCGCTGTTCACTGAGACTTTCCTGCCGAAGGTCGATGGCATCGTCACCCGTCTGAGCAAGACGATCGAGCACCTGGTAGCCGCCGGCGACGAGGTGCTGGTCTTCTGCCCTGAGGGTGCGCCGGAGCACTACATGGGAGCGCAGGTGATCGGGGTGCCGGCGATCCCCCTGCCGCTGTATCCGGAACTGAAGCTCGCCCTGCCTCGGTTGGCGGTGGCCGGTGCCCTCGACGCCTTCAAGCCTGATCTGGTTCATGTTGTCAACCCTGCAGTGCTGGGTCTCGGCGGGATCTACATGGCCCGTACCCGCCAGTTGCCGCTGGTGGCCAGCTACCACACCCATCTGCCCAAGTACCTGGAGCACTACGGCATCGGCCTGCTGGAACCCGTGCTCTGGGAGCTGCTCAAGGCCGCCCACAACCAGGCCCAGTTGAACCTTTGCACGTCCTCAGCGATGGTGCAGGAGCTGAGCGCCCGTGGCATCCGCCACACCGCCCTGTGGCAACGGGGCGTCGACACCGAGCTGTTCCGGCCCGAGTTGCGCTCCAAGGCCATGCGCCAGCAGCTGCTCGGCCCCCACGACGACCGCAACGCCCTGTTGCTCTATGTCGGTCGTCTGTCGGCGGAGAAACAGATCGAGCGCATCCGGCCGGTGCTCGAGGCCCTGCCCGATGCTCGCCTGGCCTTGGTGGGCGACGGTCCTCACCGGGAGCAACTGGAAAAGGTGTTCGCCGGCAGTGCCACCCATTTCCTCGGCTACCTGGGGGGGGAGGAGTTAGCGACGGCCTACGCCAGCGCCGATGCCTTCCTTTTCCCCTCCAGCACCGAAACCCTGGGGCTGGTGCTGCTGGAGGCGATGGCGGCCGGCTGTCCGGTGGTGGGTGCCGCCCGCGGCGGTGTTCCCGACATCGTCAGCGACGGAATCAACGGTTGCCTCTATGACCCGGATGAGCCCGCCAGCCTCACCGCCGCCACCCAGAGGCTGCTGGGCAACCGAGATCAAAGGGAAGCCTTGCGTCTGGCCGCCCGCAGCGAGGCCGAGCGCTGGGGCTGGGCCGGCGCCACCGCCCAGCTGCGCCGTTTCTACCAGCAACTGATCAACCGCCAACTGCCTCAATTGCAACTGGTGGCCTGATCACTTGCCGGGCGCGCGTCCGGAATTGTTGGGCGATTCCTTGAACCAGGTGGTCATCAGCGCCTTCACCATCGGAGCGGCCACCGTGCCCCCATAGCCGCCGGAGTTCTCCCCGAAGGCCACGATCACCAGGGTGGGCTTGCCAGCGGGGGCATAGCCACCGAACCAGGCGTGATCGGGCCGGGGGGGGTCTTCACCAGTGCCGGTCTTGCCGGCGACGGGTGGCAGGCTGGGGTCGTTGAGGATCGTGGCGGTGCCAGCGGTGACCACCAGGCGCAGGCCCTTGCGCAGGGCCCGCAGGGTCCCGGGCTTGAGACCAATCCACTGGCGCGGGTAGTCGGCCTCCAACAGATGGGGCGTCACAAGCCAACCGCCATTGGCCACAGCGGCGTACAAGCGAGCCATCTGGATCGGGGTGACCTGCAGGGCCCCCTGACCAATGGCGGAAGTGATCGTGTCGACGGAGGTCCACTCTTCTCCAAGCACCTTCTTCTTCCAGGCCCGATCTCCCAACAGGCCTGGGGTCTCTTCTTCCGACAGTTCAATGCCGGTGAGACTGCCGTAGCCGAGGCGCCGGGCGGCCTTGAACAGCTCTGAATCCTTGACCCTCAGGCCCACCTTGTAGAAAAAGCTGTTACTACTCACCGCCAAGGCCATCGGAAAACCGATCGCACCGAAGCTGCCGTGGTCCTTGTAGCAGAGGCCATCCCAACAGAACGAGCTGGTGGTGGGCACGGTGGAGTTCTCATCGAACAGCCCCGATTCGATGCCCGCGATTGTGGTGACGATCTTGAAGGTGCTGGCCGGAGGGAAACCCTGGAAGGCGCGGTTCAACATCGGCGCTTCCGGGCGGTTGAGGTCGTTCCACTGGGCGGTGCTTGGTCCCGCTGAGAAGATGTTCGGATCGAAGTTGGGTCGGCTGGCCATGGCACGGACCGCGCCGGTTTGGGGATCGAGGGCGACGATCGCCCCTTTGCGTACCCCATTGAGGGCGCGTTCAGCCGCCTGCTGCAGCTCCAGATCGAGGGTCAGGCGCAAGTCCTTGCCGGCGCGGGCCTCCTTGTCGCCCAACACCCGCTGCACCTGCCCGGCGGCGTTCACCTCCAACTGCTGGCCCCCCCACTCGCCCCGAAGATGCGACTCGAACACGCGTTCGAGACCACTGCGGCCGATGCGGTCCTGCACCCGGTAGCCCTTGGGCTCAAGCCGCTGATACTCCTCCTCGGTGATACCGCTGGTGTAGCCCAGCACGTGGGCCCCGAGGCTGCCCTGGGGGTAGGCCCGGAGGTAATCCACATCCACCTCGGCGCCTTCGAGGTTGATCGCCTGCTCGCGAAAGCGCAGCACCTGCAAGGGCTTGAGCGGACCTGCCAGTTCGATGCGGTAGCCGTAACCGGAGCCGGCAGCGCGACGCTTCTGGTCGAGTTGGGCCGCAGACAGCCCCAGCAGCCGCGCCAGACGATTCCGCAGCTCCGGCCAGTCGGCGTCATTGACCAGGCGCGGATGCAGATAAAGGTTGTAAGTCAGGCGGCTGGTGGCCAACACCTGACCGTTGCGGTCGAGCAGCCTGCCACGCATGGGATGGCGCGGGACCAAGCGAATGCGGTTCTGATCCGCCAGCACCCGGTTATCGGCTCCGTGAATCAATTGAAGCCAGACCAGCCGCGCTCCCATCGCAGCGCACAGCAAGAGCACCAAGCCCAGCAGCACAGCCGGCTGCTGGCGCATGCCGGAGTGGCGCGTCGAAGGCGTTGCGAACCCCCCCGCCATGGTCAGTTCCCGGCGTCCAGCCTGTGCTCCAACAGGTCCAGATGCTCGGTGATGCGCCCAAGCACCCGTTGGAGCTCCTCGGTGTCGGGGGATCCGGGGGGCCTCTCATTCGGCACATCGCGCACGGTGACCTTCAGCACCGGATTGCCCAAGCCAGGCTGCAGTCGATCCAGGCGTTCACGCACCTGACGGGCGGCGGTATCCCCCTCCTGCTTGAGCTGATTGAGGGGGTCCGCGGAGGCGGTGAAAGCCTCGATCACATCACGGGGCCCGCCCTGGCGTGCCCGCTCCACCACGGCCATCCCCACGGGCAAGAGCTCCTGCATCAGCGCAAGCCGCAGGGCATCAAAGGGATCGCTGGCCATGATGCCGAGATCGGTCAGAAAGATCCAGTCTGCCGCCGAATCGGCTCAGGACGTGCGCTGGATACCCGGCTGCACGATCTTGGTCCGGCAGAACTCCTGCGCGCCCAACCACCAGCCCCCGACGCCGATGATCACCAGCAGCGCTGTGAACGGCAGCAGGGCCTGGCGGGTGGTGTCCAGGGCGACCCATTCCCCCCAGCCCCGGAACAGTCGGTCCCGATCGAAGCGGCGCCGCTCCTGATTCAGCTGCTGCTGGCGGCGGCGCAGGGATTTCTGGACCCAGCGCTCAAAGGCCTTTTTCTTGGTGACAGCCATTTTGCGCTCCACCTCCAGCAGGTGGCCGGCACTGAGTTCGGGATTGAAGGTGCTGATCAGCTCCAGTGACTTGAGGAACATCTCCACGGCGCCATCCTTGATCTGGCGCTCGGACTCTTCCAGGTCCTCCCAAAGGAGTTCGGGATAGAAGCGCAGCCTGTTGGCCTCGATCTGCTCCTCCCCCAGCTGGCCAGGCTCCCTGAGCCAACGGTCCGTGTTGGCGTCGAAACGGCGCCAGTAAAGGAAGGGATTGAGGTAGATGGTCTTGCCGGCCAGCTGGATGCTGTCCTGCTGGAGTCGGCGCTGCAGTTGGACATCCAACTGAGGGGCGGCAGTCACAGGTCCATGGCCGGGCGCCGATCGTATCGAAGGCCCGCCGGGCCCACCAGCCCCAAGGGGCTCACGTGATCCCTCATTCCCACTCGATCGTGCCCGGCGGTTTGCTGGTGATGTCCAACACCACCCGGTTCACCCCCTTCACCTCATTGACGATGCGGTTGGAGATCGTCTCCAGCAGGTCATAGGGCAAACGCGACCAATCGGCGGTCATGCCGTCTTCTGAGGAGACGCAACGCACCACGATCGGAAAGGCATAGGTGCGCTTGTCGCCCATCACCCCGACGCTGCGCACCGGCAGCAACACGGCGAAGGCCTGCCAGATCTCGTTGTAGAGGCCCGCCTCCCTGACCTCTTCACGCACGATCAGATCGGCGTCGCGCAGGATGTTGAGCTTCTCCGCGCTCACCTCACCGAGGATGCGGATCGCCAGCCCCGGACCGGGGAAGGGGTGGCGCCCGACGATCTCCTGGGGCAGTCCGAGGCTGCGGCCCACCTTGCGCACCTCATCCTTGAACAGGCGCCTCAGGGGCTCCACGAGCTTGAACTGCAGGTCCTTGGGGAGACCCCCTACGTTGTGGTGGCTCTTGATCTTCACCGCCACGCGCTCGCCGGTCTTGGGATCGATGTTGGTGCCGGCGGACTCGATCACATCGGGGTAAAGGGTGCCCTGGGCCAGATAGTCGAAGGGCCCGAGACGCTTGCTCTCCTCCTCGAACACCCGGATGAACTCGGTGCCGATGATCTTGCGCTTCTCCTCTGGGTCGGTAATACCAGCGAGCTTGCCAATGAAGCGCTCACGGGCATGGATGTACTCCACATTAATGTGGAAACGCTTATCAAAGAACTCCACCAGGAACTCGGGCTCACCTTTGCGCATGAAGCCTTGGTCAATGAACATGCACGTCAGCTGATCACCGATCGCCTGGTGGAGCAAAAAAGCCAGGGTGGAGGAATCCACGCCGCCCGAAAGTGCCAGCAACACACGCTTGTCACCCACCTGCGCGCGCACGGAGGCCACCGCTTCATCAATGAACGCGCTCGTCGTCCAGTCGGGTTCGCAACCGCAGATGTGATAGACAAAATTGCGAATCAAGGCCATGCCAAAGCTGGAGTGCACCACCTCCGGGTGGAACTGCACCCCGTAGAGCCGGCGGCTGTGGTCGGCGACCGCAGCCTCGGGCGTGTTCTCGGTGCGGGCCAGACGCTCGAAGCCCTCCGGCAACCGCTGAACCGAATCCCCATGGCTCATCCACATCGTCGAGCCGCTCTCGACATTGGTGAGTAAATCGGTGGGGTCATCCACCACCAGCGGCGCTTTGCCGTACTCGCCGCGGCCGGCCGCCTCCACCAAGCCCCCCAGCTGCTGAACCATCAGCTGCATGCCGTAACAGACCCCCAGCACCGGGATCCCCAGTTCCCAGATCGCCGGATCGCACACCGGAGCGTCCTCGGCATAGACCGAGCTCGGCCCGCCGCTGAGGATGATTCCCTTCGGCGCCATCGCCCTGAGTTCCTCGGCCGTGGTGCTGTAGCCCAGCACGAGGGAGTACACCTCCGTTTCGCGCACCCGACGGGCGATCAGCTCCGAGTACTGGGAGCCGAAATCGAGGATGACAATGGCGGCGGGGCGCTGACCCTCCAGCGGCGCGTCGGGAGGCTGGGACTGGGACATACGGCCGTTCACGGGGCCACCGTGCGGCGGCCACTTGGGTGGGGTCAACCTAGGGCGCGAACTCTGGCGGCCCCAGGGGGCTGAACGCCTCCCAGAGCTGGGCTCCCCGGGGGCCAAGGGCGCTGATGCGCCGCCGGCGATCGAACAACACAGCTCCGATCAACAGCTCCAGGGCACCATAGCGGGCGAGGTAGGCGGCGCTGCGCTGCTCGATGGCTTCAGCCATCCGCTGACGCAGGCGATCGGCCAGGGCGGGATCGTCGTCGGCCAGCATGGCCAGGGCCGCCTCCACGGTGGGGGCACCATGGAGCAGGCGCAGCGCCTTCCCCTGCAGCCCCTCCAGGGCCGCCAAGCTCGTTAGCACTTCAGCGCGGCCATCCGCCAGGTGGTGATGGGTGTGAAAGATGCCGCCGGCCAGCTTGATCAGCTTGCCGTGGTAGCCGAACAGCAGCAGCCGCTTCACTCCCCCCTGGGCCGCAGCCACCAGCAGCGGACCGACCCAGTTGCCGGCCTTGAGCAACAGCGGCGCCGGCAGACCGAGGCGCGGGGCCAGATCAAGGCCGTTCTCTCCGATCACCAGCACCAGATCACCGCAAAAGTCGCTCTGGCGCGTTCGGGCCTCCAACTCCCGTAGGGAACGCTGGAGCTGATCGGGGTCGGCGCTGCGCTGCACCTCCGCCTGGGTGCCGATCAGGGCCAGGCCCTCCACCACCCCGAAGGCGGCATTGCTGGTGCGCTCGGCCAGGGCCCGACCGCTGGGAAAGACGATGCGCAGGCTGAGGCCCTGGTCCGAAGTCACCAGCGGCAGCAGGTTGACCTCCAGGAGCCTGCGGGCATAGGTGGACAGGCACAACTCCCGGCTCTGGGCATGGACCCCCAGGCCTTCACCGGCCTCCAGCTGCAACCCGTCGCTACCGGGTTCGCGCCAGCTGGCCAGCACCCAGATCACCAGACCGCGGGTGAGGTCGAGACCGTCACCAGGGTCACAACGGGCCACCGCGAGGGCACCGGCTGGGCCAAGGGGTGCGGCCGCCACCACCGGCACTGAACGGACACCGGCAGGCTCCAGCAACTCAAGGGGCTGCTCGGCAGTGAAGGGCTCGCCCCGCAGGGCCCCCACGGCGGCCCGGGCCGCGGCAGCCACCCAGACCGGGAGCGTCCATCCACCAGGAGAACTCATAACCGTCTCCTTTTTAAGATCGGCCATTGCGCCGCCGCGCGCCCGCGCCCACCCCCCCATGCAGGACAAGCTCACCCTGATGATCCCCGGCCCGACGCCGGTGCCGGAAACCGTCCTGCTGGCGATGGGCCGCCATCCGATCGGCCACCGCAGCGCCGACTTCCAGGCGATCGTCAAGCGCACCACGGCGCAGCTGAAGTGGCTCCATCAGACAAGTTCCGAAGTGCTGGTGCTGGCGGGCAGCGGCACCGCCGCCATGGAGGCCGGGATCATCAATGTGCTCAGCAAGGGCGATCGGGTGCTCTGTGGCGACAACGGCAAGTTCGGCGAGCGCTGGGTGAAGCTGGCCAGGGCTTACGGCCTGGATGTAGAGGTGATCAAGGCCGAGTGGGGCCAGCCCCTGGATCCTGAGGCCTTCCGCGTCGCCCTGGAAGCGGACACCGAAAAACGCTTCCGGGCGGTGATCCTGACCCACTCGGAAACCTCCACGGGGGTGATCAACGACCTGGAAACCATTGCCCGTCATGTGAGGGCCCACGGCCAGGCCCTCAGCATCGCCGATTGCGTCACCAGCCTGGGGGCCACCAACGTGCCCGTCGATGCCTGGGGCCTGGATGTGGTGGGCTCCGGCTCCCAGAAGGGCTACATGATGCCCCCCGGCCTGGCCTTCGTGGCCATGGGCCCCCGGGCCTGGGAGGCCCACGAACGCTCGGACCTGCCGAAGTTCTACCTGGATCTGGGCAAATACAGAAAATCAGCCGCCGCCGACAGCAACCCGTTCACCCCGGCCGTGAACCTCTATTTCGCCCTGCAGGCCTCCCTGGAGATCATGCAAGCCGAAGGCATTGAGGCAATTTACGCCCGCCACGAACGGCATCGCCGGGCCACCACGGCGGCCATGAAGGCGATCGGCCTGCCTCTCTATGCCGCCGCAGGTCACGGCAGCCCGGCGATCACTGCCGTGGCCACCGAGGGCCTCGATGCCGAGGTGCTCCGTAAGAAGGTGAAGGACCGCTACGACATCCTGCTGGCCGGCGGCCAGGACCATCTCAAGGGCAAGGTGTTTCGCATCGGCCACCTGGGCTTCGTCTGTGACCGCGACGTGCTCACCGCCGTCGCGGCGATCGAAGCCAGCCTGCAGGAGCTGGGCGCTTCGGTGAACCCCATGGGCGTGGGCGTGGCCGCCGCTGCGGCCGAGTTCGCCCTCTGAGCCCAGAAGACTGGCAGGGGCTCCGTTATCGGGCCGGGCCCTTTGCTAACCTAACTGGGTGCGGGTGTAATTCAGTGGTAGAATGTCAGCTTCCCAAGCTGAACGTCGCCGGTTCGAGTCCGGTCACCCGCTTGTAAACTTTTGAAATAGCTCTTCATCGCGGTATTCCAACCCATTGGAATGACTTATGAAGCAGTTTCAAATTCATTTGATTGTGTTGCTTGCCCCACGACCCTCCTCGCCGAGGCCTGGGACACATTCTTGGGCAGAACTCAGGCGCGAGGCTTGATCAGTTGAAGCACCTGGGGGCCCAGGCTCCCGGATCGACGCTCACAATCAAGCGACAAAAGGATGTGGCGCGCTGACTCGGCCAGATCGCCACGATCAGCGGCAGCTTCTGCGATCAACGCATGTTCCGAGGCCTGGTGGAGCAACGCGGATTTCTGTTCGTCGGACCCCGCTTGAATCCTTTGCTGGGCTTGCCGGGATGACAACTGAAACGTGCTGGCCACTGCCGTGCCCTTAGGTGAATCAATTGTACTCCGGGGAGGAAAGATGACCAAGGGAGTCAACTGCGGGCTGGCATGATCCTGGGCCACCTGCTCTCTTAGGTGCCTGGTTCTTCGCGGTTCCCTCCAAGGGCCGCAATCTGAGCCCGAAGTTGATCGGAGCGATACTGATCCCCCCGGGTGATCGCCACAGCCAAAGCGAATTCAAGCTTTTCTAGCTGATGGCCCCCATCAAAAGAGGCCTCGGGTTGGCGACAGGCCGGGGTGCCGCCGGAGGCGGGGGAAGCGAAAGTTCTGTTACCGCTGTGAAGCCCGTTGGAGCTGCCCATGGTTCGCTTTCTTCTCATTCTGACACCCCAGGCCAGGGCCTAGGCGGCGTAGGCCTGCTCGCCATGGTCATCGCTGGGGCGCGCGATTGACTCCTGCCGCTCCCGACCCCTCTCCTGCCCGATCACCTGGGGATGAATGGCCTCCATGGGAGCCGGGGTGGGCAAGGCCGAGTCCTCCAGCAAGGCGCGGCAATCGACCAGCAAGCGCTCCACACTGTCGAGGGTCTCCAGCTCGTCAGCCCCAGGCAGGGCTCGGTGCTCCGCCTGCAGCTCCAGCCCAGCCAACCGCTGCTCCAAGCTCACGAGTCGGTGAGAGAGCGCCGTGACGGTGCGGGCCAGTTCCTCTGCCGTACGCGTGATCCGAAAAGAAACCGATTCGCTGGTCATGGAGCGCCTGCAGCTGGGCCGATGAGAACACAGAACCATGCTGAGCTCAAGACCTCCCCCAGACTGAGCGCCCCGGCTGCCACGCCGTAGCGCCATGAGCACTCCGTTGAATCTGCTGATCTATCTCCTGGCGGGCCTCGGTGGCGGCCTGCTGGCCCTGCGCACGGGCATCCCCGCCGCACCCTTGGCAGGGGCGTTGCTGGGGGCCGCTCTGGTGAGCATGACGGGTCGCCTCGATGTCGCCATCTGGCCTGCGGGCACCCGCACCGCACTGGAGATCGGCATTGGCACGGTGATCGGCACCGGCCTCACCGCCACGGCACTGACGGAATTGCGTCAGCTCTGGAAGCCAGCGATCGTGATCACCGTCGCTCTGGTGGCCACTGGCCTGGTGGTGGGTCTTTTGTGCAGCCGGCTGTTGGGGCTCGATCCGACCGTGGCCCTGCTCGGGGCCGCCCCCGGCGGCATCAGCGGCATGAGCCTGGTGGGGGCGGAGTTCGGCGTTGGAGCGGCGGTGGCCACCCTGCATGCGGTGCGCCTGATCACCGTGCTGCTCGTACTGCCGATCACGGTGCGGTTCGTGCTGGCGTTCACAGCTGGTCACGCCTCAGGCTGATCCTGGAGGGGTGCCCCCCTCGACAGCTCCGGAGGGGTCGATACGTTGGCGACAATCCCTTCACGCCTTCCCAGGTCCATGGCGAGCCGCCCTACCACTCCGTTCCGACGCGTCCTCGCGGCCAGGGCCCTCGCCGCTGTCTTGGGATTGCTGGGCCTGCAGGCGGGTCCGGCCCCAGCCCAGACCCCAACCCAGGCGATCGTCGGCGACAGTGCCGGCGGCAAAGGAGCCCAGGTGTATTGCTTCATGCGCGGCGCCGGCAACAACCATGAAGTGAGCTGGGTGGCTGCCTATGCCCTGATCAAGCGCCAGAGCGCCAGCCTGTTCAGAACCTCCCCCGAACACGCCGCCGTGATGATCACCGAGGCCGTGGTTCAGAACCCAGGCAATTACCCCGACTGCGGCCGCTACCTCGGATCCCTCTTCGAGAAATCCGCCACACCGCCAACCACCAGCGGTTCCAGCGGCGACAGCCCCAGTCCCACGCCCATCACCCGCACCAGTGGCCCAGCGACCAGCGGCGCCCGCCAGGCCAACCGCTACAGCTACTGAACCACCCACTCACCAGTGCTGGAGCAGCTCCCGTGCCAGCCCGGGCAGGGCTTGGCGCTGCAGCACATCGTGGATGCGCACGGCTTTGGAGGCGATCAGCCCATCGACGAACTGATCGGCAACGCCCAACTGCAGCCAATAGCAGGTCAGCCCACTTGTCATCCCCAAACGGTGGCAGCGATCTTCGGCCTGCTCGGCGTCCCCGGGGGTCCAGGGGCGCTCAATCAACACCACATGGCGGGCCCGGTGCAGGGTGAAACCAAGGCCGCCCGCCCCAAAGGTGGCGCTCAAGAGTCGCTGGGCGCCCGCCTGGAAGGCCTCCACCTGAAGCTGACGCTCCGCCGGTGGCTGGCGTCCGGTGAGCAGGGCACCGCCCAACTGAGCGTGCAACAACTCCGCTGTGGCCACAAAGGCGCTGAACACAAGCACCGATTCCCCCTGCCCAAGCAGCTCAGAAACCAACTCAGCAGCAGCCGGAAGCTTGTACTCGGAACCGATCTGGCGCAGGGCCGTCAGCACCGCCAGGGCCTCCGCATCCCGCCGCACCTCCCCCCGAGCAGCGCGGAGCCGGTAATCATCGACCTTGAGCTGTAGCCGGTGCTGAAAGCCACGCCCCTGCATCTCCGCAAGCTCCACCGCCACGAAGCGACGTTGCTTGGGGGGCAGATCGAGGCAGGCCTGTTTGGAGCGATGCAACACCAGGGGTCGGATCAGACGCCGCAAGTCCGGCAACTGACTGGCCCCGAGAGCATGCCAATGGCGCACTCCCGCCGCTTCACGCCAGTGGCCATCGCAGAACTGCTCCTCGTACGCCCGCTGATCCAGCCCAAGGGGATGACCGATCGCCGCCAGCAGAGGAAACAGTTGGGCGGGCCGTCCGTTCTTCATCGGTGTGCCGCTGAGCAACCAGATCGCCCGCAGGCGCGGATGGCGGGCCAGGCGCAGGAACCGGCGCGTGCGCTGGGAGCTGAGGTTCTGTGCGTAGTGGGCCTCATCGGCGATCAGCACCGTGCCCGCCGGCGGCAATTCAGCGGGCAAGCTTGACCAGCTGTGCAGGTCGAGCTCCAGGGGCACACCGGCCGCCTCCTGGCGCCAAAGCCCATGGAGACCCACCGGCGCAATCACCAGCACACGGCACCCGGTGGCCTGCGCCAGAACCCTTGCCGCCACCAGGGCGGTGAGGGTCTTGCCAAGGCCCATGGCATCGGCCAGCACGGCACCCCGACGGGCCAGCAGCCAACGCACACCCGTGCGCTGGTGGGCCAGCAGCGCACGGCCATCGGCCAAGGGGTCCCTCAGCCGGGCGGCGGCCACCAGCTCCCGCAGGGGCGGAAGCGGTGGAAGGGGCAGATCGAACCAGCTGAACCAGCGCGCAAGTTCGGGATCGAGACCGAAGCGCTGCCCCAACTGAGCCTGAAGGACCCGAGCCGCCTCCAGGGGGAACTCCCAGCAACCTCGCCGTGCCCGCCAGTGGCCCCGGGGCCGAATCGTCCGCAACTGGGCCTGGGTGACGGCATCGAAGGGCATCACCACCTCGATCAGGCCTGACGGCCCCAGACGCATCAGGCAGCGCTGGCGTGCGGATGGCCTGGTTACCGCACCACCGAGGCTTGGGCTTGGGACGCTGGTGGAGGCGCTCAGCGGACCTCCCGCCAATGGAGTTCAAACTCAATCTAAGTCCCCCTGAGCGGAAAATCACGCCCCCCAGAAAACCGGAAAAGTGCAGCCTTCGACACATTGACAACCAAGTGACTGACGTCAAACTTCCCGCAACCGAGGCATGCCAATGCACGCGAGGGATGGGGTTTTCCTTGAGGATCTCTGCCCAAAATTTCGTGTCAGACGTTGGCGACAATCACTTCATAAGTTTACTAATCAGAGTTGTATTTATTGCGGACACGCCTCCGAATCCATTGACCATGTTTTGCCCCGCAGCCGTGGCGGCTTGAGTGTCACAGAGAACTGTGTGCCGGCTTGCCTGGCCTGCAACGGCCACAAAAGCGACGCCGATGCCTTCGAGTGGTACCGCCAGCAACGCTTCTACGATCCCCGCCGGGCCATGGCGATCAGGGCTTGGATGGACGGCGACCTGCGCCTGGCCCTGAGGCTGCTGCAATGGGCCACTCCCGGCGCAGGGGCAGCCTCGGCCGCCAAATCCAGCGCACCACCGCGGCCGCAGGGGGTTCGACCTCAGGCCACCGATCCTTCCGGCTGGATCTGGCAGGCGGCTTAACTCACCAGACCCGGCAGGCGGCGGCACCGTTATGGCGCTGGCAAATCGAGGCCTGTTCGCCTGGTTGCTCTGGGGCCACCAAACAGGCCACCAGCGTAAGCACCAAGGCCAGGCCAAGGGCCGTGGTGCCAGTGCAGCTGAAGGCCTCCCGAAACGGACGGCGATGCTGCCGGGAACGGGGCTGACGACGACCCAGGGACCCAGCGGCCTGGCCGCCCCCAGGGCCGCGCAGGCGCGTCGCCGAGAGGCGTGGAGTAAGAAGACAGGAGGCCGCCATGGCATCGGATCGCAACTGATACATCTGTACTCATGTCGGCTGACGCTGTCAACCCCCGCCCGGCACAGCCCGGGCTCTCCCCGGTCCCCAGGGACCTCCAAGCGGGCAAGCTTCTGGTCCTGGGCGGCGGCTACACCGGCGTACGCTTTGCCCGGGCCGTGGCCGCCCTGGGGGTACCCGTCAGCCTCACCCGCCGCCAGCCGGCTCCGCCGGAGCCCCTCACCGAACCCGGCCTCAGCTGGCAGACCTTTGACGGGACGCAGGGCCAGTTGCCGCCGGAATCGGCCCTGGCGGGCACCACCCACGTGCTCGTCACCATCCCCCCCGACGCCGATGGTCGCGATCCGGTGCTCACCTGGCTGGCCGCTCCCCTGGCCCGTTTGCCGCTGCGCTGGGTGGGCTATCTATCCACCACCGGGGTCTACGGCGACACCGGTGGGGCCTGGGTGGATGAACGCGCCCCCACCCCCCCCGGGCTCGGCCGCAGCCAAGCTCGGCTCAGCTGTGAAGACGCCTGGCGCGCCAGTGGGTTGCCGGTGCAGGTGTTTCGTCTGCCAGCGATCTACGGGCCCAAGCGTTCACCCTTCCGTGCCTTGGGCGAAGGAAAAGGGCGCTTGATCCACAAGACCGGCCAGGTGTTCTGCCGGATCCATGTCGATGACATCGTCGGGGGGCTGCTGCACTGCTTGAGCCTGGAGGCGAAGGATCGCCCGCCTCTGCTGAACCTCAGCGACGCTGCACCCTGCCCCTCCAGCGAAACCCTCGGCTACGCCGCCCACCTGCTGGGTTGCCCCCTGCCGGCGGTGCAACGTTTCAGCGACATCGCCGCAATGATGGGTCCGATGGCCAGGAGCTTCTGGCTGGAAAATCGACGGGTCAGCAACCACAAGCTCTGCCAGGAGCTGGGTTATAGGTTGCGCTATCCCAGCTACCGCGAAGGCCTTCTCTCGATCCTGTTGGAGGAACGCCAATCGGAAGAACGCCCACACCAGAGAGCCCTGACTGACACCCCATCAGCCACTGTTACTCGGCCTTGATCAGATCGCGAAAGCTTTTGTATTGGCCCGGAGGCGGGGTATCAGCTTGTTCCTTGGTTTTGTAAATATCTTGCGTCCAGTTCGAATCGGGAAGCTTCAGATCCCTGGCCACCCGATCCCAGTTGGCGACCACCCACTGCTTGTCCAAAGCCACTCCGACTCCGACCAGCAGTAGACCCAACAGGAGCCAACGAAACATGAACCGCCTGTCCACCACGCCCGACATTAACGCCAGACGAATCGCCATATCAGTGGGCGATCCAGCTGGCATCGGCGCCGAAGTCACCCTTAAGGCCCTGCCCAGGCTCCATCACCTCAACCTTCACCCCGTGCTGGTGGGCTGCCGACGCCATCTGAAGGAGTGCTTCCTGCGCTTGAGCCCCCTCAGCACCGAGCCTCTGATCGACCCCGAAACACTCGAAATCATTGACCTTCCTCTGCAGGAAACGGTCCCAGCAGGTGAGGGAACCGCGATCAGCGGGCAGGCCAGTTTCCGCTGGCTGACCGTCGCCACCGAGCGCGTGCTCAGCGGAGATTGCCAGGCTCTGGTCACGGCGCCGATCGCCAAGCACGCCTGGCATGCCGCCGGCCATCGCTACCCCGGCCAGACCGAGCGGTTAGCAGAAATGTGTGGTGTGGCCGAAGCCTCGATGCTGTTTACGGCCCGCTCCCCCCATGGCCCCTGGCGGCTGAACACCCTGCTCGCCACCACCCACCTGCCCTTGGCCCAGGTGCCCGGCGCCCTGAACCCCGGGCGGGTGACCGCGAAGCTCGAGGTGCTGCGCCAGTTCTGCCAGCGTTTCAACCCCACACCCCAGCTGCTGGTGGCCGGCTTGAACCCCCACGCGGGCGAGGCGGGCGCCCTGGGGGACGAAGAGGTGAGCTGGTTGATTCCGCTGCTCGAGCGTTGGCGCTCACAGCACCCGGAGGTGGACCTGATCGGACCCCTGCCGCCCGACACCTGCTGGCTGAGCGCCGCCGAGGCCTGGCACAGGGGCTCAGGCGGACCAGATGGATACCTGGCCTTATACCACGACCAAGGTTTGATTCCCGTGAAGCTCCTGGCCTTCGACGCGGCGGTGAACACCAGCCTCGGCCTGCCATTCCTGCGCACCTCCCCCGACCACGGCACGGGCTTTTCCATCGCGGGTCAAGGTCTCGCTCGCCCCGAGAGCATGCAGGCGGCCCTGGAAACCGCCCTGGAACTCAGGCCGGCTTGACCCGCATCAGCACCTGGCCAAACTCCACCGGCGTGCCGTTGTCTAAAAGGATCTCCACCAGTTCACCGTTGAGTTCGCTTTCGAGCTCGTTCATCAACTTCATCGCTTCGAGGATGCAGACGGTCTGTCCGACGCTGATGCGCTGACCGACTTCAACGAAGTTGGCCTCACCTGGAGCTGAAGCCCGATAGAAGGTACCCACCATCGGGGCGGTGATCTCGAGCAGATCCCCGCGCGCGGCCATCGCTGCGGGCGGAGCTGCCGATGGAACCGCCGCCGCCGGTACGGTGGCCGCCACCGCCGCAGGTGCGGCCGGGGCCAGGGGAGCTGCCTGCACCAGCGATACCGTCGGGGCTGCGGGCAGGTTGCGCCGCACCTCCAGCCGGAAATCGTCCCCTTCGAGCTTGAGTTCCTGGATGTCGCTGTCCCCCAGCAGGGCCAACAGCTTCTGAAGCTGATCGTGATCAAGCTGCATGGCGACGCCTCAGGACTCCCGACCCAGATAACTGTCGGTGCGCGTATCAATCTTGATCTTTTCGCCGATTGTGATGAACAGCGGCACCATCACCTGGGCCCCCGTTTCGACGATCGCCGGCTTGGTGCCGCCTGTGGCGGTGTCACCCTTGACGCCAGGATCGGTCTGGGTAATCTCAAGCACCACCGAATTGGGCAGTTCGACCTCCAGGGGCTTGCCGTTCCAGGAGACCACGCTCACGGACATGCCTTCTTTGAGGTACTTGCGGCTGTCGCCGATCTGCTTGGCCGTGAGCCGGGTCTCCTCGTAGGAGGCCATGTCCATGAAGACGTAGTCATCGCCTTCCATGTAGGTGTGCTCAAGGGTGGCCTTCTCCAGCAGGGCCTGGGGCATGGTCTCACCGGCCCGGAAGGTTTTTTCGACCACGCTCCCGCTCTGGACCCCCTTGAGCTTGGTGCGCACGAAGGCCGAACCCTTGCCGGGCTTGACGTGCAGGAACTCCACGACGCGCCAGACCTGGCCGTCCAGCTCGATCGTTGTACCGGTACGAAAGTCGTTGCTGGAGATCATTCCGGCAGAACGGGTTAAGGCGGATTGTACGGCTGTGCCAGAGTCCAGTCAGAGGCTGGGTTCGCCATGGGACAGGCAGTGGGACGGGGCAAAGGGGGGAACGGCTCAGGAGCTGTCTCCTGGCTGCTGGCCTTGCTGATCGGCTGCCTGTTCAGTGTCGTGGCGGCCTCGCCCGCCCTGGCCGCCCTGCCCCCCGGCAATGCCGTCACCGACCCCGCGGCGCTGCTCCGGGATGCCCTGCCAGTGGATCAGCCCCAACTCAAGGACCTTCAGCACCGGCTGGAGAGCTCCAGCAACGATCTGCGCGCCAAGCGCTGGAGCGCCCTGGCCACCACGGTGCGCCGCGCCCAATCCCAGTTCAGTGGCCAGCGCGCGGCGATCCTCGCCAGCTACCCGGAAACCGAGCGGGCAGCGGCGGCGGCCCTGCTTGACCAATTGGATGGTCAGCTGCAAGCCCTGGCCGCCACCACCGAAACCCAGAACCGGGACTCGTTTCTCGACGATCGCCGCCAGGCCCTGAGCACCATTGGCGCCGCAGAAGCGCTGCAGGTGGGGCCATTCCCATTCACGATCCCTGAGCAGTTCGCTGATCTGCCCCGCCTGCTGGGCCGCGCCACCGTGCGCCTGAGCACCACCAAGGGCGATCTGACCGCCGTGGTGGACGGCTACAACGCCCCGCTCACCGCCGGCGCTTTTGTCGACCTGGTGCAACGGGGCTTCTACGACGGCCTGCCCTTCAACCGCGCCGAAGACTTCTACGTGCTCCAGACCGGCGATCCCGTTGGCCCCAGTGACGGCTTCCTCGATCCGGTGAGCAAGCAGCAACGCCGGGTTCCCCTTGAGATCAAAGTGCCCGGCGAGAGCGCGCCCTTCTATGACCAGACCTTCGAGGAACTGGGCCTGTTCAAGGCGGCCCCCAGCCTGCCGTTCGCCACCAAGGGCACCCTGGGCTGGGCCCACTCCGACGCCGCCTTGGGCGACGGCTCCTCCCAGTTCTTCCTGTTCCTGTTCGAACCCGAACTCACCCCAGCGGGCCTGAACCTGATCGACGGCCGCTACGCCGCCTTCGGCTACGTGGTGGACGGCTTCGATGTGCTCACCGAGCTCAGCGCCGATGACGGCATCGTCAAAGCCCAGGTGCTGGAAGGTGCTGAGAACCTGCGGGCCCATGGCTGAGGCGGTCACCCTGGCGGCGCTGGGGGAAACCGAACTGATCAGACGCCTGGAGGCCTACGCCCCCCCGGGCCAGTTCAACGATGACGCGGCGCTGCTGCAGGAGCATTCCGATCGGGTGCTGGTCATCACCAGCGACGTGCTGGTCGAGGGGGTGCACTTCAGCGATGCCACCATGGCCGGCGGCGATCTGGGCTGGCGAGCCGCTGCCGCCAACCTCTCTGATCTGGCGGCCATGGGCTGCCGCTCGGTGGTGGGTCTCACGGTGGCCCTGGTGGCCCCCGGCTCCACCCCCTGGAGCTGGGTGGAGGGGGTCTACGGGGGACTTGGGCAGGCCCTGGAGCGCTACGGGGGCCAACTGCTCGGGGGTGATTGCAGCGCTGGCGGCCAGCGGGCTCTGGCGATCACGGCCCTGGGACACCTGGGGCCCATGGGCCCGATCCGCCGCGGTGATGGCCGAGCCGGAGATCAGCTGGTGAGCACGGGAGACCATGGGCTCAGCCGCCTGGGCCTCGCGCTGCTGCTCGGCGAGACGTCCGAGGGCTCCCTCGCGGGCCATCAGTGCGCCCGGGCAATCCAGGCCCACCGCCGCCCCATGCCCCGTTTCGACGCCGTCCAGGCCCTCGAGCGCAGCCGACCGCCCCAGCAGTCCTGGCGGGTGGGTGGCACCGACAGCAGCGATGGCCTCGCCGCCGCCGTGGCTCTGTTGGCCCGCGGCAGCGGCTGCACCGCCCTGCTGGAGCGGGGCGCCTTGCCGATTGATCCGGCCTTGGAGCCCCTGCCCCAGGCCGATCGCTGGTGCCTCGGGGGCGGCGAGGATTTCGAGCTTGTGCTGGCGCTGCCCCCAGCCTGGTGTGAGGCCTTCCTGGCAGCCCTGCCCGGCAGCGCGGCGATTGGCCGGCTCGCCGCAGGGCCCGTGGGCGTGATCTGGGCTGACACGGGTGAGGTCCTTGGAGCCGACCTCGGCTACAGCCACTTCAACGTCGACTGACGGGGTGACCCCATGGGCCGCAGCCGCCATCAAAAAACCGCCCCCGAAAGGACGGCAAGAAGGAAGCAAAAACCAACCAAGGCTTACGTCCAGTTCTGGGAGACGACTTCGGCCAGGTCCACCACCCGCTGGCTGTAACCCCACTCGTTGTCGTACCAGGCGATCACCTTCACCATGTTGTCACCCATCACCAGGGTGAGATCGGAGTCAACGATCGCGGATTCGTCGGTGCCGGCATGGTCCGAGGAAACCAGGGGGAGATCCGTGTACTTGATGATCCCCTTCATGGCCCCCTCGGAGGCCGCCTTCAGCACAGCATTCACTTCGGCCCGATCGGTGCTGCGACCCACTTCCAGCACCATGTCCACCACCGACACGTTGGGGGTGGGCACCCGCATGGCGATGCCGCTGAGCTTGCCCTTCATCGGGGGGTAAACCAAGGCCACGGCCTGGGCCGCACCGGTGCTGGTAGGGACGATGTTCACGGCAGCCGCGCGCGCTCGGCGCAGGTCGCGGTGGGAGGCATCAAGAATGCGCTGGTCACCGGTGTAGCTGTGGGTGGTGGTCATCGTGCCCTTGACGATGCCGAAGGTCTGGTCAAGAACCTTCACCAGCGGGGCCATGCAGTTGGTGGTGCAGCTGGCGTTGCTGAGGATGTTGAAATCCTCGTGGCGGTACTGATCAGCGTTGACCCCCACCACGAAGGTGCCCACACCGGCACCCTTGCCGGGGGCGGTGAGGATCACCTTCTTGGCGCCCGCCTGCAGGTGCTTGCTGGCGCCCACGTCGTCATTGAAGACTCCCGTGGCCTCGATCACCAAATCGACACCCCACTCCTTCCAGGGGAGGTTCAGGGGATTGCGATCCGAGAAGCACTTGATGTTGCGTCCATTCACGACGAGGCTGTCGCTTGTGTGGCTCACCTCCGCATCGCGGATCCGACCCAGCATTGAATCGTACTGAAGCAAGTGGGCGTTGGTCCGGGGATCGGAGGTGTCGTTGAGCCCGACCACTTCAATCCCCGTGTTCGCTCCGCGGCTCAGCCAACAGCGCATGAAATTGCGACCAATTCGACCGAATCCATTGATCGCAACGCGCAAGGTCATGGCAGGGGAGGGGGAAACCCGCTAACACGGGTGTTTCGGCTGCGAATCATACAGAAATAGGGGTACCACCACCCACGGAACGCCACAGCCTGACAGATCTCGCCATGCGACAGCGGCTAGAGACAGGGGGGGCGTCCCGGCTTAGTTTCAGTCAGACTTGGACTCGCCCTTGGGACCTGTGCTCGATCGTCAGCAACCTCTTCACTTCATCGGGGTTGGCGGGATCGGGATGTCGGCCCTGGCGGGAATCCTGGTGGATCGGGGCTTCAATGTCAGCGGCTCGGACCCCAAGGACAGCGCTGTGCTCCAGGACCTGCGTCAGCGGGGGGTGCGCGTGTTTCGCCAGCAGAACGGCGCCACGATTGATGCCATCCGCAGTGGCATCTCAAGGTCTCCACTGGTGGTCATCAGCACCGCCGTACCGGTGGCGAATTCCGAACTGGCCGCAGCCCGCTCCGCAGGCCTGGAGATCTGCCACCGCTCCGACGTGCTGGCGGCCCTGATCAACGCCCAACCCTCGATCGCCATCGCCGGCAGCCACGGCAAGACGACCACCAGCACCCTGGTGGCCACGCTCTTACTGGCCACCGACCACGACCCCACTGCCGTCATCGGCGGCATCGTGCCCGCCTTCGGCAGCAATGGCCGCAACGGCGCCGGACGGCTGCTGGTGGCGGAAGCCGATGAGTCGGATGGCTCCCTGGTGAAGTTCCGGCCCAACCTCGGGGTGATCACCAACCTGGAGCTCGACCACACCGACCACTACCCCGACCTGGCGACCTTGATCGCCACCCTGCAGCGCTTCGCCAAGGGCTGCAAAACAGTTCTGGCCAACCACGACGATCCAATTCTGAGAGAGCACTTCCACGCCCAGGCCTGGTGGTCGGTGAGCCACAGCAACGGGGTGGACTTCGCCGCCCTTCCCCTGCGACTCGATGGAGACGGCACCGAAGTGGAATTCTTCGAGAAGGGCCTAAGCCTGGGCCGATTCATCCTGCCCTTGCCTGGCCTGCACAACCTCAGCAACGCCGCCGCCGCCCTGGCCGCCTGTCGGCTGCAGGGGGTGTCCTTCGCCGAACTGAAGCAGGCCATTCAATCGCTGCAGCCCCCTGGCCGCCGCTTCGACTTCCGGGGCAACTGGCAGGGGCGCCAGGTGGTTGACGACTACGCCCATCACCCCAGCGAAGTGGGGGCCACCCTGGCCATGGCAAGGCTGATGGTGAACAGCGGCCGCAGCCCGCTACCCTTACCCCCCCGGCGGCTGGTGGCGGTGTTCCAGCCCCACCGCTACAGCCGCACCTCCGAGTTTCTCGAGGGCTTCGCTGAGGTGCTCTGCCAGGCCGATGCCGTGCTGCTGGCTCCGCTCTATGCCGCCGGCGAAGCCCCGATCAACGGCATCTCCAGCGAAGCGCTGGCCCACCGCATCGCCCAGCTCAAGCCGGAGCTGCCGGTGTGGGTGAGCCAGGATCTGGTCCACCTAGCCGAGCAGGTGAGCCGCCACAGTTGCGACGGCGATCTGGTGCTGGCCATGGGCGCCGGAGATGTCAATGCGCTCTGGGATCGCCTTCAGGCCCTGGAGAACCCCAACACCGCCCCGGCCCTGGCCGCCTGAGCGATGACCACCGTTCTTCGACCCGTCGGCCTGAAAGCGGCCATCTCACTGGCGGAGTTCACCACCTGGAAGGTGGGAGGCCCCGCCCAATGGTTCGCTGAACCTGAAACCGCCGCAGCATTGATCTCCCTGAGCCGCTGGGCCGTGGGCGAGGGCCTCGCACTCCAGCTGATCGGCGCCGGTTCCAATCTGTTGATCGACGACGCGGGGCTCGCTGGCCTCACCCTCTGCAACCGCCGCCTCCAGGGCAGCGTGCTGGAGGCGCACTCCGGGTTGGTGGAGGCCCAGGCGGGTGAACCCATTCCCACCCTGGCCCGCAAAGCCGCCCGCGCAGGCCTCAGCGGCCTGGAGTGGGCCGTGGGCATCCCCGGCACGGTGGGAGGTGCGGTGGTGATGAACGCCGGCGCCCAGGGGGGCTGCACGGCCGACTGGCTCGTGGAGGCGACCGTGCTCGACCCATGGGGCAACGGCGAGCCCTTCGTACTCAAGGCGGCGGAGTTGGACTTCGCCTACCGCCACAGCCGCCTGCAAGCGGAGCCCCTGCTGGTGCTATCGGCGCGCTTCCGGCTGGCGGCGGGCCATGACCCGGCGGAGATCAGCCGGCGAACCAGCGGCAACCTCCAGAGCCGCACCAGCAGCCAGCCCTATCAGCAACCCAGCTGCGGCAGTGTGTTCCGCAACCCGGAGCCACGAAAGGCGGGTCAGCTGATCGAGAACCTGGGCCTCAAGGGCACCCGCTTGGGCGGTGCCCAGGTCTCACCGCTGCACGCCAATTTCATCGTCAACACCGGCGGCGCCACGGCCGCGGAGATCGATGCACTGATCACCTTGGTGCAGGAGCGCGTGCAGGCCGCCCATGGGCTCTGGCTCCATCCCGAGGTGAAGCGACTGGGTCCAAGGACCTAGCCTGGGTGCAGTCCTGCACCACCCCCATGTCCGGCTTCGGCCTTCCCAACTTCGGCCAGCTCACGGAAGCGTTCCGCAAGGCCCAGCAGATCCAGCAGGACGCCCAGAAACTGCAGGACGAACTGGATGCGCTTGAACTGGAGGGCAAAAGCCAGGATGGGCGCGCCAGCGTGTGGCTTTCGGGGAACCAGCAGCCGCTCAAGGTTCGTCTATCGCCCGAGCTGGTCAGCAACGGTGCCGAAGCGACCGAAGCGGCCACCTTCGAAGCCCTCAAGGCGGCCTACGAACTCTCCACCACCACCATGAAAGAGCGGATGGAACAACTCACCGGCGGCCTCAACCTGCCGGGTTTCGGAGGCTGATGTCCCCATCCTCCTGGTCGACTTCCTCCTGAAGCTGCTGTCGTTGGAGGCGGCGGGAAGCTCCAGGCCACTGGGTCCCAGGGACCGGGCGATCCCGGGGGCCCTCGACCCGGGCAAGGAGGTTCTCCAGGCAGTGGCTGTAAAGGCCAAAACGGTCCCAGTTCGCACCGACGGTGCAGCCGGGCTCCCCTTGGTGGAGACAATTGTTGAACCGACAAGGCTGCAGGGCCTGCGCTCTGCGGATTTCAGGAAACAGGCTTCCCAGGGCCAGGGGATCCCGGGGCAAATCCGGGCGGTTGAAGCCAGGGCTGTCCGCCACCAGCGCTCCCTCGGCCAGAGGGAACAGCTCCACGTGACGAGTGGTGTGGCGCCCCCGCTGCAACCGGCCTGACACAGCGGCCACGCGCAGCTGCAACGCCGGCACCAGGGCATTGAGCAAGCTGCTCTTGCCCACCCCCGATGGCCCGCAGAGCACGCTCAACCCGGGGGAGGAGAGCTGGGCCGCCAGCTCGCTCAAGCCCAGGCCACTCGGACTGGATACGGCCAGCGCTGCGTACCCCCAACCCTCCAGCCGCCGAACCCAAGACTCCCGCTGCTCGGTGGGCACCAGATCGGCCTTGGAGAACACGACCTCCACCGGCTGGGCGCTGCGCTCGGCGGTGATCAGGAAACGGGTGAGCTGCAGCGGATCCAGGGCGGGCTGGGCCAGGGACACCACCACCACAATGCGACTGCAATTCGCCACCGCCGGCCGCGCCAGCAGGCTCTGACGCTCCCCCAGTTCAACGATGGCGCCGCGCCGCGCCAGCCAGTCGATCGCCTCCACGCGCACCCAGTCGCCCACGCAGATCTGCTCACCACGCTTGCCCAGTCGGGTGCGACGGATGCAGAGCAGACGCTGGACTCCGCCCGGGCCAGGCTCCTGGAGGTGCACCTGGCAGAAGTTGGCCTGCAGGGCCACTACCCGGGCGTCAGCCGCCATGGCGGCGGATCAGCAGGCGCACGGAACCATCGTCGTTCGCGCTCAGCTCCACCCCATGACCCTCTGCTCGCAGCCCTTCAGCCACGAGGCGCTCGGGCTCCCCCCCGTCGAGGTCGACCTGCAGGC
This sequence comes from Cyanobium sp. Morenito 9A2, assembly GCF_024345575.1. Classification (GTDB taxonomy): domain Bacteria; phylum Cyanobacteriota; class Cyanobacteriia; order PCC-6307; family Cyanobiaceae; genus ATX-6F1. The sequence continues at coordinate 87,276 of NZ_JAGQBJ010000008.1, forward strand.
TGTCTCCGGCAGCAACGGCCTCAAGGGCCAACCGGGTGCGGATGAAATTGACCGGACAGGGGGTGCCCCGCAGGTCGAGAAGGTGCGTCAACCGAACAGGCCGCCAAACAGGCCGCTTTTATGGGGATGGTCCTTGCTGGCATGGTGGCCCGCCAACTGATCGAGCAGGGAGCGCTCCTCACTGGAAAGCTTGGTGGGCAGCTTCACCTTGATCGTGAAGTGATGGTTGCCCCGGGCCACGGGATTGCCGAGCTTGGGCACCCCCTTGCCGGAGAGGGTGAGCACGGCCCCAGGCTGGGTGCCGGCAGGGATCTCGAGGGTTTCCGGCCCATCCACCGTTTCCACCTCGATGCGATCGCCCAGAATCGCCTGCAGATAGCTGACGTTCACCTCGGAGTGGATGTGGACGCCCTCCCGGCGCAGCTGGGGGTTGGCCTGGACAGTCAGGAAGACGTAGAGATCCCCGGCGGGTCCACCCCGCTGACCGGCGTTGCCCTCGCCCGCCACCCGCAGCCGGGTGCCTGAATCGACCCCGGCGGGAATGTTCAAACGCAATTTCTTGCGCACCTGCTGCAAGCCCTGGCCGCCACAGGCTCCGCAGGGGTCAGCGATCACCTGACCGGTGCCCTCGCAGGTGGGACAGGGGGCCACCTGGGTGAAACTCCCGAAGGGGGTGCGGGTGGCCCGGCGCACCTGGCCGGCACCGTTGCACGTGCCACAGGTGGTGGGGCCACTGCCTGATTTCGCCCCTGAGCCACTACAGGTGGTGCAGGTCTCCAGATGGCGGATCTGCACCTCCCGCTCCTGGCCGAAGATCCCCTCCTTGAAACTGATCGTGAGATCGAGTCGTAGATCATCCCCCTGGCGGGGGCCACGACGGCGGGGACCGGCAGCTCCACCGCCACCACCGCCGAATCCACTGAAGAACGTCTCGAACAGGTCCGCAAACCCGCCCATGTCACCCATGTCGGGCGCCCCGCCAGCGCCCCCGAGACCCGCCTCACCGAACTGGTCGTAGCGGGCCCGGGTCTGAGGATCGCTGAGCACCTCATAGGCACGGCCGATCTCCTTGAAGCGATCCTCAGCGCCGGGATCCTTGTTGATGTCAGGGTGAAACTGGCGGGCCAGACGGCGGTAGGCCCGCTTGAGCGTCTCGGCGTCCGCCTCCCGCGGCACCCCAAGCAGGTCGTAATAGTCCGCCATCAGCCCTGTCAGTCGCTGCCACCCTAAAACTGGCCCCCGGCCACCTCGAAGGGGTGAGAACCGACCCCCACGAATGCCCTGCGGGCCAGGCCAGGCTTACCCCCCCTGCCCCTCCTCGGCGGCAGGGCTGGGGGATGCGCCTGAGCCGGGACCCGGGCCCATCGACACCTTCACCAGCGCATGGCGCAGCACGCGGCCATCGAGGTGATAACCCCGCTGCAGCTCAGCGATCACCACATCTTCGGGGTGCTCCTCGCTGGGCTCCCGCAGCACCGCCTCATGCAAGCTGGGATCGAATGGCTCACCTTCCACCCGCATCGGCGACACCCCCAACTGCTTGAACACATCCACCAACTGCTTGTACAGCCCCTGGTAACTGCGGTGCAGGTTCTGGGCCTCCTCACCTTCGGGGTTGAGCTGCTGACGGGCCCGGTCGAAGTTGTCGACGACTGGGAGGATCTCGCTCAAGGTGGTGCAGGTGATCTGCGCGCGCAGGTCATCCTGGTCGCGGCTCTGGCGCTTGCGGAAGTTGTCGAAATCGGCAGCGATGCGCATGTACTGGCCGCGCAGGCTCTCGTTATCGGCCCTGAGGCGCTCCAGCTCGGCCTCGAGCCCACCCTTGGGATCGGGCTCCGCCGGGGGGACCGCTGGGGCGTCTCCAGGGGAATCGACGTCCCCTGCCAACGGCTGGCCGGCGTCAACCCGGAGCCCTGCGGCGCCGTCCACCAGGGGATCGGACGCGCCCTCAACGGCAGAGTTGGCCTGGGGAGTGAAAGGCGTGGCTTCGCCGCTCATGCTGACTGAACCAGAATTCGGACTTAGACATGTTGAACGTCAGAGTCCGCCTCCCACAAGCGGGGGAAGCCCACACCTCTGTCCGCCTCCCACCTGAGCCATGACCCTCACCCCTGCCCGTCCCGTTCCCGCGGCGAAAACCACGGCCCAGCAGAGGCTGGAGGTCGAGTTGCTCATGGGGGAACAAGTGCTGCGTCCGGAGGTGCTGGGCCAGGGGAGCGGCGACGTCAGCTCCAACAGTTCCGTGCTCAGCCCCGAACGCTGTCGAGAACTGGGGTGCTTGGTGGTAGGCCGCGAAGGCAATCGCGTGACGATCGCGATCCCCACGTTCTGGGGCCTGGAACAACGCCTGGCCCTGGGCGAAGAACTGTCTGAGAAGGGCCTGCAGACAGAATTGCGCATGGCGCTACAAGAGGAAATCGAGACCGCCCTCACCGGGAGGGGTTCGCTCACATCCGCCAGTGATTCGGGAGCCCCAATGGATGAACTGGACGATGGAGATGAAGAGGAAGAGGAAGACCTGCCGCCGCCGCGGCTCTCGCTGCTCGATGACCTCAACATTCCCGGACGGCTGGAGGAGTCCAAGGAGGAGGACACCAACAACATGGACCTCGAGTCCAGCATCAACGCCTCCAATGCCTCACCGATCATCAGCCTGGTGGACAAGATCCTGATCCAGGCATTGAGCACAGGCACAAGTGACATACACGTGGAACCTCAGGAAGATGGCCTGGTGATTCGCTTCCGCCAGGATGGGGTGTTGCAACAACTGGAAAAGCTTCCTAAAAACATTATCCCAGCGGTTACCTCGCGCCTCAAGATCATGTCCGATCTTGACATCGCCGAGCGTCGACTACCCCAGGATGGTCGTATTCGGCGCGTGTTCAGGGGACGAACCTTTGACCTTCGAGTCAGCACACTACCCACCAAATACGGAGAGAAGGTGGTGATGCGTCTGCTGGACAGCGGAGCCACCCAATTGGGTCTCGACAAACTGATCACTGATCCTCTTGCCCTTGAAACCCTGCGTGACCTGGGCTCAAAACCCTTCGGGATGATTCTGGTCACCGGTCCTACTGGATCAGGTAAATCAACCACGCTCTATTCCCTCCTGGCCGAGCGCAACAGTCCAGACATCAACATCTCCACAGTCGAAGATCCCATCGAATACACCCTCAAAGGCATCACCCAAAGCCAGGTGAACCGGGACAAGGGCTTCGACTTCTCCATAGCCCTGCGCGCCTTCATGCGTCAGGATCCCGATGTGCTGCTGGTGGGGGAAACCAGGGATCTGGAAACGGCAAAAACCGCTATCGAAGCGGCCTTGACTGGTCACCTGGTGCTGACCACCCTGCACTGCAACGACGCCCCGAGCGCGATCGCACGTCTTTCGGAGATGGGGGTGGAACCGTTCATGGTCAGCGCTTCCCTGCTCGGGATTGTCTCCCAACGACTGGTCCGACGGGTCTGCCCCAGCTGTCGCATTGAGTATCACCCCACCTCCCTGGAGCTGGGGCGCTTCGGACTGCTCAGCTCCTCTGAAGAGAACGTCACGTTCTTCAAGGCGAAGAAAACCCACCATGCCGGCAGTGGCATCTGCCCGACCTGCCAGGGCAGTGGCTACAAAGGCCGCATTGGTGTGTATGAAGTACTGCGCATCAATGAAAACCTGACCACCGCAATCGCCCAGCAATCCACCACCGATCAGATTCGTAAGATTGCAATCGAATCAGGTATGAAGACATTGCTCAGCTATGGTCTGGATCTGGTGCGCCAGGGGTACACAACACTTGAGGAGATTGAACGAATCATTCTCACCGATTCCGGCCTTGAGTCAGAACGCAGGGCGAGGGCCATTACCACAAGCACGTGCAGGGGCTGCGGCGCCGGTATGCGCGATGAGTGGCTTGAATGCCCCTACTGCCTGACAGCTCGTATGTAGGGGTTGCTGATTCGCACCAAATCAAACAGAATAAGCGAAAGGCATTGTGGCCATGGATCTCCTGATCGAAGACCTGATGATGAAAGTCGTCAAGGATGGTGGCAGCGACCTTCATCTCGCCGCCTACTGCCCTGCCTATGGCCGCTTCAACGGTCGACTTCTGCCAATCACGGAGGAGAAACTCACCGAAGAAGACTGCAATCGTCTGATCTTTTCCCTGGTCAATAATTCCCAGCGCAAGCAGCTGGAGCAGAATTGGGAGCTTGACTGTTCCTACGGCCTCAAGGGAGTCGCACGATTCCGGGTGAATGTCTACCGCCAGCGAGGAACCTACGCGGCCTGTCTACGGGCCCTTGGCAACGACGTACCCAGCCTGGAGTCGCTCAACTTGCCACCCGTCGTTGAGGAGATGAGCCGCAAGCCCCGGGGCCTGGTACTGGTCACCGGACCCACTAGATCAGGGAAAACCACGACCCTGGCGGCGTTGCTCGATCACATCAACCACACCCGGGCTGAGCACATCATTACGGTCGAAGATCCGATCGAATTCACCTATAAAAATGACAAATCGCTGGTGCATCAGCGCCAGCTTCATGACGACACCAAGAGTTTTGCCAATGCCCTAAGAGCAGCCTTACGCGAAGACCCGGACGTGATCCTGGTTGGAGAAATGCGCGACTTGGAAACAATTCAGCTGGCGATCACCGCCGCCGAAACGGGCCACTTGGTGTTTGGCACATTGCACACCAGTTCTGCCGCCCAGACCGTCGATCGCATGGTCGATGTGTTCCCCGCGGGCCAACAGACCCAGATCAGAGTGCAATTGAGCAACAGCTTGCTGGCCGTGTTCTCCCAGACACTCTGCCAACGCCTTGATCCCCAGCCAGGCCAGTTCGGTCGCGTGATGGCCCAGGAGATCATGATCAATACCCCCGCCATCGGGAACCTGATCCGTGAAGGCAAAACAGCCCAGATCTATTCCCAGATCCAAACCGGGGGAACTTTCGGCATGATCACCTTGGAAAAAGCCCTGGCCGATATGGTGCTCAATGGCCAGATCAGCGCCAAGGAGGCCCTAGCCAAGGCCAGTAAGCCTGAGGAGCTGAATAGATTGCTCGAAAACAAGGTTTGATCACCACCTGAACTGCTCAATCCACCGCCATGCCCTCCTTCACCGCCACCTACACCAACGTCCTTGGGCTCACACGAAAAATCAAGCTCTCAGCGAGCGATTCCGCTGGAGCAAAGCGAAATCTTAGGCGTCGTGGAATATCTCCCAACACCTTAACTTTGACGGATGCCACGAAAACTGAGGCCGTTAAAGTCAGCAGCACCGATTCCAAGAAGAGTTCGCTGTTTACGATGGATCTCGGTGCTGCATTTGAAAAGGTTCCCGGCGTTAAGGACAAAGCCATTTTCGCCACCAAGCTCGGGGCGATGGTCGATGCGGGCGTTCCGATCGTGCGCAGCCTTGATCTCATGGCCAACCAGCAGAAATTGCCGATGTTCAAACGGGCCCTCAGTGAGATTAGTTCGGATGTAAACCAAGGGGCGAGCCTGGGTTCGTCGATGCGAAAGTTTCCAAAAATTTTCGACCGGCTGTTCGTGGCCATGGTGGAAGCCGGAGAGGCCGGTGGTGTGCTTGATGAAACCCTGCGCCGCTTGTCTATCCTTTTGGAGAACATCGCCAAGCTTCAGAACCAGATCAAAGGAGCACTCAGCTACCCCATTGCTGTGTTTGTGATCGCCATCGGAGTCTTCCTGGGGATGACGATCTTTGTGATCCCGCAATTTGCAGATATTTTCAAGCAACTCGGTGCCGAGCTGCCCGCCTTTACCCAAGCCTTGGTAGATCTCAGCACCTTGTTGCGCTCTACCTTCTCATTCTTTCTAGTAGGTGGAATCGTGCTGGCCGCATGGTTATTCCTACGTTTTTATGCCACTCCGGTGGGCAGGCGTAAAGTCGATGCTATCACGCTCAAGATTCCCCTTTTTGGAGACCTGATCCAGAAAAGTTCCACCGCCCAGTTCTGCCGCGTCTACAGTTCCCTGAGCCGGGCCGGGGTACCAATCCTGTTATGCCTTGAGATAGTTCAGGAAACCTCCGGTAACTCGATTATTGCCGATGCCATCGGCGCTTCGAGAAAAGATGTACAGGAAGGCATCAACCTTAGCACCTCACTTAATCGAAAAAACGTGTTTCCCGACATGGCGATGAGCATGCTCGCGATCGGAGAAGAAACTGGAGAAATGGATAAGATGCTCACCAAAGTAGCTGATTTCTATGAAGATGAAGTCACAGCTACCACCAAAGCCCTCACAGCCTTAATCGAGCCATTCATGATCGTGATCGTCGGTGGAATGGTCGCTTCCATCTTGGTGGCCATGTACCTACCGATGTTCGCCGTCTTCGACAAAATCCGCTGAAGCCGCGATCGCCCGGCCCGCCAGCCAGCCCGAGGTCCAGCAGTGCTGGAAGTTGAAGCCGCCCGTGAGGCCATCCACATCCAGCAGTTCGCCGACAAAGTAGAGCCCGCTCTGCTTGCGGCTGGCCATGGTGGCCAGGTTCACTTCACCCAGGGGCACACCACCTGCGGTGACGAACTCCTCCCCGAAGGGTCCACGGCCCCCCACCGTGTAGAGGCTTGATCGCAGGGCTTCGATCAACGCTTTCTGCTGGGGCCGCCGCAGCTCCGCCCAGCGACCGCTGGCCCCAATGCCGCCATCTGCCAGCAGATGCAGCCAGAGCCGGCGACTGAGCTCAGGCCAGGGTCGGCTACTGCCCAACTGACGACGGGCGTGATCACGACGAAGGTCCTCGAAAGCGGCCTCCAAATCCTGTTGACGGCGACCACCGCTCCAATCGACCCGCAGCTGGACGCGATAGCCATGCTCCTTCATCGCCCGCGCCGCAAAAGCCGTCAAGCGGAGGGTGGCGGGGCCACTGAGACCCCAATGGGTCACCAGTACAGGCCCCTGCTGGCGAAAGCGTTCCCCAGGGAGCTCCAGCTGCAAGCCCACCGGATCCATCACCACCCCGGCCAACCCCTGCAAGGGGTTGGGCTTCAGCGCCAGGGTGAACAACGAGGGCAGCGGCGGCACGACGGCATGACCCAGACTCGCCGCGATCTGGCGGCCGCTGGGGTGACCACCGGTGGCCAGCAGCAAGCGGCGGCAGTGCAACGCCCTGGCACCCTCGCTCGAGCGCAGACGCAGGGCGAAGCCCGCGGACTCAAGCGGCTCAGCCGTCTGCAGGGAAGCACCGGTGCGCAAGGTCACTCCCGCAGCCAGGGCCGCCTCCCGCAGGGTGGCCACCACGGAGCTGGAGCGATTACTGCGCGGGAAGAGGCGCCCGTCGGCCTCCTGCACCAGCTCCAGGCCGTGGGCCTTGAACCACTCGACGGCCTCAGTGGTGGCAAAACGGCTGAAGGGACCCAACAGGGCCCGGCCGCCGCGGGGGTAATGGCCTACCAGGTCGCGGGGATCCCAACAGGCGTGGGTGACGTTGCAGCGGCCGCCGCCGCTGATCAGCACCTTGGCCAGGGGCGTGGGGGTGGCCTCTAGCAGCAGTACTCCCTTGAGGCCCGCCTCGGCGGCGCTGATCGCCGCCATGAACCCCGCCGCACCGCCACCGGCCACCACCAGAGGCCAGGGGGAGGAAGGCGCTAGAGCCATGGGCGGGAAGGGCAGGGGGCAGCATGGGGCGATGGATGACGTCTTCGCCGCCCATCGCTTCAGTGTGGCTCCGATGATGGACTACACCGATCGGCACTTCCGGGTGCTGATGCGCCAGATCACGGGCCGCAGCCTGCTCTACACCGAGATGGTGGTGGCACAGGCCCTGCACCACGGCCGGCGGCCAATGCTCCTTGCCTTTGATCCCAGCGAAAAACCCCTGGCCCTGCAGGTGGGTGGCGACGATCCGGCCCTGCTGGCCCAGGCCGCCCGCCTCGCGGCCGAGTGGAACTACGACGAGATCAACCTCAATGTGGGCTGCCCGAGCGAGAAGGTGCAGAAGGGCCGCTTCGGCGCCTGCCTGATGGCAGACCCGGACCGGGTGGCCCACTGCGTGGCGGCGATGGCGGCCGCCGGGCCCCTGCCGGTGACCGTGAAGCACCGCATTGGTATCGACGCGCTCGATTCCTTCGAAGCCCTAGTCAGGTTCGTCGACTGCGTCGCCGCCGCCGGGGCCAGTCGCTTCAGCGTGCATGCCCGCAAAGCCTGGTTGAGTGGCCTCGACCCCAAGCAAAACCGCACCCTCCCTCCCTTGCGTCCAGAGCTGGTCCACCAGCTCAAATACGAACGGCCGACGCTGCGCATTGAACTCAACGGCGGTCTCCAGCATCTGGACGACTGCCTTCCCCACCTGCAACAACTCGACGGGGTGATGGTGGGCCGGGCTGTCTACGACCACCCCCTGCGCTGGAGACGCGTGGACCAGGACCTGTTCGGCCAGAGGGAGCAACCAGAAGCGACGGCCTCCTCCGTAGTGCGGGGGTTAATCCCCTACGCCGAGCGCTGGTGCACCAATGGCGGGCGGCTGTGGCCCATTGCCCGCCACCTGGTGCAGGTCGTGGAAGGGGTTCGCGGTGCCCGCCACTGGAGACGCCAGCTGGGGGAGGCGGCTGGAGCAAAAACAGCTGGACCAGAGGTGCTGGACGCCTCCGCCAGGCAGCTGGAGGATCAGGGCCTCTAAGCCAGGCAGGCCAGGACGTCTGAGGTTCTCGGAGCTGATTCAGAACGGAATGAGGAGGTTGGGTTCAGACCTCAGCGCCGCCGTAGCCATCGTCGCCATAGCTGTCGCCACCTCCACCGGTGCTGCCACTGCGACGCCGGCGACTGCGACCCTCCTCGAAGCCTTCGGAGCCGCCGCCATAACTGCGATCCTCCCAGCCGCTGGCACCGGAACCGCGCTCGGCCCCTCCACTGGAATCGGCCGGGGCGCCGTAACCACCAGCTCGAGGAGCACCACCTCCCCCGTAGCCCCCACCACCTCCGTAACTCCCTCCGCCGTAGCCGCCCCGCTCGGGGGGTCGACCGCCGCTGTAGCCCCCTTCCGAGCGCCTCGGCCCACCGCTGCCGCGGGGCTCAGCCTTGTTGATCCGCAGCGGACGACCCATCAGCTCAGCGCCTTGAAGCGCCTCGATCGCCCTGGTTTCAGCGGCGTCATCGGCAAGTTCCACGAAGGCAAACCCCCGCTTGCGACCGGTGTCACGCTCCAGGGGCAAGGAGCAATTGACCACATCACCAAAGGGGGCAAACAACTCCGCCACGTCTTCCTGCTCAGCGCGGAAGGGGAGGTTGCCGACAAAAATGCTCACGGACGGACTTGGGCCGAATGACCAGGACGGTGAAGAGCCCAAGCTTCGATCAAAGGATCAAAGCGGGGGCCGAGAACCAATCGAAGGTTAGTCCGAATCGGCGATCTGACCACGGTGCCTGGCCGAGACCTTCAAGACTCCAACCGGGCGGCCGCCCGACGCAACTGCTCAGCCACCTGCTCGAATCCGGTGCCTCCTTCGCTGCGGCGGGCAGCAACCACCTGACGCGGGTGAATCGCTTCGTAGATGTCGGACTCGAAGGCGGGATGCACGTGCTGCCAGCGCTCCAGTGGAAGCGCCCGCAACAGGATCCCCTCGGCCAGAGCCTCCTTCACCAGACCACCCACCAACTGGTAGGCCTCGCGGAACGGCACCCCTTTGGCGACGAGGTAATCGGCCACATCCGTGGCATTGGAGAAATCGGTGGCCACCGCCGCCTCCAGGCGCTCGGGGCGGAAGCTGACCCCTTCTTCCAGCAGAATCGCCATCGCTTCAAGGCAATCGAGGGTGGTGCGCACCACATCGAACAGGGCTTCCTTGTCCTCCTGGAAGTCTTTGTTGTAGGCCAGGGGCAAGCCCTTGATCATCGTCAACAGCCCCTGCAGGTGGCCGAACACCCGGCCGCACTTGCCCCGCACCAGCTCGGGCACATCGGGATTCTTCTTCTGCGGCATCAGGCTGCTGCCGGTGGCGCAGCGGTCGCTGAGCGTGACGAAGGCGAACTCCTCGCTGGCCCAGAGAATCACCTCCTCGCTCAACCGACTGAGGTGCACCATCACCAGGCTGGCGGCGGCACTGAACTCCACCGCGAAGTCCCGGTCGCTGACCGCATCCAGGCTGTTGGTGTAGATCGCCTCAAAGCCCAGGGCCGCGGCGGTGTCGCGGCGATCGATCGGCACCGGGGTGCCGGCGAGGGCGGCGGCCCCCAAGGGTGAGATGTTCACTCGGCGGCGCAGGTCGCCCAGCCGCTGCCGATCGCGCTCGGCCATCTCCACGTAGGCCAGCAGGTGGTGGGCCAGGCAGACGGGCTGGGCCCGCTGCAGATGGGTGTAGCCAGGAATCAAGGTCTCGCCGTGGGTACCGGCCTGGGCCAGCAACGCCCGCTCGAAGCGCACCAGGGCGGCATCGATGCAATCGATCTTCTCCCTGAGCCACAGCCGCAGGTCGGTCCCCACCTGGTCGTTGCGGCTGCGGCCGGTGTGCAACTTTTTGCCCAGGGGGCCCAGCAGCTCGATGAGCCGTCGCTCGACGGCGAAGTGGACATCTTCGGCCTCAATCCCTGGGTTGAACGTCCCAGCCGCCGCCTCGGCACGGATGGTCTCCAGGCCCTCCACCAGCCGTTCCGCCTCCCCGAGGCTGACCACGCCGCAGCGGCCAAGCATGCGCGCATGGGCGATCGAACCATCCAGGTCCTGGGGCAGCAGCTCGATGTCGAAGCCGATCGAGGCGTTGAAGCGCTCGATCGCCGGATGGAGCCCCTGCTCGAAACGGTTGCTCCAACTGCCGGCCGCACCGCCGGTGACACCGCTGACAGGCGTGGATTCAGGTGCGTCGGGTGCCATCAGGGCCGTTGAACAACCGCAATCGCACAGCTTGACACCCCAGGCCAGGGCTCAGTTCGGCAGGGCGGGCAGCGCCACCTCCTCCCGCACCTTCAACACCACCATCGAGGCATCGTCCTCCAGATGGTGATCGGGGCCGACGAAGCGATCCAGGCGGCCGAAAAGTTGATCGAGAATTCCCTGGGCACCGATGCCGGAGCGGCAGGCGCTCTGCAGGGCGCGCATCAGCCGCTCCTCATCGAAGCGCTCTCCCGAAAACCCCGTGGCCTCGGTGACCCCATCGGTGTAATAAAGCAGCACGTCGCCAGGTTCCAGCACCAGCTGCTCGCAGCCGTAGTCGGCATCGGGCTGCAGACCGATCAGCAACCCCGGAGCATCCAGGCGATCGACGCTGTTGCGCTGCCGGCGCCAGATCAGGGGAGGATTGTGGGCGGCATTGGCGTAGCGCAGCAGGCGCGTCCGCGGGTCGTAGTCGGAATAGAACAGCGTGACGAACCGGTGGGAGTGGGCCAGGTCCTCCTGGGCCAGCTGGTTGAGGTCGTGGAGGATGCGATCCGGCGGCAGGCCGCTGAGCACCTCGGCCCGCAACATCCCCCGCAGAAGGGTCATCAGCAGGCTTGCGGGCACCCCCTTGCCCATCACATCCCCCATCACCAGGGCCCAGCGGCCCTGCTCGCGCCCGCGACCCACCAATTGGGGGCGGGTGGGGATGAAGTCGTAGTAGTCACCGCCCACCTGGAAGGCGGGGCGGCAACGGGCCGCCAACTCGACGCCCTCGATCACCGGGCAGTGGTCCGGCAGGAGCTGGGCCTGGATCTCGGCACCGGTGCTGAGCTGACGGTCCAGACGCTCGTGCAGGCGCCGGTCCTGCACCAGGGCTTCGCTCTCCAGGGCCACGCCGGTGAGATCGGCCACCAGTTGCAGGTGGCGGCGGTGCACATCGCTCCAGCAAAGGGCCTCCCTTGCACTGAACACATAGAGCCTTCCCCGCTGGCGGTTACGCGCCACCACGGAGGTGCCGAAAAAGAGCTGATCCTTGAGCAGTCGGCCCAGGTGCTGATCAAGCCGTTGGGCGACCTCCTCCTCGCCCGCCTCGATCGCCAGTTGGCGGTCCTCAAGCATCGCGAGCTGGCGCAACAGCTCAGTGGCGCGCCCAGGGGCGCTCACCTGCAGCTGCTCGCGCCAGAGGCGGCCATCACTGTGGAACACCACCAGCACGGCCCCCTCGGCCCCCACCAGCCTGGAGGCCACCAGGGGCACCAACTCCAGGAAGCGGTTGAGGTTGGTGTAACTCCGCAGGGCGAAGCCGAGGGAACTGAGCAGCTCCTGGTTACGGCGCTGCTCGCGGCTGAGGCTGTCGAGCAGTTGCCGTAACGAAGCGCCCACCGTCTGGGCTACCCCGGCCTGCTGCTGCGCCGCGGGGGGCGGGGGGGATCCGAAAGCGGGCGGCTGGCTGCTCAACGGAGCGGCCGCAGAGGACCCGAAAGGTAGCAGCGATTCAGCGGTCGGACGGGGCGATGAAAACTGGAAGGGGTGGCTGCGCCCCGGAGGCAGGCTCAGGTGGCCAGCAGGGCTTCGACGAACTCGAAACTGTTGAAGGGACGCAAATCGCGGATGGTTTCACCGGCGCCGATGAAACGGATGGGCAAGCCGGCCTCCGACGCCACCGCCACCGCCACCCCGCCCCGGGAACTGCCGTCGAGCTTGGTCAGCACCACGCCCGTGAGACCGGCGGCCTTGGCGAAGGCCATCGCCTGGCGCAGACCGTTCTGGCCCTGACTGGAATCAAGCACCAGCAAGGATTCCACCGCCGCCTCCGGCGCCAATCGATCAACGATGCGCCTCACCTTGGCCAGCTCCTCCATCAGGTTGTGCTTGGTCTGCAACCGTCCGGCGGTGTCCACCAGCACTAGATCGAGCCCCCTGGACTGGGCCGCCCCGATCGCATCAAAGACCACGGCGGCGGGATCAGCGTTGGCTGAGGCGTTGGCAATCACCGCCACACCACTGCGCTCACCCCAGACCTTCACCTGCTCCACCGCCGCGGCCCGGAAGGTGTCGGCGGCGGCGATCAGGCAGGAGTAGCCGCTGCGCACCGCCAGATGGGCCAGCTTGCCCAGGGTGGTGGTCTTGCCGACGCCGTTCACCCCCACCAGCAACCAGACGTTCAGGCGGCCCCGTGCGGGAGCCAGCAGGGACTGGCCGCTGGCCGTGATCGGCTCCTCCAGAAGTCCCTGGAGCTGCTGCTTGAGAAAGCGGATCCCCTCCGAGGGATCGACCACCTCCACGTTCAGGCGGCGGCGCAGGGCCTCGAGCACCTGATCGGTGGCCTTCACGCCCACATCGGCGCGCAGCAGCAGCGATTCGAGTTCATCGAGCACCTCCGGTCCCAGCGGGTCATCGCCGAAGGTTTCGAGCAGCTGGGACACCAGCCCCTGGCGGGTCTTCTCCATCCCCCGCCGCAGGCGCGAGAGCCAGTCGATTTCCTCCAGCGACACCTGGTCGACCCGGCGCCCCTGGGCCGCCAACACCTCCGCCGACCAGGTGAAGTCGGCGTCGAAGGCCCCCAGCTGGGGCTGATCCTCAAGGGTCGGCGCAGGGACTGAACCCGACGCTGGGGCCTGGGCTGCAGCGGTCGGCGTCCCGGGGGCACGCTCCAGCAACGCCTCTTGGCGCTGACGACGCTCGGCCGCCGCCCGCTCGAGCAGGGACAGGCCCTGACCCATTGCCATTGGTTCTGGGGCGCCAGCATCTGTGGAGGAGCGCTCGGGGGGAGTCGGGACCGCTGCTTCGATGGCGCTCCGCCCCGGCGCCGGAGGCGCAGCCACGGTCGTAGCGGTGGCCGCCGCCGCTTGGCGCTCGGCCTCCTGCTTGTCCTTCAACCGGGCATAGGCCTCGCGGGCCCACTCCAGGGCCTCGTCGCGGGCCTGATCGGGGCTGACACCCCTGGGTGGTGGTGGCGGGAGTGGTGCGGAAAGGGCTGGACTGGGAGCGGGTGCCGTCGGTGAAGAGTCCCTGCCGGCCTCGCCATCGGGGGTTGAACCACCGGCGGGAGCAAGGGCTCCGGGGCTGGGGGGTTCAGCCGCAGGGGGGTCCGTGGCCGGGCGGGGGTCCGCAGGCGACTCGGGCCCGGGGGGGGGCACCCCGGCATCGCCCTCACTGGCCACACGACGGCCCCGCTGGAACCAGTTGAAGACCATCGCTCAGGAAACCGCCTGGGTGAACCGGCGCAACACGCCGTTGATCATGCGACGGCCCTGCTCGTCGCTGTAGCGATGGGCCAACTCCACGGCCTCGTTGCAGGCAACGGCCGGCGGCGTGCCGAAGGCCTCGATCTCCGCCGCCGCCAGACGCAGGATGTCCCGGTCGATGCGCGGCAGGCGGGTGAGCCGCCAACCCTCCATCACCCCATCGAGGCGGGCATCGAGGGCCTCCCGGCGCTTGAGCACCGCCCTGGTGCGCTCCAAGGCGCCGCGCCGCACCTCCTCCTGGTCAGCCAGCAGCAACAGCCGGGGAATCTCCAGACTGGCGGAAAGCTGATTGAGCGCCAGCTCGGCCTGGGAAAGCCCCTGCTGCAGGTGGTCCCTGACCTGGGGCAGCCGCTCCGTGCCATCGAGAAGTTCACTGTCGAGCAGGTGTTGCTGGGCCTCCTGGAGGGCGCTGGCGGAACGATCGAGCGCCTCACGCACCAGCTGAGCCAAGCTAGCGATGGCCTGGTTGAGCAGACCATCGAGGGCCAGATCGGGAGCGGGAACGCGGTCGTTGGTCTGGCCCAGCATCAGCAGGGCCAGTTCTCTGGCGACGGATCGACTCTGCATGGGCACCTGAGCGGCCGGCCGAAGCTCAGGCCTTGTTGGGGGGGGACGTGGAGTAAGAGGGGGCGCGCAACTGGGCCAGGAGGCTGGAGAAACTACGGCTGGCCGGGGTTTCCCGCTCATCGGGGCTGACGATGCCGGCCGAGATGATCGTTCGGAAAGCATCCTCCACCGAGAGGTCGAGATCCTGAACGGCTGTTTCTGGGACCACGGCGTACCAGCCGGTGGTGGGGTTGGGGGCCGTGGGAATGAACACGCTCAGCATCGGCTGGGGAAAACCTGCCTGCACCGTCGAACCGATCACACCGGTGACGAAACCGAGGGCGTAAAGACCTTCACGCGGATATTCCACCAGCACCACCCGCCGAAAGCGGCTGGAGTTGTCGCGCAGGAAGGTTTCCAGCAGCTGCTTAAGGGTCTTGTAGACGGAGCCCGCCAGAGGGATGCGCAGCAAGGTGCCCTCGCCGAACTCCAGCAGCCAGCGCCCGACGATGTTGCGGGCCATCAGGCCGATCAACAGGATCCCCAGCAAGGGCACCAGCAGGCCGACGCCGAGGTTGATCAGCTCCTGGAGCAGAGGGTTGAGCGTGTTGAACGGGTTGAACTGCTTGGGGATCGAGGTCAGGAACGCCAGCACGAAGCGACTGACCGTGGTGGCCAGCCAGATGGTGGTCGCCAGCGGGATGACCACCAGCAGACCTGCGATCAGGTCGTTCTTAAGATCCTGCTGGAGCCTGCTGGGCAGCGGCTGATCGGTTCGGGGGCTGGTTGGAACCAAGTGGCGACCCGGCGGTCCGGCGGTCGTAGATCTACCTGCAACTTAGCCAGCCTCAGAGCGCCGAGGCGAGCGCCAGCAGGGTGAAGGCCACCGCCAGCACAAGGGCGGAGCCGGTGCCGCCATACCGACGCTGGTTGGTCGAGAGGTCGCGGGCCCGCTCGGCCTGCTGGATCTGTTTTTCCGCCTGCTGCAGGCGGCTTTCGAACTGCGTCTTCACCAACTGCAGTTTCTGCTCGGCCGTCCCGCCCGGAGGCAGCTGACCCGTCTGCTCCAACTGGGCCACGAGCTGCTGGATCGCCAGGGGGTTCTGCAACTGGGCACGGGCCGCCTGCACCTGGCTGCGCTGGGAGGCGAGCTGCTGCTCGGCCTGGTCGGCGAGGGCCCGATCACCGCTGATCGACACCGGCACGGCCACCAGCAGGGCCACCGCCAGCACGGCGCTGATGCCCGTGACCAGCCAGCGCACGGGGGTGTGCCTCTCGTTGGGATGGTCCAGGCGAGAGGAGAGCAGGACGAGCAGCAAGCCCAGCAGAGCCAGGGGCGCCTGGCTCACGAGCCGCTCCACCAGCAACTGACGGAAGGCCTCCTCTCCCCAGGCCCAGGGGATCAACGTGGCCGTGAGCTGCAGCAGGAGCAGCACCACGAGGGTGAGGCCAAGCCAGCGCACAACGGTGGAAAAGCGCCCGGAGGCGGCAAGGGTGGTCACAGCAAGATGACGGTGTCGCGCAACTGTACGGGTGAGAACCGAGCTGGCCGAGCGGCTGAAACAGGAGGCGATGGGGCTGGGCTTCGCTCCGGTCGGCATCGCCGCCGTGCCCGGTGGCGGCCAGCTCCGCCTGCGCACCGCCGCCCTGGAGCGCTGGCTCCAGGCGGGCCACCAGGGCTCCATGGGTTGGATGGCTGACCCGCGCCGCGCCCGGGTGGAAACGCTGCTGGACGGTGTGCGCAGCCTGGTGGCGGTGGGGCTGAGCTACCACGTGGCGGCCGAGCGCGTCCCCGGCGCCCTGGCCATCGCCCGCTACGGCTGGGGTCGGGATTACCACCGGGTGATCGACGGGCGCCTTCGACAGCTGGGGCGCTGGCTGGAGGGTCAGGTGCCGTCCAGCCGCTGGCGCGTTTGCGTGGACAGCGCCCCGCTGCTCGACAAGGCCTGGGCCGAAGAGGCTGGGCTGGGCTGGATCGGCAAGAACGCCAACCTCATCCATCCCCAAAAGGGCTCCTGGCTGCTGCTGGGCCATCTACTCACCACCGTGGAGCTGCCGGCCGACCGTCCCGCCGAGCCCCTCTGCGGCAGCTGCAGCCGCTGCCTGGAGGCCTGCCCCACCGGGGCGATAAGTGAACCCTTCGTGGTCGATGCCCGGCGCTGCCTGGCCTTTCACACGATCGAAAGCCGTGAGCCCAGCCTGCCGGAGCCCATCAAGGCGGGCCTGGGCAACTGGGTGGCGGGCTGTGACATCTGCCAGGACGTCTGCCCCTGGAACGGGCCGAGGTTGGAGCCTTCCAAAGACCCCGATGTGCAGCCCCGGCCCTGGATGCTGGATCTGCGGGCGGAGGAAGCCCTGGGCTGGAACGATGCCGCCTGGGATGAACGGCTGCGGGCCTCGGCCCTGCGGCGCATCAAACCCTGGATGTGGCGCCGAAACATCAGAGCCACCCTGGGGCCGGGATCCTAGGCTGCTCCTTGATACCGGATGACCTCAATGACCCCCCGCTGGTTGCGGTCCATGGTGGCCGCTCCTCTGGCGATTGGCCTGACAGCTGGAGGCCTCGTGGTGGGAACAGCCCCGGCGGCCCAGGCCCTGGTGCCCTATGTCTACATCCCCCGCTCCCAGGAGCTGGAGGCTTCCGGACTGGGGATCGCCCAGGCGGCCACCCGCCTGTTGCGGCTGGGCCAGGCGGAAGATGCCGCCAAGTTGGCGGCCCTGACCGTGCAGCTGCTGCCCGCTGACCCCCGGGGATGGGTGCTGCTGGCGGAGGCGCAGTTGCGCAGCAACCAGACCAAGGAAGCCTCCAAAGCCCTGGCGCGGGCCAAACAACTGGACCCCCGCAACCCTGGCATCCTGTTCGCCCAGGGCTCCCTGGCCCTGCGGGATGGCCAGCCCCGACAGGCGATGACCTACCTGGAACAGGGTCTCAAGCTGGAGAGCAAGAACCCTGGTGCCTACTTCGATCTGGGCAACGCCCATCTCCTGTTGAACAACCCTTCCGCGGCCCTGAGCTCGTTCGAGAAGGCGGCATCCCTACGCAAGGGCTTCTGGGAAGCGATCAACAACCAGGCCCTGGTGCTGTTCGAGATGGGGCAAACGCGGGAGGCGATCGACCGCTGGCGGCAGGCCCTGCAGGTCAAGGCCAACGCCGCCGAACCCACCCTCGCCCTGGCCGCGGCCCTCCAGGGCGGCGGCCAGGGCGAAGAAGCGCTGCGGTTGGCCAAACAGGCCCTCGGCAGCGAACCCAACTACGTGCTGGAGTCGTACCAGAAGGAACAGCTCTGGGGCACCAAGTTGCGGGCCGCCACCCAGCGGCTGCTGGGTCGGCCTGAACTTAAACAGGCGGTGGACCGGGCCCTGGTGAATGCCAGCATGGGCAGCCCCGAAGCAAGCGAGTAGCGGGGCGGCAAGGCGCAGGGGGGGCTGGGGCGCCATCTGTAGGCTGAGCGCCTTCCGCCACCACAGCCCGAACCCGGATGGCCGAGGAGCGCATCCAGCCAATCGCCCTGCATCAGGAGATGCAGCGCTCTTACCTCGAGTACGCCATGAGCGTGATCGTGGGGCGGGCCCTGCCGGACGTGCGCGACGGTCTCAAGCCCGTGCAGCGGCGCATCCTGTTCGCGATGCACGAGCTGGGTCTCACCCCTGATCGGCCCTACCGCAAATGCGCGCGGGTGGTGGGGGATGTGCTGGGCAAGTACCATCCCCACGGCGACCAGGCGGTCTATGACGCCCTGGTGCGGCTGGTGCAGACCTTCGCCAGTCGCCATCCTCTACTGGATGGCCATGGCAATTTCGGCTCCGTCGACGACGACCCGGCCGCCGCCATGCGTTACACGGAGACACGGCTCGCGCCGATCTCCCATGAGGCGCTGCTCGATGAAATCGGCAACGACACGGTTGATTTCGCCTCCAACTTCGATGGCTCCCAACAGGAGCCGACGGTGCTCCCCGCCCAGTTGCCCTTCCTGCTGCTGAACGGCTGCTCGGGCATCGCCGTGGGGATGGCCACCAACATCCCACCCCACAACCTCGGCGAGGTGGTGGATGCCCTGATCTCCCTGGTGCGCAAGCCCGACCTCAGCGACGACAAGCTGCTGGAGCTCGTGCCAGGCCCCGACTTTCCCACCGGAGGCGAGGTGCTCACCGGCAGCGGTGTGCGTGACACCTACCTGGGCGGCCGCGGCAGCATCCCCATGCGCGGGGTCGCCCACATCGAAGAAGTGCAGCCCGGCAAGGGCCGCCACCGTCGCGCCGCGGTTGTGATCACTGAGCTTCCCTATCAGCTGAGCAAGGCGGGCTGGATCGAGAAACTGGCCGAGCAGGTGAACGACGGCAAGATCGGCGGCATCGCCGACATCCGCGACGAAAGCGACCGCGACGGCATGCGCGTGGTGGTGGAGCTGCGCCGCGATGCCGAAGCCACGAACGTGCTCGGCGAACTGCAGCGCCGTACGGCATTGCAGAGCAACTTCGGCGCGATCCTGCTGGCCCTGGTGGACGGCAAACCCCAGCAACTGAGCTTGCGCCAACTGCTGGAGCGGTTCCTGGAGTACCGCGAACACACCATGATCCGCCGCACCAACCACGCTCTCAAGCGCGCCGAAGACCGCCTGGAGGTGGTGGAGGGTCTGATCAAGGCCCTCGACGCCCTGCAACGGGTGATCGCCCTGATCCAGGCGGCCGCAGACGCGGCCTCAGCCCGGGCCAGCCTGCAGGTGCAGCTTGGCCTGAGCGAACGCCAGGCGGACGCCGTGCTCGCCATGCCCCTGCGACGGCTCACCAGCCTGGAACAAGACGGCCTGCGCAGCGAAGCCGAGGAGCTGCGGGGAGAGCGCACACGGCTGCGGGAGCTGCTCGACAACCGCGACAGCCTGCTGGAGGCCCTGGTCCGTGAGCTCAAGGCGCTCAGGAAGCGCTTTGCCACCCCCCGCCGCACCCGCCTGGTGGAGGGGGGCGATGCCCTGGTGGCCCAGCGGGCGGCGGCCGTGCGACCCAATGCCGAACGCCAGCGCCAACAGGCCTACGGGGCCCTGGCCAGTGATGGCCGGTTGGTGATCAGCGCCGATGGCCAGGTGAGGATCGTCGCCCCCCAGCTGCTGGGGCGCTTGCATTTGGACGAGCCCGTGGATCTGGGGGAACACCCGGCTCCGGCCCGTCTGATCCTGCCGATCGCAGGCCAACCCAGCCTGCTGGCCTTCACCAGCAGCGGCCGAGCGGCCCTGCTGCGCTGGGAGTTTGCTGGCCAGCAAACGGGGAACCTTGAGAAATTCCTCCCCGAAAGCCTCGAGGGCGAACGCGTGGTGCAGGTGCTTCCCCTCGTGGGCGATGCCTCCCTCAGCCTGGGGCTGCTCAGCAGCGATGGCCGCTTCAAGCGCCTGCCGACGAGCGAATTCCAGGAGCTCTCCGGCCGGGCCGTCACGGTGCTCAAGCTTCGCGATGGCGTGGAGCTTCAGCGGGTGGTGACCTGCCGAGAAGGAGATGACCTGATCGTGGCCAGCAGCACCGGTCGGGTGCTGAAACTGGCGGTGAACGAAGTCAACCTGCCGCTGATGGGGCGCAGTGCCCAGGGGCCAGTGCTGATGCGCCTGCTGCCGGGTGAAACCGTGGTGGGCGCGGTGACCGCCGGAGCAAGCGACGACGTGCTACTCGCCAGCACCGGTGGACAGCTCAAGCGCCTGCGGGCCGGCGGCCTGCGCCGCTGCGAGCGGGGGGATCTGGGGCAGATCGGGCTGCGCTTCCAGGAGCGCAGCGATCAGTTGGTGGATCTCCAGGGACTGGGGTCGGGGCTGGTGAGCGTGCTGGTGGGCGACAAGCGCCATTTCCGGTTCAACGCCGACCAACTCGAAACCCAGGACGCCCCTGGCAGCGGTGAACATTATCCCCTGGGCGAGGGCGAACGCGTGAGGGAGCTCGTGCCCCTGATCCGCTGAGACGATTCAACGGATTGGCCCCGGCGGTCCTCGTCCCACCCTGCCTAGAGGCTCACTCCTGAGGGCAGTGCAGCGCCCTGGGGCTGCTCAGAGCGAGGCCGCCAGCCCCGCTGGCTCGAGCATCAACTTGCTGGAGCGCATCTCTTCCTCCATCTCAATCGGGTATTTCCCGTCAAAGCAGGCCGTGCAGAAGTTGGTCGACGCCGCATGCGCCGCTTCCACCATGCCCTCCTTGCTGAGATAGGCCAGGGAATCGACCCCGAGATGCGCCTCGATCTGCTGGAGAGAGAGCCGCGCGGCAATCAATTGATCCTGGTTATCGGTGTCGATGCCGTAGAAGCAGGGATGGGTGACCGGCGGCGAACTGATGCGCATGTGCACCTCGGTGGCCCCCGCCTCCCGCAGGGCCGCCACGAGCTTGCGGCTTGTGGTGCCGCGCACGATCGAGTCATCAATCACCACGATGCGCTTGCCGCTGAGCACGTCGGGGAGAGGGTTGAGCTTCACGCGAATTCCCGCCTCCCGCATCGCCTGGGTGGGCTGGATGAAGGTACGCCCCACATAGCGGTTCTTGATCAGACCATCGGCGAAGGGGATGCCGCTCGCCTGGGAAAAACCGATCGCCGCCGGAATCCCCGAATCGGGCACACCAATCACCAGATCAGCCTCCACCGCTGACTCCCTGGCCAGCACCTCACCGATCCGGCAGCGGTAGCTGTAGAGCGATTCACCAAAGAAACGGCTGTCCGGGCGAGCGAAGTAAATCATCTCGAACACGCACAGCTTCGTGGGCTGCATGCTCCAGCGGGAGCGCTCGGGTTCGAGGTCGCCTGCACGGAACTGCACCAGTTCGCCGGGGGCCACCTCGTCGAGGTAAGTGGCGCCGATGATGTCGAGGCCGCAGCTTTCGCTGCTCACCACCCAGTGGTGGTCTCCATCCTCGCCAAACGAACCGAAGACCAACGGCCGGATGCCGTGGCCATCGCGCAGGGCAAAAAGAGCTCCTGGGGTACCGATCGCCAGGCTGAAGGCACCGCGGCAGCGGCCGGCGGCAGCGCGAATCGCCTCCTTCCAACCCAGGCCACCGTTGACCGCCTCCTGCAACGCGAAAGCGATCAGCTCCGAATCAGTGGTGGACGTGAGCTCGGCATCGGTGGCGGCGATCGCCTCGCGCAGTTCACCGGCGTTGACGAGGTTGCCGTTGTGGGCGAGGGCGAAGGGACCCAGACGGGTCATCAAGACCACGGGCTGCGCGTTGCAGACGCGGCTGCTGCCAGTGGTGGAGTAGCGATTGTGGCCGACCGCTAAGACACCCGGCATGCGCGCCAGCACATCCTGATCGAACACCTGGCTCACCAGGCCCATGTCCTTGTGCAACCGCACCTTGTCGCCGTTGAAGACAGCAATGCCCGCTGATTCCTGGCCCCGATGCTGCAGGGCGTAGAGCCCGAAGTAGGTGAGATTGGCCACCTGCTGCCCTGGAGCCAGCACGGCGAACACACCGCAGGCTTCCTCGGGTTTGTCAGGGCGTTCGTCACGATCAGCGGTGCTCACCGATCCTTCGGGATGTTCGCTGAGCGACACAGGGTCGGGCGCTGTCAAGTGATTGTTCACAGTCTGCCTCAGCCCCGGGCACCGAGGCGCCGGGGAAGGGCCTGCTCGTAGCGTTCAGCCAGAGGGGCAAGGGCGCTGGTCAGCACCAGCTGATCCCCTCGGCTGAGGGTGAGCTGGGGCTCGGTGATCACCTGCCCCAGGCGCTCGGCCCAAGCCTGATCAGCCAAGGCACCGGCCCTCTCGAGGGCAGCCTGCCAAGGGCCTGTCCGGGACGCCGGCACCGACACCAACAGACGGGCGCCCCCCTCGGAAAACAGCAACCGATCGAGCCGCACTTCCCCGGGAGGCAGTTGCACCGTGGCCCCCAGCCCCGAGGCGATCGAGGCTTCCGCCAGGGCCACCGCCAAGCCGCCATCGGCCAGGTCGTGGGCGGAGGTCACCAGCCCTGAGGCGATCGCCAGGCGCAGGAACGCCTGCACCCGCACCTCCAGCTCCAGATCAGTGCGCGGTGGCCGACCGGTGACCAGGCCGTGGATGCACTCCAGGTAACTGCTGCCCGCCAGCGACAGGCGCTCTTCGTTGGCGGCGGTTTCACAGATCGTTTCCAGGGGAACCCCCAGCAACCAGATCGCATCCCCAGGGGTACACCAGGCCAGACCGGTGACCTGGGCCAGGTCATGCACCAGACCCACCATGCCCACCACGGGCGTGGGGTGGATCGGCTGCATCTGTCCGTCGCTCAGCCGGGTCTCGTTGTAGAGGGAGACGTTGCCACCGGTCACGGGGGTGCCCAGGGCACGGCAGGCCTCCGCCAGGCCCCGGCAGGCCAGGGCCAGCTGCCAGTAGCCCCGGTCGGTGTCAGGGGAGGGGAAATTGAGGTTGTCGGTGACCGCCAGGGGCTCGGCGCCAACGCAGCTGAGGTTACGGGCCGCCTCCGCCACCGCGGCGATCGCGCCGCGCTCGGGATCAAGGGCCACCCAGCGATTCGGGCAATCCACCGTGGCCGCCACCCCGCGCGTCACTGCGGTGAGGGAGCCCTCCCCCTGCTGGGGACGCAGGCGCACCACGGCGGCATCGGCACCGCCAGGAGGCACCACGGTGTTGGCCTGCACCTGGTGGTCGTACTGGCGCCAGACCCAGCGCTTGCTGGCAATGGTGGGATCATCCAGCAGCTTCTCCAAGACGGCGGCCCAGCCCAGAGTTCCCTTGGCGATGGCGATGCCGTCGATGCTGGCCTCAGGAAGCTGATCCTCACGCCAGTGCCAGTGGGCGAGCAGATCGGCCGGTGGCTCGTTGATCAGCTCGTGGTGGTTGATCGGGGTGTCATCGGCCAGGGCGTTGGCGGGCACCTCCGCCGCCACCTCGCCATGCTGAAGCACGCGCACGATCGGCTCGGCGAGCACCCGGCCCACCACCGCGGCCTGGAGACCCCAGCGGCGGAAGCGCTCCATCAGAGGCTCCTCCCGCCCGGCCCGCACCACGAAGAGCATGCGTTCCTGGGACTCCGAAAGCAGGTACTCGTAGGCGCTCATACCGGCCTCTCGGGCAGGGACCCGATCGAGATCCAGCTCCACCCCCACCCCACCCTTGGCGGCCATCTCCGAACAACTGCAGGTCAACCCAGCGGCGCCCATGTCCTGGGCAGCCACCACATCACCGCTCTTGAACGCCTCCAGACAGGCCTCGATCAAGCCCTTTTCCAGGAACGGATCCCCCACCTGCACGGCAGGGCGGTCGTCGAGGGAGGCGGCGGTGAGCTCGGCGGAGGCAAAGCTGGCGCCACCCATGCCATCGCGGCCGGTGGTGCTGCCCACATAAACCACCGGATTGCCGACGCCCTCGGCGCCGGAGCGCACGATCTCGGGCGTTTCCATCAACCCCAGAGCCATGGCGTTCACCAGCGGGTTGCCGCTGTAGCTGGGGTCGAAGGCGACCTCGCCGCCCACGGTGGGCACCCCAACACAGTTGCCGTAGTGGGCAATGCCGGCCACCACCCCCTCCATCAGACCCACGTTGCGCTCGTCTTCCAACGGGCCGAAGCGCAGGGCATTGAGCAGGGCGATCGGCCGCGCCCCCATGGTGAAGATGTCGCGCAGGATGCCGCCCACGCCCGTGGCCGCCCCCTGGAAGGGCTCCACGGCGGAGGGGTGGTTGTGGCTTTCGATCTTGAAGGCCAGGTGCTGACCCTCCCCCAGGTCCACCACGCCCGCGTTCTCCCCCGGTCCCACCAGGATGCGGGGCCCCTCGGTGGGAAAGCCCCGCAACAGGGGGCGCGAATTGCGGTAGCAGCAGTGCTCCGACCACATCACTCCGAACATGCCCAATTCAGCGCGGTTGGGCGCCCGCCCGAGCCGACGGACGATCTCGTCGTAGTCAGCCTGGGAGAGCCCCTCCTTGCGCAGCGCCTCGGCAACGGAGAAGGTGGTGGTGGCAACCACGGCGGCACGCTCAAGTGCTGATCAGTCTGGCTGAGGGGGGTCAGGCGTTTCAGGATTCGGGCTTCCACCCGGCCCCACCAGTGGATGGAGAACGACCTTTTGGAGCACTCAGATCCAGGGATCTTCGTCGGGGCGGGGGGTCCGGCGGCGGCGGCGGACCGGCGGGGTCCAGGGTTCGTCGTCAACGGCGTCCTCGCCCACCGGGGGGCGCAGGCGCTCCCAGTCGTCGGAAGGTTCCGGCCTCCCCTCCCAGGCCTGCTCAGCCTCGAAGGCCTCCCATGGCTCCTGCCGTTGCTCGCGATCCAGCTCGTCTGGGATGGTCTCGCCCCTGGCGGGTTCGTCCCAGGGAGGTTCCTCCATCCAGCCCTCAAGCCGGTCCTCGAAACGGTCCCCCGCCTGCTGGAACTGATCCCGCAGCCGGGCGGTCTCCTGGCCCACCTGGGCCCGCCAGCGGCGGGAACGCTGCAGGAACTCCTGGCGCAGGCTGGCCTTGGCCAGGGGCAGGTCATCGAGGCCGCCCACGGCGCTCACCACCTGGCCGGGCTGCTGATCGACGATCCGATCAGGGGAAAGCCGCCAACGGCTACTGCCCGGCAGACGGGGATCGCTGCGGGACACCAGATAGTGCAGGATCCGTCCCGTGCGCAGCTCCACCGCCAGATCCACCAGGGTGCCGAGGGGATCCCCGGAACGCCCCATGAGCACCGCCTCCAGCAACGTCGGCAGCCGGGCCAGGGTGTCGGCGTCGGTGGCCGTCGACGGACCCTGCACCAGGGCCTCGTGCTCCCCCAGGCCGCGCAGTTGATTCAGCCGCCACACCATGGGGCGGGAGCCAAAGCCAACGGGCTTGCTCACCCAGCCCAACAGCCGATGCACGGGCGGATGCATCCAGCCCTGCTGCCCGGCGCCATGGTCGAGACCCTGATCACAGCGGACCCGCAGCCGAAGCAGATCACTGAGCAGCAGGTGCTCCGGCAGGGCCACGGGCTCAGGTCCGAATCTGAATGGGCATCACCAGATAGGTGAAGGCCCCACCCTCCACCGGCGCCAGGACCGCGGGGGTGGTGGGAGCGTTCACGCGCAACTCCACCCGTTCGGAGACGATCGCCTTGAGGCCCTCCAGGACATAGCGCACGTTGAAGGCGATCTGGATCGGCTCGCCGCTGATCACCGCCGCCAGGGCCTCTGAACCACTGCCCACGTCCTGGACATCGGCACTGATCGAGAGTTGGCCGCTGGCGGGGTCGCTGCTGAGCTTGACCACGTTGTTGTACTGGTCCGCCAGCACCGCCACGCGCTCGAGGGCGGCGATCAGGCCACGACGGTCGATCTCCAGCACGCGGTTGAAGCTGTCGGGGATGAGCTGGCGGTAATTGGGGTAGGTGCCATCGAGGCTGCGGCTGGTGACCACCTGGTCGCCCCAGAGGAACACCACCTGGCCGCGGTCGTAGAAAAGGTTGACCGGATCGGCGGACTGGCGCGCCGAGAGCAACCGCTCCAGCTCCCGCAGGGAGCGCGCGGGCACGGTCACAGCGAAGGGCTCCCCTTCTCCCGCTTCGGCAGCCGCCCCAGGCAAGGCGTTGGTCAAGCGCAGCACCGAGAGTCGGTGGCCGTCGGTGGCGGCGAACTCCAGATCGTTCCCCTCCAGGCTCAGGTGCACGCCCGTGAGCAGCTGCTTAGCCTCGTCGCCGCTGCTGGCGAACAGGGTGGCGCGCAGGCCCCGGACCAAGGCCTCGGCCTCGAGACGAATCGGCACGCCCGTTTGCAGCAGGGGCAGCTCAGGAAAATCCTCGGCAGCCAGACCGCGCACCTGATAGCTCCCGGAGAGGCTGGTGAGCTCCACCTGCTCGCTCTCCTCGAGGTTGACCAGGGTGATCGGGCTGTCACTGGCCTGGCGCGAGACGATTTCGCCGAACAGGCGTGCCGGCAGGGTGATGGCGCCGCTGGATTCCACCGAGGCCGGCAGGCTGGTTTGGATGCCAAGACTGAGATCAAAGCCAGTAAGGCTCAAGCGACCGGTACCCGCATCCGCCGTCAACAGCACGTTGGCGAGCACGGGATGATTCGGTCGCGCGGACACCGCCCGGCTCACCAGCTGGAGGCTGGCATTCAGTTCGGCCTGGGAGCAGACCAGCTTCATCGGCGCAGACCCTGGGCTTGGAGAGAAGGATGGCCCATCACGGGCGACACCACGCTTCCACAAGGCGTCGCGATCCGCAACGGTTCCTCGGACCTTCCGGCCTCCAGGTCCCGTTGGGGTGGCCTGATCAAGGACGTTCTACGGATCAAGAAAGGATTGAATCCAAGTAATCAAAAACTTCGTAGCCGTAGGGGCTGTGGAAATCGTGGAAAAGTCCGCAAAAGTCTTGCAAGAGAATGGATCGTCATCGAGATTCGCTGGGGAGAGCGAGAGCGAGAGCCGTGATTTCGAGCTGTTTTCCACTCTTTCCCCGGACTGGGGAAAAACAATGACCATCCATGACTCACCCCCGTCCGTGCTTTTCCCCGTTTCTGGCGCTCTTTTCCCCCGTTACCCCCTCGACCAGTTTCAGGAATGACTGGTCACCAACGGAGACCCGGACCGCTTCTTCCGGGGGCATGAGACGCTCCATGGGCCTAAAAAAACCGACCCTTGGGGTCGGTTGCAGGGCTCCATCCCTGGGACGCGTCCGCCGCAGGGCGCGGTGTTAGAAGCCCATCACCTGGGCCACCGTGGCCAGGTCGGGATTCAGATCGGGGTGGAAGGCAGCATCGTTGTTCTCGATCGCGCAGGTGGGATCCTTCAGACCATTGCCCGTGAGCACGCAGACCACCGTGGCCCCGGCCGGCACCACATCGGCCTGTTGCAGCAGCCCCGCCACCGAAGCGGCACTGGCGGGTTCACAGAACACACCCTCCTGGCTGCCCAGCAGTTTGTAGGCCTTCACGATTTCGGCGTCGGTCACGGCGTTGAAAGCGCCACCGCTCTCGCTACGCACCTTCAGGGCCTTTTCCCGGTTGGCCGGGTTGCCGATCCGGATGGCCGTGGCGATGGTGTCCGGTTGCTCCACCGTGTGGCCCAGCACCAGCGGGGCGGAACCGCTGGCCTGAAAGCCCATCATCCTGGGCAACTTGCGGCTCAGGCCCGCCTGGCGGTACTCCTGGAAGCCCATCCAGTAGGCGCTGATGTTGCCGGCGTTGCCCATGGGGATGCAGAG
This sequence comes from Cyanobium sp. Morenito 9A2, assembly GCF_024345575.1. Lineage (GTDB taxonomy): Bacteria > Cyanobacteriota > Cyanobacteriia > PCC-6307 > Cyanobiaceae > ATX-6F1. The sequence goes on from NZ_JAGQBJ010000008.1 coordinate 115,021, forward strand.
CCAGTCGGGGGCGTCACCAAGGGCATCCACCACCTCGAAGGCGGCGGTCTTCTGGCCTTGCAGGCGGTAGGGATTGAGCGAATTCACCAGGGTGACCGGGTAGCGCTCGGCCACCTCGCGCACGATCGTCAGGGCCTGGTCGAAATTGCCGCGCACCGCCAGCACCTCAGCGCCGTAGAGCAGGGCCTGGGCCAGTTTTCCCTGGGCCACGTAGCCGTCGGGGATCAGCACGAAGGCGCGCATGCCGGCCCGGCGGGCGTAGGCGGCCGCCGCCGCAGAGGTGTTCCCCGTGCTGGCGCAGATCACCGCGCTCGAGCCGGCCTCCTTGGCCTTGCTGATCGCCATGGTCATGCCCCGGTCCTTGAAGCTGCCGGTGGGATTGAGACCGTCGTACTTGAGGAACACCTTCACGCCACGGCCGATGCGTTCGGCCACGGCGGGCGCCGGGATCAGCGGCGTGCCCCCCTCGCGCAGGGTGATCACCGGGGTGCGCTCGGACACCGGCAACCAGCGCCGGTAGCCCTCGATCAGTCCGGGCCAATCCTGGAAGGCCGACTTTCTGCCCAGGTTGCGCAGGGAGGAAAGCAGCGGCACAACGGCGGATGGGTGGATAGGCCGAATCTACGCTTCAGGGGCGTGAGCTCCCGTGGAGCTGTCTCTCAGTCTCAGGAGGGACCCTTCGAGGGACCCGGTGCCTTGAGGCCATCGAGGGGCGATTCCGAGAAGAAGCGCACCAACTCGGCGATTGAGCTGGCTTTGCTCACGGTGCTGAGCAGGGCAGGAAGGCTGATCGCCAGATCGTCGTTGGGGTAGGCGCGCAGGAAGGCGACGGCGGAAAGGCTGTCGCTGTTGTCCTTGAGCCCGATGATCGTGGCTGCCCGCAGGGCAGGAACCGCCACGCCCTTGGCGTTCAAGGGGTACACGATCGCCGAGACCCGGTTGAGCACCGCCTCACCGATACGGGTGTTGAGCAGTCGGCTGGTGAGCACCAGCGGCAGGCTGATCCGTTGGTTGAGAAGCTTCGCGACGTCCTGGGGTTTCTGCCTGCCCAGCCGCAACACATCCGCCAGCAGGCCCTCGGCCTGGCCGGTCTTGGCCAGCAACTCCAGATCAGCGACAGGGATCGAGCGCCGGAAGGCGCCACTCACGAACACCACCTGCTCGGCGGCCTGGGCACCCAGGGGCAGGGCGGTCAGGGCCAGGCCCAGCAGGGAACCCATGGCCTTAAGGGGCTGTCGCAAGGTTGGACTCCATTCGTGGTCGAACTCTAGGAGGAGCACTTTCAGCTGACGCCCACGCCCCTTCTGGTTTCCGGTGTCACAAGCACGTCGCGCAGCAGGCGTACCACTCCCCTCTCCGCCAGTCGGCGGGCGAGATCCAGTCCCATGCGCCGTAGATCCGGCTCCCGCAGCAACCGTGGCAGCCGGCTGAGCAGCAGCTGGGGATCGAAGCCGGGTAGCTCGCGCAGGATCGTCACCAGCCGTGCGACGGGCTCAAGGGAAAGAAGCTCAAGATCCTTGGCCGTGACCGGTTCAAGACCGCGAAGGCCGGGAGGTTGCAGCTGCCGCGGCAGCCGCTGACCGAGCCGTTGCACGGTCTGCCAGCCGAACTCATCCATCTGCTCCACCGCCGCCTCCACCAGTTGCTCGCGCAGCATTCCACCCCCTGGGGAGAAGAGGAAATCGAGCACCTGATCAAGCAGGCCTTCCAGGTCGAGTTGATCCTGCAGCGAGGCGCTGGTGATCAGGTTGTCCAGGCGCTGCCAGCGGAATAGATCACCGTCGAAGAGCATGTCGCGCAGGCTCTCGCGCAACTCGGGATCGGGGTCCTCCATCAGCCGCCGGGCGAAGTAGGGGTAGGCGGCTCCAAGGATCTTGAAGCTGGGATCAACGCTCAGGGCAATGCCCTCAAGGGTGACCAGGGAACGGATGATCAGGGCGTAGTAGGGAGGAACCTGGAAGGGGAAGCGATACATCACCCCGGAAAGCTCATCCGTCACCGCCTTGAAATCCAGCCGGCTCACCCCCTGCTCGATCGCCTGGCCGAACACCGTTTCGAAGGCCGGCACGATCGGCTCGAGATCCACGGTTTCGGCCAGGAAGCCGAGCTGAACGAAATCATGGGAGAGGGCGGAGAAGTTTCGGTTGACCAGGTGCACCACCGCCTGGATCAAGCCCGTTCGCGAGCTGCGGCTCACCGTGCTCATCATTCCGAAATCCAGGTAGGCCAGCCGTCCGTCCGCCAGGGCCAGCAGATTCCCCGGGTGGGGATCGGCGTGGAAGAAGCCGTGCTCCAGCAATTGCTGCAGGCTGCAGTTCACCCCCACCTGCACCATGTCATCAGGGTCGATGCCTAGGGCCTTGACCGCAGCGAGGTTGGTGAGTTTCACCCCATCGATCCACTCCATCGTCAGCACCCGTCGGCTGGTGGCCGCGCGGTGGATCAACGGCACGGCGATGCGGCGGTTGCTGCGGTGCAGGGCCGCGAAGCGCTCTGCGTTGGAGGCCTCATTGAGGTAATCCATCTCCTCGAACACCCGCTGACCGAGTTCGTCGATCAGGGCGACGAGATCGCTGCGGATCAGGCCCACATAGCGGTTCAGCCAGGCGGCGATGTTGCGCACGATGTAGAGATCGAGCGTGATCTGCTCGCGCAGGCCAGGCCGCTGCACCTTCACAGCCACGGCGGCGCCGCCCTTGAGTACGCCTTTGTGCACCTGGCCCAGGGAGGCGGCGGAGATCGGCTCGCGATCGAGCTGGTCGTAGATCGCCTCCACCGGCTGACCCAGGTCCTCCTCGATGCAGGCCATCGCCAGGGTTGAATCGAAGCCGGGCAGTTGGTCCTGAAGCTGGGCCAGCTCCTCCAGCAGCATCGGCGGCACGATGTCCGGCCGGGTGGAGAGGGCCTGACCGGCCTTGATGAACGCCGGCCCCAGCTGCACCAGGAGCTCGGCGCATTCCTTGGCCCGTCCCCGTGCGCGGGCGGGTCGGCTCAGTCGCCCGGTGGCCCGGTCGAACCCCACCCCCAGCAGATAGAGGCCGATCGGCACCAGTGTTTGCCACAGGCGGCGCAGCAAACGCTGCGGATGGCCGGAGTAAATGCGGCGGATCGTGGCCGGGTCGTAGCTGAGCAGACCGGCGGCTTCGATGAAATCGCCGCTCGAGCCGACCATGGCAGGGAAACCGTTGTTCCCCTTCTAAACGAATCCCGCAGCCGCTACGGTCGGGCCGATGACCGGAGGCGGGTGTGCTCACGGGTCTGCGCCTGCACCAGATCGCCCTGATCGAGGCGCTCGAACTGAACTTCGAGCGGGGTTTCACCGTGCTCACCGGCGAAACGGGCGCGGGCAAGTCGATCCTGCTCGATGCCCTTGATGCCCTGCTCGGCGGTGGCCAGGGCAGCGCTGGGGTGCGGTTGCTGCGGCCGGGGAGTGAGCGCAGCACGATCGAGGCCAGCTTCAGCCTCAGTCCGCCGGTGGAGGCTTGGCTCCAGGCGCAGGAGCTGGAGGGCGCCGGCGACGAGGAGCTGGTGATCAGCCGGGAGTGGCGTCGCCTTGAGGAGCGCATCAGCAGCCGCAGCCGCTTGAATGGTGTGGTGGTCAGCCGGTCCCAGTTGCTGGAACTGCGGCCGCTGCTGCTGGAGCTCACGGTTCAGGGCCAGACCCAGCAGTTGGCGCGGCCCGGCCAGCAGCGCCGCTGGCTCGATCGCTTTGGCGGTGAGTCCCTGTGGGCGGCCCTGGAGCCCGCCCGCCAGGCCCAGCGGCTCTGGAAGCAGGCGGCGTTGGCCCTGGAGCGGGCCCGGGGCGAACGCGAGCGGCTGGAGCAGGAGCGCCAGGGTCGCCAGCGATTGCTGGATGAATGGGAGGCCGCCCGGCTGGAGGATCCCTGCGAGCGCCAGGCCCTCGAAGCCGACCAGGACAGACTTGTGCACGGGGTGCGCCTCCAGGACGGGGTGATGGCCCTGATCGGTCGCCTGCAGGAGGGAGCCGACGGGACCCCATCGGTGCTCGATCATTTGGCCGCCTGTGAGCAGGAGCTGCAGTCGATGGTGGTGCTCGATGGAACGTTGCAGCCCCAGCTCCAGGCCCTGGGGGAGACCCTGGCCCAGGTACAGGATCTGGCGCGCGACCTGGATCGCTACGGCGCTGCCCTGGAGAGCGACCCCGAAACCCTCGCCACGCTCCAGGACCGCATCGCCCAGCTGCGCAGCCTGGAGCGGCGCCATGGCCTGGATCTGCCCGAGCTGATCGCCGAACGCGACCGCTTGCGGGAGCTGTTGGGTCCTGGTGGGGCCTCCGCTTCCCTTCCGGAGCTGGAGCGGGCCGAAGCCCAGGCCCGCCAGGGTCGTGAACGCCTGCATGGGCAGCTCAGTGCCCTGCGCCGTCAGGCGGCGGCCCGGTTGCAGGAGCAATTGATGGAGGCGCTGCGGCCCATGGGCCTGGCCCATGTGCGCTTTGCCGTGGCGGTGGAGCCCGCCCCCGCCAGCGATGACGGCGCCGATGCGGTGCAGTTCCTGTTCTCCGCCAACCCCGGCCAGCCCCTGGCGCCCCTGGCGGAGGTGGCTTCCGGCGGCGAAATGAGCCGCTTCCTGCTCGCCCTCAAGACCTGCCTGGCGGCCAGTGATCCTCACGTCACCCTGCTCTTCGACGAAATCGACGCCGGTGTCAGTGGCCGGGTCAGTGGCGCGATGGCCCAGTTGCTCCAGCGCCTGGCTACGCAGCGACAGGTCTTCTGTGTCACCCACCAGCCGCTGGTGGCCGCCGCCGCTGACCATCATTTCCGCGTCAGCAAGCAGGTGCTGGCCGGCCACACGCACACGGGAGTGTCCCACCTGCGGGACACTCAGGAGCGCCAGCGGGAACTGGCGGAATTGGCGGGGGGTGACAGCGGCGAGGCGCGCAGCTACGCCGCCAGCCTGCTGGAGAAGCGGGTGGCCTGAGCCACCCGCCGCCACGTCCTCCGTAGACTTCGCTGTTCTCGTGGTCAATGGATGGGCCGAGCGGCCGGGGCCTCGAAAGTTCAGAACAGGGAGGTCTCCTTGGGCCCCAATGGCTCAGTGGGGAGCGGCCAGCTCGGGCGGGGAAGCCTGGAGGATGTGATCCGGGTGCGGGGCGCCCGCCAGCACAACCTCAAGAACATCGATCTGACGATCCCGCGCAACCGCCTGGTGGTGTTCACCGGGGTCAGCGGCAGCGGCAAGAGCTCACTGGCCTTCGACACGATTTTTGCGGAGGGTCAGCGCCGTTATGTGGAGAGCCTCTCGGCCTACGCGCGCCAGTTCCTGGGCCAGGTGGACAAGCCCGATGTCGATGCGATCGAGGGACTCTCCCCGGCGATTTCGATTGATCAAAAGTCCACCAGCCACAACCCCCGCTCCACCGTCGGCACGGTCACGGAGATCCAGGACTACCTGCGGCTGCTGTTCGGCCGCGCCGGTGAGCCCCACTGCCCCCAGTGCGATCGCTCGATCCGGCCCCAGAGCATCGACGAGATGGTCGACCAGATCCTGGCGCTGCCGGAAGGCACCCGTTATCAGTTGCTGGCCCCCGTGGTGCGGGGCAAGAAGGGCACCCACGCCAAGCTGTTGAGCGGCCTGGTGGCCGAGGGCTTCGCCCGGGTGCGGGTCAACACCGAGGTGCGCGAGCTCTCCGACAACATCGAGCTCGACAAGAACCATGTCCACCACATTGAGGTGGTGGTGGACCGACTGGTGGCACGCGAAGGAATTGCCGAGCGGCTCAACGACTCCCTGCGCACGGCCCTCAAGCGCGGCGATGGTCTGGCCCTGGTGGAGGTGGTGCCCAAGGCCGGTGAGGAGCTGCCGGAGGGGGTGGAGAAGGAACGTCTCTATTCCGAGAATTTCGCCTGCCCGGTGCACGGCGCCGTGATGGAGGAGCTCTCACCGCGACTGTTCTCCTTCAACAGCCCCTATGGCGCCTGCCCCGATTGCCATGGCATCGGCCACCTGCGCAAGTTCACCTTTGAGCGGGTGGTGCCCGATCCCTCCCTGCCGGTCTATGCGGCGATCGCCCCCTGGAGTGACAAGGACAACAGCTATTACTTCTCGCTGCTCTATTCGGTCGGGGAGGCTTTCAACTTCGAGATCAAGACCCCCTGGAACCAGCTCAGCGCCGAGCAGCAGCAGGTGCTTCTGCTCGGCAGCACGGAGCCGATTGCGATCAAGGCCGACAGCCGTTATCGCAAGAGCGACGGTTACCTGCGTCCCTTTGAGGGGATCCTGCCGATCCTGGAACGCCAGCTCCAGGACGCCAGTGGTGAGGCTGTGCGCCAGAAGCTGGAGAAGTTCCTGGAGATGGTGCCCTGTGCCACTTGCCAGGGGCTGCGTCTGAGGCCCGAGGCCCTGGCGGTGAAGGTGGGCCCGTTCAACATCTCCGATCTGACGGCCGTGAGCGTGGCCGAGGGCCTCGCCCGCATCGAGGCGTTGATGGGGGTGGGGGCCAGTGAAGGGGCCGAACCGTTGCTGACGCCGCGCCAGATTCAGATCGGCGACCTGGTGCTGCGGGAGATTCGCCTGCGCCTGCGCTTTCTGCTGGATGTGGGCCTCGATTACCTCAGCCTCGATCGGCCGGCGATGACGCTCTCCGGCGGGGAAGCCCAGCGCATCCGCCTGGCCACCCAGATCGGCGCCGGTCTCACGGGTGTGCTGTATGTGCTCGACGAACCCAGCATCGGGTTGCACCAGCGCGACAACGACCGGTTGCTGGCCACCTTGATCAAGCTGCGGGATCTGGGCAACACCTTGATCGTGGTCGAACACGACGAAGACACCATCCGCGCCGCTGATTACATCGTCGACATCGGCCCCGGGGCGGGCGTGCACGGGGGCCACATTGTGGCCCAGGGCGGTTTCGAGGATCTGCTGGCGGCCAAGGAGTCGCTCACGGGCGACTACCTGAGTGGCCGGCGTTCAATCCCCACCCCTGCCGAACGCCGCACGGCGGTCAGCCGCAAGCTCACCTTGGTGAACTGCCGCCGCAACAATCTTTCCGGCATCGAGGTGGAGATTCCCCTGGGGCGGCTGGTGAGCATCACCGGCGTGAGCGGCAGCGGCAAGAGCACCCTGATCAATGAGCTGCTGCACCCCGCCCTGGAGCACAAGTTGGGTCTGAAAGTGCCCTTTCCCAGCGGGCTCGAGGAACTGCGCGGCATTCAATCGGTGGACAAGGTGATCGTGATCGATCAGAGCCCGATCGGCCGCACCCCCCGTTCGAATCCGGCCACCTACACGGGTGCGTTCGATCCGATTCGCCAGGTCTTCGCCGCCACGGTTGAAGCCAAGGCGCGGGGCTACCAGGTGGGTCAGTTCAGCTTCAACGTCAAGGGTGGTCGCTGTGAGGCCTGCAGTGGTCAGGGGGTGAACGTGATCGAGATGAATTTCCTGCCCGACGTCTATGTGCAGTGCGATGTCTGCAAGGGGGCCCGCTACAACCGTGAGACCTTGCAGGTGTCCTACAAGGGCCACACCATCGCCGATGTCCTCGAGATGACCGTGGAACAGGCCGCCGATGTGTTCTCCGCCATCCCCCAGGCGGCTGATCGCTTACGCACGTTGGTGGACGTGGGCCTCGGGTACATCAAGCTCGGTCAGCCCGCCCCCACGCTCTCAGGCGGTGAAGCCCAACGCGTCAAGCTGGCCACCGAACTCTCCAAACGCGCTACGGGAAAAACGCTCTATCTGATTGATGAGCCCACCACCGGCCTGAGCTTCTACGACGTGCACAAGTTGATGGATGTGATGCAGCGATTGGTGGACAAGGGCAATTCGATCGTGGTGATCGAGCACAACCTCGATGTGATCCGCTGTTCGGATTGGCTGATCGACCTGGGCCCCGAGGGCGGCGACAAGGGTGGCCAGATCGTCGCGGCGGGCACCCCCGAAGAGGTGGCCAAGCATCCCAGCAGCCACACTGGTCGTTACCTACGCCAGGTGCTCGCCCAGCATCCTCCTGAGCCTGCCGTCGCCTGAAACCAGACCCCCCATGACCCTGCTCCATCGCACCCACCGCGCCCTGGCGCTGGCCCTGGCATCGGGGGCCCTGCTGGCCGGCGCTGCCCAGCCGGCCCGGGCCCTGGAGGAGATCCAGCTGCGCATGCCGTTGCTGGACACCAACTTCAGCATCAAGCTCAGCGAGCTGAGGGATCCTGACCGGCTGTTCGCCGGCACCAGTGACCTGGCCCAGTTGAATCAGGCCACCAACGGCACCATCGGTCGCACGTTGGTGGAACTGCTCAATTCACCCCTTCCCCTGCAGACCAAGGCGGTGGTGACTGAGTCGGTGGGGTCTCCCTTGCTCTCCCAGGCCCTGTTGCTCGTGTCCGCCCTGATCGGTGTGGATGGCGTGCCGATCAACCTCACCAGCATGGCCCTGGAGTCGGCGCTTCAGCAGGCGAGCGCCAAGGGCAATCTCACCATGCTCAACGTGCTTCAGGCGATGCCGGGGACGACCGCCTCGATCGACCTGGAGCGCGGGCTGTTCGCGCTCAAGCGCCTCGCCAGCCAGCAGCAGCCGGCCGATCGCCTGCTGGCGGCCCAGCCGGCGGGCACTGAGAGCCCGGCCCTCAGCAGGCCCGGCCCCCTGACCGTGCAGCGCCGTGAAACGATCCTCGCGGTGCCTTACCGGCCGGAGCCTCTGAGGCTCGTGGTGATCAGCCCCACCCAGGGGGCCAACGGCCGCCTGGTGCTGATTTCCCACGGTCTCTGGGATAGCCCTCGGAGCTTTGAGGGTTGGGCCCGTCACCTGGCCAGCCATGGCTACACCGTGCTGATGCCGTATCACCCCGGCAGCGATCAGAGTCAGCAACAGGCCATGCTCTCCGGCAAGGTTCCACCACCAGGCCCCGCCGAGTTACGGCGGCGGCCCATGGACATCACCGCCCTGATCGATGGGGCAGCCGCCGGAAAGCTGGGGTTACCCCCAGGCCTGAAGACCGATTCCGTGGTGGTGCTCGGCCAGTCCTGGGGGGCCACCACGGCGCTGCAGCTGGCGGGGGCAACCCCCAGTGCGGCTCTGCTGGAGAAGTTCTGCCGGGATGTGATGAACCCTTCCCGCAACCTCAGCTGGGTGTTGCAGTGCAGTTTCCTCAGCTCCGCCGATCGGGCTGGATTGAGCGATCCGCGTGTCAAGGCGGTGGTGGCGGTGAGCCCGCCGATGTCCCTGCTCTTTTCCGCTGGCGCGGCCAAAGCCATGAACGCCAGGGTGTTGCTGGTGAGTGGTAGCCGTGATTTCGTTGTCCCTGCGGGACCCGAAGCGATTGCTCCCATGGCCGCTGAGGCCCGCGCCCTTGGTGGTGGTCACCGGCTGGTGCTGGCCAAGGGCGGCGATCACTTCAACCTGGGATCCCCTTACGCAGAGGCCGGCGGCCCGCTGCGGCGTCTGATTCTGGCCTGGGTGAACGGGACCTTTGCCGCCGGACCGGCCGCCGTTCCCGGTCCGGCGGCCCCGTCTCTGCTGCCGCCGGATGGCTGGGGTGATGCCACCATTCCACTGGCCGATGTCACCGCTCAGCTCAAGGGTTGGAGCCCCTGAGGGAGCCCATGCCTGATCGGGGCTGATGGGCTGAACCCGTCGCCTTGGCCAAACCCCGCTATCGATGGAGTGATGGCGCCGGCTTCGGGTGGGGCTCTACCTCCTACATCTTCATCTCCACGGTCTGTTTCGCGGCTGTGACCTGGAGTTGGGGCGGGATGCCGACACCGGCGGTCAGACCACCTACGTGCTCGAACTGGCGCAGGCTCTGGCCGCTCACTCGGAGGTGGAGCAGCTGGAGGTGGTCACCCGATTGATCGACGACCGTCGCCTGTCGGCGGACTACGCCCGACCGATCGAGGCTCTGGCGCCCGGTGCCTCGATCCTGCGCTTTCCCTGTGGCCCTAAGCGCTACCTGCGCAAGGAGCTGCTCTGGCCCCACCTCGACCAGCTGGCCGACACCCTGGTGGCCCATCTGGGCAGCGGGGCGCGTCACCCCGATTGGATCCATGCCCACTACGCCGACGCCGGTTACGTGGGGGCCCTCGTGAGCCGGCGGCTGGGCATCCCGCTGGTGTACACGGGTCACTCCCTGGGGCGGGAGAAACTGCGGCGGCTGTTGGCCAATGGTGCCGACCACGCGCAGATGGAGAAGCTCTACGCCATCAGCCGACGCATCGAGGCCGAAGAGCTGGCCCTGGCCCAAAGCCTGCTGGTGGTGACCAGCACCCGACAGGAAGCGGATCACCAGTACGGCCGCTATGGCCACTACCAGCCCGGGAGGGCGGAGGTGATCCCGCCTGGAGTCGATCGGGACCGGTTTCATCCTGGTGGCCCCAGACGTCGCCCTGGCCTGGGCCTGCCCAGGGCCGTCGCCGTCCCCGACGCTGGGAGGGCCACCGATGCCGAAGCTGAGGTTGAGGAGCTGTTACGGCCGTTTTTGCGGGAACCCGAGCGCCCACCCCTGTTGACCATCTGCCGAGCCGACCGGCGTAAGAACATCCTGGCCCTGATCGAGGCCTTCGGCAGCTCGCCGGTCCTGCGGGAGCGCCACAACTTGGTCCTGGTGCTGGGGTGCCGTCAGGATCCCCGTCATCTGGAGAAGCAGCAGCGGGATCTGTTCCAGCAGGTGTTCGAGCTGATTGATCGCTTTGATCTCTACGGGCTGGTGGCCTACCCCAAACGCCACGGCTCCGTTCACATTCCCCACCTGTACCGCTGGGCGGCCCAGCGTCGCGGGGTGTTCGTCAACCCGGCTCTGACCGAACCCTTCGGGCTCACGCTGCTGGAGTCGGCGGCCTCAGGTCTGCCCGTGGTGGCCACCGACGATGGCGGGCCCCGGGAGATTGTGGCCCGTTGCCGCAATGGGCTGCTGGTGGATGTGAGCGACCTCCAGGGCCTGAGAAAAGCCCTAGAGCTGGCGATGGCCGATCCGGTCCGTTGGCACCGTTGGCGCGATCAGGGACTGGAGGCGGTGGGTCTTGAGTTCAGCTGGGAAGCCCATGTGGGTGCCTATCTGGCGGCGGTCCTGCGCCGCTGCGGCCTGGCCACCAGCGCGGCGGTGATCCTGGCCCCTCGGCCGGGGGGTGCGCGACGGTCGCCGCCGCCCCAGGATTCAAGGGCCTCAGAGCGGTGGCTCCTGGCTCCTGTAGGCCGCATGGTTGGGGTTCAGATCGGGCATCCAGTAGCTGAGGTTGTCGTGCCAGAAGGGCTGACCCGCCAGCCGAGAGCTGGCCAGCTTGGTGGTGCGCAGGGCACCCAGCAGGCCGCCAAGCTCCCCCGGTGAGAGGTTGGTCTTGATGTCCTTGCCGGCGATCTGAAGCAGTTGGGGCAGCTGGGCCAAGGCGCTGGGCTGGGCCAGCTTGCGGAAGACCTCGGCCAGCACCAGCCGCTGGCGTTCCATGCGCCCCAGGTCGCCCATCTCGTCGTGGCGGAAGCGCAGGAAGCCCTCCAGATCTTTGCCCTTGAGCAGTTGCCGGCCTGGGTAGAGGTCGATCGAGAGCCCTTGGCGGCTGTCGGTGTAATACATGCGCTTCGGCACCTCCACTTCCACCCCCCCCAGGGCATCCCCAAGGTGCTGCACGGCATCAAGGTTGACGATCATGTAGCGCTCCAGGGGTTCACCGAGCAGCTTGCCCAGCTCCTGCTCCACCGCCGGCATCCCCCCGGCGCCGTAGAGGGCATTGGCCTTCAGCACCCCGTAGGCGTCTGATTCGATGTAGGTGTCCCGCGGGACCTGGGTGAGTTCGGTCCGGCCCTCCTTGACCTGGGCCGTGAAGATCACATCGGTGTTCGTGGCGACCTGATCGGTGCCCATCACCAGGATGCGGCCCCCGTAGGGAGGGCTGACCACGGAGCCCAACAGTTGTGAGCTCTGCTGCAGGCCCGCCAGCAGCGGCCCGAGCAGTTGTGGGATCGGACCGGCCAGGGCGGCACCGATCACCAGGCCCAGGCCGAAGGGGACCAGGGGCAGTCTGCGGCTCTTGCGTGGGCGGGCCTTGGCCGCAAGCTCGCGCTGGGGGCGAGAGGTTCTGTCGTCGTTGGCGGGGCTGGTGGGTTCTTCGGAGAAAGGAAGCTCCAACCGCGCCTTGCCGGCTCGCACCCTTTGGGTCTTGCCGACCGCCGGTCGGCCGTTGTTGCGAGGGAGGGGTTGGGCCTGGCTCATGGGGGAATCCGCTCGGCGCACCTTAAAGCGCGTAACCCCATGGGGCCAGAGGGTTCAGGGCGCTTCCACCACCTGCACGCGTTCGGCGGCGCGGTCCGCCTTGCCCTGGGCCTCGGCCCGGTCACGGCCGGTGGCCAGGGCCACCCCCATGCGTCGCTGGGGGCGGGCCTCGGGCTTGCCGAACAGCAACACCTGGGTGCCGGGTTCCGCCAGGGCTTCAGCCACCCCGTCGTAGGCCACCCGTGCCAGGGCCCGATCGGCCAGGATCACGCGGCTGGCGGCGGCGCCGCTGGAGCGAATCTCGGGGATCGGCAGGCCCAGCACGGCGCGCAGGTGCAGCTCGAATTCGCTCAGGTTCTGGCCCAGCAGGGTCACCAAACCGGTGTCATGGGGGCGGGGGGAGAGCTCGGAGAACACCACCTCCTCCTTCCCGGGATCACCGCACAGGAAGAATTCCACCCCGAACAGGCCGGCCCCCCCGAGTTGGTCGGTCACCGCGGAGGCCATGGCCTGGGCGGCCGCCAATTGCTCGGCGCCCAGCTCCGCCGGTTGCCAGCTGCACTGGTAGTCGCCGCGCTCCTGCAGATGGCCGATTGGTGGGCAAAACAGCGTCGGACCCTGCCATTGGCGCACCGTAAGCAAGGTGATCTCCAGCTCGAAGTGCAGGAATTCCTCCACGATCACCTCGGCCCCCACGCCGCGGGCGCCGGCCATGGCGCTCTCCCAGGCGGCCTCGATGCCCCCTGGACCCTTGACCACGCTTTGGCCCTTGCCCGAGGAGCTCATCACCGGCTTGACCACCACCGGCCAGCCCAGGTTCTCAGCGGCGGCGGACAGTTCGCTGGCGCTGCGGGCGTAGGCGAAGCGGGCGGTGCGCAGCCCCAGCTCCGTGGCCGCCAGGTCGCGGATGCGGTCGCGGTTCATGGTCACGGCGGTGGCCCGGGCCGTGGGGATCACCGTGAAGCCCTCCGCCTCCAACTCGGCCAGGGCGTCCACCGCCAGGGCTTCAATCTCGGGAATCACCAGGTCGGGACGGTGGCGGCGCACCACTGCCTTGAGGGCCTCCGGATCGCCCATGGCCACCACCTCGGAGGTCTGGGTCACCTGCATGGCGGGGGCTCCGGCGTAGCGATCGATGGCGATCACCCGGCAGCCCAGGCGCTGGGCGGCGATCGCCATCTCCTTGCCCAGTTCGCCGCTGCCCAGGAGCATCAGGGTGCGGGGAAAAGGGGCACGGGCCATGGAGGGGGCGCCGGTGGGCGGGATACTGACCTGATCTTCCCCCGGCGGCCTGCCCGATCACGATGGTGTTGCAGCGATGGCCTGATGCCTGGCTGACCGTGCCCACGCTCGCCTTCTCCACCGCCGGTGATGCGGCCCAAGGGCTCATCTTCGGCTGGAACATCGCTGACCTCCAGACGTGGACCCTCGTCTACCTCGGGGTCTCTTCGCTGGCCTTCGTGGTGGTGTGGGTGGTGGGCCTGGTGCGCCGCTCCGGCCCCCCTCAGCCCTGAGGGTCGGGGATCAGGCCGAGCTGCTGCACCTGGGGGGCTTCATCGATGAAGCCGTAGTCGGCAAACAGCTGGGCGTCGCTGTGGCTGATGTGCTGGCCGTCGTTGCGGCGCTCCAACTGGAAGCCCTCGCTGGCCATGCGTCGCATCAGGGCGGCGGTCTCCTCAAAGCGCGCCGCCATCGACTCCAGGCTGGCGCAATCGCTGGTGAGGCCCGCGTCCTTCCAGATGAAATAGGCCATGGGCGATCAGGGCAGCAGCAGGAGTCCTGCCATGACTAGCAGCAAGGAGGCGCCCCAGAAACCCACCACCACCTGTTGTTCGCTGGCGCCGCCGAGTTCGAAGTGATGGTGCAGGGGGGCCATCCGAAACACCCGTCTTCCCTGGCCATCGGGACCCTTGGTGGCCTTGAACACCCAGACCTGGGTGATCACAGAGAGCGATTCGGCCAGAAACACCCCGCCCATCAGCAGCAGCGGCCAGAGGCTGTTGCTGAGCAGGGCGATCGCCGCCAGGGAAGCTCCCATGGCCAGCGAACCGGTGTCGCCCATGAACACCCGGGCCGGATGGCGGTTGTGCACCAGGAAGCCCAGCCAGGCCCCGGCCATGGCGGCGCTGAAGCCCGCCAGGGCCGGATCGCCTTCGTGGCCGCGCAGCATCAGCTGCAGCCCGAGACCGGTGAACACCACGGCGCCGCAGCCGGCCGCCAGACCATCGAGGCCGTCGGTGAGATTGGTGCCGTTGCTTTCCGCCAGCACCACGAACAGCCCCAGGGGCCAGATCAAGATCCCCAGGGGCAGCACCCAGCCCAGGGGCAGGGCCACATCGGTGCCGATCCACCCCTGCCAGGCGGAGACAGCGAGAAAGGTCAGTGCGGCCAAACCCTGAAGCATCAGCTTGCCCCGGGGGCTCAGGCCGGTGTTGGTGCGTTTGGTGAGGCTGCGCCAATCATCAAGGCCGCCGATCGCCAGAAAGGCCAGGCTGAGGGCAGCCACCGCCACCAGGCGCGGATCGGAGGGGGCCACCAAGGCGCCCACGATCACCCCCACCGGAACCACCAGCAGGCCGCCCATGGTGGGGGTTCCCGCCTTGCCGTGGTGCGCCTGGGGACCTTCCTGGCGGATCACCTGCCCCAGCTTGAGCGCCCGGAGCCGGGGGACACCCCAGAGGCCCAGAAGGGTGGTGATCAGCGCTGCGATCAGCAGCGGAGGGGTGAGTTGGGGCGCCTGGGACAGAGCATCATTGAGCAGGCAACTTGTCAGCAGCACAAGCGCCAGGAGCATGGCCAGGGGACGGCTGTGGCCGGAAAGCTGCTGGAGCAGCGCCGTGACGGGGCCGCGCGGGCGGCTGGAGGCCCCGGAGGGCGAGGTCGGGGTGGCCAAGCGGCAGGTCCTGGAGGAAGCGGCGCGGGCCGGAGTCCCGGGCCACGGCGGGACCCTAGGCCACGGGATTCAGTCTTCCCAGTTCTCTTCGGTGGCTTCGTCGGCCTGGTTGTAATCCTCCTTCTCGCCCATCAGCGCCGAAAGTTCCTCCTCCTCCACGGTGCTCACATCGGGAGCGGCGGCTTCCTCGTCGGCCACGAGCCGGCCACTGGCTTCCAGCCAGCTCAGCAGGTCGGGCTCTTCCCGCAGCGGCAGCACCGGAGCGGGCTCATCGCGCCGGTAGCGGGTCAAGGAGGGGTTGATGGTATCGAGAATGCTCATGAACGCCCTCGGGCAGGCTGGGTCCGAATGACCAATCCATGATCTTAGCGGAGGCCCTCAATGGAGAAGACTTCGGGCCTCGCGGCGCTGTCGCCGCGCAAGTGGGCGGAGCTGGCGCTGGTCTGGCTGGCGGCCCTGGGGCTCAGCTCCTTGCTGGTCTGGGCGGGCCAGCACTGGCCTGAACGTTTGCCGATCGAACCCGTGCCGGTGGCCGCCCTGGTGCTGGTGCCGCCAGCCCTGATCGCCCTGGTGCTGGTGCTGCGTTGGCCCTCCCCGTCCCCCGTCGCCCTCCCGACCGCTGGGACGGGGGGCGACGGGGGAGAATCGACACACGGCGTCGAGGAGCAGGGTTGATGGGTCGGGCGAAGAAGGCGGTGCTGGCCTATTCCGGCGGTGTGGACACCAGCGTCTGCATCCCCTATCTGATGCAGGAATGGGGCGTCGAGGAGGTGATCACCTTCGCCGCCGACCTGGGCCAGGGGGATGAGCTGGAGCCGATCCGCCAGAAGGCGCTCGATTCCGGTGCCAGCCAGTCGATCGTGGGTGACCTGATCGAACCCTTCATCACGGAGTTCGCCTTCCCGGCCATCCGCGCCAATGCTCTCTACGAGGGCCGCTACCCCCTCTCCACCGCCCTGGCCCGCCCGCTGATCGCCCGGCGTCTGGTGGAGATCGCCCGGGAGGTGGGGGCCGATGCGGTGGCCCACGGCTGTACGGGCAAGGGCAATGACCAGGTGCGTTTCGATGTGGCCATCGGCGCCCTCGCCCCCGACCTCAAGGTGCTCACCCCCGCCCGGGAGTGGGGCATGAGTCGGGAAGAGACGATCGCCTACGGAGAGCGTTGCGGCATCCCCTCGCCCGTGAGCAAGGGGTCGCCCTATTCCATCGACCTCAACCTGCTGGGGCGCAGCATCGAGGCCGGTCCCCTGGAGGATCCCGATGTCGAACCGCCCGAGGAGATCTACGCGCTCACCCGTTCCGTTGAGAACGCCCCCGCTTCTCCCCAGGTGGTGGAGATCGGTTTCGAGGCCGGCAATCCCGTGAGCGTGGATGGGGTGCGCCTCGATCCGGTCAGCCTGATCCGCCGGGCCAACGAGCTGGCGGGCCTCCATGGTTTCGGCCGCCTCGACATGGTCGAGAACCGTGTGGTGGGCATCAAGAGCCGGGAGATCTATGAAACCCCCGGCCTGTTGCTGTTGATCCGCGCCCACCAGGAGCTGGAATCGCTCACCCTTGCCGGCGACGTGCAGCGCTACAAGCGCCAGATCGAAGCCAGCTGGGCCGATCTGGTGTACCAGGGCCTCTGGTTCGGGCCCCTCAAGGAGGCCCTTGATGGCTTCCTCGACCGCACCCAGGCCACGGTGAACGGCACGGTGAGGGTGAAGCTGCACAAGGGCAATGCCACGGTGGTGGGCCGCCGCAGCGCCAGCGACAGTCTTTACGTCAGTGCGATGGCCACCTACGGCACTGGTGATCGTTTCGACCACCGGGCCGCCGAGGGATTCATCTATGTCTGGGGGCTGCCCACCCGTCTGTGGGCGGCCCAGCGCCGCCGCTGAGCTGAATCCTGAGGGACTTTTGGGCGGGGATTCGGTTGACCTAGGCCGCGGTCTCCTCGTCGGCGTGGCCCTTGAGCAACTTGCGGGTCCAGGATCCGAGGCCGTTGGGGAAGGGCAGCAGCGGTTGCAGGCCTTCGGCGGCTCCCTGCAGCGCGTATCGGGCCTGATCCCTCAGGGCCATGTTCTCTTCCGCCAGCAGCCTTGTGTGCTCCTGCACCGGCCGTAACTGCTGCTGGAACTTGCGCTCAAAGATCGCCGGCAGCTCCGCCAGCAAGGTTTCAAGTTCTGCCACCTGGTGGCGGGTGGCTTCAAGCTCCCGCCGCAGGGCCTCTCGGGCCGACGACGGACTGGAGGGAGTGGTGACCAAGGCGAGCGTCCATCCCGAAGACTCTCCATCATCCACCGAAAGCCTGGGTTCTGCGGACCCAACCGCGTCTGCTTCAGGGGATGAACAAGCCTTGAGCAGGGGACGGCCCCAGCGGGGGACCGGGGCACGGTGTCCGTCGTCCGAAAGCATGGCCGGACGGTATCGGATGGTTGGCCTGCCCACAAGGCAGGCCAGGATTTGGGCCTGGGCCTCAGGCTTCGACGGCGACGGCGACGGTCGGCTCGGCGGCGGCCGCCGGCACGCTGCTGGTCCGGGGCGGGGGCACCGGACCGTCCTGTTTGACGGTGAGGTAACGGATCACGTCTTCGCTCAGGCGCATGGCCCGCTCGAGGGCCACCACCTGCTGGCCGTCACCGTTATGGGTGAGCTGCACGTAAATGCCTTCCTTGTGCTTGGCGATCGGGTAGGCCAGGCGGCGCTTGCCCCGCATCTGCGATTCGAGCACCTCAGCGCCGGCCTCGGTCACCAGGTCGCGGTACTTGGTGACATGGGCCTCCACCTCTTCCTCCGGGATGTCCGGACGAAGGATGTACATGGTTTCGTAGTAGAGCTCAGACATGAAATCTCCGTTGTGGGCTCCAGCCAGCGCGGGGCCGACCGAGGGGGGTGAGGCTGAGGGGCCCGGGGCCGGATCAGCGACGGATTGATCACCCTATCGCGGCACCTGGACCAGCCTTGATCAGTGCCCTGGCCGGGGCTGGCCCTCAGTAGAGCTGCATCCGCACCGCCTCCGACACCGTGGGGATATCGGCCTCCTTGCCGCGCAGGCACTGGACAGCGGCGAACAGCACCAGCACCAGGGTGCCCAGGTAGATGGTGTTGCTCAGGGTGCGGATGGCGAAGCTGGCCCCCAGGGGTGTGAGCAGCACGTTGAAGGCCAGGGTGAGCAGCACCAGCACGATGTCCAGAAGGATCGCCTGCAGCACGTTGAAGCGGATGAAGTAGGGCACCTTCGGGTTGCGCACCACCGCCAGGAACAGCACCAGAAACAGCAGAAAACCACCGAATGGCACCAGCCTTTGCAGCAGCACCACCGGAACCACCGGCAGGGTGAGCCACTGCAGGGCGGGAAACAGGCCATAGAGCGAGCGACCGAAGGGCACCCCCTCGCTCCAGGGCAGCAGGTAGGCCAGCAAGGCCAACAGGCGCTGCCAGATCGGTGGTTCCGCCATGGGGCCCGTCGTGATCGCCCGAGGCTAGGGCCCCTCCAGGCGGGTCAGGGCCGCCCGGCGCATCGTCGCCACAGGCACCTGCGGCTGGCCACTCCAGAGCCGCAGGGCGGCGGCCCCCTGCTGCACCAACATCTCCAGCCCGTCGAGGGCGCGGCAGCCCCGGGCCGCCGCCTCCTGGAGCAGGCGGGTGGGGCGGGGTGTGTAGATGAGGTCGTAGACCACAGTGCCTGGCCGCAGGTGGTCCAGCTGGCCGGGGCCCAGGGGGCAGCGATGGGCCGCCGCCGGATTGCCTTGAGCGACCATCCCCACCGGGGTGGTGTTTACCACCAGATCGGCCTGAGCCAGGGCGGCCGCCAGGGGATCGCCCTGGGGGCCAACGCCAGTCCCGTTCCAGGTCAGAGCCCTGAGGCCAGGGGCCCAGGGGCGGCAGCTCGCCACGAAGGGCTCCAAGGACTGGGGTCGGCGCCCTGCCACCGTGATCCGCTCGAGGGCGAGTTCGGCGCAGCCGGCCACCACCGCCCGGGCACTGCCGCCGCAGCCCAGCACCAGGGCGCGCCTCCCCTGCCAGTCCACGGTGGCATCGCGGGCGTTGTCGTCGCGCAGGGGTGCCAGAAACCCTTCCACATCGGTGTTGGTGCCGAACCAGCCGCCTTCGGCCCGTCGCACCAGGGTGTTGACCGCCCCCAACCGCCCGGCCAGGGGGCTCAGCTCCGTCGCCAGGGCCGCCGCCGCCTGCTTGTGGGGCAGGGTGATGTTGAGGCCGCGGCAGTCGATCGCTTCGAGCGCGTGCAGCACCGCCGCCAGGGCCGCCGCCGGCGTGGGCAGGGCCAGGTACGCCCAGTTCAGCCCCAAGTCCTCCAGGGCGGCGTTGTGCATCAACGGCGAGAGCGAGTGGCGCACGGGATCGCCGAGAACGCCCACCAGGGCCGTGGCTCCGTCGATGGTGGGTGGCATCGGGCGGGGTGTATCTGGGGGCACCGTACGGGAACGGTTCGGGAACCACACCTCGCCTGCTGCGGCCCCTGGTGTGGAGGATGCATCCAGTTCAAATCACCCGACTAAGAGGAGGAAACAGATGGGCAAAGTTGTCGGAATTGACCTTGGCACCACGAACAGCTGCGTAGCGGTGATGGAGGGCGGCAAGCCCACCGTGATTGCCAATGCCGAGGGCTTCCGCACCACGCCCTCGGTGGTGGCCTACACCAAGAACCAGGACCAGCTGGTGGGCCAGATCGCCAAGCGCCAGGCGGTCATGAATCCGGAGAACACCTTCTATTCCGTCAAGCGCTTCATCGGCCGCCGCGTCGATGAGGTCAACGAGGAATCCAAGGAAGTCAGCTACGGGGTTGAGAAGGCGGGCGCCAATGTGAAGGTGAAGTGCCCGGTGCTGAACAAGCAGTTCGCCCCCGAGGAGGTGAGCGCCCAGGTGCTGCGCAAGCTCGCCGAAGACGCCGGTAAATACCTTGGTGAAACCGTCACCCAGGCGGTGATCACCGTTCCCGCCTATTTCAACGACTCCCAGCGCCAGGCCACCAAGGACGCCGGCAAGATCGCCGGCCTCGAGGTGCTGCGCATCATCAACGAGCCCACCGCCGCGGCCCTGGCCTACGGCCTCGACAAGAAGAGCAACGAGCGCATCCTCGTCTTCGACCTGGGCGGTGGCACCTTCGACGTCTCCGTGCTCGAAGTGGGCGATGGCGTGTTCGAAGTGCTCTCCACCAGCGGTGACACCCACCTCGGTGGCGACGACTTCGACAAGGTGATCGTCGATTACCTCGCCGCCAGTTTCAAATCCAACGAAGGCATCGACCTGCGCCAGGACAAGCAGGCTCTGCAGCGGCTCACCGAAGCGGCGGAGAAAGCCAAGATCGAGCTCTCCAGCGCCACCCAGAGCGAGATCAACCTGCCGTTCATCACAGCCACCCCGGAGGGCCCCAAGCACCTCGACCTCACCTTGACCCGGGCCAAGTTCGAGGAACTGGCCTCCAAGCTCATTGACCGCTGTCGGGTGCCGGTGGAGCAGGCGCTCAAGGACGCCAAGCTCGCCAGCAGCGAACTCGACGAGGTGGTGATGGTGGGTGGTTCCACCCGCATCCCCGCGGTGCTGGAGCTGGTCAAGCGGGTCACCGGCAAGGATCCCAACCAGACGGTGAACCCCGATGAGGTGGTGGCCGTGGGTGCCGCCATCCAGGGCGGTGTGCTGGCCGGTGAGGTCAAGGACATCCTGCTGCTGGATGTCACTCCGCTGTCGCTGGGCGTGGAAACCCTCGGCGGCGTGATGACCAAGATGATCACCCGCAACACCACCATCCCCACCAAGAAGGCCGAGGTGTATTCCACCGCCGTCGATGGTCAGACCAACGTGGAGATCCACGTGCTCCAGGGCGAGCGCGAGCTGGCCTCCGACAACAAGAGCCTCGGCACCTTCCGTCTCGACGGCATCCCCCCGGCGCCCCGGGGTGTGCCCCAGATCGAAGTCACCTTCGACATCGACGCCAACGGCATCCTGAGCGTGACGGCCAAGGACAAGGGCAGCGGCAAGGAGCAGAGCATCTCGATCACCGGCGCCTCCACCCTGAGCGAGAACGAGGTGGAGAAGATGGTCAAGGATGCCGAGGCCAATTCGGCCGCCGACAAGGAAAAGCGCGAGCGCATCGACCTCAAGAACCAGGCCGAGACCCTCATCTACCAGTCCGAGAAGCAGCTCGGTGAACTGGGGGACAAGGTGGCCGCCGAGGACAAGGCCAAGGTGGAGGATCTGTCCAGGCAGCTCCAGCAGGCCCTCGAAAAAGAGGACTACGCCACCATCAAGACCTTGCTCGAACAGCTCCAGCAGGCCCTCTACGCCGCCGGTGCCTCCGTGTACCAGCAGGCGGGAGCGGCAGGAGCCGATGGAGCCGGCCCCCAGCCGGGCGCCAACGGTAGTGGTGCCACCAGCGACGACGTGATCGACGCCGAGTTCACCGAGAGCAAGTAGAGCCTCTGGTCTTTCCTCTCACCTGACGCCCCAGATCAGCCCCCGCTTCGGGGGGGGGGGGGGTTAATGGTGCCCAGTGCTGCCGACAGGGGACCTAGGGGACAATGCTGGCCACAGCCGCGCGGGCTCTGATGACCACCGGTTCCGGCAGGCTGACGAATCCGAGCTTGGGCGCGATCCCCTGGGCGTCCGGTGAAAGGGTGTAGTTGAACGCGGTTTTCAGGGGCTCGGTCCTGGCGCCGTTGCCTGTCTTGTAGAGCAGGATCCAGGTGAAAGTGACAATCGGATAGCCCTGCTTCGGGTTTGGATCGCTGCCGATCAGATCCGGCCCCAGATCGATCGTCGCCAGGGCCTGGCTGGCCGTTTCGTTGGTGGGCTTCGTCATCTGGCCGGAGCCATTGGTGAGGGCGGCCGCCTGGAGGGTGCCCCTGACAAAGGCCTGCTCCACGTAGCCGAGGCTGCCATCCACCTGCGTCAGCTGGGCGGCCACACCTTCATTGCCCTTGGCCCCGATGCCCGTTGGCCAGGACACCGCTGTGCCGTTGCCGGGACCCTTGCTCCAGGAGGGGCTGATGGCGGCCAGGTGCGCCGTGAAGTTGAAGGTGGTGCCCGAGCCGTCGGAGCGGTGCACCACCCGGATCGCCTTGTTGCCGCAACCGACCTGATTGAAGTTGTTGATCGTGCCCAGGAAGATGCCTGCCAGCTGGCTCTGGCTGAGTTTCAGGTCGCAGCCAGGGAAGTTGTAGGCCACGGCGATCGCTCCAGCGGTCATGGGTACCTGCACCACCCCGCGGCTCACCCGAGCGATGTCTTCGGCGCGCATCGGGGCATCGCTGGCACCGAAATCCACGGTCTGGGCGATGAGCTGGCGCACCCCGGCGCCGGAACCCACCGATTGGTAGGCGACCTGAAGGCCTTTCTTAGTTGCCAGGTCGGCGAACCAGCGGGTGTAGATCGAGGCGGGGAAGGAGGCGCCGGCACCGCTGATCTTGCCGCTGCCGCCACAGGCGCTCAGGACGGCGCAGGCCAACAGGGCAAAGGTGCCGCCAACCAGGCGGTTCGAGGGAAGGGAGGGCATGGGGGTGATTCGACGTGTTCCTTGTTAGGCGAGGTGGTTTAAGCCCCGTTCAAGGCTTCGATCCGCCCGGCGACCCAGGCGGCGCTGGCGGGAGCCAGCAGGATGCCGTTGCGGTAATGGCCCGTGCTCACCAGCAGCCCTGGCCGCGGCTCGATCAGCACCGGCGCCGGTTGGCCCACGGGACGCACCCTGAGCCCCTGCCAGTGCCGCAGGGTCCTGGCCTGGCGGAGCCAGTCGGGGGCCTTGCCCTGCAGGTGGGCCAGGTTGGTCAGCGCATCGGGGTTGGCGCTCTCCCCCGGCTCCAGGGTGGCGCCGATCCAGAGCCGCCTGAAGGGTCGGGGCACCAGGTTGATCCCCTGCCAGACCACCGAGCCTGGCCAGAGCTCAGGGGTGGTGGCCGCCAGCTCCAACTCCAGGGCCTGGCCGAGCACGGGTTCGAGGGCCAGCTCGATCCCCAGGGACGCCAGCAGGGGGCCACTGCCCAGCCCGGCCGCCACCACGACCGAGTCGGCGCCCAGGGCTGTGCCACCAGCCAGCTGCACCCGCCAGCCCCCCCGCCCCCCCGGGGTGGGCGCGATCGCGGCCGCCGGCTCGCGCTCAAGGAGGAGCCCATGGGCTGTGCCATCGGCCTCCAGGGCCGCACCCCAGACGATCGGATCGAGCTGGCCGTCGCGCGCCGACCAGAGTCCCCCCGGCGCGCCCGGCGGTAAGACGGGCTCCAGTCGCTGCAGTTCGGGGGCCGTGCGCAGCTCCAGGCAAGGGCCAGGCTTGGCGCTGGCTGAAGCCAAGGCCTGTTGCCGTTGCCAGTCTTCGGCGTCCTGGGCGAGCAGCAGCAGTCCCCGGCGAAGGGCCACAGGGTGCCCAGCTGCGGCCAGCAGGCCCTGCCAGTGCGCCAGCAGGGCGAGGGAGTGTTGGCGCAGGCGCCAGCCCCGGCCACTGCGGCGCCGGTAGACATCGGCCATCAACAGGCCCAGGGCCGCCCCACTGCCGTCAAGGGCGCCCTCCGGCGGCGCGGCAGCGACCAGGGTCACACGGTGACCGCTTCGGCTCAAGAGCCAGGCGCAGCAGCGTCCGACGAAACCACCGCCGATGACCACCACCGACCGCGGTGGAGCCGCCGGAGGTGCGTTGCTCACACCTGGTTGAGGGCCGTCTTCACCTGGTCGGGCAGCACTTGGGCGTAGCGGCCAATGCTGCTGGCCACCTTGATGTAGGACTTGCGCAGCTGGTCACCGTCCTGGAGGCGCGCGGCCTCATCGAGCTGGGCGAGGGAGCTTTTGACCTGGGCGGAGAGCTGGTTGGCTTCGGGGCGATCGGCCGGCAGCAGCCGTTGGTTGATGTAGAGCATCTGACGCCCCATCTCCTGGAAGGGGCCATGGATCAAGTTGCGGGTGAAGACCCAGTTCTTGTCGTTCACCAGGCTGGCCAGTTCGGTGAGCTCGTTGCGGGAGGCCAGGAAGCCCTCGGCCTGGCGCTGGATCATCGCCAGATCGGCGGAGCTGATGGTGGGAGGTTTGGCTGATTCAACGGAGCAGGCCGCCAGGGCGAAGCTGAGCACCACCGCGAGGCCGATGGCCAGGAAGCGGCGAAAGGTCGAAACCAGCAGGGCGGCCATGGGCGGGGGGCAAGCTGGGCGACTTTAACGGCGGCAACCGGCACAATGCCCCGATGCAGGAGCCTCTGTCAGGGGGGAGCGATGAGCGATCCCACGGCCATCTTTCAGCTGATCTGCCCGGACCGTCCGGGACTGGTGAGCGAGCTCTCGGGCTGGGTGGCGGCTAATGGCGGCAACATCCGCCATGCCGACCACCACACCGACCAGGGGGCGGGTCTGTTTCTGAGCCGGATCGAGTGGCAGCTCCAGGGATTCGGCCTGCCCAGGGAAGCGATCGTGCCCGCTACCCAGGCCCTGGCCCAGCGCCTGGAGGGGATGGGCCAAGTTCATTTTTCCGATGACACGCCCCGGGTGGCGATCTTCGTGAGCAAGCAGGACCATTGCTTGCTGGATCTGCTCTGGCGCACCCGCGCCGGCGAGCTGCCGATGGAGGTGCCCCTGGTGATCTCCAATCACCCCGACCTGCGGACCCTGGCGGAGGATTTCGGTGCCCGCTTTGAGCACCTGCCGATCAATGCCGCCACCAAGATCGCCGTGGAGGAGCGCCAGCTGGCGCTGCTGGCCGAGGAGCGCATCGAGCTGGTGGTGCTGGCCAAATACATGCAGGTGATCAGCCCGGGGTTCCTGGAGTGCTTCGATTCCCCTGAGGCTTTCCAACGGGTGATCAACATCCACCATTCCTTCCTGCCCGCCTTCAAGGGCGCCCAGCCCTACCACCGGGCCTGGGATCGGGGGGTGAAGCTGATCGGTGCCACGGCCCACTATGTGAGCGAAGACCTCGATGGTGGTCCGATCATTGCCCAGTCGACGGTGGGGGTGAGCCACCGCGATGAGGTGGAGGATCTGATTCGCAAGGGCCGTGACAGCGAGCGGCTGTCCCTGGCCCGGGCCCTGCGCCTGCACCTGCGTCGCCAGGTCATGGTCTACCGGGGTCGTACGGCGGTGTTCGATTGAGCGACGCGGCCGGGATGGAACTGGCGTGATGGGCTTGATCGACTCGATCCGGGCGCGCTGGGATCGACAACTGTTGGCGGAGCGACCGTCCCAGGCCCACCCCCTGGGTTGGCGCTGCTTTCAGTTGGGCCTGCTGCTGCTGGCCTCCAGCGCCCTGCTGGGTTCCCTGTCGCTTCTGCTGGCACTGGTGCTGGGCAGCCGCGGCCGGGAGCCGTTCTGGCGCGACCGGGTGAACCGGCTGCTGGCGCTGATCGCAGGGTTGATGCTGCTGGGCTGCTTCGGGGCCTACAGCGGTTGGCTGGCCTGGGTGGGCCTGGGCAACTGGTTGCCCTTCTTCTGGGCGTTCTGGGGCTTCCAGCCCTACGTGGCCACGGCCGCGGCCCGGCGCAAGGCGGCCCTTTGGCTGGTGGCCGGCACGGTGCCCGTGGTGCTCACCGGTCTGGGTCAGTTGTGGTGGGGCTGGAGCGGGCCCTTGCGTTCGCTCCACGGCCTGGTGGTCTGGTGGATCGAGCCGGGCGGCGACCCGCCGGGGCGTCTTTCAGGCCTGTTCGATTACGCCAACATTGCCGGCGCCTGGTTGGCGCTGGCCTGGCCCCTGGCCCTGGCGGCCCTGCTGGAGCGGCGCCTGGGCTGGAAACGGCGCGGGGTCGCACTGGTGCTGGTGCTGGGCCAGGCCCTGGCGCTTTACCTGACCGATTCCCGCAACGCCTGGGGTGCCCTGGTGCTCGCCCTGCCAGTGGTGGCGGGGCCGCTCACCTGGATCTGGCTGTTGCCCCTGCTCCTGGCGGCGTTGCTGCTGGTGGGTCTGGCCAGTCTGCCGATGGTGCCGGCGGCCCTCCAACACGTCGCCCGCCTGGTGGTGCCGGACCCGATCTGGGTGCGGCTCAGTGATGCCAACTTCGCCGGCCAGCGACCCCTGGCGATCACGCGCCTGAGCCAGTGGGCCGTGGCCGTGGGTCTGATCGCCGAGCGCCCCTGGCTGGGCTGGGGGGCGGCCGCCTTCAGCGTGATCTATCCCCTGCGCACCGGCCACTGGCACGGCCATCCCCACAACCTGCCGATCGATCTGGCCCTCAGCCACGGGCTGCCGGCGGCGGCCTTGTTGGTGGGCCTGGTGCTCTGGTTGCTGATCCGGGCCTGGAAGCTGGGCATGGTCGCCGCGCCGGTGTTCGAGCGGGCCTGGTGGGCTTCGGCCCTGGTGCTGGTGGCCCTCCACGCCACCGACATGCCTTTCTATGACAGCCGCATCAACGTCGCTGGCTGGATTCTGCTGGCGGGCCTACGCCAATTCCAGGGCCGGCCCCGCCAGCTCCAGGGCGCTGCGGTGGTGTCCGACGAGGGTGGCCTTGGGGAGGGGGCCCTCCAGGTGGTCCCACGGGAGCGCGCTCAGGGGATCCCAGCGTCCGTGGATCACTTCAGCCCAGGGGGGCAGGGGGGCTGAACCCGGCTCGGACGCCTGGGTACTGAGCTCCCGGTAGGCGCTTTTCCAGCCCCCCAGGCTGTCGTGACGGCCGCGCACGGCGGCGATCACGGGGGCCAGACGCCGGTCGCTGCGCGAGAGCAGGGCCTGGATCACGCTCCAGCCGTAACTCTCCGGCCGCAGTTCGATGCCCCTGGGCTTGAGGCGTTTGGCCAGGAGCTTCAGGCGCTGTTCCGCCTCAGGTCGCACCCCCTCCCACTGGAAGGGCGTGTGGGCCTTGGGCACGAAGGTGCTCACCCCCAGCGACAGCCGCAGCCCGGGAGTGGCTTTTTTGAGGGCCAGCAGCAGCTCAGCGGTGGCCTCGATGTCGGCGTCGGTTTCAGTGGGCAGGCCGGCCATGCCATAGAGCTTCAGGCCCGTGAGCCCCCCTTCCTTGGCGTAGCGGGCGGCGGCGAAGATCTCCTCGCCGCTGAGCTTCTTGTTCACCACCTGGCGCATCCGCTCACTGCCGCTTTCAATCGCGATCGTCAGCGATCTGCTGCCGCGTTTGGCCAGGATCCGGCCCAGCTGGGGGGTCACGGTGGCGGCCCGCACGGAGCTGACGCTGACGCGGGTGCCTTCGAAGCGCTCGCCATCGAGCCAACTGAGCAGATCGGCGAACTGGGGATGTTGGGTGACGGAGGCCCCCAGCAGCCCGAGCCTTTGGGTGGCCCCCAGGCCCTTTTCCACGGCAGGAATCAGACCGTCATCGAGGGAGGGGGTTCGAAAGGGCAGGGTGAGGTAACTGGCCAGGCAGAAGCGGCAGAGCTCCGGGCAGCTGCGCACCACTTCCACCATGTGGATCGAAGGCCAGGCTGCCTCCGGGGTGATCACCGTGGAATGGCTGAGGGTGTTGCCGCGCCAGGTCTGCTTGGCCACCGTGGCCGGCAGGCCGCTCCGCGTGGGCTCCACGGCGAGCAGCTGGCCGTCTGAGCTGTAGCGGGGGGCGTAGAGCGAGGGCACATAGACCCCCGGCACCTGGGCCAGGGCATCGAGGCGCTCGGCCCGGGGCGCGCCGCGATGGGCCTGCACAGCGTCGATGAAGGCGGGCAGCAGCAGCTCGCCATCCCCCAGCAGCACCGCATCGAAGAAGGGGGCCAGGGGTTCGGGGTTGGCGGTGAGCACCGGGCCGCCGCCGAACACGAGTGGATCGTTCTCCCTGCGCTCATGGCTCCAGATCGGGATGCGCTGGCGCTCCAGGAGATCCAGCAGCACGGGCCCATCCAGCTCCCAACTCAGGGAAAGGCCAAACAGATCGAGACCGCCGCCGCCACGTTGGTGCGGCAGGTCCCCCTGGTCGGTGAACAGCCGCCGCACATCCAGATCGCTGCGCTGGGCCAGGGTCGCCCAGACCACCTGGAAGCCCAGGCTGGTGATGCCGACGGTGTAGGTGCTGGGGAAGGCCAGCACCAACTTGAGGGCATCGGCCGCCGGTTGGGCGGGCTCGAACAACAGGGTTTCCTGGTTCAGGGGTGGGACGGCCCGGCGGTAGTGGTCAGTCTGGAGGGTGCCCGGCGGGGCCTAGCCCCCTGGTGGAGGACCCCGCCTGGGCGGCGCGCTGGTGGGGGCGTGGCGTCCGTTCTGCTCTGCGCTGTCTGGGTCAGCATCCCGCACGACCTGGGACACCCCTGCCGCCAGAGGGCTCCAGCGCTTCCACGGACGACGTCTTCCCAGGGAGAAGGGCCGCTGGAGGCGTTGTGCTGCAGGTCCCCAGGGCCTTGCGTGAGGGACAACCCAGGCCAACGGCCAGCACGGAGCTCACTGCCTCTGGACACGCCATACCGAGCAGCGCTTCCCGGTTCCGACACTCCTTCACCACTCGCCTGAGAAAGGGGAGCGAGATCAGAACAATTCAGGAAAGGCCCGGGAACGGCGATGGGAGCACCACCTTGGTCGACAGCCGTGGGTTGAAACGTGGGCCGTGCGGGGTGATCAGACCACTGACCTGTTCAGAAGCGCAGGTCATCCCGGCAATCTTGCGGCATGGCCGGACCCGAGTGGACCAGAGCAACTGGCCCCAAGTGTCAACACCTGGCTCAGGTGCTGGGTCGAGATGGGATGGCCGTAGAAGACCTGGCGCAGCGGCAACGGGGACTGCGGTCGACTTTCAACCAGTGCGGGTGGCCAACCTGCCAGGATGCAGGAACTTCTGGCAGCTCAGGTCTGTGGGGAAGCCAACCTGAGGATGAGCTTCCAATTGCCCCAGGATGAAGTCAGGAGGCTTTCGATGAATGTTAAGAAAGTGAGTTGCTCCGGCGGCGGAGCGATCCAGAGCTGGGATGAGCATTTCAACCATCCATGGGGATGTTAGGCCACTAGGCGATGCATCCCACGCAAGTTGCAGAGAGCTATACCGCATAGCGACGAGGTGGACCAGCTCTTCTTTTGACAGAAGTAATGGCATTAAACAACATAAACGAGCTCTCAGCTTCATGCTGCGCACGGAAGGAACAGCGCTTGACGTTGGATGCGGAAGCAACGACAGATTCATGAGCCTCCTTCAATCCCAAGGTTTTGAAGTCGAGGGATTGGACATCTCGTCCGAGATGCTTAGGCTAGCTCGTTCTGCGGCGCCTTATACCATCTTTCATCATGCGGACATCTGCGATTGGATTCTTCCGAAAACATATGAATTCATAAGTGCCTGGGACAGCATCTGGCATGTGCCGTTAGGCCAACATAGATCGGTGCTGATCAAGCTCTGCAATGGATTGACATCCGGAGGTGTTTTTATCTTCACCGCAGGCGGGTTGGAATCACCAGGTGAACATCAAGACGCTCCTATGGGGGTACCGATGTATCATGCAACCCTTGGTGTACCGCACATCATCAGCTCTTTGATTGAAGGTGGCTGCATTTTGCGTCACTTCGAGTACGGCCAGTGCCCACAACCCCACGTGTACTTTGTCGCTCAGCGAGGTTGATTGCAATGGGCCAATGCAATTCCCTGCCTTCTCTCGACAGCTTTATCCGTCATTCAACGCCGACACCACGGCAGCCTCTGCCTCCGGCATGATTCATGCCTGCCGTGGTATCCTTCGCGCTAAGTGCTACGGCACCGATTGATTTGAGCGTTGAGAGGCTCGTTAGTCTTGGTGCAGAGTCTTCAGGCCATCATGGGAGAGGAGCAGGGTTGAAGCCGGCTCCGCTGGGTGGACGACAACTTCCCCCGATTGTCTGGCGATGATCATCACTGGGTCAGCGGCCCGACAGGACGCTAAGGGTGGTTAGGGAGACCCTGGAAAGCCCAGGCTGATCTCGGGACAATGGTCCTGTGAACGCAGCCAGGACCAAGTCCATGGGTGGCAAGCAGCTCGGCTTCGGTGATTACGA
>NZ_JAGQBJ010000009.1 GCF_024345575.1 Cyanobium sp. Morenito 9A2
AGCCACTTGTAAGCACTGCGGAGGCTGATCCCGGCTTCCGCCGCTAGGGTCTTGGGACGGCGGTGACACTCCGACCCTGGCGACCTCACACCCCCGTGTCAGCTGAGCAACGTGGTGGGGCGACACACTTAGTAGGGAATTACCGCAGCCAGAGCCGTGATGGCGACAGCCTAAGTGGAGGCTCATACAATGATTTTGCCAGCGTGAAATTGCATGACTGCATAAGAGAGCGCGCCCAAATCCTAAGCACGCTGCTTTGATGGCAAAGAGAACTCTGAATCACCAATCACCATCTAAAGCATCAGAAGAACTGGGACATCGGTCGAAATAGTAGCCATAAAGACCAACCAACTGAAAACCAAAGATCTTGTCTACTAGTCAAGCGCTCAGGGGTGAC
This sequence comes from Cyanobium sp. Morenito 9A2, assembly GCF_024345575.1. GTDB lineage: Bacteria > Cyanobacteriota > Cyanobacteriia > PCC-6307 > Cyanobiaceae > ATX-6F1. The sequence continues at coordinate 398 of NZ_JAGQBJ010000009.1, forward strand.
TCGACGATCTGAAAACGCATTCCGGGCATCTGGGTCTCGCGGAAACCGGGAGCCAAGCAGAACCCCCCTGGCCAGGCCCGACGTGGGTACGAGGAGAAGACGAACGACAAAATCGTTACAACCACAAGGAGATCAGACAATCTGATTCCGGCCATCAAATGGAGGCGAATCCGCCTCCATTTCGCCTAAATCAAGCCCAGAAACCGAGTCCAATGAGTCAGCAGATGCCAACAAAAGCGTCGCTGCGGCAGAGAGTCTTGTTGAGACGCCTTCCGGACTCAAACCAGGCCGCCGCCAGTCATCGGTGTATCGAATAGAACATCGTCCACGCAAATCCAATGCATCTTCTTGGCCCAGCTGATTAAGGACAATTCCAAGAGCATCACACATGCAGCAAAGGGTGATCGGCTCCATCGGTTTGCGTACCCAAACAGCGGCGCATCGCGCCAATTCTGTGTGAGGACTCCCATGAAACTCGTCCAGCAACTCCTGCTGGCCCCAGCAGCCCTGGGTCTTCTGGCCCCGATGGCTGCATCGGCCGCCGATTTCAACCTTGACGCCGTCAACAAGTACGCCGGCACCGAGGAACAAGTCACCAGCATCACCCAATTCTCCGACGTCCAGCCCACCTCCTGAGCCTATCAAGCACTTTCAAACTTGGTTGAGCGCTACGGCTGCGTCGCCGGCTATCCCAACAGCACCTTCAAGGGCTCTCAGCCCCTGACTCGCTGGGAAGCTGCTGCCCTGCTCAACGCCTGCCTTGATCGGATCACCGAAGTGACCGACGAACTCAAAAGGCTCATGGAGGAATTCAAGAAAGAACTCGCCGTGCTGCGCGGCCGCGTCGATGGCCTCGAAGCGAAGGTGGGTGAGCTGGAGGCCAATCAGTTCTCAACCACCACCAAGCTCCGTGGTGTAGCCACCTTCGTGGTCGGGGGCAACTCCTTCGGTGGCTCCAACAACCCCCTGGTCGAGTTCAACAAGGCCGCCCAGGGGGCCGTCACGTTCAACTACGACCTGCGCCTCGCCTTCGACACCAGCTTCAGCGGCAAGGATTTGCTCCGCACCGAGCTGAGGGCCGGCAACTTCCAGGTTTCCCGCTTCGGAGCAGGGACGACCGTCCTCAACCTCCTCTCCAACGCCTGGCAACAACCGCCAACCGCGGACACGGTAGCGATCAATCGCCTCTTGTATCAGTTCCCGATCGGCTCAGAGTTCACCGCCACCGTCGGCACAAAAGTCCGTCAGGACGACATGCTGGCCCTGTGGCCGACGGTGTGCTCATCCGATCCGATCCTGGCCTTCTTTGTCCACAACGGCACCTACTCCGTCAACCTCGGCTCCGGCGCCGGCCTGTGGTGGAAAAGAAACAACTTCTCGGTCAGCGCCAACTACGTCAGTGCGAACGGGAATCAGGGCAATCCCAACCTGGGAGGCATCGGCACCAGCGGATCGCAATCCACCGGTACGGTGCAACTGGCCTACACACAACCCCGCTGGGCGATCTCAACCGCCTACACTTACAGCCAGAGCCAGGGCCCCAACATGGGCACGTGGAACGGCGCTGTTCCACTGGTTGCACTCGGCGGTGGTGGTAACACCTCGCTCAAGACCAACGCTGTTTCCATCAACGGCTACTGGCAGCCTTCCACCACTGGCTGGACCCCCTCGATCAGCGCCGGATGGGGCTACATCAGCTACAGCTCCGACAGTTTTGATGGGGGCCCAGGCGTGGGTTCTTTCTCCGCCAACGGTCTCAAAAGTCAGTCGTGGTTCGTAGGCCTGAACGGGAAGGATGCGTTCGTCAAGGGCAACGAACTCGGTGCTGCCGTCGGCCAGGCACCGTTCATCACCAGTTATGGCGGTTACAGTGGTTGGGAAAACCAGTTCGGCGACACACCTCGCGACTCAAACTTCATCACGGAGCTCTGCTACAAATTCCAGATCACTGACAACATCAGCGTGACTCCAGCAGTTTTCTACATCAGCAATCTCAATGGACAGGGACAACAACCCACTGCCAACGTCGCCGGTCCCGGTCAGGGCTTAAACAACTTCGGAGCCCTGGTGAAGACCACCTTCAAGTTCTGAGTCTTGCCCCAGGCCACGGCCAGATTTTCACACACACAAACCGCTCGAGCCGTGGCGATCCGCCACGGCTTTTCTTCTGGGGCTGATGCAGACGTTGATCCAGCCAGGGGCCGCCTTCAGCCGCTGGTGGTGGATCTGAGGCGGATCGGGCGGTTGTTTCGACCGGACAGTGGGGGAGGCCGAACCGGTGGGGGGCACCGTACCGGGCCGGTCGGTTCTCCCCATCGATGTCCCCAGGGACCTTGGCCACAGTGTCGTCACGGGTGAAGCGTTCTCACCCCCAACCACTCCAACCCGAGGACAACCCATGCTGACCCTGCGCCAATCCCCCCTCGATCTTTTCGGTCGCCTGGAGCAACAGGTGCTCCAGGCCGAGCGGGTTCCCGCTGCCGAAATCCATGACAATGAGCAGGCTTACACGATCGTTCTGGAGCTCCCTGGCGTGGACAAGGGCTCCATCGACGTCAAGGCCACCGACCGATCCCTGGTGATCAGTGCTGAGCGCAAGTCCGAAACCTGCCTGCGCTCCGACGACGGCGCTGCCGAATCCAGCGGCCCCCTGCACAGCGAATTCCGCTATGGCACCTGGAGCCGCACCTTCCGCTTCCCTGGCGGCCTCGACAGGGAGCGCCTGGAGGCCCGCTACCGCGATGGCCTGCTCACCGTCACCGCCCCCAAGGCCCAGACCAGCACCACGGTGTCGGTGAAGGTGGAGGACTGAGGCGCCCAGGCGACGCCGGGATGGCCCCCGAGCCCACGAGACGGTTCAGTGTTAGGTCCCAGCCCCGGCTCTTGCCGGGGCTTTTTGCTGGGGGCTTGAGACTGGGCCGAGCCGATCTGAACCCGACGGCTCATTCGGTGTCGTCGTGGGCGAACCGGCTATAGAGGAAATCGAGCGCCCGGTTGCGCAGGTCGTAATAGAGGGGGTCCTCCATGATCTCCTCACGGTTGCGGGGCCGCGGGAAGCTGATCTCCATGATTTCGCCGATCTTCGCGGCCGGGCCGTTGGTCATCATCACCAGCCGATCGGCGAGGAACAGGGCCTCGTCGATGTCGTGGGTGATCATCAACACGGTGCACTTCTGGGTGTTCCAGATCGTGAGCAGCTCCTCCTGCAGTTCCTCCTTGGTGATCGCATCGAGGGCCCCGAAGGGTTCATCGAGGATCAGCACCTCCGGCCGGATCGCCAGGGCCCGGGCGATCGCCACCCGCTGCTTCATGCCGCCGGAGAGCTGCAGGATCTTCTTCTCGGCCGCCTCGGTGAGCCCGACCATCGCCAGGTGCTCCCGGGCAATCTCCTTCTTCTCCCGCTCGGGAAGATGCGGCTTCGCCGAATCGATCGCCAGATACACGTTTTCGTAGGCGGTGAACCAGGGCAGCAGCGCATACCCCTGGAACACCACCATGCGGTCGGGCCCCGGTCTGGTGATCGTGTTGCCATGCAACACCACCTGGCCCTCGCTAGGGGTGGCGAAGCCCGAGACCATGTTCAGCAGGGTGGACTTGCCGCAACCGGAGTGGCCGATCACGCACATGAACTCCCCCTGGTTCACGGCCATGTCGATGCCATCCAGCACCGTGTAGGGCCCCTTGGCCGTGGGGTACACCTTGCTGACGTTTTCGAAACGCAGGAACGCTTCGGTGGGCGGCGCGCCGAGGTCGGGCACGGGGGACTGGATCACGGCGGACATGGGAGGGATGCGGTGGAGAGAAACTGGACTGGAAACGAAGCCATCAAGGGGAGGTCCGCTGGCCGGCGTCAACGGCGACTGGGGGGCGCCAGGGGGATCTCGGCAACGCTGAAATCACGCTTGATCACCTGGGCATTGAGGTAACCAATCGGGTCATCGGCGTTGAAGGGGAGGCCGTCGAACAGGTCGATGCCCTGGCGCTGGTAGCTGACCGCCTCGAGCCCCAGTTCCCGGGCAGCGGTGCTGAACACCCCCACCTGGCAGACCCGCTCGAGGATCTCCACCCAGTTACGCGGCAGGGGGATCTCACCCCAGCGGGCCATCTGGGTCATCATCCAGAGGTGCTCAGTGCGGCTGGGACGGTTCAGGCCTTCGCCGAAGAAGAGGTGATGGGGCACGGCCGCCTCGCTCTCCGGGCCGGCCCGGTCAACGTCGGGGCTGCCCTCACTGAAGCGGATCAGCTCCGGCTTGATGCCGAGATAGCGGCGATCACTCAGCAGCTCGCTCAGCTCCGCCCAATGGGCCGGATCAGCGCAGTACTGGCAGGCCTCCAGCAAGGCCTTGGTGAGGGCGATGTGGGTGTTCGGGTAGGCCATCGCCCAGTCTTCACGCACGCCCAGCACCTTGCCGGGGTGGCCGGGCCAGATCGCCAGGTCGCCCGCCATCGCGATGCCATGGCCGTCGCGGATCGCCCGGTCCAGCCAGGGGGCGCCCACGCAATAGCCATCGATGCTGCCGTCCTTGAGGTCGGCGAGCATCTGGGCCGGCGGCAGGGCCTGCAGGTGCACGTCCTTGTCGGGATCGATGCCGTTGGCCGCCAGCCAGTAGCGCAGCAGCAGATTGTGCATCGAGGCCTCATGCACGATTCCCATCGTGTGGGGCTCGCGCTCATGGCTCTTGAGATAGGCGCGGTAGTCCTCCACGGTGTGCACGCCCTGCTCAGCCAGGCGGCGCCCCAGGGTGATGCCGTTGCCGTTGCGGCTCAAGGTGAGCGCCGAAACGATCGGCAGCGGCGCGCCCCCATGGCCGCCGGCCGTCATCCAGGTGGGCATGCCCGCAGGCATCAGCGAGGCGTCGAGGGTGCCATCCACCAGCCCATCGACAATGCCGCGCCAGGTGGGTTCGCGGATCAGCTGCACCTCGTCGAGGCCATGCTTGGCGAACAGGCCGTGGGCTTCGGCCACCGCCAGGGGCGCACTGGCGGCCAGGGGCAGGAAGCCCAGATCCAGGTTCACCTTCTCGAGGCCGTGGCGGGCCACCGTCTGGTGGGGCCGGGCCCGCCACTGCTTCACCCGCTTCTGGCGGTTGAGGAAGTAGATGATCTCCGAGCGCAGGCTGTAATAGCTGGGGTGGTGCACCACCTCCAGCCGCTGGCGTGGCCGGGGGATGTCCACCTCCAGGATGCCGCCGATCCCCGAGCCCGGGCCGTTGGTGAGCATCACGATGCGGTCGGAGAGCAGCACCGCCTCGTCCACGTCGTGGGTGACCATCACAGCGGTGAGTTCGTGCTCATTGCAGATCTGCATGAGCTTCTCCTGCAGGTTGCCCCGGGTGAGGGCGTCGAGGGCACCAAAGGGCTCGTCGAGCAGCAGCAGCTTGGGGCGGATCGCCAGGGCGCGCGCGATCGCCACCCGCTGGCGCATGCCACCGGAGAGCTGCTGGGGCAGCTTGGCCTCGGCGGGACCCAAGCCCACCATCTCGATGTGCTCCTGAACGATGGCGTTGCGCTCCTCCCTGGGGAGATCGCCCATCACTTCATCGACGGCCAGGCCGATGTTCTCGCGCACCGTGAGCCAGGGCAGCAGGGAATAGTTCTGAAACACCACCATCTTGTCGGGGCCGGGGCGCTTGACGGCTTCGCCGTCGAGCAGCACAACACCTTCGGTCGGAAGATCCAGACCGGCGATCATGTTCAGCAGGGTGGACTTGCCACAGCCGGAGTGACCTATCAGGGAGATGAACTCTCCCTTCGTGATCTCTAGATCGATACCCTTGAGGGCCAGGTAGGTGCCGCCGCCGCGCAAGTCGAAACTCTTGTCGATTGTGCGGACGTCAACCAGGGATGTCGTCATCGTTGGGGGTTGGCTCTGATGGGCCAAGGCAAAGGAACGGGGCGATCAAGAGGCGGGGTGGCGGTCACTGACCCGGGGAGATGCGGGTCTGCAGCCAGGCCATCAGGCGATCGAGCACCAGACCGATGGCACCGATCCAGATCACACCGAGCACGATCTCGCCCACGTAGTTCTGCTGGTAGGCGTCCCAGATGAAGAAGCCGATGCCAAGGGTGCCGGGCATCACGATCTCAGCGGCGATGATCGCCAGCCAGGCCAGGCCGATGGAGATGCGCAGGCCGGTGAAGATGTAAGGGAGAGCCGAAGGGATCAGCACCTTGGTGAAGAAGCGCCGGTTCGACATCTGCAGCACGAGGGCCACATTGCGGTAATCCTGGGGAATCTGGCGCACCCCTTCGGCGGTGTTGATCAGGATCGGCCAGATCGCGGTGATGAAGATCACGAAGATGGCCGCGGGCTGGTTCTTCTGGAAGAGCACCAGGGCGATCGGCACCCAGGCCAGGGGCGCCACCATGCGCAGGAACTGAAACAGGGGATCGAAAGCCCGGTTGATCGTGGGCTTCAGCCCGATGGTGATGCCCACGGCGATGCCCACCAGGGCGGCGAGGGTGTAGCCCTGGGCGACCCGGCCCAAACTGGCCATCGTCTGCCAGAACAGGCCCTTATCGAGGCCGCCCCGGTCATAGAAGGGGTAGAGGATCAGGTTGCGGGTGCGCTCCTCGGTGAACAAGCTGGTGGGCGCCGGCAGGGCGATCATTTTGGTGATCGAAAGGATCTGCCAGAGCAGCAGGAACCCACCGATGCCGAGCAGCGGCGGCAGCCAGCTGCCGGAGCTGCGGGTGAGCCATCCCAGGGGACTGGGGGTCGCACCCGGGCGGCGCGGTGAGGTGGGGACCATGAAAGGAAGACTCCGAAAAACGAGGAAGGGGAAGGGATTCGGTCCGCAGCGGCCGAGACCGGGCAGTGGACCTTAAGGGAATTGGAGCCGAAGTGACTCAGTGTCTTGAAAAACTCCAGGGGTTGGAAGCCCCTGGAGATGGATCAATCCAGACTCACTTCTTAATCTTCAGGCTGTCGAGATAGGCCTGGGGATTCTCCGGGTCATAGACGACGCCATCGAAGAAGGTTTCCTTGCCGCGGCTGGAGCCGGTGGGGATATCGGCGGCGGGTAGGCCCAGTTCCTTGGCCGCCTGGAGCCAGAGATCGTCGCGAACCGTTCTGTCGTTGATCGCCTTGGCCTGTTCGACCGAGTCGATCACCCCCGGATAGAACTTCCAGCGCATCGATTCGAGCAGGAACCACAGGGTCAGGCTCTTGTAGGGGTAGGAGATCACGCCCCGATCGCTGGCCCAGTAGAGCGGTCCCATGGCCGGGTCGGTCTCGGGCTTGCCGGCGGCACCCATCAGGTACTCACCCTTGAGCGACTGCTCCAGCACCGGCACCGGAATGTTGTACCACTTGCGGGAGCTGAGGATCTTGGCGGCTTCGGCCTTGTTCTCAGCCTTGTCGAGCCACTGCTGGGCTTCGATCACCCCCTTGAGCAGGGCCACGGCGGCCTTGGGGTGCTTGTCCACCCAGTCGGCCCGCACCGCCAGATACTCCTCAGGGTGCACCTTCCAGAGCTGGGCGGTGGTGGCCGCCAGGTAGCCCACCTTGTCCTTGACGATCCGGGAGGGCCAGGGGTCGCCGGTGGAGAAGGCCTGCATCGTGCCGTTCTTCATCCCCTGGAGGGTTTCAGTGGCGGGCACCGTGAGCAACTCCACCTGCTTGTCGGGGTCGACGCCGCCTGCCGCCAGCCAGTAACGGATCCAGATCTCCTGGTTGGCCTTCGGGAAGGTGTAGGAGGCCTTGAACTTGTTGCCCGTCTTCTGGGCAAAGGAATCGAAGAAGCCCGGGGAGGTCTTCTTGAGATCGACGCTGAGGTTGCCGTCCTTGACGGCGTTGGCGGCGGCGATGCCGTTGCCCTGGCTCATCAGCATCGCCAGCACGACCATCGGAACCTTCTTGCCATCGGTGATCGCGCCTTCACTGATCATCTGGGGCATCGGCATCTGCCACTGACCACCGTCGATGCCACCCCCGGCGGAGCCGAGTACCACGTTGTCGCGGGCGGAGGGCCAGCTGGCCTGCTTGGTGAGGTTCACATCCAGGCCATGCTTGGCGAAGAAGCCCTTCTCGACCGCCACCACCAAGGGCGCGGCCTCAAGGATGGGGATGAAGCCAAGACTGATCGTCTTGGTCTCCAGGCCCTTATCAGTTGCGGCCGAAGGAGCTGTCTTGTCGCCCCCACCGCCTGCGGTGTCTGGGGGATTGCCCAAGCACCCCCCCAGCATCACACTGCCGACCAGGGTTGCGCTCATGAGAGCAAGGAATTGACGACGCTTTGACATCGAATCAAGGGCAAAGGAAAGGAGCTGATCGACAACCTGTTGATCAGCGAGGGAATGTGAACGTTCAAAAAAGCTGGGGAAAATTCAGCCTGCCAATGGCAAAACCAGTGGCCGAATCAGGGGGCCCTAGGGATGGATCATGGGTCACCGTTGCGGCGGTCGAGAGAAGTTAATGGCTGGGCGAGCCGGTTGGGTGCTTTGGTAACGCAGGATCACCAATGGCAGCGATCAGCGCAGCCAATCAATCCCCGCCGCCGTCAAACGTCGACTTCGCCCACCCGCCTGTGGCCCGGTCAGTGCTCGCTCAAATGCCGCACCCGCGCTGACATCTTCCCCTCTGGGTCGACCCCGGCGAAGGTGGGCGGCAGCCAGACCCTGACCACCAGCAACACGGCCATGGCCATCAAAAAGGCGCAGACCGCCAGAATCTGACGCCAATCGGCTTCGAGCACGCCTTTGACGATCACCTCCCGCAGGGCCGAAACGATGGCAATCTCCACCGACACCCCGATCGACACCCGCTGCTCCTGCAAATAGATGATCAACAGGCGGAACAACTCCACCAGGATCAGGATGTAAAGGATGTCGGCCGTGACCTCATGGAATTGGGGCGCGGAAAGCAGGGCCATGAAGATCGAGCGCAGCTCCAGCACCATCACGCAGAAGAGCCCCATGCAGAGGCAGATGGCGATGAGGTCCTGAATCGACTCGAGGGCCTGAACGATCTGGACCCGCCTGAACTGCTGGTGCCAGGGCACCGCTGGGGCTGGGATGACCGGGGTCTCGGTCGTGGTGGCTTGGGTCATGGCGGTGGGTTAACGGGAGAAGAAGGGAAGAGAGTGGTCACAGGGTCCAGGGGTGTCCGTGGATTCCATGGGGAAGCAGCAGGTCGACCTCTCTTGTGGCCACGATCAGGCCCCTGGATTTGAAGCGGCTCAGGGCCTTGGTCACGCTCACCCGGGTCATGCCGGTGAGATCAGCCAGCGTGCGGTGGGTCAGGTTCATCTCCTGAAGGGACAAGACGGTGCCCTGGCTGTTGATGATCCCGAAGCGCGCTCCGATCCAGTGCAGCAGGTGAATCAACCTGGTATCAACAGGGCGAAGCCTGCCGATCCGGAGCAGGGTGATCGCCTGGGCCATCTGGTTGTTGAGGCAAACAGTCAGCTCCTCATTCGAGGGGCTGACTTCCTCGACGCTGACCCTGGTGAGGCAGACGATCTCGCTTGCTTCCCCCGCTAAATTCAGGGGGGCGATCAGGTCGCCGGGACCCGCCAACCCGATCGTCACCACATCACCCTCCGATGTCCAGGTGTTGGAACGGATGTAGCCATCAGCCAATCTCCAACAGAGATGGGAGGGGAGGAGGCTTGAGGGTTCCAGCGTAAGCTGAAGATTCTTTACATTTAGGCTGTTCATCATGGCCCATGGCAAGGGGAAAACACATCAAACGTTCGTATTCGTGTGGCGTCTCGCTGGGTGGTGGTGAACACTAAGGACTGGAGCGTGACCTTGGACTCAATCTGGCCACAGGATTCTTAATCCAGGCAATCAGCTCTCGTGATCGGATAACCTGTTCCCCCATTCCTCACACATTTGGGTTCACGAATCAGCCTCGAAGATGATGTCCACCGATCCCAATGATGGCGCTCCGAGCGTGAGTCCCGGGCAGGGAACTGATCCCTCGGGCCTGGGCTGGCTGGTCCGGGGTCGGCCCGTGAGCCTGGCCACCCGGCATGGCAAGGAGCGCGTGATCGCCAGGCCTTTTCGCAAGGGGCTGGGGTCTGAGCTGGTGCTGGCCACCAGCTTCGACACCGACAGCCTCGGCACCTTCAGCGGCGAGCGCCCTCGGCTGGAAGCGGCCGAAACCACCTGCCGCCTCAAGGCCGAAGCGGGGATGGCGGAAACCGGCCTGGATCTGGGCCTGGCCAGCGAAGGCAGCTTCGGGCCCCATCCGGCCCTCCCCTTCCTGCCCCTGGCAATCGAGTGGATGACCTGGGTGGATCAGGCGCAAGGCCAGGTGATCACCGAACGGCTGGTGGGTTGTCGCACCAACTTCAATCACTGCACCGCCGACGCCGGCAGCGACCTGGATCCATGGCTGGAGCGGATCGGCTTCCCGGCCCATGCCGTGATCGTGCGGCCCCATCAGAGCGACGCGCAACCCTTCCTGCGCAAGGGTCTCCAGGGCAGAGCCGAGCTGCGGGAGGCGATCGCCCTGGCCAGCCATGCCTCCACCGATGGCCTTGCCCTGGTCGAAACCGACATGCGCGCCCACCGCAATCCCACCCGGATGGCCTCGATCCGCCGCCTCGCCTTCCGGCTGGTGCGCCGGATCGCCACGCCCTGCCCGGCCTGCGGCGCTCCGGGCTGGGGGAAGGTGGATGTGGTGGCTGGTCTGCCCTGCGGGTGGTGCGGATCCCCCACCGAATGGATCCAGCACGAGCTCTTCGGTTGCCCCAGCTGCCCTCACACCGAGCCACGGCCGCGCTCTGACGGACTGACCCAGGCCGATCCCCAGCACTGCCCCTTCTGCAATCCCTGAGCGGCCCTTCCTATCGGAACCATTAGCGAGGCCAATGGCCGGAGGCCTTGCAGGGGCTGGAATGGGACCAAAGAAAACCGAGGGTCTTTCTAGAGTTCAGCCATCCGCAGGAGTTGTCGATGAGCGTTGCCACCGCCGCCCCCAGCCGCCTTTCGCTCCAGTGCGAAGCGATCGGGCCCGACACCACCACGATCCGCTCCCTCGACTGGGACCGCAGCCGCTTCGACATCGAATTCGGCCTGCGCAACGGCACCACCTACAACGCCTTCCTGGTCCGCGGCGAGCGCACCGCCCTGGTGGACACCAGCCACGCCAAATTCCGTGACACCTGGTTGCCGCTGTTGGCCGAGCAGATCGATCCGGCCACGATCGACCATCTGATTGTTTCGCACACCGAACCCGACCACTCGGGCCTGATCGGCGACCTGCTGGAGCTCAACCCAGAGATCGAAATCGTCGCCTCCAAGGTGGCGATCGCCTACCTGGCCGATCAGGTGCACCGGCCCTTCCGCAGCCGGGCGGTGAAGAGCGGCGAGGAGCTCGATCTGGGCACCAACCCCGAGAGCGGCGTGCAGCACCGCTTCGAATTTCTGAGCGCCCCGAACCTGCACTGGCCCGACACGATCTTCTCCTTCGACCACGGCACCGGCATCCTCTACACCTGCGACGCCTTCGGCCTGCACTACTGCGGCGATGACGTCTTCGACGTCGATCCCGGCGCCATCGCCCCCGATTTCCGCTTCTACTACGACTGCCTGATGGGCCCCAACGCCCGCAGCGTGCTGCAGGCCCTCAAGCGCATGGACGCCCTGCCGGAGATCACCACGATCGCCACCGGCCACGGCCCCCTGCTCAGGGAGCACCTGAACCTCTGGGTGGGCGACTACCGCGACTGGAGCAGCCAGCGCAGCGCCAATGAGACCTACGCGGCCGTCTGCTACATCAGCCAGTACGGCTTCTGCGACCGGCTCAGCCAGGCGATCGCCCGGGGCATCGGCAAGACCGAGGCCGAGGTGCAGCTGGTGGACCTGCGCGCCACCGATCCCCAGGAGCTGGCGGCCCTGGTGGGGGGTGCGGCGGCGGTGGTGGTGCCCACCTGGCCGATCAGCCCCGACGCCGACATCCAGCAGTCGATCGGCACCCTGCTGGCGGCCCTCAAGGCCAAGCAGTTCGTGGCCGTCTACGACGCCTACGGCGGCAACGATGAACCGATCGACAGCATCGCCACCCAGCTGCGGGGCCTGGGGCTCAAGGAGGCCTTCAGCCCCCTGCGGGTGCGCCAGGTGCCCGATGCCACCGACTACCAGCGCGGTGAGGAGGCCGGCACCGACCTGGGCCAGCTGCTCACCCGCGACAAGACGATCGCGGCGATGAAGAGCCTCGACGGCGACCTGGACAAGGCCCTGGGCCGGATCAGCGGCGGGCTCTACATCGTGACCGCCCAGCAGGAGGAGCGCAGCAGCGCCATGGTCGCCAGCTGGGTGAACCAGGCGAGCTTCGATCCGCCGGGGATCTCGATCGCCGTGGCCAAGGACCGGGCGATCGAGGCGCTGATGCAGGTGGGCGACCGCTTCGTGCTCAACATCCTGCGGGAGGACAACCACCAGGCCCTGCTGCGCCATTTCCTCAAGCGCTTCCCGCCGGGGGCCGACCGTTTCGCCGGTGTGGCGACCCTGGAGGGAGCCGCCGCCGGCGGGCCGGTGCTGAGCGAGGCCCTGGCGTTCCTGGGCTGCCGGGTGGTCCAGCGCATGGAGGGGCCCGACCACTGGATCATCTATGCCGAGGTGGAGGAGGGCACCGTGGCCGACAGTGAGGCCGCCACCGCCGTGCACCACCGCAAGGTGGGGAACCACTACTGATGGCCCTGATACCCACCGCGCCGGCCCCCGGCAGTGATCGCCGCGTGATCGTCCTTCCCGTTGATGACGGGTTGGCCTGCCTGCGCGGGCTCAGCCCGAAGCGGCTGCGCTTCGAGGTGGAGTACGGGCTGGAGCGCGGCACCAGCGCCAACAGCTTCCTGTTCAGCGCCGGAGCCAACAGCGCTGGCCAACCCGTGCCACCGGTGCTGGTGCACCCCCCCGGTGAATCCTTCGCCGCGCCGTTCCTCGAGCAGCTCTCGGCGCTGGTGCGCCCCGGCGCCGCCCTCAAGGTGGTGGTGGGCCACGTCAATCCCAACCGGGTGGGGCTGCTGCGCCTACTGGCCCAGCGCTGGCCCGAGCTGATGCTGGTGGCCTCGAACGCCGGCGCCCGGCTGGTGGAGGAGCTCTGGGAGCTGCGCAAGCCCAGCGCGGAAGGCGCCGCCCAGGAGCCTTTGCCGCCCCTGCCGCCGATCGATGTGGTCAAGCAGGAGGTGAGCCGCGATCTGGCCTCTGGCCACCGCCTCACCCTGATTCCCGTGCCCACGCCCCGCTGGCCCGGAGCCCTGGTGGCCTTCGAAGAACAAACCGGCCTGCTGCTCAGCGGCAAGTTCTTCGCCGCCCACCTCTGCAGCGAGGCCTTCGCCGAGGCCAACTCCAGCAGCACCGAAGAAGACCGGCGCTACTTCTACGACTGCCTGATGGCGCCGATGGCGCGCCAGGTGGAGTCGGTGGTGGACCGGCTCGAAGAGCTGCCGATCCGCACCATCGCCCCGGGCCATGGACCGGCGATCGAGCAGAGCTGGCGCAGCCTGCTGGCGGACTACCGTCGCTGGGGCACCAGCCAGGGGAAGGCCAAGCTGGCGGTGGCCCTCCTCTATGCCAGCGCCTACGGCAACACGGCCACCATCGCCGACGCCCTCGCCCAGGGGGTGTCGCGCGCGGGGGTGCGGGTGGAGAGCATCAACTGCGAGTTCGCCCCCACCGAGCAACTGCTGGCGGCGATCCGCGGCTGCGACGCAGTGCTGATCGGCTCCCCCACCCTCGGGGGCCATGCCCCCACCCCGATCGTTTCGGCCCTGGGCACCCTGCTGGCGGAGGGTGACCGCGACAAGCCCGTGGGGGTGTTCGGCAGTTTCGGCTGGAGCGGCGAGGCGATCGAGCTGCTCGAGAGCAAGCTGCGCGACGGCGGTTTCCGCTTCGCCTTCGAGCCGATCCGGATCAAGTTCAGCCCCGACGGCCCCACCCTCAGGCGCCTGGAGGAAACGGGCACCGGCCTGGCCCGGGAGCTGCTCAGGGGCCAGCGCAAGCAGCAGCTGCGCAGCGGTGGCCTCGGGGAAAGCCTCTCCAACCCGGCGCTGCTCGCCTTGGGCCGTGTGGTCGGGCCCCTCTGCGTGCTCACCGCCTCCAAAGGCGGCGGCCCAGAGCGGATCAGCGGCGCCATGGTGGCCAGCTGGGTGGCCCAGGCCAGCTTCTCGCCGCCGGGGCTGACCGTGGCGGTGGCCAAGGACCGGGCCGTGGAGGAGCTGATGCACGTGGGCAGCGTCTTCGCCCTCAACGTGCTGGCCGAAGGACGCTCCAGCGCACCGATGAAGCAGTTCCTGCAGCCCTTCCCCCCCGGCGCCGACCGCTTCGCGGGCCTGGAGCTGGAGGAGACCCCCGGCGGCCAACCGGTGCTGCCGGAGGCCCTGGCCTGGCTGGAGGCGCGCATCACCCAACGGATGGAATGCGGCGACCACTGGCTGGTCTACGCCCAGGTGAGCCACGGCGGCCTGCTCGATGGCAGCGCCACCCCGGCGGTGCACCAGCGCCGCAGCGGCGCCTTCTACTGAGCTCGAACCCTGGGAGGGGTGGTCGCTTGCACAGGGAACGGGGGCAGGGGGGAGCGGGCCCTGAGGAAGCAGGGGGCCCGGAACAGGCTGAGCTGATTGAAACGATGCACCCTGGGAGGGGAACCGGGGCGGCCGTAGCGCAGCACATAGAGCCCGTCGAACTCCATCGGGCCGATGGGTGCCATGGAGGCCCAGCCCAGCCCCCTGGCCAGCTCAGGCATCCGACGGTGCTCCCAGAACAGCACCACGGTGCCGCCCTGGTAGGCCGGTTCGCCCAGGATCTCCTGGCCATCGAGGAAGGAGTCATCGCGTGAGGACTGGGCGATCGAGATGTTGACGCCCGTGGCCACCCCGAGAGGCACGGCGCTCTGGTAGCTGCGGGCGTTCTTGCTGGTTTCTGGATTGAGGAAAAAGGTGCGGATGTGCGTGGGGCTGCCGAAACAGGCGGGGATCAGGCGCGCCAGGTTGATGGAGCGCAGAAAGCCGTTGACCGAGAGGTTGTAGTTGCCATCCCCGGCAGCCACCTTGTCGCCATGGCGCAGCAGGATCACCTGCCGGGGCGTGGCGGCGGTGGGCGGAGGCGCAGCGGTGCCGAGCAGCAGCACCAGGAGGCTCCAGCCCGCTGCCCTGAGGGCGACCAGAGGACGCCGGCGCTGGGGCGGCCGGCACAGGAACGGGGTTGGGCGAGGGGGCATGGGATCCCTGCGTTCACAGGGACCTTGGACGACCCTGCCCAGGCGCTGGGCCCATTGTGACGCCGGGGGGGGCCGTCGGTGGTGATGCCGGAGACAGCCGCATTCCCGCTGCGGCCCTGGAGTGGAGAGACGATCGAAAGGCCCTAAGCCGAAGTCGCTCCGACTTCGTGTAAGCTTCTTCGCATCCTTCAGCCCTCCCCCATGGACCTCTCCAAGCCCAGCACCACCGCCAACCTCGAAGCCGCCTTCGGCGGTGAGAGCATGGCCAACCGCAAATACCTCTTCTTCGCCGATGTGGCCAAGCAGCTCGGCAACTCCGAGCTGGCCAAACTCTTCCGCGACACCGCCGCCCAGGAAACCGAGCACGCCTTCGCCCACTTCCGCCTGCTCCACCCCGAGCTCGTCGTGGCCGATCCCGCCACCCTGAGCGATGCCGAAAAGCAGGCGGTGCTCAGCCGCTGCCTGGAGCTGGCGATCGAAGGCGAAACCTATGAGTACACAACGATGTACCCGGAGTTCGCCGATCAGGCCCGCGCCGATCGCGATGGCGGCGCTGAAGCCGAGTTCAACGAGCAGATCGCTGAATCCACGGAGCACGCCGGCCTCTTCCGGAAGGCCGCCAGCAACTTCGGCCTGCTCACCCCCATCGAGCACCACCACGCCGACCGCTACAGCGTCGCCCTCGAAGCGCTCCAGGGCCTCGGCACCGCCGGCGAAACCGAACCCGTGGCCGGCAAGTGGATCTGCAAGGTCTGCTCGGTGATCTACGACCCAGAACTGGGCGACCCCGATTCCGGCCTCGCCGCCGGCACCCCGTTCGAGGCCATTCCCGACGACTGGAGCTGCCCGCTCTGCGGCACCCGCAAGGCCAACTTCATCCCCTACCGGGAGCCTGAGTTGGTGGCGGCCTGATCGGCGCAGGCGCTGCAGGGCACCGTCTCATTGAAGCGGCTGAAGTCAAGCACCCGACTGTCCTCGTCGTCCACGACGATGTCGGCAAAGCGGGCATTCAGCCTCAGGTCGGCGGGCCGGTAGGTCCAGCGGGCGTGGACGGGACTCTGCAGGGTCTCGTCCACCCCCTGGAAGGCCGCGAGCAGCTCCCCGTGGCGGGCGGCCAGGCTTTCCGCAGTGTGTCCCTGGAGCGGACTTTGATCATCGATCGTGTGCATCAGCGTCCACATCAGCTGGAAGTGAATCGACTGCTCCCGCAGCAGGGTCAGGGGCACCAGGCGCCGCAGCCTGAACCCCTCGCTGCTGAGCTCCTCCAGGGCCAGGTAGAGCCGCATGCGCCCATCGAGGATGCCGTTGCGGCGCACGTTGGCGATCCGGAAGGTGAGCGTGGGCACGCCGTTCCAGGGCTCGACCGTGGCCACGGTGCTGAACAGGATGCGCGCCCGGCTGCGAGAAAACCGGGCGAAGGCCAGGCCCGTGGTCACCGCGATG
This sequence comes from Cyanobium sp. Morenito 9A2, assembly GCF_024345575.1. Lineage (GTDB taxonomy): Bacteria > Cyanobacteriota > Cyanobacteriia > PCC-6307 > Cyanobiaceae > ATX-6F1. The sequence continues at coordinate 17,010 of NZ_JAGQBJ010000009.1, forward strand.
AAGATCAGTCCCCCCAAAGCCTCGAGGGTCACCACCAGATTCACCCAGAGGCTGGCGGGATGGAGAACGCCGTAGCCGATCGAACCCAGGGTCTGGACGCTGAAGAAGAAGGCCTCGGCGAACCCGGCCGGGCCTCCACCGGGAACCCCGCCGATGCCGCCCGGATCGAGCAGAAAGAGCAGGGCGAAGACGAGATTGAGGACCAGATAACTGGCCGCGATCAGCCCCACGAAGCCCGGCCAGGGGATGGCCAGCATCAAGTGGTAGGGCTCGCGCCAGTGGTGGCGCCAGTCATCGAGCTTCTCGGCCCGAAACACCCCGTCCTGCTTGCGCAGCCGCAGGGACCGCAGCACGGGGGCCCTGGGAGTGGACCGGCGCTTCCCCAGGAACCGGACCATCAGCGCTGGGAGGTTGCTGGCTTGGGCCGCCCGGCCTGGAGGCCATCGGCCCCCCAGGCATGGAGGCTCCGGAGCACGGGCACCAGATCCAGGCCCCGCGGCGAAAGCCTGTACTCCACCCGGGGCGGCACTTCGGGGTAGATGGTGCGCTCCAGGACACCATCGGCCTCCAGTTCCCTGAGCTGTTGGGTGAGCACCTTCGCGCTCACCCCTGAAAGGGCGCGGCTGAGATCGGAGAAGCGCCGCATCCCGATCAGCAATTCCCGCAGGATCGCCAACTTCCAGCGCCCCTGCATCACCCGCAGGGCCAGCTCGGCGGGGCACTCCCCCTCGCCGTTCCGGGCCACGAACTCGTTGGGGAGCCCCATGGTTTCGCTCAGGTAAGGAAGGCACGTTGGGGTGCGTTCTTGCGGTGCGCTGGCGGGTGGCTGCACAGTTCGAACGTTGATGGTGCGACACGCTCTGCAAATCATGGCCGACTCCAGCCCAAAACCAACAGCCCTCGCCCTGGACGCCGGCACCCATGCCCTCTGCCGCTGCGGGCTGAGCAAAAACGGCGCCTTCTGTGACGGCAGCCACAAAGGCACGGGCACGACCCCTGGGATCCTCAGCCTGGAGGCCCCCCAGACCGTCTACCTCTGCAGCTGCGGCTCCAGTGCCAACCCCCCGTACTGCGACGGCAGCCACACCAAGCTGGCGGCATCCGCTGTCCCGTCGCCACGGGCCGCTGCCGCGAAGCCCTGGTGGCAGTTCTGGGGCTGAACCGTCCCCTCGCCCCCTGTCCTCCCCCAGCCATCCCCCCCATGACCGACCTGTTCAGCCCCCTGCGTCTCGGCTCCCTGGAGCTGCCCAATCGGGTGTGGCTGGCGCCGCTCACGCGCTGCCGCGCCGAGGAGGACCACATCCCCGGCCCGCTGATGGCGGAGTACTACGGCCAGCGGGCCAGCGCCGGCCTCTCGATCGCCGAGGCGACGATGGTGATGGAGGGGAATTCTGCCTTCTGGCATGAGCCCGGCATCCATTCGGCGGCCCAGTTGGCGGGCTGGCGCCTGAGCACCGACGCCGTGCATGGGCGCGGCGGCCGGATCGTGCTGCAGATCTGGCACGGGGGCCGCGCCTGCCACCCCCTGCTCAACGGCGGCCGCCAGCCGGTGGCCCCCAGCGCGATCGCGATCACCGGCGATGAGGTGCGCACCCCGGAGGGCAAGCAACCCTATGTGCTCCCCCGGGAGCTCGCCGACGACGAACTCCCGGGGATCGTGGAAGGGTTCCGGCTGGCCGCCCGCAACGCCATCGCCGCCGGCTTCGATGGCGTCGAAGTCCATGGCGCCAACGGCTACCTGCTCGATGAATTCCTGCGCGATGGCAGCAACCAGCGCAGTGGCCCCTACGGCGGGCCGATCGAGAACCGGGCGCGGCTGCTGCTGGAGGTGCTGGAGGCCGTGCGGGCCGAGACCGATTTGGTGGGCCTGCGGATCTCTCCGTTGAACAGCTACAACGCCATGGTGGACAGCGATCCGATCGGGCTCTCCACCTGGCTGGCCACGCGCCTGAACGACGCGGGCCTGGCCTACCTGCATGTGATGCGCGGCGACTTTTTCCAGCAGCAGCACGGTGACGTGCTCACCCCGATCCGCTCCCACTTCCAGGGGGTTCTGGTGGCCAACATGGGCTACGACGCCGCCGAAGCCAACGCCGCCATCGGCGCCGGCGCCATCGATGCGGTGGCCTTCGGCTCCAGCTTCCTGGCCAACCCCGACCTGCCCGAGCGCCTGCGGCGTGGCGCTCCGCTCAACGCCCCCGATCCCACCAGCTTCTACAGCCCCGGCCCCGCGGGCTACACCGATTACCCCTTCCTGCCATGACAAGCCTCAGCAGCCTCACCCGCCCGGTCTTCCGCCCCGCCGCCGAGCGCTTCCACAGCCGCCTCGATTGGCTCGACAGCTGGCACAGCTTCTCGTTCTCCAACCACTACGACCCCGCCTGGATGGGCTTCGGGCCCCTGCGGGTGATCAACGACGACACCATCGCCGCCGGCCGTGGGTTTGGGATGCATCCCCACAACGACATGGAGATCGTCACGGTGATGGTGGAGGGCGAGCTCAGCCACCGCGATTCGATGGGCAACGGCGAGGTGTTGCGCGCCGGTGAAGTGCAACGCATGAGCGCCGGCACCGGGGTGGTGCACAGCGAGATCAACCAGAGCGAGCGCCCCTGCCGGCTGCTGCAGATCTGGATCGAGCCCAGCCACCGCGGCATCCCCCCCGCCTACGAGCAGAAACCTTTCAGCCCCAGCGAGGACTGGACCCTGCTGATCGATCCCAGCCGGGAGGCCGGCGCCATGGCGATCGACCGGCCGCTACGGCTGTGGCGGGCCCAGCCCGGGGCCGGCCAACGGCTCGTGCTGCCGCAGGAGGAAGGCCACCACTACTGGTTGCAGCTGATCAACGGCGCCGGACGGCTCGACCCCAGCGACGGCGCTCCCGGGAGCTTGGAGCGGGGCGATGGCTATGGGTTTGCCTCAGGGCGCAATGGCGGCGACGGCGCCCTCTTTGGCCTCACCGCCCTGGATCAGGGGGCTGATCTGCTGCTGTTCGAGCTGGATTGAAGCGAAGGATGCAACACGGCCGCGGCCAGCCCGCTAAAGAGATGAAATCACCACCTGAAGCGGGCGATGGCGGAGCAGCGCAAGCCGTACGGGAGCCAGGCCCAGCGGATCTTCCGCGAACCCCGTACCCCGGGGCCCCAGCTCGGGGTGGTGCGCTATCGAGGCTTCCTGCTCATTCCCCAGGACGATCTCACCTGGCTGGTGCGTCCCGAGCGCAGCCCCATGGAGGTGCTGCCCTTTCGTACCCCAGCCAGCTCGGTGGCTGATGTAAAGGCCCTGGTGGACTGGCGCCTGGGCGGAGCTCAGGCCGCCTGAGGCGGGGTGGGGTTGGAGCCATCCACCTGGAACGGCAGCACGAGGGTGGCCCAATGCTCCGGGCGCTCGGGCCGCTTTCGGCGGGCCTGACGCACGCCGAAGGGAACACGAATCACATTCGTCCCCTCCACCGTATGAATTTCACCGCGACTGGCGGATTGTTGAAACGCCGCCATCAGGGGCGGAAGATCAACCGAACGGGCCGGAAATCGGCTGGCACCGCCCTTTGTTCCGCCGGCCTCAGCCGTGAGGGAGGTGGAGGGGGCTTTGGGCCCTTCGGTTGTCGGTGTGCCGTCTCCGTTCATGATCCCCATCGATCAAGCGGTGAAATGATGAAACCCCCCAAAAGAGGGGAGGATTCATAGCCTTGAAGGCCGGAATGTAGCGCCTTTTGGCAAGGGAGCCCACGCTGCCCGGCAACTTACACCGGTGTGAGCACCGGCACAGCCAGCTCCTCCACCGAAGGGCAGGTGCATGCAAGGTTGCGGTCGCCGTAGGCGTTATCAATCCGGGCCACGGCGGGCCAGATTTTGTTGTCTTTGAGCCCCTCCACGGGGAAGGCGGCCTGCTGGCGGCTGTAGGGCCGATCCCAGACCTCGGCCGTGACGGCCTCAACGGTGTGGGGGGCGCGCTTGAGCGCGTTATCGAGCGGATCAGCCGCACCCGATTCAATCGCCGCCGCCTCGGAGCGGATGGCCACCATGGCCACGCAGAAACGATCGAGTTCGGCCAGGGATTCACTTTCGGTGGGCTCCACCATCACCGTGCCGGCCACCGGCCAGCTGACGGTGGGGGCATGGAAGCCGTAATCCATCAGCCTCTTGGCCAGATCCTCCACCTCGACGCCGGCACTGCGCTTGATCGGCCGCAGATCGAGGATGCATTCGTGGGCCACCCGGCCATTGGCGCCGCGGAACAGCACCGGAAAGTGGGGCTCCAGCTGCTCGGCGATCCAGTTGGCCGAGAGCAGGGCCACACTGCTGGCCTCCCGCAGGCCGGCGCCGCCCATCAGGCGGATGTACATCCAGCTGATCGGCAGGATCGAAGCGCTGCCCCAGGGGGCCGCCGACACCGGGCCGATCGCCTGATCGCCGCCACAGTCCGCCAGGGGATGCCCGGGCAGAAACGGAGCCAGGTGCGCCGCCACCCCAATCGGCCCCACCCCGGGGCCGCCGCCACCGTGGGGGATGCAGAAGGTCTTATGAAGGTTGAGGTGGCAGACGTCGGCGCCGTAGAGGCCCGGCTTGGCCAGGCCCACCTGGGCGTTGAGGTTGGCGCCATCGAGGTACACCTGGCCGCCGTGGCGGTGCACCGTCTCGCAGAGCCGGCGGATGCCGGTCTCGAACACCCCGTGGGTGGAGGGATAGGTGACCATGACCGCCGCCAGGCGCGCGGAATGGAGGGCGGCCTTGGCCTCTAGATCCATCAGGTCGATGTTGCCCTGCCCGTCGCAGGCCACGGGCACCACCTGCAGGCCGGCCATCACGGCGCTGGCCGGGTTGGTGCCGTGGGCGCTGGTGGGGATCAGGCAGACGGTGCGCTGGTCATCGCCGCGACTGCGGTGCCAGGCCCGGATCACCAGCAGGCCGGCGTACTCCCCCTGGGAGCCCGCATTGGGCTGCAGCGACACGGCGGCAAACCCGGTGATCACCGACAGCCAGCCCTCCAGATCCGCCACCAGCTTCTGGTAGCCGGCCGTCTGGGAGGCGGGGGCGAAGGGGTGGATGTTCGCGAAGGCGGGCCAGCTCACCGGCGCCAGCTCGGCGGCGGCGTTGAGCTTCATGGTGCAGCTGCCCAGGGGAATCATCCCGTGCACCAACGAGAGGTCTTTGGCGACCAGCCGCTGGATGTAGCGCAGCAGCTCGGTTTCGCTGCGGTGGCGGTGGAACACCTCCTGGCGCAGCCAAGGGCCCGAGCGCAGGGGGAGGCCCGCCAGCAGCTGACGCTCGGGTTCAGCCTCGGTAAGACCCGCCTCCAGCTGCTCCAGCAGGGCGGCGGCAGGTGTCACGGCCTGTCCGGCGGCCAGGGCCGCCAGCAGCGCGTCCAGCTCGGCGGGGCTGCTGAGTTCATCGAGACTGATGGCCAGGCGATCGGGGGCCTCCAGGCGCAGGTTGAAGCCGGCGGCCTCGGCCCGCGCCAGCAACGCGCCGGCCTGGGGCGTCACAAGGCTGACGGTGTCGAAACCTGGGCCGCCTTCGGGCTCCAGCCCCAGCTGCTGGAGGCCCAGGGCGAGGGCCGCGCGCAGGCGCAGCACCCGGCGGGCGATCGCCGCCAGCCCATCGGGGCCGTGGTGCACGGCGTAGAAGCTGGCCAGCACCGCCAGGAGCACCTGAGCGGTGCAGATGTTGCTGGTGGCCTTGTCCCGGCGGATGTGCTGCTCGCGGGTCTGGAGGGCCAGGCGCAGGGCGGGGTTGCCCTCGGCGTCGAGGGAGCGCCCCACCAGGCGGCCGGGAATCTGGCGCTTGTGCGCTTCGGTGGTAGCGAAGAAGGCGGCGTGGGGGCCGCCGAAGCCCAGGGGAACGCCGAACCGCTGGGCGCTGCCCACGGCGATGTCGGCGCCGAGGGCGCCCACGGGCTCCAGCAGCACCTGGGCGAGGGGATCGATCGCCACCGTGACCAGGGCACCGCCGGCATGGGCGGCCGCGATCACCCCGCTGGGATCCCAGAGCAGGCCCCGGCGACCGGGCAGCTGCAGCAGCACCCCGAACACCTCGGGGGCGAAAACGAAGCTGTCCGGATCGGCGACCACCAGCTCAATCCCCAGGGGTTCCGCCCGGGTGGTCAGCACCGCCAGGGTCTGGGGCAGCACCTGCTCGTCCACCAGGAAGCGCAGGGCGCTGGAGCGCTTGCAGGCGCCGCGGCTGAGGGCCATGGCCTCGGCGGCCGCCGTGCCCTCATCGAGCAGGGAGGCATTGGCGATCGGCAGACCCGTGAGCTCGCTGATCAGGGTCTGGTAATTGAGCAGGGCCTCCAGGCGCCCCTGGGCGATCTCGGCCTGGTAAGGGGTGTAGGCGGTGTACCAGGCGGGATTTTCGAACACATGGCGCTGCAGCAGCGCCGGGGTGGCGGTGCCGTGGTAGCCGAGGCCGATCAGGCTGCGGCGCCCCCGGTTGGCTGCCGCGATCGCCGCCAGCTCGGCGAGGGCCTGGTTCTCATCACAGCCCTCGGGCAGGCCGGCGGCGGCCTCAGCCGGATCGAGCAGGATGTCGGCTGGCACCACCTCAGCGACGAGGCGCTCGAGATCGGGGGCCCCCAATTGCCGCAGCATCTGCTCCTGTTCGGCAGCTGAAGGGCCGATGTGCCGGCGGGCGAAGGCTCCTGAACTCACGCCAGCGGCCCAAAGATGGCGTGGATCCTAAGGAATCCCCACGGGGCTGGAGCGCAGAACGACCGCTGCGAGCGCCGGCCCCGGCAGGCTTCCCTCGGCCTATGTCAGGCGCCTTCCACCTTGGCGCGGTAGCTGGGGCCATCGAGAAGGTCCCCCAGCTGGGCGGGGTCGCTGGGGCGCACCACCAGCAACCAGCCCTCGCCGTAGGGGTCGTTCTGCAGCTCCTCGGGGCTGGCGAGCACGGCCTCGTTGCGCGCTTCCACCGTGCCGCTGATCGGGGCGTAGACCTCCTCCACCGCCTTGACCGATTCCACAGTGCCGAAGCTGGCACCGCGCTCCAGGGCGCTGCCGGCCTCGGGCAACTCGACGAAGACAATGTCGCCCAGTTGATCGACGGCAAATGAACTGATGCCGATGCGCACCAGCTCGCCTTCGGAGCGCACGAACTCGTGGCTGTCGGCGAAACGCAGGTCGTCGGGGATGCTCAGGGCCATCGCGGTGAGGCGATCAAGGGCCCCCCAGTGTGGCCGACGTGGAGCGCAGGGGCGCCAGGGCGACCAGCGCCCGCTCCAGGGCCAGCTCGGCGTGGCAGCGGTGGGTGCCCCCCTGGGCGTAGAGCACGAAGGGCTCCCGCAGGGGGCCATCGGCGGAGAATTCGCTGGTGCTGCCATCAATAAAGGTGCCACCCGCCATCACCAGCTCGCTGGCGTAACCCGGCATCGGGGCGGGCACCGGATCGAGGTAGGAGCCCACGGGCGAGCAGGCCTGGAAGGCGCGGCAGACGGCGATGAGCGGCTCGGGGGCCCCGAAACGCACCGCCTGGATCAGGTCGCTGCGCGGGCCACCCACCAGCGGATTCACCCCGTAGCCCAGGTCGCTGAACACCGCCGCCACCAGCTCGGCGCTGACCAGGGCCTCGGCCACCATCTGGGGCGCCAGGAACAGCCCCTGGAACAGCAGGCGGTGCAGGTCGAAGCCCGTGCCCCCCTCGCTGCCGATGCCCGGGGCGGTGAGGCGGCAACAGGCCTGCTCCACCAGCTCAGAGCGGCCGGCCACGTAGCCGCCGGTGGGGGCGATCGTGCCCCCGAGGTTCTTGATCAACGAGCCCGCGATCAGGTCGGCCCCCACGGCGGTGGGCTCCTGGTCTTCGACGAGTTCGCCGTAGCAGTTGTCGACGAAGCAGACGCAGCCGGGCTGGAGGGCCTTGACCCGCTCGATCAGCCGGCCGATCTCCGCCACTGCCAGCGCCGGCCTCCAGCTGTAGCCGCAGCTGCGCTGGATCAGCACCATCCGGGTGGGCACGGCCAGGGCGTCCGCCAGGGCGGCCCCATCGACGGCACCGGCGGCGGTGAGCGGCAGTTCGTCGTAGGTGATGCCGAAGTCGATCAGGGAGCCCTGGCCCGAGCCGCGGAGGCCGATCACCTCTTCAAGGGTGTCGTAGGGGCGCCCGGTGATCGCCAGCAAGCGATCCCCCGGGCGCAGCACCCCGAACAGGGCGGCGGCGATGGCGTGGGTGCCGCTGACGAACTGCAGACGCACGGCGGAGGCCTCGGCCTGGAGCACCCGGGCGAAGACCCGATCGAGGGTGTCGCGGCCCAGGTCGCCGTGGCCGTAGCCACTCACCGAGGCGAAGTGGTGGGTGCCCAGGCGCTCAGCGGCGAAGGCCGCCAGCACCCGCTCCAGCCGCGGCCGCACCGCCGCCGTGCGCTCTGCCGCCAGGGGCGCCGTTCTCTCGATTGCAGCAGCCACACAGTCGACCGCCCAGCCCCTGCCCATCGATCCAACGTTTCGACCGCGGCCATGGTGGCCCGCCGGGGCGAGACGCACGGGTAGATTTTCCGCTCAAGCATTTCGGTTGAGAGTTCGTTGGTCGCCGTTCCTACCGAAGGCACCCGCCTGTCCGTGGCTCAGGAAGCCCGGATGCGCGCCGCCGTCACCGCCCCCCGTGTGCGCCTCCCCCGGGATCAACGGGTCTACAAGGCGGGCACCACAGGTTTCATGCTGGCGATCCATATCGGAGCGGTGGCGGCGCTATTGCCGATGTTCTGGAGCTGGCAGGGGGTGGCCGTGCTGGCGGTCCTCTACTGGGTCACGGTGATCGGCGTCACCTTGGGGTTGCACCGGCTGGTGGCCCACCGCAGCTTCGTCGCCCCCCCCTGGGTGGAGCGCACCCTGGTGGTGATGGGCACTCTCGCCTGCCAGAGCGGTCCGATCGAATGGGTGGGCCTGCACCGCCACCACCACAAATTCTCCGACCAGCCCAACGACCACCACGACGCCGCCCGGGGCCTCTGGTGGTCCCACAGCGACTGGATGCTGCACGAGATCCCGGCGGTGCGGGAGGTGGAGCGTTTCACCGGCGACCTGCAGCAAGACGGCTTCTACCGCTGGCTCGACCGCTGGTTCCTGCTCCTGCAGCTGCCCCTGGGGCTTGCCCTTTATTGGTACGGACAGCACGCGGGCGTGCACGGCGGTGGCCTCGGGCTGGTGCTCTGGGCGATCCCCCTGCGCCTGTGTGTCGTGTATCACGTCACCTGGCTGGTGAACTCGGCCACCCATGCCTTTGGTTACCGCAATTTCGATTGCCCGGATCTGTCGCGCAACTGCTGGTGGGTGGCGATCCTCTCCTTCGGTGAGGGTTGGCACAACAACCACCACGCCCACCCCTCGAGCGCCCGCCACGGCCTGCGCTGGTTCGAATTCGACATCACCTGGCAGCACATCAAGCTGCTTCGGGCCCTGGGCTGGGCCAAGCGCATCCGCGAGGCCAGCTACAGCGCCGCCTTCGGGGCCAAGGTCGGGGCCTCCGCCAACTCCTGACGGATCGCCGCCGCCAGATCATCGCTGCCCGTCTGCTCCAGCAGGCGGGCTTTCTGGCGCAGCAACTCAAGGAAGAGATCGGCGCTGAGCTCCTGGTCGGCCGCCACCCCCAGGGCGGTGAGGGTGCGGTGCAGATCGAGCAGTTCCCCATCCAATTCGGCGGCGGAGTAGTCGCTCTGGCCGGCGATCACAGCGGCGAATCGCTCGCGCCGCTGGCGCTTCTCGGCCGGATAGGCCGCCAGCAGCTGCTCCCTGCAGGCCCGCCAAGGTCGGCCGGCGGAGAGCAACTGGGCCAGGGCGGCGCTGAGGGGGGCGGCCTCACATTCGGCGATGCGCAGGTCAAAGGCGGCGGGCAGGGGCTCAAGGCCCACGAAGATCGCGAACAGCTCGGCGGGTCCGAGCACCTGGCCGTCCTCGCCGGCGAGGGCCAGGGCGGAGCTCTGCAGGGCGGCGAGCAGATCCGGGTGGCGCGCGAGGGGATCGGCGAGGGCGGGGGTGAGCGCGCCCGAGCGCACCTGCTCGGCCAGCAGCCGGTTGACAGCGCCGAGGGCGAGGAACACCTCCGGGCCGGGGGAGGCGAGCTTGCGGTTGCGCAGATTCGAGAGCTGGGAGTTGTGGATCCGGCCCAGGTCGAAGACCTCGGCGAGACCCGGGAGCACGCGGTGGGACCAGCCGTTGCGCCCATGCCAGGCGCTGATCAGATGGGCGAAGGCCTCGCGGCCTGATGCGAGCTGGTCTTGATATCCCACTCGATACGGATTCGTACTGCTACCATTTTATCGACCGATCAGGAGTTGGCCCATGACGGCCTCCGTCGCCCTACCCCCCACCGCCCTGCGCCAAGCCCAGGCCCTGCACCAGCCGCGCCGCGGCGAGCCCCAGGCCCGCGTGCCCAAGGGCGCCCACTGGCTCACCATCGGCTTCATGGTGGTTATCCATGCCCTGGCCCTGGTGGCCCTGCTGCCCCAGTTCTGGAGCGTGCCCGCCGTGGCGAGCTTCCTGGTGCTCTATTGGGTCACCGCCTGCCTGGGCGTGACCATCGGCTACCACCGCCTGCTCAGCCACCGCTCCTTCCGGGTGCCCCTGTGGCTGGAGCGCTTCTTCGCCACCTGCGGCGCTCTCAGCTGCCAGCACGGCCCGATCGACTGGTCGGGGCTGCACCGCCACCACCACAAGTTTTCTGATACGGAAGCGGATCACCACAACAGTCACAAAGGCTTCTGGTGGAGCCACATGGGCTGGATGTTCCACCAGATCCCGGCCATGGCGGCCGTGCCCCGGCTCACGGGCGACCTGGCCCGCGACCCCTATTACCGCTGGCTGAACAAGAATTTCCTGCTGCTGCAGGTGCCCCTGGGGCTGCTGTTGTTCACCATCGGCACCCTCACAGGCGCCGGCGGCTGGGCCCTGGTCCTCTGGGGCATCCCCCTGCGCCTGGTGGTCGTCTACCAATGCACCTGGCTGGTGAACAGCGCCACCCACAAGTGGGGCAAGGTGACCTACGCAAGCGGCGACGGCTCCCGCAACAACCCCTGGGTGGCGGCGCTCACCTTCGGCGAGGGCTGGCACAACAACCACCACACGTTCCCCCATTCGGCCCGCCACGGCCTCAAGGCCAGCCAGATCGACCTCACCTGGCTGCACATCCGCGCCCTGCAACGCCTGGGCCTGGCCACCGCGGTGCGCCTGCCGGCCTCTGGCCCCGCCGGCGGGCGGGCCGTCCGGGCCGTGGCGTAGGGTTGACAATCGCCTCACCGCAGCACGTTCCGCAGGAAGATCCATGGCCAAGCGCGTATCCGTCGTCCTCAGCGAAGACATCCTGAGTCTCGGCAAAGACGGCGATCTGGTGGAGGTGGCCCCCGGCTACGCCCGCAACTTCCTGCTCCCCACCGGCAAGGCCCTGGCCGTCACCCCGGCGGTGCTGCGCCAGGTGGAGCACCGCCGGGCCAAGGAAGCCGAGAAGCAGGCCGCCCTCAAGCAGGCGGCCGTGGATTTCCGCACCGCCCTCGACACCATCGGCCGCTTCACGGTCAAAAAGCAGACCGGCGGCGACGATGTGCTCTTCGGCACGGTCACCAATGGCGATGTGGCCGAAGCGATCGAAGCGGCCACCAAAAAAGAAGTGGAGCGCCGCGACATCACCGTTCCCGAAATCCATCGCACCGGCACCTACAAGGTGCAGGTCAAGCTCCACCCCGAAGTGGTCGCCGAAATCAACCTCGAAGTCGTGAGCCACTAGCCCCCAGGCAAGGGCCAAGGTGGGCTCAAGCAACGAGGCCGGACCCCCCAGGGGGTTCGGCTTTTTTGTGGCCAGCGGCACCCTGGGCGGCGTTCCAGGGTGCCTTGGGATGGAGGGCGATTGGCGTCTGGAGAGACAGGAGCCTCTGCCGGTGGGGCCTAGCTTGGGGCGATGGCGCACGCTCCCCTCCACGATCCCGACGGTCCCGAACCCTCGGGCGCCAGCGGTTCGGGGACAGGAAACACCCTCACGCCGGCGTTCCGGCGGCGGAACCAGGGCAGCGATGAGGCGCGCTTCGAGGCCCTCCCCGATTCGGTGCCGCCCCAGAACCTGGAGGCGGAGGAGGCGGTGCTCGGCGGCATCCTGCTCGACCCCGACGCCCTCGGCCGCATCGCCGACGTGCTCCAGCCGGAGGCCTTCTATCTCAGCGCCCACCGGGAGATCTACCGCACCGCCCTGATGCTCCACGGCCAGGGCAAACCCACGGACCTCACGGCCATGGCCGCCTGGCTGGCGGACACCGGTGCCCTGGAGAAGGTGGGCGGTAGCACCCGGCTGGTGGAACTGGTGGAGCGCACCCTCTCCACCGCCTCGATCGACCAGGTGGCGCGCCTGGTGATGGACAAATACCTGAGGCGCCAGCTGATCCGCTCCGGCAACGAGGTGATCCGGCTCGGCTTCGATCAGAGCAAGCCGATGGAGCAGGTGCTCGATGAGGCCGAGCAACAGATCTTCGCGATCAGCAACGAGAAGCCCTCGGTGGGTCTCACCCCCACCGCCGAGATCCTCACCAGCACCTTCAACGAGATCGAGAGCCGCTCCCTGGGCACGGCGGTGGCGGGCCTGCCGGTCAACTTCTACGACCTCGACGCGATCACCCAGGGGCTGCAGCGCAGCGACCTGATCATCGTCGCCGGCCGGCCGGCGATGGGGAAGACCTCGATCGTGCTCAACATCGCCAAGAACGTCGCCCAGCTGCACCAGCTGCCCGTCTGCGTGTTCTCCCTGGAGATGAGCAAGGAGCAGCTCACCTACCGGCTGCTGTCGATGGAGGTGGGGATCGAGAGCGGCCGACTGCGCACCGGGCGCCTGCACCAGGAGGAATGGCCGCTGCTGGGCCAGGGCATCAACACCCTCGGCCAGCTGCCCCTGTTCATCGACGACAAGCCCAACTCGGGCGTGCTGGAGATGCGCTCGCTCTGCAGACGGCTGATGGCCGAGCAGGGCAAGGAGCTGGGGCTGATCGTGATCGACTACCTGCAGCTGATGGAGGGCTCCAGCCCCGACAACCGGGTGCAGGAGATCTCGCGGATCACCCGGGGCCTCAAGGCCATGGCCCGGGAGCTCAACGTGCCGGTGATGGCCCTCTCCCAGCTCAGCCGCGGGGTGGAATCACGCACCAACAAGCGGCCGATGCTCAGCGACCTGCGCGAATCGGGCTCGATCGAGCAGGACGCCGACCTGGTGCTGATGATCTACCGCGACGAGTACTACAACCCGGAAACCCCCGACCGGGGCATCACCGAGGTGATCGTGACCAAGCACCGCAACGGACCGGTGGGCACCTGCAAGTTGCTGTTCGAACCCCAGTTCACCCGTTTCCGCAACCTGGCCGCCCCCGTGGGGCACTAGGGCTCGATGCCGTGCACGGCCAAGGCCGCCTGCACGCCGGGATCCGAGACCATGCGGGCGTAGAAGCGATCCACGGCAGGCCAGGGGGCGCGGCCCCCCTCGATCACCCGGCCCACCCAACGCAGCATCGGCACCGCGTAGGCATCCACCAGGGTGAGCTGCTCGCCCACGAAGGTGGTGCGTTCGCTCAAGTGGGCGTCGAGGGTGGCCAGGTGGCCCTTCACCAACCCCACGGCCGCCGCCTTCACCGCCGCTTGGGCAGCTTCGGAAGAATCGGTGGTGTAGCGGGCGGGAACGAACAGGGGGAAGAAGGCCGGGTGGAAATCTCCGGTGAAGAAGCATGACCACTGCAACACCCGGGCCTGGTGGGCCGGTTCAGGCCCACCGAGCAAATCTTCGCGGCCGGCGCTCTGGGCCAGATGCTGCAGCACGGCTCCCGCCTGGGTGATCACCTGGCCGTCGTCGAGCTTCAGGGCCGGTACGGCACCGGAGGCATTGATCGCTCGGTAGCTGGCGTCCCGGGGGGCGTTGATCGCCTCGTAGGGCGACCCGATCCACTCCAGCAGGATGTGGGGAGCGAGGGCGCAGGCGCCGGGGCGGTAGTAGAGCGTGACCACGGCAAACACCAGGGGTTGCCCGACCCTAGGGAAGGGTCCGACGGCGGGGCCGCTGGCTGATGCTCACAGGCGGCTTACGCTCCGGCTCCCTGCGGCTGCCGGTCCCATGCGCCACCTGATCGGATTGGGTCTGACCGCCCTGCTCGCGGGCTGCAGCCTGGTGGAAGAAACGAAACGCTCCTTTGACAGAAGCTTTCGCCCCTCGTTCATCAGCTCGTTCGTGACATCCTGCGTGAAGTCTTCAAGCGGCAAGGTGGATGAGGCCACCTGCCGGTGCATCGCCATGGATCTGGTGGATCACCTCTCGGCGCCTGACTTACTCAATCAAGAGAAGGTGCTTTCGCGCATCAACGAGACATCGCTCGATCGCTGCCGGCGCCCTGCGCTGAGCTGAGCCCCCGCCTCAGGGGCTGGTCGCCGGCACCCAGAACGTGCAGAGGGCCCCGGTGCGGCCGCCTTCGCTCAGCTGCAAGCAGGCGGCGTGGCTGGTGCGCGGTCGGTTGAGCAGGATGTCGGTGTGATGGGAGGAGCTCAGCCAGAGCTTGAGCACGCGTTCGGGGTTCCAGCGGCCGCTGGGCACCGGGCAACCGAGCACCTCACTCACTGGCCGAAAGGATCCACTGGCGGAACGGGCCTGGAAAGCCTGCCAGGCCCCCAGGTCGTGGTCGCAGCTGCCGCTGGCGATCAACTGCCGCAGCACGGGTTCGGCGTAGGCGCTGTTGGCGCTCGCCAGGGTGACCGGCAAGGACTGGAACGGGGCGCGGCCACCGCCGGCGCGAGTGCCGTTGACCAGGTCCAGCAGCGGATCACTGGGGGGGACCGCTGCGGTGGGGCCTGGAGCCGCCGGGATGCTGGAGGCCAGGGAGCGGGTCAGGCGCGCCAGGGCCTCGCCATCGGGCAAGGGCGAGCGGAACCCCTGCACCAAGGGGCCTTCGAGGATCTCCCGCAGGGCGGCGGCGCTGAGCAGCTGGCGGCTGAGCAGGGCGCCGCTCGCTGAGAGCCGCACCCGTTGGCCCGACTCCACCGCCACCGGCGGCTCACCTGTGGGGACGCCATCGCGCAGGGATTGCACCGCCACCGTCCCCTCCAGCACGCTGAGCTCCAGCTCACCGAAGGTGAGCAGATCGAGGACGTAGTTGGTGCCGCGCACACTCAGGCGGCTGGAGCGCGTGCAGGCGTTCTGCTTGCCCGACACCAACACCTGGCCGGCCCCGAGCAGGAAGCAATCGCTGCCCAGGCGCAGCCTGGAGAAGCGGTTGAGCCGGCCAGCGGCGCCGCTGGAGAAGGCGAGCTGGGCACGGCTGTCGCCTGTGCTCACCTGCTGGGGGCTGTGGGCCCGCGCCCCCACCCGCACCTGGCGCTCATCGATGGCGACCTGGCGACCATCAAGGATTTCCTGGACGGTTGCTGTTGAAGAGGTTGCTGTTGAAGCGGGAGCCGTGGAAGGAGCGGCGACGGTGGGGACGGCCCACAGCAACGCGAGAACTGGCACCAGGGCCCGCAGACTCGCCATCTCAGTGGGGCTGGCTGGCTTCCAGCACCCGCAGGCGCCGTTCCAGCTGCTCGATGCGCTCCAGGTAGGTGAGCGCCAGGGCCATGCCGGGCGTGTTGAGGCCGAAGTCGTCGCGCAGGCGGGCGGCGCGGCGGCCCTGGACCACGGTGCGGGAATAGAAGAGGAAGCCCGTGCGGCCGCCGCAGGTTTCGAGCACCCCCAGCTCCACCAGCTCGATCACCTCGTCGCGCTCGAGGCCCGTGCTCGCCAGCAGGTCGTCGAGCTCGATCGCCTCCTCGGGGCTCGACGGATTCAGGGGACGGTCAGACATGGCTGGGCTCTCCGGTGAGGTGGGCACGGGGATCGAAGCTGGAGCTGGCGGACAGTTCCTCGAACAGCTGCTTCTCCTTCTCGCTGATCACGCTGGGGGTGACGATCTGGAGCACGGCGTAGAGGTCGCCGGCCCCCTCGCCGCGCCGGGGCAGACCCTTGCCCGCCAGGCGCAGCTTCTGGCCGCCGCGGGCGCCTGGTTTCACGGTCAGCTTCAGGCGCCCATCGAGGGTGGGCAGCTCGATCTCGGCGCCGAGCACCGCCTCCCAGGGGGCAAGGGGCACCTGCAGATAAAGATCGTGGCCCGCCACCTCGAAGCGGGGATGGCGCGCCAGGCGGATGTCGATGTAGAGATCCCCCGGCTTGCCGCCCCCCAGCCCCGGGCCGCCCTTGCCCGGCACGCGCAGGCGCTCGCCATCGCTGACCCCCTTGGGCACGCGCACCCGGACGGTGTGGGGGCGACGCTGCACCCGGCCGTCGTCCCCCAGCTCGGCGACGCTGAACTCCACGCTCACCTCGGTGCCCGTGGCGGCGTCTTCGAGGCTGAGGCTGGTGGCGATCTCGAAGTCCTGGCCGCGGCGGGGGGCCCGGCCGCCACCCCCCGGTCGCTGGGGGCCGCCCGCCCCGCGCTGGGCGCTCCCATGGAAGCCGATGCGCTCGAGCAGCTCGGCCAGGTCGATGTCTTCGCCGGGGGCACCCTGCCAGAAGCGGCTGTCCCACTCGGCGCTGGGCTGGACGTTCTCGCCCGGACGGTGGCGGCCGAGCTGGTCGTAGGCCTCGCGCTTCTCGGGATCGGAGAGAGTCTCGTTAGCCTCGCTGATCGCCTTGAAGCGCTCCTCGGCGTCGGGTTCCTTGGAGACATCCGGGTGGTAGCGCCGCGCCAGGCGCCGGTAGGCCTTGCGGATCTCCTCGGCCGTGGCGCCGCGCTCCACCTCCAGGGCGGCGTAGTAGTCGACGTAGTTCATAGCGCCTCAGCCGGGCGCCGGGCCGCCTGGGGAACCTGAATCCACACGGCCATGGGGCGGTGGCGGGGGACGCTCCATCTTTGTAGCGCGCTGGGCGGTTGGAAAGTTGGGGCGTGGTGGGTAAAGGAGATCGTCAGGGCCTATGCCCAGCAGCCCATCCCCCGCGAGGCGCGCGCCCAGCAGGCCCGTCTATACATCCATTCCAGGTTCACCAGCAAGCAGCAGCTCTTCCTGGATTTCGTGCTCCAGCACTACGTGACGATGGGCGTGCAGGAGCTGGCCCAGGACAAGCTCACGCCCTTGCTGTGCCTCCGCTACCAGAACTCCATTGCCGATGCCGTCGCCGATCTGGGCAGACCCAAAGTCATCGGCCAGCTTTTTTCAGGCTTCCAGAACTATCTCTATGAGGCCACCGCCCGATGAGGGCTGCTTCGCCAACACCCGGCACCGCAAGCAGATCATGCCGACTAGCCCATGCGCCCGTAGTCCCAGAGCACCGGAGAAAGTCGATAGTGGCGAAGAACACGATCTGCCTGTGGTGCGACGGCACAGTGCTCGAGGCGGCAACGTTCTACACCTCAACGTTCCCGGATAGCGAGCTGGGCGCCATCTTCCATGCCCCAAGCGATTATCCCTCCGGGCGGCAGGGCGATGTGCTGACCGTGTTGTTCACGGTCTCCTGAATCCCTTGCCTGGGCCTCAATGGCGGCTCCGCCTTCCGCCCCAGCGAAGCCTTCTCCTTCCAGATCGCCACCGACAACCAGGAGGAAACGGATCGTCTCTGGCACACCATCACGGCGAATGGAGGCCAGGAGAGTGCCTGTGGCTGGTGCAAAGACCGCTGGGGAGTGTCGTGGTAGATCACCCCACGGGTGCTCACAGCGGCCCTGGCGCATCCTGACCCCAGCGCTGCCCAGCGTGCCTTTGCGGAGATGATGGGGATGACGAAGATCAACATCGCCACGATCGAAGCCGCCCTCCAGAAATGACAGTTTCAGCGACGCGATGGTTGGCCCCGGCATCGAGAAGAGAGCATGATTGACAGCGACTACTGCCGATGGATGGCAACGTACAACGCATGGATGAACCGCAAGTTCTACATGGTCTGCGCCTCACTTCCCGAGGCAGACTTATACGCGGATCGTGGTGCCTTCTTCCAATCCATCTACCTCACGTTGAACCACATCGCCTACGCCGATCTGGCTTTCCTTTCGCGCTTCACAGGCGACCCGGCTGACGCTCCATCGCTGGGAACCGATCTGTTGGGCAGCTTCGAGGCTTTGCACACCGAACGACAGCGACTTGACGATCGCTTGCTGCACTGGGTTGAGTCGATTTCAACCGACTGGCTGGCAAGCTCACTGACCTACACCAGCAAGGTCGACGGCCAAGCACGGACCCTGCCCCGTTGGGTGCTGGTCAGCCATCTGTTCCAGCACCAGACCCACCATCGCGGACAGGTGACCACCCTGCTCAATCAGCTCGGCCATGACGTGGGCAGCACGGACCTGCCGTTCATGCCGACGTTTCCCAGTGAGGCCTGAGCCCAGCCGCAAGCGTTGCCCGAACGCTCGGCCGCAGCCTCCGCCATGCTCTTGGTAGGGCTCTCACCATGACGTTCCCCATTCCCTCCGATGTTCAGGCCGCCTGGGACCGGGGCGACAGGATCGGAGCCCTGCGCACCTTGCGCGAGCGCACGGGCCTGGGCCTCAAGGAAGCCAAGGAGGCCCTGGAATCCGGTGCGGTCGCGATCCGCCCTGGAACGGCGTTCCTGGGCACGCCGCTCCGCAGGCCCCTGGGGACATCCCTGCCAGCCGCCGTCCACGCCGCCATCGCCCGTGGGGCCACGATCGAGGCGATCAAGCTCACCCGCCAAGCCACCGGCCTGGGCTTGAAGGAGGCCAAGGAGGCCGTGGACGCTGCGGCCAGGGGGGCGGAGACAGGAACCTCCCGACGCCGGTCCGCGCGCCATGGGGTGTCCGGTGAGACGCCGCCCCAGAACCTCCACTGGTCGGAGCTGGCCCAGGCCCTCGCCCTGGTGATGCTTGTGCTGCTCGTCGTCCGCAGGCTGCTGGGCCCATGAGTCCCCCAGCAGGATGGCCCACAGATCCGCCGGCCCTCCCCCTCTCCATGCCAAAGCCGAGCCTGCTCCATTCCCTGCGCACCTCGTTCGACGCCTCGATCGGGGATGTGTTCTTCGGGATGGAGGACGGCACCGTGTCGATCTTCGGCCTGGTGGCCGGGGTGGCGCTCACGGCCAGCTCCGGCAAGAGCGTGCTGATCGCGGGTGCTTCCGGGACCGTGGCCGCCGCCGTCTCGATGCTGGCAGGGGTGTTCCTCGACCTGCCGTCGGAGCAGGACAAGGAGCGGGTGAACACCCGCCGCCGTCTGGCGGCGGTGCGGGCCGATCCCACGGGTGAGATCGCGGCGCTGATGGGGTGCCTGGGCCGCACGGGCCTGCAGCCGGCCACCCTGGCGGCGATTGAGAGCGACCTGCCGGAAGGCCGGCGACGCTGCCGGACCTGGAGCGCCGGGCGGCGGTGCCCTCTGAATCCAGTCGCCAGCAGCCCTGGGCCCATGCGCTCTGGATGCTCGTGTCGGATCTGTTCGCGGGGCTGACGCCGGTGCTGGCCTTCGCCCTGTTGCCCCGGGAGCAGGCCCGGCCAGTGTCGTTGCTGATGACCCTGGCGCTGCTGGTGCTGCTGGGCTACGGCCGCGCCCGGATCGGGGAGCGCGCCCTGCTGACCACGGTGCTGACCACGGTGTCGATCGCCGGCTGTGCCGCCCTGGCAGGGGTGGCGATCGGCCTCTGGCGGAACCGGATCGGCTGAGGGGGCATGAGGGCGCGCAGGCCCCCCGCTCAGCCGGGGCCCCGGGCCCGCAACGCCGACACATCCCAGGCGCGGTCCTGGTCGGTAGGCAGCTCCTGCAGGTCGGATTGCAGCAGCTGCTCGAGATCCCGTTGCAGCTGGCGGGAGCGGGCGATCCGGGCGCTCTCGTCGTCCTCGAAGGCGGCCCCCTCCTGGAGGCCAGTTCATCGTGGTGGCGGAAGGTCTGGGCGAGGCGGTGGGCGCGGTGGGCACGCACCCCCAGCAGCCGCAGGGCATCGACGCCGACTTCGAGGGCGGAGCCGAAGGTTTCCCGCCGCACCACGGCCACCCCCTGGCGGATCAGGGCGTAGGCATGGCGGCGGTCGCTGGCGCGGGCGAGGATCTGCAACGGCGGGAAATGCTTGCGGGCCAGCGCCACGATCTCCAGGGCCTTGGCGGGGTCATCGATCGCCACCACCAGCAGCCGGGCCCGCTCGGCGCCGGCGGCATGGAGCAGATCAAGGCGGGAGGCGTCGCCTAGAACACCGTTAAGCCGAAGTGCCGCAGCAGATCGATCTGGGTGGGGCTGTGGTCGAGCACGGTGAGGCGGCAGCGGTTGGCGAGCAGCAGCCGCCCGACGATCTGCCCGAAGCGCCCGAAGCCGGCGATGATCACCTGGGTGTCGCCGTTGTCGATCGAATCGGGCTCCCGCTGGGGTGCCCGGGCCAGCAGGAGAGGCTGAATCCAGCGTTCGTGGGCCATCAGCATCAGTGGCGTGACCACCATCGAGAGCGCCACCACCAGCAGCGCCGAAAGCTCCTGCGGCAACACCTTCGATGTGGTGGCGAAGGAGAACAGCACGAAGCAGAACTCTCCCCCCTGGGCCAGGGCCAGGGCGAACAGCAGGTTGTCGCCGCTGCCCAAGCGGAACACCCGCCCCAGGGCCAGCAGCACCAGGAACTTCACCAGGGCCAGGCCCAGCACCAGGGCGAGCACCAGCACCGGACTGCGCTGCAGCAGCTGGAAATCGATCGAGGCCCCCACGGTGAGGAAGAACAGCCCCAGCAGCAGCCCCTTGAAGGGGGCGATATCACCCTTGAGCTCGTGGCGGTATTCGTTGTCGGCCAGCACCACCCCGGCCACGAAGGTGCCGAGGGCCGGGGACAGGCCCACCTGTTGCATCGCCAGGGCAATGCCGATCACCAGCAACAGGGCCGTGGCCGTGAACACCTCCCGCAGCTTCGTGGCGGCGATCACCCGGAACACCGGGCGCATCAGGAAGCGCCCGCCCACGATCATCGCCAGCACGATCCCGATCACCTGCGGCGCCTGCTGCAGCGGCGCACCTGCCGCAGGCGCATGGGAGCCTGTCTGCAGGGCCTCCGGTGCCTTCGAGGCCAGCAACGGCAAGAACGCCAGGATCGGGATCGCGGCGATGTCCTGGAACAAGAGCACCGAAAACGACGACTGGCCGGCGTCGGTCTTGATCAGGCCCACCGCCAACGCCACCGGGGGGCTGAGCCCCAGCAGGGCGCCCACCAACGCGATCGCCAGGGCCGTGACCAGCACCTGCAGACCGCCCAGCCCGAGGATCGGCAACCGCAGGCGCCAGAGCAGCGAGGGCTGCAGTTCGAGGCCCACCAGGAACAGCATCATCACGACGCCGAATTCGGCGAAGTGCATCACGTCCTGGCCTTCGCGGCCGACGACGTGGAGGCCGAAGGGGCCGATCAGCACCCCGGCGATCAGATAGCCGAGAACGGAGCCGAGGCCGAGGCGGTTGGAGATCGGCACCACCAGCAGGCTGCGGTAGTCGTCGGCGTGGGGGTCGAGGTCGGCGGCCTCCCGCAGGCGATGGGTGCCGAAGACCACGAGGGGAGGCAGGTAGTCCATGCCGCAGAGGGCGGCGGTCTGCTGGAAGGGGGCGAGCAGCTCCAGGATCGAGAAGCGGTTGGCGCCCTGCGGGCAGTAGGCCTCCTTCGGCCCACCCGTCGTGATCGCACTGAGACACCGCTTGCCGCGCAGGGCGTTGCCCCCCTCGCCGTAGGCGAAGCCGTGCTCAAGCACCAGGTCCTGCCATCCCTTGAGGATCGCCGGGGAGCTGTACCAGTAGAAGGGGTGCTGGAAGACGATCAGGTCGTGCCGTCGCAGCAACTCCTGCTCGCGGGCCACGTCGATGTGGAAGCTGGGGTAGTGCTCGTCGAGGTCATGGAGCGTGATCCCCTCCACGCCTTCGATCGCCTGCACCAGCCGCCGGTTGACGCGTGAGTTGTGGAACGCCGGATGGGCGAACAACACGAGCACGCGCGCCGGGTCGCCCATGGATGCGCTCGCTCTGGGGGTTGCGGGAGTTTTTTTTGGGGGGGGGGTGGACGAGACGGGTTGTTCGCCCGCCACCCCGGACGGCAGGCTCCGGGAGAGTGATGGCAGCAGCGGTCCGGCCCCATCCATCCCGCTCCCGTCGACGTGCCGCCAGGAAGCAGACGGTCGTTGGATCAACGCGGAGCGGAGCGAGCAGGCATGGTCGCCCGGGGAAGTTCCCTGGCTGAGGCGAGATCAAAGCCTGAAGTCCTGGACCCTCCCCCTATCCCCGATCGGCTTGCCCCTGGGGCCTCCGAGCCCGAGAGCCGCCGGGTTTTGCGTGCACTCCCGGCGGGAGCCCATGGCCGTCTGGCCATGCCCAAAAGTAGGGCAGCCCTGCCGTTCACTGGATGGAGCGATAAGCGTCCGCCAGGGTCCACCTAGAGCCTGCCCAGGCGGGCCCTGTCCGTACAGTGCACAAGAGCGAGGCGGGTGCTACCTGTGCGCTGAAGGGCGCCAGCGGCCACAACGAAAGCCTGCAGGTGTGCCGACTCGAGCGAAGCTGGGGTTTCAAGAAAAGCCAGCGGCACAAATCAAGATCCACGGACTCAATTTGACCCTGGTTCCTGGAATTCAGCCCTGGTCCGATGCCATCCATGCTTCAGCCATCGAGGCACTTCAACAACCAATCGACAAGCACTTTCATCACTTGATCGGCCTGGGGAGAACCGAATTCATCTACCCTTCGGATCGAAGTGAAGATGGCATAAATCATTAAAATCTCTATATTTGCAGGGCGGGCCAGCGAAACCAAAAGGCCCTACTTCGCCGTCTCCTTGCCAACATCGAAGCGCAGCTCGAACTCAAGGCAGACGATATCGGAATCACACTCTTCAAAACCCAGAAAGACAACTGGAAAATCCAGCGGGCTTCCGGCGGACGAACTCAGACTCGCCTGCAACATTGAGGTGTGACAGCCCGCAAGCCCATAGAGTTGAACGCTCCGTGCGGCGTTGCGGCTGCTCAGGTGGAAGCGGCAGGGATCGATGGGCGGCAGGCAGGGCGATCCCCCCCAGGCCGAAGGTCGGCCCCCATCAGGCGCTGGTGTCCGCTTCCTCCCCCTTGATCGTCGCCACCGGCGGGCGGCCCGCCAGCACCCGCCGCAGCCTCTCCCGGAACCACTGCAGGGGATGGTTCAGATCGAAGTCCCCGAGCAATCCCCGTTGGCGCAGGCTGTCCTCATAGCTGCGCAGCACGTCCCTGCGCCGGGCCACCTCAAGGGCCACAGCGTCGGCGAAGTCAGACCGGGAGGCCAGCAGGGCGTGGAAGCTCCCGCTGGGAACGACGAATAGCGTCGAGTCCTCGGCCGCCACCATCGTGGTGGGGTAAGGCACCTGGAGCAGCAGCGGCAATTCTCCGAAGAACTCACCGGCAACGAAGGTGAACAGCTTCCGGCTCACCTGCTCCGTCTCGTGGATGGCATCCACGGCACCATGGAGCACCATGTGGAAGCAGCGACCCTCCTCGCCCTGGCGGACCAGCACCGTGCCGGCTCCCACGGAGCGGCGGGCGCCGCTGCCCACCAGCTCCCGCAGGTGGCGCTGGTCCATGGTGCGAAAGCATGGATGTTCAGGCAAGGCCAGCTTCAGCGGATCCGGATGCGCGGTTGCGCTGGCGTCCCCCTGACCCCGCCGGACAGGCAGCAGCTGGACCTGCTGACGGGATCCGGCCAGTTCAATCTCCCGCTCCCGCAGCCCCTGTTCGATCGCGTAGTTGAGCGAACTGCGCAGGCTGAGGCTCGCCTGGATCGCCGAGGTCCAGGCCCAGAGCTCGAAGGCCAGCCCCTGAACCTGGAGTCCGTGGAGCAGCACCTTGGGTGGCGGATCGGCCAGCACCGATGGCTCGGCAAGTGCCGCTTCCAGCAGCACTTCGGTCACCGCCAGAGGATCGCTGCCATGGGCCACGGTCACCTCCACATCCACCCGGCCATCCGGGCTCTGGTAGCTGAGGTTCTTGACCGGCGCATTGGTGATGGCCGAGTTGGGGACCACGATCTCGGCGCCCTGGAAGGTGCGGATCACAGTGGAGCGAATCGAGATCTCGCGGATGTATCCGGTGGTGTTGCCGAACTCGATCAGGTCCCCCACGTTCAGCTTGCCTTCCATCAGCAAGGTGAGGCCGCTGCTGAGGTTGCGGGTGAGCTCCTGCAACCCAAAGCCCACCCCCACACCCAGGGCGCCGAAGAGCACGGCGAGGGCGCCGAAGTCGAGCCCCATTCCCTGGGCGACAACCACATAGCCCAGGGCGGCCAGGGCCAGGGACACGAGCGTGGCGAACGCCTCGCGCCGCCCCTCCGGCAGGGCGAACCAGCGCAGCACCCGACCCGCCAGCAGGCGCTTCAACAGCCGCGCCGCCAGGCTCACGGCCACCAGCAGCAGCAGCACCTGCAGAACCCACAGCAGGGAAAAACTCTGGGGGCCCAGGGGAAACAGCGGCACCGTGAAGAATCTCTGGAGGCGCTCGAGAGTCACCCTGGGGCTCCAAAGACAACAGACGTTCTAGCCAGTGGGAAGCCGTCGAGACCGCCGCTCGAATGAACCCGGAACCCGGCCCCTCAGCTCCCGTCCAGGATCGGTTGCGCGGCGGCCCTAACGCTCCCGGTGGGACTGGCCCCAGGCGCAGAGGGTCTGGAGCACGGGAATCAGGCTGCGGCCGTAGGCACTGAAGCCATAGCTCACCTGCGGCGGCCGGGTCGGCACCTCCTCCCGCTCCACCAAGCCATCGCGCACCAGGTCGCGCAGATGCTGGCTCAGCACCTTGTCGCTGATCTCCGGGATCCCCCGGCGCAGGTCGCCGTAGCGCTGGGGACCCTGTCCCAACAGCCAGAGGATCGGCACGGTCCACTTCCCCACCAGCACCTTGAGGGCGGCGCGCACGAAGAGGGTTCCTTCGATGGGATCCGCGCCCCTGGGCTGGATGGCGTTCATGGGAGCTGAGGCGTCCTGCTCTGGAACGCACCTGACGGTAAGTTCTTCCCCTCCAAGGCGGATCGCCATAGGTTGCCCATCGCTTTCCCTCGCTTCTCGGCGACCACCCCGACCATGACGCGACTGCAAGGCAAGGTGGCCCTGGTCAGCGGCGGATCCCGCGGCATCGGCCGGGCCATCGCCGAGCGGCTCGGCCGTGATGGCGCCGACGTGGCCCTCACCTACGCCGGCAACCGCGACAAGGCGGAAGCCGTGGCGGCCACGATCCGCGCCGGAGGGGTGCGGGCCCTGGCCCTGGCCTCCGATCTGCGAGAAGTGAGCCAGACCCGGGCCCTGTTCGCCGCCGTGCTGGAGCAGTTCGGCCGCCTCGACATCGTCGTCAACAACGCCGGGATCTCAGTGTTCAAACCCACCACCGACATCGACGAAGCGGACTACGACCGGGTCATGGACACCAATGCCCGCGGCACCTTCTTCGCCCTCCAGGAAGCGGCCCGCCACGTGGCCGACGGGGGCCGGATCATCAACCTGGCCAGCGGCGCCACCCGCCAGGCCCTGGCAGCCGCGGGGGTGTATGCCGCCAGCAAGGCGGCGGTGGAGCAGTTCGGCATGGCCCTGGCCAAAGAACTCGGACCCCGCGGCATCACGGTCAACCAGATCGGCCCCGGGGTCACCGACACCGACGGTCTGATCATGCCGGCCGAGGCCCTGAAGCATCTGATCGCCTCCACGCCCCTGGGTCGCCTCGGCCAGCCCGCCGATCTGGCGGACGTGGTGGCCTTCCTGGCCTCCGATGACGCCCGCTGGGTGAACGGCCAGACGCTCCAGGTGAATGGCGGCATCCTCTGAATCCACCCCCAGTAACCCCACCATGGGCGAGTCTCCTGCCAGCATCGACAACCGCTTCCCCGTCAACGCGATCCGCGTCGGCGATGGCATCGTGTTGATCAACGTCTTCCACCTCGACCCGGACCAGGCCGAAGCCTTCGTCGCCACGCAGGTGGGAGAGTACAAGCGTTTGCAAGGCGTGTTCCCCGGCAGCCTGAGCGCCAACCTGCACCTCAGCCTCGATCGCACCCGGGCCGTCAACTACGCCCACTTCAGCTCGGTTGACACCTACCTGGCGATGCGGGACAGCCCTGCCTTTGCCGAGCATCTGCTGCGACTCAAGGGGCTGGTGCGCCAGGCGGAGCCCCAGCTCTACAGCGTGATCTACACCCAGGCCGCCGACCAACCGATCTCAGACGAGCCCCTGCCGCCGCTGGCGGATCCAGCCCAGGTCCCGTCACTCGGCGCCGTCACCCCTCAATAGGACTGGGCTCTTGGCGAGGTCCCCCCAGGGCGACCTCCCGGCGCCATCGCTCCGCTGTGGAACGATGGTCTCACCGACCCGTTCATGCCAACGATGGGGAGACCAATCACCGGCTACAAGCTGCCGTCAGCCCAACGATCCGGCCTGCTTCTGTCCGTCCTCAGCGGTGCTCTCGCGGCTTCCCTGGTGGGTGTCCTGCTGATCAAGGTCCTGCCGGGCGGATCGGGAAGCATCGATCAGACCCTGCCCCAGACCGGTCCGCTCGGCAACCTGATCTCCACCATCGTGCCGTTGGTCTGGGTAGCTCTCTTCTCCGGTCTCGGCGCCGCCTTCTGGCTGGTCAGCGGCGGGGGCAACGATCCGCGCCGGGCGAGATGGGCCGTGCTCGGGCTCGTCGGCCTGTGCATGGTCTACCCGGTGCTCGCCAGTGGGGTGAGTCAGCTGAGCATCGCGATCGTGGGCAATGGGGTGACCATCGCTTGTGCGTTGCTGACCGCCAGGCTCTGCTGGCCCGTTTCACGGCTGGCGTCCCTGTTCCCCAGCCTTGTTGCGCTCTGGGTGGGCCTGGCCACCGCTGGCCTCGTGGCCTTGATGCTGGGCCTGCCGTACTGAAGGGCGCACAACCTCTGCGAGAGGAGACGCAGCCAGGGCCATCGCGGAACAAGGCGCGTTTGGAGACGCTTGCATGCGTCGGACCCGGCAGCCCTTGGGGCAAGGAGAGGCAGGCGGCCGTTGCAGCATCTTGATGGAGATCGCTGCACGGCGGAATCGGATTCTGAGCGCGTTCCTCCCCCGAGGACAGGATCAGCACCATGAGTAGCCTGTAAACGACAACTCGTGTCGGCTGTTGATGAAGCTCGGTTACACGATTCTGTATGTCGCCGATGTTGTCGCCTCCCTAGATTTCTACGGTCGGGCCTTTGGCCTTAACCAGCGCTTCCTCCATGAATCCGGGTCCTATGGGGAGCTGGAGACGGGGGAAACCACCCTCGCCTTTGCGCACCATGATCTGGGCGAGGCGAACGTTCCCGGAGGTCTCGTGCGCGCCGATGCATCGGCCCGGCCCCTGGGCATGGAAATCGGCCTGGTCACCGCTGACGTGCCTGCAGCCCACGGGCGGGCGCTGGCGGCAGGAGCCACGGAACTGTGCGCGCCGGTGAGCAAACCCTGGGGCCAGATCGTCTCCTATGTGCGCGCCCCCGATGGCTGCCTGATCGAACTCTGCACCCCGGTCGAGGCGTGATGGTCACGGGCAGGGAGCCACGCTCCGGCCCTGAACCCAACCAACCGACAGGACCAACGGGAACGCAGGAACCTCGCGAGCGTTCGATGCCTGTGGGACCACATCCACCCGTCAGATGGCTCAGCGGCAAGGTCAACGTCACCGTCGACAGATCATCGGACGATGGGACCCCACACGGCTCCAGGTCGTGGGGCTCGCCTCTCCTCAGCACCTGCCGCAGCCAACCCAGCGGGCTTGGAATGCCATCGCTTCGTTGGCTCCTAAGCTGCCTGGCAGGAGATCAGCAAGCTCTGCCACAGCAGGAAGACTGGCCTGGCCATGGAGCGCGGGGTGCATCCTTTGCCACCCCACCGCCCCCAGCGGCAACCCGATACCCGCCCCTGCGGCCCAACCCGGCGCCCCACGCCGAATTCGAGTCCAAGTTCCTCGCGGTGTCCGTTCCCTCTGTCACGACGTTCCCCGGCGTTGTCTCGGTCAGCGTGGGCCGCAGGGTTGGCCGGGGTGAATTGGAATCGGGCTGTCATTCCCCAGGGCATGGAACCGTATGTCAGTGAATGCTGGGTGCATCACTACGAGACGTTGGGGGGAGGGTCTTGCTGATGCCCCCGTTCCTGGCCCAAGGCGTTCACAATAACGATGAAACGAACCCTTCCCACCCTCGCCGCCTGCCTGGTGCTGGCGGCGCTACCCACCGGGATCGCGGCGGCGCGTGATCCCGTGGTGGCCCTACGCAGCGGCAGCAGCTTCGGCCATTGCGTGGGCTACTGCGACGAGGAACTGGAGCTGGTGGGAACCCGCGGGCGCTATGAGCGCCGGGCCTGGCGCGCTCCCACCGGCACAACGCTGGCACCGCAAATCCTGCGCACCAGCGTTCCCCAGCAGACCTGGCTGAAGCTCGTTCGCCTGGCGGACAACCTTCAACTCACAAAACCCCAGGTCGTGATCGGCTGCCCCGATTGCGACGATGGAGGCTCGGAATGGATCGAACTGGTCCGCCAGAGCGGGGCCAAACGGCGCATCGTGTTCGAGTATCACCGCTACCCCGCAAACGCTGAGGCATTGGGCCCGCAGCTCGCCGCCCTGCGGGAGACGCTGGCCAAAGCAAGCGCCGCCCGCGGTGATCGCTGAACGGGAGCGCAGGGCTTGAGCGCTGGCCGCCGGCCCAGCGCGGCCCACGGCTCCTGCAAGGCCACCCCCAGCTCCATCGATCAGGCCTTTCGCACCATCGACGACTGCCTGCGCAAGGAAGTGGGCTGCGGCACCGAGCCCAACGAGACCGAGCAGACCTGGGGTGGGTGGAGGCGGTGATCGGGGATTGCATCCGCTTCATCGACGATCGAAGCACAACCCCTTTAAAAACTCAAAGCGGCACTCGGCTCATGACGACTATCAACGTGCAGATGGGATACCTGCAAGCGTTGCCAGTGGAGTCCATCGCATCATCATGCAGGCTGATGCTGCCGTTGTTGGTCGCACTTTCTCAACCATCCAGTTCCACCACAGCCCGTACAACATCAATTCCGAACCAAAGGGACTCTCTCCACTGTTAAAGGCATCCAGGCGAGTCTACTCAAGACGATTGAGTTTTTTCTTTCCAAAGATGATCGATGATCAGACAATGGTCGTCGCCAAGTTCAATGCCCTCCCTGCCGAAATTCACCGCCTCGAAGCGATCGGCACGTACAAGCTGAACGGCTTGGCGGCACTGAAACAATCCCTGCTGCACCAGGCCTTCAACGGCGAGCTGTGAGAGCGGGCGGGCACGGGGCCACCCGCACCCGGCGAAGGACCCAGACGCCTGGGGCTGTTCGGGATCAGCAAACCCCGGGGGCAGCGAGGCGCCGCCCTGGCCCCATTTCGGTGTCAACGTAGACAGGCAAAGTCGGCGTCTTTCCGTCAGCCGCACCTAGCACGATTAAGCTGGCACCGAATCAACCTCATCCCATTGCCAACGGTCCCAAACGCACCGCTCCGTGCATCTGTCCTCGGCCTGGGCCACCACTTCATCGCTTCCCGTGAAGCGATGAAACGATTCGCCCCCTGGCTTCCTTGCCTGGCCTTTTCCCTGACCCTGGGCAACCCCGCCCTGGCGCAGTAAGCCAAGCAACGGGTTCCCAGCCATTGCAAGCCCGGAGAGTTTGCGCTCTTGAATGCGAACCTCTCCAAAGTGGTGCGTCCCAGAAGCGGTCCCGTCAGCTATTCCCTGGTCAAAACGGGCAAGGTGGTCTCCCTCTGCGCCGATCGCAAGCAGGAACCATTCCGATCCGTGGCCTACAGGTTTGGGGCCCCTGGCAAGATCGAACTGGAGAAAATTGCCACTACCAAACATCCCTTCAGCCTCTACAGCCGCAGCACCACACCCCACACCGGCGAAAACCTGATCTTCTTCCAATCCAATGGCTCCACCACCTACATCTCAGAGGCCACGGGCATGGGATCGGGCATCGGCTTGATCGTCGTCCAAGCCGGGAAAAGCTGCTCGACCTCTTCTCCGGCAACAGCCCTGGCACGGATTTCAATGCACAGCTCCGTGATCTCGACTTCGAGCGCGCCCGTTCGCCTGTGTTCGCCATCCGCAAACCGGCGGACAAGTTCTGAAGGCCGCAGGCCCACAAGCCCGGCAAGCACCCGGCACCGGCCACCCGAACCAGGCGGTAGCAAGATAGGGGGTCCGCTGGATCGGCCCATGAAAGAAATCAGCCTTCTGGAAGTGGTCCTCAGAGCCGGCGCCCGGGTGGCGGCGATCTCCGGCCTGGTGGCGCTCGTGATCTGGGGCACCTGGGTAATGCTCGACCTCAGGAACCTTCAACCCGGCTTCACGCTGCCCTGAGCGGCATCACCCAGTACCCCGCCATGGGCTGAGGGGAGACGCCCTGAAAGCAAGGCTGATGAGGACCGGCCCTTCCCGTGGCCGCAGGCTTGCGAAGCCGCTCCTGGAAGCGGCAGGGCTCAGCGATGAAGTGGTGATCCATGCCGAGCCCGGGCTGCTGTTGATTCGGGCCGTTGAATCACCGCGTGTGGGCTTGGCTGAGGTGGCCGCTACTCACCCCCCAAGGGCCTTCTCGATTCACCCGGCGCCACCACTTCGATGACGCAGCCTGGAGCGGGCGATTCAGGATCCTGGGCGGCGTGGCGAAGTCCACCTCGTGGCCATGAAGCCAACGTGCGGCCAAGAGACAAGAGTGACAAGGCCTTGGGTTGGGCTTCTCCCGATGCACCCCATGCCCCCATGGGCACGTTCGTCGTGGCTCCCCTCTCCCCCGGCGGGCAGCCCTGTCCCTTCCGTATCGCCTGGGTCTTCGAGAGTTGAGCAGGAGCGGCTGATCATGCGGCTGAGCCAACGTCAAGCCGAAACCATGGGCAGCGTGCTGGTGGTTGTCAGGCGATGGTGGCTCCCTGCGGGTTGGGCTGGGCAGGAGCCCGGTGAATGGAGGCATGAATCGCTCCAACATCGCGTTCCAGGGCCAGAATCCGACCCAGCAGCCGGAGGCCACTGGTAAGAGTCCCGCTGGAAACGGTCGCCATCGGGAAGCCCTTGATGGGCTGGATGCCCCGGCGGACCACTCCGCTTGTCGCAGCACCGCCCCCCTGGACTCCGGCTCCTGCGCCATCAGAACTCCATCGCCGGTGCCTTTGCCGATCGGGGCCAACCCCAGGGAATCGGCCAGCTGTTTGCGGGGCTTCAGCGCTATCACCACCAAGCCAGCACCGAGCCGGCGAGAACGTCACTCAACCCATGGATCGTTCAGCGGTCCTGGGACCTCCTGCCCGCAGGCGATTGGGGGTCGTAGCCGTTGCAGGCCCCATCCTTGGGGGCGACCTGGTCACCCCGTGAAACGATGAACGAACGACCTGGCCCAGCGCTTGACGAAGCCCCCAATCCCCCGGGCGACGCCACGATCTTGGCGTCGTGGCATCGCCATGCAGAGGCCTGGGCTGTGGCCGTCCGAGAGAACCAGATTGAAAGCCGTTCGTTGGTCACCAACAACGCGATCGTGGAGGCCGTGGCGTCTCGCGCTCCCCGGACCGTGCTCGATCTCGGCTGCGGCGAAGGGTGGTTGACGCGTCGTCTCGCCGATCAAGGTCGGGATGTCCTGGGCACGGACGCGATTCCGGCACTCATTCGCCAGGCCAAAGCAGGCGGGAAGGGGCGCTTTCAGGTTTTGTCCTACGAGGACCTGGCGAAAGGGGCGATGACGGAACGGTTTGATCTGGCAGTGGGCAACTTCTCCCTGCTGGGCCATACCTCCGTGAACGGTTTGTTCAGGGCGCTTCCCCAGCTGCTGAGGAACGGCGGCACCTTCATCGTTCAGACGATTCACCCCCTGCTGAGTTGTGGCGACCTCCCCTATGCCGACGGCTGGCGCGAAGGATCCTGGGCCGGCTTCAGCAACGCCTTCACGGACCCGGCACCCTGGTACTTCCGCACACTTGAATCATGGGTCAAGCTCTACACAGACCATGGCTTCTCCATCAAGGAGATCCGGGAGCCCCTCCATCCCCAGACCGGTAAGCCCGCCTCCGTCATCTTCATGGGACAAATCAACAGGTCATCGATCCCTGCCAACCGGCTTGGAAGCGGCGCTGATGCCTGCTAACCCACCCGCCACACCCGCACCCCCACCCGGGGGATGAAGGCCGAGAGGGTGGTGCGATCGGCGCTCAGGGCGATGGGGCCGAGCGGCAGCCGGATCCCTGGCTGAGGGGAAAGGCCCGGTGGCTGCACCTCCAGGGTCTTCAGCTTCCGGCCGCCCTGGGGATCCCAGGCCGTGAGGTCCCCGTCCGCTGCCACGAGCAGGCCGCCACGGCTCCAGTGCAACGTCTCCGCCCGGGCGGCCTGGGGGAGGGTCCTGAGCGGTTGGCCCGAGCGCCAGTTCCAGATCGCCAGCGGCGGGCCCTGGGAGCCCGCCACCGCCAGGGAGCGGCCATCGGGGGAGAAGCCCAGGGCCCGAACCACGCCCGCATCAGGATGCTCCACCGTGCTGAGCAACCGACGCCGGGGGAGATCCCACACCTCCAAGGGGTTGCCGTCGACCGCCGGCGCCACGGCGAGCAGGTGCCGATCGGGACTGAGCGCCAGCGGCAGATGGGGCTGTTGGTAGGGAGCAAAATTGGCCGGAATCGTCTGCAGGAGGCGGCCTGAGCCCAACTCCCACACCTTGAGGTCGTAGGGCTCAGGCTGGGGGGAACGGGTGTCAACGGCAGCCAGGGTCACCAGCCGATCGCCGGCCGCCGGCAGGGCCACGTAGGAGCCCTCCAGGCGCTGGTGCACCGCACCGCTGGGAAGCTGGCGCACCTGCACCTGCTCGATGGCGGCGGTGAACAGGTCGCGGCCATCGGCGCTGAAGCCCACGGAGGCCAGGCTGTCCTTCAGGGTTCTGGAGCCGCCCGAGGCCGCCAGAAAGCTTTGCAGCCGCCGACGGCCGGGGAGGTCCCAGAGATCGACGGAGGCCTCGCTGTACTGCACATCGATAATCGCCAGCTGCTGGCCGTTGGGGCTCAGGGCGAGGTCGTTGGGGATGCCCTCGTAGCCCGTCAGTTCGGCCACGACCGGAAACAGATCACCGGCCCGGGCGGGCACGGTGCGCAGCACCAGCCCAGGGGAGCTCAGGCCGACGGCGAGCACGAGGAAGCAGATCAGGTAGGTGATCAGCACGGCAGCGCCCAGGAGCTGGGTCGGCCGGAAGCGCTTCGGGGGCCGCACTCCGATCCAGGCACCGAGCCCCGCCCCCGCCAGGGCGCCCGTGGGGGCCAGCAGCGCGAACAGCACCATCGCCCAGAGGGCGCCATAGGGCCCACCAACGCGGGAGGCGGGGTTGGCCTGGATCGGCAGGGTGCCGATCAGCAGCATCCCCAGAAAGGAGCCGGCGATGGCGGGCTTGATCAGCCAGCGCCGGGGGGACGGGCTGGGCTGGCCCCGCTGGGCGCGCCGCCCGATCAGCGTCGCCAGGGCGCCCACCACGGCGCCGACAGCACTGCCGACGACGAAGCTGACCAGCGTCATCGTCAGCAGCCTGGGCAGCACGAGCTGCAGCAGGGCGCCAGCACTGAATGCGTCCATCGGCCTCCTGCAGGGGTCGACACTAGGGTGCCGGCCGCAATCAACAGCGGCACGATCTAAGCCAGCACCAGCAACCGTTACGTTCCTCCGAACGGTGAAGGGGCGATGCCGGAGCAGCACAAAAACGCGAGATTCGTGATCACCACAACCGTGCTGATTGTCCTGGCCCTGGCGTTTTCTGGGTGCATGGAGATGGTGACACCCCCATCCACCGATCCCGGGGCGTTGCTGCCGGCGGCCGGAACGATCTCCGCAGGGACCAGCCCACTCGCCGCAGTCTTGATCGTGCCCGCTCTGGGGGCAGGCAATTTCGCTGATGCCCCGGGGTCGGCTTCGGGGTTTCCCTGGGGCGCGGCCTCGGGCCAGCCAAGCTGCGGGGGAGCCCACCCCCGGACCGCTCACTCATTCAGCACCGATGCCGGAACCTCGGTGGAGTTGTCGCCGCACCGCAGCACCCGGCCCTTGGGGTTGTCCACCAGGGTGCCCAGCACCAACTGGGGATCGGCGGGACGAAACTGGCCGGGTTGGTTGTGGCGGCAGATGATCGTGATCAGCTTCGGGGTCTGGTTGGGGGTCAGAAACGTCCCGCCCACGTACGCGTGGCGCTGGGCCACCGTCGGGCCCTGGGCGGGGATCACATAGCTGTAGGCCGCCTCGGTGGTGGTGCGCACGGCGCTGTCGAAACGGGCCGGCAGGGTGAAGCCGAAGTCCTGCTGGATGGTGGCCACCGCGGCCCGGAAACGCCCGTTGGACTGGAAGTAGGTGCGCTGGCCCTCGGTCATGCGCGCCACGGCCGTCAGCGCCGCCTTCTGATCCGGGCTCGCCTGCTCGGGGATGGGCGGCGGCGTGGTCTGCGCCAGGGCACCGGCCGAGCCCGACAACGCCCCCAGGCCCAGGAGCAACCCCAGCAGCAGCCCGCGCGGAACAGGCACCCGGGCGACAACGACGGCGATCGGTCGACGGCGGGGGAAACGTTGGAACGGCATGGGAAGCAGCAGGTATGGGAAAGCAACGGCGGCTCCGCCAGGGCGGGCCAGGCCCAACGGACCAAGGGCACGATCCCGTAAGCGGCGACCGCTGACCAGGGGGCGGGGATGGGCGCCCACGCCGGCGGCTTCGACCACGCCGGTCTCAGTCCTGCAGGGCTTCGTAGAAGAAGGCGGCCGAGTGCCGCTCCCCTGGCCCAGGGCGATCTGGATGTTGAGGTGGGTCAGGGCCTCCAGGTAGCGCGCGCAGCACAGGGGGCCCACCAGCAGCGGCGCGAAACCCGCCACCGCCGCCAATTGGGCCACGATGGCACTGGCGGTGGCATCATCACCGGCCACGAAGACCGTGATCGGCCGGCCCCCCGGGCCGTGCAGCGGTCCCTCCATGGCATCGGCGAACATCGTGTTGAAGGCCTTCAGCAGCGCCGCGATCGACTCGGCGCCGGAGTTGTCGGCCCCCAGGCTCAGCGGCGACCAATCGCTCTGCAGGGGGTTGGTGGCATCGATCACGATCCGGCCCGCCAGCACCACCGCCTCCGCCCCGGCGACCGCCGCCTCGAGGCTCGCCGTGGGCTGGGCCAGCCGGCGGCTGGAGCCCCCCGACGCTGCCCCCTCCAAGAATCGCGATCGTCATGGTGGTGGCCCAGGCGGCGGTGGGCTGTGATCGTGGCGGGGGGCCCGTCGCCCTGGCAACCACGTACCCGCCGGTAAGTCGATGCGTTCGCCCCAGCCCAACGCCTTCCTGGCGGCCTGCCCCTCCCAGGCCCTGCTGGCCCGCATCGGCCGCGAATGGACGTTGCTGCTGCTGGTGCGCCTGGCCCAGGAACCGGTGCGTTTCGGGCGGCTGCGGCGCGACCTGCTCGCCGTGGCGGTGCCCTCAAGGCCTGGGCCGAGGCCGATTGCCTGCTGGTGGAGCCGTTGCGCGCGCCAGCGGCCTGCGCCGGTGGGGAAGAGGATCTGTCCGGCGACGGGGTGCCGGGCTAAGGCCCCGGGGGGCGGGGCAGGGGAACCAGCGGGAGCGTTTCAGTTCCTTCGGCACCGGCCGGCGGTGGCCTGCCAGGGGCGGTGGCCGTGGAGCCGATCGCAGCAGGGGCGCGCGCCGATCCAACGCGTGCAGCATGGGGACTTCGTTGGGACGAGATCACGGGCAGCAGGATGCTGTTCGCTGCCTTCAAGGTCAATCGGCTGGAGGGAATGGGAGCAGGCCAGCGAGTTGCCAACCCGCAGCAATCAACAATCGGCACCTACCGCGAAGGGAGTTTCTACGGCCCAACCTGTTCGCCTCAAATGGCCATCTGCTCGTAGGGAGCCAGCCTTCCAAGACACCAACGATCTTGGGGCGGGCAATCATTGATGAGAGAGCTTGTTCGAAAACCTGGCACGACCTACACAGTCGTGATCGCTACCGTCTTTTCCGTGGCCAGCTCCGTCGTGGTCCCGTCTTTGATTTGCACATGAATTGGCTGCGAAGATCTCCTGAGCGCCATTGGCATCGCCGTTGCCGTTCTCTCACTGGAGGTGCCAGTCGCCCCATGGCCCCTCGCAGGGCTCGTCGCACCAATCGACGGTCCTGAAAAAGAAATGCGGAACCTGGCCACCTATGACGGCCTTACGGGTGTGCTCAGGCGGCATGCTTTTGTCGATCGCATGGAAAGCTTCATGCATCTATCCAGACGCGAGGGGTTTTCCTTTTCTGTCATCGCCCTGGACATCGACATGTTCAAAAAGTCAATGAACGCCATGGCCATGCGGCGGGCGACGAAGTCTTGAAGCACTTTGTGACAACTGCTCAATCAATCCTGAGAAAAGGCGATTGCATGGGTCGCATCGACGGAGAAGAGTTTGAGATCATGCTTCTCAACACGTCCAAAGAGAGTGCCGATTCCTTTGCAACGCGACTGCATCAATCGATCACACAGTCTGCCGTTGCCTATGGGCACGCTTCCATCCGCTATTCAGCGAGCATGGGCTTGGTCTGTCTTTCCCCCAGGGCATGATGTCAAGCTTGGGGATCTTTTCAAACGCGCCGATCAGGCCCTGGATCGAGCCAAAGGTGAAGGTCACAATTGCACTGTTTCCCTGGCCGTTGACATGGAGTCCTGAACCAGTTCTCCGTCGATCAAGACACCCCGCAGGCGGCCCAGCTGCTGGGTTCGCCGGGGGAGGCCCGCGGCGGCCGATCGCGCCGCACCCCTGCCACCCCTGGTCCATCGGCCAGAGCGAGTCCCCTGCGCGACATGGCCATGGCCCACCAACGCATCGTTGTGCTGGGCGCGGGCTTTGCAGGGCTCTGCAGCACCCTGGGGGCCTACCGCCAGCTCGACGCCCTCGGCATCGGGCCCGACCAGGTGCAGGTGTCGCTGGTGAACCGCGCCCGCTTCCACGCCATCCGCGTGCGCGACTACGAAAGCGACCTGGGTCCCCTGCGGGTACCCCTCGATGATCTGCTCACCCCGAGGGGGTGGAGCTGATTGAGGCGGAGGTGATCGGCATCGAAACAGCGGGCCGGCGCATGCAACTGCAGGGCACCGCCGGACCCAGCGAGCTTGGCTACGACCGGCTGGTGCTCGCCCTGGGCAGCGTGCTCGCCCGCCCCGACCTGAGGGGCCTGGAGACCCACGGCTTCGATGTGGACACCTACGCCGGCGCCGTTCGGCTGGATCAGCACCTGCGTTACCCGGTGCTCCAACCCGCCAGCCCTGGCCAGTTCACGGTGGTGGGGGGGGGGCCGGCCTCACCGGCCTGGAGCTGGCCTGTGAACTGCCGGGGCGGCTGCGGGATCTGCTGGCGCAGGCGGGGCGCAGCGAGCCCGTGCGGGTGGTCCTGGCGGATCACCAGCCCCGGGTGGGGTCAGGCCTGGGCGTCCATGCCCTGCCGGTGATCGAGGCGGCCCTGGCCGAACTGGGAGTGGAGAGCCGAGGCGGCCTGGAGGCCGTGGCCGTCACCCCGGAAGGCCTGGAGCTCAGGGGCGGCGAGACGATTCCGGCGGCCACCGTGGTCTGGTGCGCCGGCCTGCGCGCCCATCCGCTCACGGCCGCCTTCGGGGTGGACCTGGACAGGCTCGGGCGCCTGCCGGTGGAGAACACCCTGCGGGTGATCGGGGTGCCGGAGGTGTTCGACGCCGGCGATGTGGCCCGCGCTCCGATCGATCCGGGGCACGACTCGGTGATGTCCTGCCAGCACGGGCGGCCCATGGGCCGCTTCGCCGGCCACAACGTCGTCGCAGACCTGCTCGGCCAGCCCCTCTTGCCCCTCCACATCCCCACCTACGTCACCGTGGTCGACCTGGGCCCCTGCGGCACCCTCTACACCGAAGGCTGGGACCGCCAGGTGGTGGCCACCGGCGCCACCGCCAAGGCCACGAAACGTCTGATCAATGGGGTGCGCATCTATCCACCCGCCGGCGGCGATCGGTCCGCCCTGCTGGCCGCCGCCGCCCCCGAGCGGCAGACGGCACAGGCCGTGGCACCCACTCCGACGGCCATGACCGAGCCGGGCTAGCCGTTGTTCTGTGGAACGGCACCCGGCAGCGGCAGACCCAGCACAGGGGCTCCCTCCTCAGGGGCTGGATTGGGTGGGGTTTCCGGTCCAATCAGATCCACCGCGGTGCGCTGCACCAGCAGCCGGAAGCGCATCGGGGCCTGTTGCTGATTGATGAACTCCTGCACCGCCGCCACCTGCTTGGGGGTGGGCAGGTCGGGGTCGGTGACGCGGACCCTGGCGTCGATCTGGGGTGGATTCTTCTGCCAGTCGATGCTGATCCCCACCAGATCGATGGCCGGGTCACTACCGAGGGTGATCGTGCTGCTCCGCAGCCGCTGCTCGATCAGGGCCTCCACCCGCTGCACCGCCGCCTGCTGGCGGTAACTGCTCACCAGACGGAAAAAGCTGCTGCCCAGGGGAATCACGAGCAGGGCGGTGAGTCCCACGCTGATCAGGCCGAGCTTGCTGTGGAACAGTCTGGAGCGGTACACCCGCTCGAGGGTGGCGAGGGCCGCCATCGCGCCCACCATGATCCCGAGCAGGTTGGTGGCGAACAGCAACAGCGCTCCGTAGGCCTCGGTCGTCAGGCCGGCCGACAGCAGCAGCCCCACCACGCACATCGGTGGCACCAGCGCCACGGCAATCGCCAGGCCGGCCAGAGCGGAGATCGCCTCCTTGCGCAACTTGGCGTACATCGCCACCGCTCCGGCCGCCAGGGCCACCCCCAGATCCAGCAGGTTCGGGCTCGTCCGGTTCATCACCTCCGTTCCGAAGCTGGGGAACGCCACCAGGGCACCCAACCCCATGGAGAGCACCACACAGATCAACACCCCGAGCATCAGGGTGCGGAACGCCCGCAGCAGCATCCCCACCCGTCCGCGCAGGATCTCGAAGGCCATCGCCTGCAGGGGCATGATCCAGGGGGCCACCACCATCGCGCCGATCACCACGCCCGGGCTGTTGGCCAGCAAGCCGAGGGTGGCGATCAAGCTGGCGCCCACCGTTAGCACGACGAACACCTGGCTGAAACTGGCCTCCCGCTCGAACTCCTCCTTCAGGGCAACGAGTCGGCCGTCCTCTGCGGCGGTCCCAATCCCAGCCATGGCAAGCACGGGCAAAGGAGCAAGTATCGGCTGGGGCCGCCTACGCCGCCCCCAGCTTGAAGCGGCCCTCCAGTCGCCAGGGCCAGCCGTGGCGCCAACCGCCGGGCCCCGGCCGCACCAGGGCCAGGGCCTCGAAGCGGATCAACCGGGGCAGCTCCGGCACCAGTTCCCCGGCCATAGCCTCCCGATCGATCGCACCGCCGGGTTGCCCTTGCTCCGGCTCGGCGTAGAGCAGGCTCAGGTGGGGCCCCACCGGCGGCCCGTCGCTGCCCGGGAAAGCCGCCTCGGCCTGCTCCAGCAGCTCGGCGGTACAAAGATTCGGCAGCGGCAGATAGAAAAACGTGAAAAAGTCGTCGCGCCAGGCGGGGGCTGCCAGCTCCAACTCCAGGGGCGCCAGGCGTTGGGCGAGCACGGCGGTGGCCTCCAGCAGAGACTTCAAAGCCCCCGACCGATCGCCAGCGCAAAGGGTCACGTGGGGAGCGAAGGTGGGAGCTGCGTAACGCTCGGCCAGGCGCTCGATCAACGCCTGCAGAACTTGGGCCTGCTCTGGCGCCGCCAACAGCCAGAGGGCATAGGGGCCGGCCGCTTCAGCCACAACAGGCTGGCGCGGGAGCAGGATCCGCTTCAGCCGCCGCCGCCACGAACGGGCCCCGGTGGCGGGAGCGATCGCCCCGCAGCTCAAAATGGGGGGCCAGTCGGCTCTCGCTGAGCATCCGCGCCGTGTTGC
The DNA here is from genome assembly GCF_024345575.1 of Cyanobium sp. Morenito 9A2. Classification (GTDB taxonomy): domain Bacteria; phylum Cyanobacteriota; class Cyanobacteriia; order PCC-6307; family Cyanobiaceae; genus ATX-6F1. The sequence continues at coordinate 56,767 of NZ_JAGQBJ010000009.1, forward strand.
CATCCACCCGTCGGCTCTCCCCGCGCCTGAACTGGACGTCCCGATCGAACGCCAACGTCTCCGGCTGCTCGACGATGGTGCCCAGGTACATCGCCGTCTGGCCGTAATCCTCTCGGGTTTCCTCCAGGTCGTCGAAGGCGAACAGCCGATAGGTGGCCGAGCGGAAGTGCAGCGCCCCCAGCTTCGCCGTCAGTTCCGGATCGCTGACGGCCAGGGGCCGCTCCTCCACCATCCGCGGATCGGCGAAGCCCGCCTGCCGCGCCAGCCGCAGGAAATCGGGGCCATAGAGCGCCCCGCCCAGGCATTCGCCGTAGAGCACCGGATCGCCCTGCAGCTCGATCGGCACCCGCCGGTCGGCGTAGACATCGGCGAAGTACAGCTCACCCCCGGGTTTCAGCAACCGCCGCACCCCCCGCAGCACGGCCAGCTTGTCGGTGCTGAGGTTGACCACGCAGTTGGAGACCACCACATCGAAGCTGGCGGGCTCCAGGGGCAAGGCCCCCAGCTGCTCGATCAGACCCGAAAGGAAGCGCACGTTGGCGTAGCCGAAGGCCTCGGCCTGGAAGGCGCGGTGGGCTTCGGCCACCGCCAGTTGCTCGGGGGTCATGTCGACGCCGATCACTTCGCCGCTGGCCCCCACCAGCTGGGCGAGCAGGTACACATCCCGACCGCTGCCGCAGCCCAGATCCAGCAGCCGCATGCCTTCCAGCAAGGGCGGTGCCACCAGGCCACAGCCGTAGTAGCGCTCGATCACCTCGGGGTGGATCCGCGCCAGCAGCGGCTTCAAGTGCTCGGGCAGAGCGCTGGCATCGCAGCAGGCGTCGGTGCGCAGATCATCCGTGCCCGCCAGGGTGCGTCCGTAGTACTCCTGAACGGCGCTGTGCACGGGACGCGGGGCAAAGGGAACAGCCAGTCTGGCGTCGGGGGCCTAGAACGACGTCCACCTCGGTGCCAGCTGTGGCGAGCTTCAGCGCGCTGATCCCCGGGGCCCTGGCCCTGGATCCGGCCAGCTTCCACGCCCTGCGGGAGCTGCCGGGACTGGGGCTGCCGCTGGTGCTGGCGGCGGGACTGAGCCGGGAGATCGCCCAGGGATTCATCCTGTTCATCAACCGGGTCACGCCCCTGCGTTTCCTGCTCACGCTGCTGGTGCAGACGCTGCTGTTCGCCTTCGGGTTCCTGGTCTGGGCCTTGAGCACGGCGTTGGTGGCGCAGCTGGTGTTCCGCAACCCCGTGCCCTTGGCCCTGGTGGTGCGCGCCCTCGCCCTGGCCTACGCCCCCCAGCTGCTCAGTTTCCTGGGGGTGCTCCCCTACCTGGGGGTGCCGCTGCTGTCACTGCTCTCGCTCTGGACCGCGATCGCCTTCGTGGTCGGTCTGCACACGGTCACCGGTCTGGGGTCCTGGAGCGCCTTCGCCTGTCTGATCGGCGGCTGGCTGCTGAGCCAGCTGCTGGAGCGCACCGCCGGCCAGCCCGTGATCGCCCTGGGCCAGCAACTGCTGGATCGGGCCGCCGGTGTGGCGGTGGTCAGCGACCAGCCGCAATTGCAGGCCCTGCTGCGCTCGGGGCGGCGATGAAGCTGCCCCCCTTCTCCCGCCGCTGGTGGCTGCTGGTCGCCCTGGCCCTGGTGCTGCTGCCGGGCGCCGGCCTGGCCCTGGCACCGCTCTATGCGCTGCTGCATCGCACGTTCGGCGTCGCGATCGAGCTGGTCACGATCGGGGCGCTGCTGTTCCTGATCGCCGCCTTGCTCGCTCCGCTCGAAGCCCTGGGCTGGTGGGCGGGCTGGTATGGCGGCGGTGTCGAGGGCCACCCGGCGACGGGGGTGCTGGCCACACCGCGGCGCGGCGAGCAACCCCTGGCGCGCATGGTCGTCTACCTCGATGGCATCGGCCAGGCCTCCGCCGAGGCCCTGCCCGAAGGCGAAGACTTCCTGCGCCGCCTCGCCCAGCGGTTGCCGGATGACACGCCGATCGTGCGCGGAATCATGCCCTACTCGGTGGTCAACGTGCCGCTGACCGAAATGGGCTGGCTGGCGGTGTTCTGGCGCTGGGTGGATCGCCTGCGCCTCAAGAACCCCCGCAGCCTGCTGGGGCTGATCATCAACCTGCGCAACGTCACCGTGGTGGCGGTCTCCGCCGACGAGCGCTACGGGCCGATCTACAACCAGGGCATCGCCCAGGTGATCGTCGACAGCCTGGTGGCCAACGGCTACCCGCTCGGCACGGGCCTGCCGATCACCCTGCTGGGCTTCAGCGGTGGCGGCCAGATTTCCCTGGGGGCCCTGCCCTACCTGCGCCGCGCCCTGGAGGCCCCGATCGAGGTGATCTCCCTGGGGGGGGTGTTCGCCGGCGGCAACCCCTTTCTCCAGGTCCAGCACCTCTACCACCTGGTAGGGGATCGCGATCGCGTCGAGCGCTTCGGGCGGATCATCTTCCCCCGGCGCTGGCCCCTGGTGGCGCTCTCCTACTGGAACCGGGCCCGGCGGCGGGGCAAGGTGAGCCTGATCCCCCTGGGTCCCGTGGGCCATGAGCTCCCCGGCGGCCTCCTCGATGGGGAGGCGCGGCTCCCCGATGGCCGCAGCCCTCTTCAGCAGACCTTGGATCTGGTGGCCGCGATCCTCAGCGAGAGGCAGGTGGTGCCGCCCCTGGCGCTCCCGGAGGGCAGCAGCTACGGCCTGGCCCGGGCCAACCGCTGGCACCAACTTGATCGGGCCCGCGACACTGGGCAGCTGGAGCCCACCCCCGGCCCCTTCCGGCCCCTGGAGCCCTGGCTCGGCCGCCTGATCCTGCCGGCCCCTGGACAGCGTGACGGTGGCGTGGATTTCGAGGTGTTCCAGGCGCCCGCCGAGGCGGCCGAGCTGGTGGGCCGCACCCTGCGCCTGCACTGGGACGACCCCCGCCTGGCCGCCATCGTGTTCGATGTGCACTTCAGCGAGGAGGCGCGCCACAGCCTCCGCCAGGGTGGGGTGCACCCGGTGCGCCTGGAGGGCTGGCGCCAGGTGACGCCGCTGGAATCCCTCGCCGGGGCCCGTCCCTATGACGACCAGTTCGTGGCCCTGCCGGAGCCGGTGCGGATCGAGACGACCAGCGGGGCATCAGAGCTGCACATCGTCGCCGAGCCGCGCCAGACCAGCGGGATGGCCCTGGCCCTGGTGCAGTTCCAGAAACCCCAGGGCGACGACCTCTGGCAAGCCGTGGCCTTCGACCCCCTGCGGCGCAGCTTCAGTGGCGCCGCCCTGCAGCTACGTTTGCCGGAGCCCATCGCCAACAGCGAAGGCCTGCCGCCCTCCACCAGCACCGACCTGAACCAACTGCCGCCGAATCGCGAGGGCTGGTACGTCGCCGGGGTGAGCGATGGCGGGGGCCGGCTGGTGGTGCAGTCGATGGCGCCGCGGGCGCTGATGCGCCTGGCGCCGGAGCGGGTGATCAGCGGCCGGCGCGCCGCCTGGCGCTACCTCAAGCGTGAGGCCTGGGCCGACACCACGGCCGGCAGCCTCAGCTCGGTGCTGGTCAGCGGCCGCCCGGCGAATCCCCAGGCCCCGCTCGCCGATTGGCGGATCGGCGATCGCCTGCTGGTGCTGCACGTCTACGGCGGCATCGGCGGCCAGCGGCGGGAGGCGGCCGCGGCCTCGGGCCTGATCTTCGGCCACTTCGCCTACGGCACCGCCGAGGTGGTGCTCGAACCGCTCGCCGCAGAGCCGTCCCTGGCGATCGACTACCACCAGGTGTATGCCCACAACGGCGATGGCGTGATCGCCGGCGCCCACAGCTGGTGGCGCTACATGGGCGATCGACAGGCGGGCTGGCTCGGCACCCGCCCCGTGGCCGACATCCTGATCCGCTTCCCGCCTTTCACCGCCCCCTACCAGGTGGGGGACGAGCTGCGCTCCCCCCTGGCCCTGTTCGAGTGCCAGTTGGCGGCGATGACCGCCCGCTACCGGGTGGGGGATGGCACCGGCGCCACCTTCGTCGGTCCCGCCAACAACTGCGCCCAGGACTCCAACCAGGCCCTGTTCGGCGCCATCCGGCTGCTGCTGGAGCAGATCCAGGCCGTGGATCCCTCCCTGCGCCGGGAGTGGGAGCGCGAGAACCCCGAGCCGGCCCAGCGGCTGGCGCAGTTGCTGCGGCTGGAGCGCGCCCTGAGGCGGGAGCTGCATCCCCTGGGGCGCACCCGCGCCGACTGGCGCCAGAACGCCTACCTGCTGGGGAGCAGCCTGGAGGATCGGCCCCTGGCCAACCTGGCCCGGGGATTGAGCAGCTGGCGGACGATGCTGCCGCGGCTCGCCTCCGACACCGTGATCAAGGTGTTCCTCGAGCATGGGGCCTCGGCCCTGGTGCTGCGCACCAACCAGGTGGGGGGCCGGCGGCCGGAGATCGAGCCCCTGGCACCCCTGACCCTATGAAAACCGTGGCACCTTGGCCGAGCGGTAGAGCTCCAGCCGCTCGGTCCAAGAGCCTTTCATGTACTCGTCGAGGAAGGTGCCGGGGGCCAGCAGACCCTCGCTGAACACCATCCCCAGCAAGGTGGTGAGGGGCGAGGGTGTCGACGACCAGCAGACCTGCACCGGCAGGGAGAGCTCCTGGAGGTTGTCCGCCAGCCTCACCGAGAGCACCCCAAGGGTGTCCTCCGCCACCACCGCCGTCTTGGAGAGGTAAAGGCAGGCGCCTGCGGCGCTGATATCCCAGAGGCGCCCGGTGAGCACCTCTCCAGCGGGGCCGCGGAACTCCGCCACCACCGGCGCCAGGGTGGTGGGCAAGGGGTAGCGGGTGTGCCTGCGCTCCGGAAACCCATTCGCCCCTGAAACGCCCATCCCGTCCGCCCCCTGCAGGGGAGTTGAAGTTCAGAGCAGGAGGTTAGGGCGTTCAGCACAAGCGATCGGCATCATCAACAACGGCCAGCTCCCAGCGCGGCAAAAGCTCGGATCCCAAAGCCTCTCGTTGAATGAAAAAGTGCCCGGTGGATGAGCGTCCGATGACTGAAACCACTCCACGCCCAGGGGGTTTGCCATTCAAGGCCACGCGGCGAGTGCCTTGGCCCTGGCGGCGTTGCTGACCGGCTGTGGCGGCCCAGCGCCCATCACCTTTCTCTGCCAGGACACCCAGAACCCCGTGGGCACCCCAGGCCCCCCAGCTCCATGGTGATGTCACCCTGCAGGTCCGCGATGAAGCCCGACTGATCCAACCCGACCAATCGGTGCTGAGCGCCAAGGCCAAGGACGGCCGCTACGTGTTCATGGGAGAGAGTGCACCGCCGGCAACCCCCAGGACCATGACGGCGATGACGCCCCCGGCGCCAGGCAGGCGGAGCCCCGCTTTATGGGTTTCAAGGTCCACTTCGACGGCAGTTTTGACCACAGCCACCGCATGACGATCGACCAGAAGAGCTTGAGCTTCAGGTAGAAGGCCCAGGCGGCCCTGGACTGCGAAGGCGCCCTGCATGGCGAAGGCCAGTGTCAACCCATACATTGAAAGCATGAGATCCGAGCTGGCCCCCACCGAAAGCTTCGAGCTGATCGTTATTGGTGGCGGCCATGCGGGTTGCGAGGCGGCGCTCACCGCCTCGCGCCTGGGGATCAGCACGGCCCTGTTCACCCTCAACCTCGACCGCATCGCCTGGCAGCCCTGCAACCCGGCCGTGGGCGGTCCGGCCAAGAGCCAGCTGGTGCATGAGGTGGATGCCCTCGGTGGGGTGATCGGGCGACTGGCCGATGCCACCGCCCTGCAGAAGCGCGTGCTGAATGCCAGCCGCGGCCCGGCGGTGTGGGCCCTGCGCGCCCAGACCGACAAGCGCCAGTACGCCCGCCAGATGCTGCAACTGTTGCAGCACACCCCGAACCTGGCCCTGCGGGAGGCGATGGTCACCGACCTGGTGGTGGAGGGCGACCCGGAAGCGGGGGACGCCCGGATCACGGGGGTGCGCACCTATTTCGGCAGTGTCTACGGGGCCGGGACCGTGGTGCTCACCACCGGCACCTTCCTGGGGGGCCGCATCTGGGTGGGGGACCGCTCGATGGCGGCCGGCCGGGCCGGGGAGCAGGCGGCCGAGGGGCTCACCGAAGCCCTGGCTTCCCTGGGCTTTCGCACCGATCGCCTCAAGACCGGCACCCCGGCGCGGGTGGACCGCCGCAGCGTTGCCCTCGATCAGTTGGAGGAGCAACCCAGCGAAGCCGCCGATCGCTTCTTCTCCTTCGATCCGGCCGCTTGGGTGAGCGGGGAGCCGATGAGCTGCCACATCACCCGCACCACCGCCGCCACCCATCAACTCATTCGCGACAACCTGCACCTCACCCCGATCTACGGCGGCTTTATCGACAGCAAAGGGCCGCGTTACTGCCCCTCGATCGAAGACAAGATCGTGCGCTTCGCTGATAAAGAGAGCCACCAGATCTTCCTGGAGCCCGAGGGTCGCGACACCCCCGAGCTCTACATCCAGGGCTTCTCCACCGGCCTGCCCGAGAGCCTGCAGCTGGAGCTGCTGCGCACCCTGCCGGGCCTGGAGCGTTGCGTGATGCTGCGGCCCGCCTACAGCGTCGATTACGACTATCTACCGGCCACCCAGCTCAAGCCGTCCCTGGAAACCAAGCGCGTGGCCGGGCTGTTCAGCGCCGGCCAGCTCAACGGCACCACCGGCTATGAGGAGGCCGCCGCCCAGGGGCTGGTGGCCGGCCTCAACGCCGCCCGGCGCCTGCGGGGCCAGGAGCCCGTGCATTTCCCCCGCGAGGGCAGCTACATCGGCACCTTGATCGACGATCTGGTCACCAAGGACCTCAAGGAGCCCTACCGGGTGCTCACCAGCCGCAGCGAGTACCGGCTGGTGCTCCGCGGCGACAACGCCGACCGGCGCCTCACCCCCCTGGGGCGGGAGCTAGGGCTGATCGATGGCCGTCGCTGGGAGATTTTCGAGGCCAAACAGGCGGCGATCGAGGCCGAGGCCCGGCGGCTGGACACCGTGCGCCTCAAGGAGTCCGATCCGGCGGCGGCGGCGATCGCCGCCGAAACCGACGCCCCGATCAAGGGCTCGATCCTGCTATCGGAGCTGCTGCGGCGCTCCGGCTTCCACAGTGCTGATCTGGTGCGCCACGGCCTGATGGAGGTGGCGCTGCCGGTGGCGGTGCGCGAGGCGGTGGAGATCGACATCAAATACAGCGGCTACCTGGCCCGCCAGCTGCAGCAGATTGAACGGGTGAAACAGCAGGAGCACCGGCCGATCCCCACCGGCACCGCCTATGGCGCCATCGCCACCCTCTCCAAGGAGGCCCGTGAGCGCTTGGCGGCGGTGACCCCGCTGACCCTGGGCCAGGCCGCCCGCATCCCCGGAGTCAGCCCAGCCGACGTCACCGCCTTGATGCTCTTTCTGGAGTTGCAGAAACGGCAGCGGACCCCAGCACCCTCGTCACGCCCGCTCAACCCAGGTACCGTGCTCCCACCGATGCGCTGAGGGCACGTCCATGGCTCCGCGAAGCAGCACCTCAAGAACCGTTTGGGAGCTGCGGGCCGAGCAGGTCATGGATCGGGTGTTCCAGGGGGCCTTCGCGGCCCCAGCCCCGGCGAGCACGGCACACCCTCCGGCGGCGGCCCAAAGCACCGCTGAGGCGGCGAGAGCGGCGGCCAGGGAGTCAGTACGAACGGCAGCAGCCGTCGCTGCAGGGGTGGGTGCTGTTGCCAGCCCAGCGGAGCCGGCGATTGAAGTGGAGGTGCGAGAAGAGCGCCCCTTTGGCTCCCGGTTCTTCGGCGGTGCCCGCCTCTTCCCGATCGATTGGCCCGCGCCCGAGTGGACCCGGGAAATGCGGCACTGGAAGCCCCAGCTCCCCAGCCTCAGCCTCGATGCCCAGCTCCTGGCGGCCGTGCTCGGCCTGTTGGCCCTGTTCACGGCCGGTTCCTCGGTGCTGCTCTGGCGCGGCTGGAACCAGGCCCGCCTGGACCTGCGCCAGGAGCGCAACCTGCAGCTGCTGGAACGCCTGCGCACGATTGGCTTCGGCGCCACGGTTGCCTCGGCGCCCGCGGCGCCCCTGCTGGACCCTGCCAGCAAGGACAAGACCCTGACCCTGGGTGCCACCGGCGTCTCCACCCTGCCGCCACCGCCACCGGAGGAGGCCTGGATGCAGCAGCTGGAACCCCTCCAAGGTGGTGGGGGAGGCGGTGGTGGCGGCTCGGCCGCGGCCCCGCGCTCCTCCAACGTGCTGCGGGTGCCCGTCAGCCGCTCCCTCACCCATCCCGGCCCGCCACCGCCTGTCGGTGCCTCCTCGGCCGGAAGCTCCGTCTCCCGGAGCGATGGGGATGGGGGCAGTGCTGGAGGCGGGCCTGAGCTGGTGGGCGTGGTGCAAGTGCCAGGGCGCTCCGGCTCAGCGATCTTCCAGGTGGGCAGCAGCTCCTCCAGTGTTGGGGTGGGCGAGATGATCGGCTCCAGCGGCTGGCGGCTGCGCTCCGCCTCGGGCGACTCCGCCGTGATCGAGAAGGGCTCCACCCAACGGATGGTCAGCATCAGCGGCGGTTTTTGACCAGCTCCGGTCTGACCAGCTCCGTTATGACCAACTCCGTCATGACCCGATCGCAGCGATGGTCCGTGCTGGCGCCGCAGCCATGAGCGAACCGAACCGGCTGCTGCCCTCCCCTCAAGCGCTCTGGCAGGCCCCCTCAGCCGCTGTCACCGCGGGCGAAGCTGGCGAGACCCTGAGCGGCCCCTGGAAACTGCTGCTGCTCGGGGACGGCAGCCCCACCCGCCACCTGCAGTTGCTCACCGGGGAGCCGGTGACGGTCGAGCTGATCGCCATGGCCCCCGATCGGGACCCTGATCCAGCCAGCCCCCCTGAGCGACCGGCGGAGGTGGCGGAACTGAGGCCGCCTCTGATCCGACGTCAGGTGTGGCTGACCTGCGGCAGCGCCACCCTGGCCTGGGCTGAGAGCTGGTGGAACCTGGAGGCGGCCGAGCGCCACCTCCAGGACCGTCAACAACCAATCTGGCGCAGCCTCACCGCCGATCGAGCCGAGCTGTTTCGAGAGGTGGATGGCCTGGCCCAGGTGAACGCCCCCTGGCTCCAGGGGCGCTTCGCCCAGCCGGGGCCGTTCTGGAGCCGCCACTACCGCTTCTTTCGCGGCGGCATGGAACTGACCGTGATCCGGGAGGTGTTCAGCCCCGCCCTGGAACGCTGGCTGGGGCCGAGCGGCGCTCCCTCCACCGGTCGCACTTCATAACAGTTCGCAGAGTCTGTAACGGCAGGCTGCGGAATTGACTTGACAGCTTGCACCTTGATGTGCATCTACCAGATTGTTGGCACCGACGCTTCCAACCCCATGGCCGCCACCCGCTCAGCCCCCACCGCCAGCCCCCTCGGCCCCTGGCGATCCCTCACCGAACTCGGGCGTCTCCAAGGGCTCTCCGCCGTCCAGTTCGGGCGACTGCTGATTCAGGCGGGCCTTCGGGAGGCCAACGGCCAGCCCAGCGCCCGGGCGATCGCCCAGCGCGTGGCCCATGGGCTCCACGCGGATCAGCCGAACCGTCAGACCTTCTGGCACCAGGAGCGCTGCCTGCGCCTGCTCAAGGAACAAGGGCTGCTGCACCAGCGCACCTCCCCGTTGGTGGAGCAATGGAGCGAGCTCCTGGCTGCTCTTTTCATCGGCTCACCCTCGATCAGCACCTCGGCCGAGCAGATGGCCGAAGAGTTGCCCCTGGAACTGGTCGGGGACGTGAACCATCAACTCAAAGCCAAGGGCTGCCCCTTCCAGGTGAAGCCCCAGGCCAGCCAGCTCAGGTCAGGCGGAGGGCCTCGGCTTGCTTGCTCGCCGTCTCCAGCAGGCCCCGCAAACGGTCTTCGTCGGTATGGCTGAGGCTGGTGCGCAGCAACCTGGCGTGGGGAGCGTGGCGGCGTAGGCGCTCCACCACCCGATCGGGAGTGGACTCGCGCACCAGCAGGCAGAGGGCGGCGCTGCCCCGGGGCAGGCTCTCGCCCACCTCCTTGAGGAAGTTGTCGTTGATGCCCAGATCGGTGAGCGCCCCCGAGGCCGCGCCCACCCCAGCGCCGACGGCCGCGCCCACCAGCGGGTTGAGGAACAGCAGCCCCACCAGCGAACCCCAGAAGCCACCGCTCACGGCGCCGGCCGTCGTGAGGTTGATCGCCTGACGGAGGTGCACGCCACCCTCGGCGTCGTGCTCCACCACCACCGCGTCCTCCAGGGAAATCAGGTGTTCCTGCTGGATGCTCACCAGCTCGCGCCGCACCTCTTCCGCTTCCTCCACCTTGGGGAAGCCGACCACCACCAGATTGCTCATCGCCAGGGCACAAGGATGGCTCCAACCTAGGCAGCGCGCTGCACCGCCACCAGCGGCGGCGGTGATCTGGAGCACCTCAGCCGCAGCGCCTTGGCGCAGGCCGAGGCTCAGCCCCGGCGGCGGGTCGAGCGGGGGAGCGGGCGACCACCCTGACCAGCTGCTGGCGCCGCGGCGCTGGGCCCCTGCACAGGACCGGGTTCAGGCGCCGCCGAGCGGGCCGGTCGCTGCCAACGGGGGACGCTGAACTCATCGGCATCGGGCCAATCCTCTGCCTCGGCTGGGTTGGGGCCGGGCTGATCGACGCGGGTTCCATCGACGCCCGCTGTGCGGCCCTGGGGGGATGCGGACGGGCCCGCAGCGGAGCGCGACGGCTGCCAGCGGGCGGAATCGGAACGCGGCTCCCCTGCCGGCTGGGCGGCGCGGGCTTGCACGGGTGGAAGCAGCGGGGTGGCGCGGCGGGAGATCGCCTCCAGGGGCTGACGGCGCGACTGGGCCGGCGAGAACGGGGCGGCGCGGCGGGTCGGGGTGATCGGGCTGGGCGGCTCAGCGCGGTAGGCCGAACCCCTCGAGGCCGTACCCCCGTTGGGTTCAGCTCCGTAGGCACTCGGGCGGATGGGTGCCTGGCGAGCGCCGGCCGGCGGGCGGGACGGCTCCTGCCAGGGTTCGCGCCAGTCGTCTTCGTCTTCCAGGAGCCAATCGAGCCGGCCCTCCATCCAGCGGCCCAGGCCGCCCAGGCCCGCGCCCCCACCGGCGCGGCCTACGGCGGAGCGCCCGGACGGACGCGAGCCCGGGCGAGCCCCGGCCACCCCATCCACCAGTTGCCGTCCCACATCCAACAAACGATCGAAGCCCTGCTCTCGGCGGGCCTCGGAAGGCTCAGTGCCCCGACGGCGCGGGCGGTTGCTGGATCCGGCCATGGTTCGAGATTACTGACGCTGGCCCCGGAGCCAGCGGCCCCGCAGCCAGCGCTCGCGCCCCAGGCCCACCAGGGCGATGCCCACACCGGAGCACTGAAGCACCAACAAGAAGGTGTCCATGGCGGCGGCGGCGGCAGATTGGAGATTAATGCGGTGGCCCCACGGGGCGGCCTCAGGCGCTAGAGCGCTCAGGCGGCGGTGGGCTCAAAGATCAACAGGCAGCTCTCATGCCAGCGGCCCCCGTGCAACCGGTCGCAGCAGAAGCGGCAGGCCAGCCCCTCGCGCCGGCGCCGGTACGGGGCGCTGACTCCGCAGCTCGGGCAGCGGGCCCGCCAGCGGGCGGCGCTGATCGGCAGCGGGTAGCGGTGGCGCAGGCTCACCTGGAACGTCCCCTGGGCGCCGTTGATCGCCGCCATCCGCGCCCGGAAGCAGGGGCCATGCACCTCCGGCACCTGCAACACCCGGTCCACCCAGGCATGGATCATCTCGTGGCAAAGGGTGCTGAGCGTGGCCTGCCGCGGCAGGGGCTCCAGCAGGGGCCGCGAGAGCACGATCTCGCAGAGGTCACGGCCGCGCTTGTAGAGGCCCGCGGTGCGGCTCATGCGCCCATCGCTCCAGCGCAGCTCCAGCCGGGGCCGATCGAGCGGGGCCAGGCTTCCGCCGAAGTGCTCCCGGTCGAGCCGGTGGAACAGGGGCAACAGGGGCTCGATGGGCATGCCGCGACGGCCGCAGGTCACTGGGCCCAGTCTGAAGTGCCCCGCCTGCGCCGGTCGTCCGTCAGACTCATGGGCTCTTAAACGCCCGTTCGAGCCCCCATGGATCTGGTCCTGGCCCGTGAGATCGGCACCAAAGCGCTGCTGGCCGGTGCCGGAGCCCTGCTCCTTTACTGGACCTACACAGCGGTGAAGCTGGTGATCAGCGCCCGGGGCATCAACCCGCTGATCAAGCAGTTCTTCACCCAGGTGGCCTCCGGACGCATCGACGCCGCCTACCTGCTCACCACCAAGAACTACCGCTCCCACGTCAACCGTCAGCAGTTCATCCGCTTTTTGGCGGGGCTGCAGCTGAACAAGTACAGCAACCTCAAATCCGGGCGCCCGCGGCTGCAGGAGGGCCAGATGATCCTCACCGTCAAGCTCAAGTCCGACGCCAAGGAGGAGCTGCCCCTGGATTTCACCTTTGTGAAGGTGGAGGACGACTGGCGCGTCGATCGCATCGCCAAGCTGTCGGCCAGCTGAGGGGGGCCGCGCATCAACCAGCCGTGAGCGCCACCAGCCCGAGCCCGCAGACCCGCGCCAAGCACCTGCGGGCGCTGCTGAACCGGGCCGCCCACGCCTACTACGTGCTCGACGCCCCGCTGATGGAGGATCCGGTCTACGACCGGCTCTACCGGGAGCTGCTGGAACTGGAGAGCGCTCACCCGGAGCTGCTGGCCGCCGACAGCCCCACCCAGCGCGTCGGCGGTGCCCCCGCAGGCGGGTTTCAAAGCGTGGAGCACCGCATCGGCCTGCTCAGCCTCGACAACGGCTTCAGCCGCCAAGAGCTCGAGGCCTGGTACAACCGCCTGCTCAAGGTGCTCGATCGCCTGCCGGAACCCGGCCAACCCCTGCCGGCCCTCGCGATGGTCAGCGAGCTCAAGATCGACGGCAACGCCCTCGCCCTCAGCTATGAGCGCGGCCTGCTGGTGCGGGCCGCCACCCGGGGCGATGGGGAGCGCGGCGAGGAGATCACCGCCAATGTGCGCACGATCCAGGCGGTGCCCCTGCGGCTGCAACTGGAGGATCCGCCGCCCTGGGTGGAGGTGCGCGGGGAGGCCCTGATCCGCGATGACACCTTCGCGGTGATCAACGCCGAGCGCAATGAGCGGGGAGAGGCCCCCTTCGCCAACCCCCGCAATGCCTGCGCCGGCACCCTGCGTCAGCTCGATCCCCGGGTGGTGGCCTCCCGGCGGCTGGATTTCTTCGCCTACACCCTGCACCTGCCCGACGACTGGCGGCCGGTCTCGGCTGGGCGGCCCAGCAGCCAATGGGACTCGCTTCAGTGGCTGGCGGCCGCCGGTTTCCGGGTGAATCCCAACGCCGAGCGCTGCGTCGATCTGGCGGCCGTGGAATCGTTCTTTTCGGCCTGGGAGAGGCGGCGGGCGCAGCTCCCCTACGCCACCGACGGGGTGGTGGTGAAGCTCGACGACCTCAGGCTCCAGGACGCCGCCGGCTTCACCCAGAAGGCGCCCCGCTGGGCGATCGCGCTCAAGTACGCCGCCGAGGAGGCCCCCAGCCGGCTGCTGCGCCTCAGCGCCCAGGTCGGCCGCACGGGGGTGGTGACACCGGTGGCCGAGTTCGAACCCGTGCCCCTGGCGGGCACGACGGTGAGCCGCGCCACCCTGCACAACGCCGACCGCCTGGCGGAGCTGGATCTCCGCATCGGCGACACGGTGGTGGTGCGCAAGGCCGGCGAGATCATCCCCGAGGTGGTGCGCGTGCTGAGCGAGCTACGACCCGCGGGGGCGGTGCGGCTGGAGCTGCCCCACGCCTGCCCGGAGTGCGGCTCCGAGCTGGTGCGCGAAGAGGGGGAGGCGGCCACCCGTTGCGTCAACTCCAGCTGCCCGGCGATCCTGCGCGGCTCCCTGCGCCACTGGGTGGCCCGCGACGCCCTCGATGTGGACGGCGCCGGCGGCAAGCTGATCGAGCAGCTGGTGGACCGGGGCCTGGTGGGCTCAATCGCCGACCTCTACCGGCTCGATGAAGCCCTGCTCGCCAGCCTGGAGCGCCTGGGCGAGAGGTCAGCCGCCAACCTGGTGGAGGCCCTGGCGGCCTCGAAGCGCCGTCCCTGGCACCGGCTGCTCTACGGCCTCGGCATCCACCATGTGGGCAGCGTGAACGCCAAGGCCCTGGCCAAAGCCTTCCCCAGCGCCAGCGCACTGGGCGCCGCCGCCCTGGAGCGACCCGAGGCGGTCACGGCCGTGTTCGGCGTCGGCGCGGAGATCGCCCAGAGCCTGCAGCAGTGGTTCGCCACCCCTGCCAACCAGGCGCTGCTGGAGCAACTGGGGGCCTTGGGGCTGCCCCTGGCGGCGTCTGAGGCCGAGCGGGCGGGAGCGGGGGGCAGCGGCGCCGATGGCCCCCTGACAGGCCAGACCCTGGTGCTCACCGGCACCCTGCCGACCTTGAGCCGCAGCGCCGCCCAGGCCCTGATCGAGGCGGCCGGCGGCAAGGTGAGCGGCTCGGTGAGCAAGAAAACCAGCTACGTGGTGGCGGGCGAGGAGGCGGGCAGCAAGCTCAGCAAAGCCGAAGCGCTGGGGGTGGCGGTGCTCGATGAGGCGGGGCTGAAGGAGTTGCTGGGGGAGGGCGCATAGCATCCGGCCACCCTGGGCCGCTGGCCGCCGATGAGCACCACCCATCTGGTCCGCTACCTGCTGATCGTGGCCAGCGCTGCGGTCACCGTGGTGCTGTTCAACTACTTCGCGGGCACGATCGGCCTGTTCACCGCCGCCGGCATCGTGGCAGCGCTGCTGAACATCCCCCTGGCCTGGCTGGAGCGGCGGATCCCCCGGCCCCTGGCGATCACGGTGGTGGCCCTTGGTGCCCTGGTGCTGGCGACCGCCTTCATCGCCCTGGTGGGCCTGCAGGTGCTTAACCAGGGCCAGAGCCTGGTATTCGACCTGCGTAACACCCTCAAAACCCAGGACCTCAGCCCCCTGCACCGTTACCTGGAGGGCTACGGCCTCGACAAGATCACCCAATTGCTGCAGGCGGGGCTGGTGACGGGGCTGGGGGTGCTGCAGACCCTCTTCACCAGCGCCTTCACGGGCATCTTCGGAGCGGTGATCAGCCTCTACCTGCTGATCGACGGCGAACAACTCTGGCGGGGCTTCCTGGGCTGGTTGCCGGATGCCCACCGGGACCGCTTCGAGCGCACCTTCAAGCAAAGCTTTCTGGGCTTCATCAACGGCCAGCTGCTGCTGATGCTGTTCCTCACCCTGAGCACGGCGGTGGTGTTCCCGCTGGTGGGGGTGAAGTACGCCCTGCTGCTGGCGGTGATCGTGGGCGTGCTCGATGCGATCCCGGGTATCGGTGCCACCCTCGGGATCGTGCTGGTCACGGCGCTGGTGTTCGCCTCCCAGGGGGGCGACATCGCCATGCGGGCCCTGATCGCCTCGCTCGTGCTGGGCCAGATCCAGGACAACGTCGTGCACCCGCGGGTGATGGGCAAGGCGATGGAGCTCAACCCGGTGGTGCTGTTTCTGGCCCTCTTCATCGGCCAGCGGACCGCGGGCCTGCTGGGGGTGTTCCTCTCGATTCCGATCGCCGGCATGGTGGCGATCTGGCTGCAGTCACTGCGGCTGGAGGCGGCCGGAGCCCTGTCGCAACCGGCACCGATACCACCAGCCGCAGCGCCCCCAGCGCAGCCCTGAGCACACCCGGTGCGAAGCACCAGGAGGTGCCCCGAACCGGGTCGTTGGTCAGAACAGGTCCGGCCGCTGCTCGATCAGCACCAGCTGACCGCCCTCCACCAGGTAGCCGCTGCCGCCACCGAGGTTGCCGCCCGTGAGGCTGTGGGCCTGCACATCCGCCAGGAAGAAGCTGCCCGGTGCCGCGCCATAAATCGAGGAGACATCGATGATCCCTGAGGATTCCCAGTTGCCCGCATCCAGCGGTGCACCATCGCTCTGGCCGTAGGCGCCGGGCACCGCGCTGCGGTCGATCTGGGCCCAGCGGCTGGTGAGCGCCTGGCCGGTGAGCGGATCGAGACTGGTGGGGTTCAGCTTCCAGATCGAGGCTTCCTGGGTGGCGAAGCTGGAGGGAGCCACGGAGCGGTCTTCCTGGATGTAGATGGAGCCGTCGGCGCTCCAGGCGAGGTTGTCCGGGCTGCGAATGCCCTCGGCGGGGTTGACGAGGCGATCGGCGTCGTAGATCACCCGCAGGGTGCTGGAGCCCGTGGGGGCCAGGGTGCCGTTGGCGGCGAAGGCGCCCATGAAATCGATGGTCTGCACATTGCCGTACAGATCAGCGCCACTGCCCCCGGTGGTGTTGAACACCACCTGCTGGCCGTTGCTGGGATTCACATCGCCGTCTTCAATCCGCTGGAACTGCTGGGCACCCTTGCCCAGGGCCAGAGTGCGCAGCTCGACTGCCGAGAGCGCCGACACGTCGGTGCCTGTGCCGAGCTTCACCCAGCGGCCCGCCACCGGGGTGGAGAGGGCCACTGCATTGAGGTCAGCCGTGTCTGCCCCGGCGCTGCCATTGGCATCGGGGAGACTGGTGGGCTTCCAGGCGTAGAGGGAGCCATTGGCGGCCGCGAGGCCGTTGCGCTCGAGGAATCCACCCGCTGTCTTGTTGCCCACCCAGAGGTACAGGGGGGCGGCTGAGTCATCAAACAGCAGCACCGCCACGGTGTTGGCACTGCCCGTGTTGATCAAGGTGGCGTTCTCGAAGCCGGCGCGGCCGAAGCCGGGAACCTCGTAGAGATCATCGTTGGCCACATCGAGGGCATAGAAGGCTCCGCCGGCGGGAGCACCGGGGTAGGAGGCCGCAGAGGATTCCTCCCCGGCCAGATAAAGGCGGTCGGCGAAGCCGAGGCCGGAGCCAAAGCTGTTGGCCTGCACCAGGGCCCCCGAGCAGAAGCGATCGAAACCGTTGGTGTCGGCGCCGATCACCTTGTCGTAGGCGAGGCCACCCCGCAGGATCTTCGACTGGAAGCCGTTGGCGGCCCTATCGTCGGTGTCGATGTCGACAATGAACTTGCTGATGCGGGCTCCGGTCACAGGGCCCGTGAGCCCTTCAGCTGTGTACTGATAGCCGACAGCGGCGCCCAGCTCGCTGTTCACGAGCAGGGTGTAGGTGCCGTCGCCGTTGGCGTAGGCGCCCAGGCCGTCGAAGAGTCCCGTGGGGGTGTACGGAGTGCTGAAGGGGGTGAGTCCGGCCGTGACTTCACCATTGGTGATCAGGCTGTTGATCCTGAGCTCCGCGCCACCGGCCACATCCTTGAGCATGGTGCCCTTGAAGGCTCCGGCTCCGGCCACGGGCGGAGCCGCGATCAACGCCTGCAGGTCGAGGACATTGAGCGTGTTGGAGACTTCGTTGGAAACCACCAGCAGGTCGCGGCCGGTGGTGCTTTCGTCGGCCTTGATCACCTTGAGGCCCTCGGGGGAGAGGCTGCCGGGGATCACGGTGCTGGTCACGAAGCGGCTGGCGGCCGGATCGGTCACGTCGAACACCGCCAACAGGCTGCTGGTGGTGCGCTCGGTGCTGACAATCGCGTAAGTGCGACCCCTCAATTTGGCCACCACCACACCTTCGGGCTCGACGCCCTTGTCGTCGCTACGGCCGTCGTCGTAGACACCGGCGGCCACGGCGATCGTCTGGAGGATGTTGCCGCTGTCCCAGAGCAGGGCGCCCGTGTCGGCATCGAAGAGACTGATGCTGCGGCCGCCGAAGGTGGTGATGCGATCGGGGGCACCCACCGTGGCGTCATCCTTGAGGCGCTTGACCCGATCGGCGCCGCTGCCACGCGCCTCATCGAGATAGCCGGGGTAGTCGCGGGCGTCGCCCTCGTTGGCGGTGATGAAGTAATCCCTGCCGCCCACCCGGTAGGCGGCAATGCCATCGGGTTGGCGCAGGCCCTCGTAGGGCTGGCCGATCATGGGCTTGAAACCAGCCCCGCTGGCATCACGGTCGGTGAGATCCACCAGTTGCTTGCTGAAATCAACGGCGCCGAGGGCAAAGATCTTCTCAATCGTCCTGCCCTCGAGGTTCACCTTTGCGACCCCATTGTTCTCCTGCAGGGTGACGTAGGCGTACTTGCCCAGAATCGAGACATACTCGGGCTCGATGTCGGTGAGCTGGCTGGTGCCCGGCGGACCGGAGATCCGGATCCCGCTGGGGAGGGTGAGGCCCGCAAAGGTCAGATCGGTGTAGGTGAAGGCCCTGCGGCCTGGCATGCCCTTGATATCGATGATGCCGATGCTGCCGATCGGATCACCCTTGGAAGGGTTGAGCGGATCGGTGCCATAGCCGGCGATCGGCTCGCCTTCATTCGCGATCACGAGCTTGGTGCCATCGCCGTTGAAGGCGATGCTGTCGGGGAGGTACCCCACCTCCACATCCCTCAGCACGGTGACGCTGCCATCGCCGGCGAGGCGGTAGAAGCGCACCAGTCCCTTACCGCCATTGGTGGCGTAGTCGATCGGGGAGAGGGCCACCGCCACCAGGTTGCCCTTGGTGGCCACCGACTGGCTGTTGTAGCCAGCGAAGGAGATCCGCTGGGGGGCAACGGCCGGGGCACCGGGCAGGGCCGGGTTGGTGGCGTCGGTCACCTGCAGGGTGCTGCCACCGCCGGAGGAAAGGATGAAAAGCTTGCCACCGATTCTCACCGAGGCCGAGATCTCGGTCTGAAAGTTCTCGACCGGATTGGGGGTCTGGGGGCCGGTGGAGAGGTTGAGGCTTCCCAGCAGGGGGTTGGCCGGGGCCGGGGGGCGGCGGTCGCGGTCGTCGTCGCGGCCGCCCCTGGGCCCGTCATCCCGGCGGGAGCGGGCCGACTGCAGGAGATCGTCGAAGATCGAGCGCGCAAGGAAGCCAACCTTTTGCTGGGGTGCCATGGATCAGGGGCTGGGGGAGATCGACACCTTCTTCTGGGCCGATTCCTGGCGTCGTTATCGGCAGATGAGGGTCTGGTTAACGCCACAGCCCGGCGTTGCCCCTGGCACATGCCTAGGTTGGATCGGCTGCGCTTCGTCACGCCATGGCCCCTGCCCAAGCAGTCACGCCACCGGCCGTTTTCCGCTGGATCAAGACCGATTGCGGCCGCGCCCAGTACAGCGAGCTGGCCACCCGGCCCGGCCCCCTGGCCCGTCTGCGGCTGGTCTGGTTCGTGGTGGTCGCGGCGCTGCGGGACTGGCCCCTGGCTGAACCAGCCGACCCCTTGAATCCCGCCAACGAGGATCAGGGCAACTCCTGAGTGTTGGCTTCCAGGGCCTGCCGCGCCGCCCGGCCCGCCACCCAGATCGAGGCGATCGTGGCCGCCAGCCCCACCAGACGCAAAGCCCAGGTGCCCGCATCCGCCCGGCCGGAGAGCACCTCGCCGAAACGCGCCACATCCCCTGCCAGGGCACCCAGGGCACAGAAGAGAACTGTGCCGGGCAGGATCGCGATCAGGCCGATCGTGTAGTCCCGGAAGCTCACCTCACTGAGGCCATAGGCCAGGTTCAGCAGGCTGAAGGGGAAGGCCGGCGAGAGGCGCGTGAGCACCACCAGCTTGAGGCCCTCACGGCTCACCGCCTGCTCGATCGCCAGCAGCCTGGGGCTGCTGGCCAGTCGCCGCCGCGCCCACTCCCGCAACCGGCTGCGCCCCAGCAGAAACACCGCCATCGCCCCCAGCGACGCCCCGACAAACACCAGCGCGCTGCCCAGCACCGTGCCGTAGAGGGCGCCGGCCAGCATCGAGGCCCAGACCCCAGGCAGCAGCAACGTCACCCAGAGGGCATAGAGGGGGATGAAGGCGACGGCCCCCAGGGGCGAACGCAGGGCGGAAAGCAGTTGATCAAGCAGCGAATCCATGGCCCAGGTCACCTGAGCAGCAGGCTAGGAGCCGTCCCAGGAGCGGCCCCCTCCCTGCCCCAGGCCATGGACCAGCCCCCGAGTCGACCGCGTCGCGCTTCCGTCATCCCGTCCCCAGCGAACCAGCTCCAGGGATTGGCTGGGGGAGCTGCGGGCCTGAATCGAGCGCTGCCACCTTGGCGGCGATGCCCACCAGGCCTGGACAGACCTGCGGGCTCCTCGCACCACACTGAGCACCTGAGCCCGGTCTCGTTCAGTCTGCTCTGGCGCTCAGGATGCCCCAGTCAGCTCCCAGAAGCCGTACTTGCGGCCGTGGTCGCGCCGCAGGCGAGCCAAGTAGGCGTCATGGGGGTCAATGGCTCCCCAGATCTCGATCCTCGAGGCCAGCGTCGCGCAGGTGTCCAGATGGCGGGCGGCGTGGCGGTAGCGGGTGGATCGGCCTTGCCCGAGGCTGAAATCGATCAGCGCCCGCAGGCAGAGCGTCGCGGCCAGGGGCTGCTCCAACTCAAGACGCTCGGCCACCGGGCCCAACAGCGCGTAGGCGTCACCATCGAGCTCGCCCTGGCGCGCCAGGATCAACCGGGCGGCCCGGCGCCGATCGGGCCATTGGTGCAGGAACTGCAGGGCGAGGGGGAAGCTGGGGTGATCCAAGCCCAGATCGAGGGCCCGCTCCTCTTCCTCCACCTCCTCGAAATCGGGGAGTCGCCTGAGGTAGTCGCGCAGGTGGCGAATCGAGAGACTGCGCTCCACCTCCACCCAGCGCAGGCCCTGGGCTTCGGGGCCACGATCAAGGGCCTCCAGGGCCGCCAAGCGGGCGTCCAACCATGCGCCCCGGCCGGCGGTGCGGCGTTCATCCAGAACGGCGCCCTCCAACAGCTCCAGGGCCTCATCGGCCCGACCTGCCGGCGTGAGCCGCTCGGCCACCTCAGCAGCGATCGCCGGCAGCGACAGCAGCTTCGGATCATGGTCGCGGTACTCGGCCAGGTAGGCCTGGGCATCGCCGAGGGCATCGGCGATGTCGAGCATCGCCAGCCGCACGATCGACACCCGCGATGTGTGGGCCGCTCCAGAGGCTCGGCGGTCACGCAGCGTCTCCAGGCGCTGACGCAGATGGGCCAGGCCCGCCTCCCCTAGCGCGCCCGCAAGCTGCTCGATCAGGTGGTCGAACTGTCCATAGCCGTTGTCCATCAACGCCGCGTAGATCTGATCCGCCAGCGCTTCGGGGTTCACAGCGCAGCGGGCCGCCACCACCCCCAGATCCGCCGTGGCCTGATGAAACAGCGGCATCACAGAGCCGTCGCTGTCATCGCAGCGCTCGATCACCGGCTCCACCAGTTCCAGGAAGGTCCAGAGCAGCTCCACCGCCAGGGCCGGATCCTGTTCGGCAATCGGCCCGCTGATCGCCTGGCGTTGCTGCTCCAGGTCCTTCAGCAGCGTCTTGCGCTGGCGGCTGTCGAGGAAGCTGCCGGCGCGAGCCACGGTGGCCAGGCGTTTGCGCACCTCCCGGGCGATCTCCGCGGGCCCACTCTGCTGGGCCAGGGCGAGCCGCAGCAGCCGTTTGGCGGAGGCGTTGCCCTGCACCACCTCGATCAGCAAGTCCGCCAGCCGCGGAGCCCCGAGGGCCTCCAGGTTCTTCGCATTGAGGGTGGTGCCTGCTGCCACGGGCTCAGCCCAGCCCCTCCAGCCGCCCCCGGGCCAGGGCCGCCTGGGCTTCGGCGTCAGCCAGGTTGGCCTGGCATTCGGCCACCACCTCGGGCGGCGCCTTGCCAGCGAAGTTGGGGTTGGCCAGGCGGCCGGCCAGACCCTTGATCTCCTTCTCGGCCTTGGCGATGTCTTTCTCCAGTCGGCCGCGCAGGGCGTCGAGATCCACCAGGCCCTCGATCGGCAGCAGCACCTGCAGCTCGCCGCTCACCGCCGCCAGGGTGCGGGCGCTGGCGCGTTGGGCTGCGGCCGCCGGATCCAGCACCTGCACCGAGGCGGCGCGGGTGAGGGCGGTGATGTCGCCGCTGCCGGCGCGCAGCACGGTGGCCAGCTCCGGCCGTCCGGTGAGGAACACCACCGGCGCGGCCTGTGCGGGCTTCAGCCCCGCCACGGCGCGCAGGTTGCGCACCACCCGGATCGCCTCGATCAGTTCGGCGAACTGGGCTTCCAGGGCGGCGTCGAGGGCGGCCTTGTTGAGCGCCGGCCAGGCCTGCAGCGCCAGGAAGGTGCCTTCCGGCGCGCCGGTGAGCCCGTGCCAGAGCTCCTCGCTCAGATGCGGCATGAGCGGATGCAGCAACACCAGCAGCTCGTTGAGCACCTTGGCCAGCACCTGACGGGCCACGCGCTGGTCGGCGAGGGCTTCGGCGCTGAACGGCACGCCCTCGACGGCGGGGCGGGGATTGAGCCGCCGCTTGAGCAGCTCGATCGTCCAGTCGCACACCTCGTTCCAGGCGAACTCGTAGAGCCCCTTGGCGGCTTCGCCCAGGGCATAGCTGCCGTAGCGCTCCGCCGTTTCGCCGTTCACCCGGGCCAGGCGCGAGAGGATCCAGCGGTCGGCCAGGGTGAGGTCGGCCGGATCGGGGTCCCCCAAGGTGGCGGGCGTTTCACCGCCCAGGTTCATCAGGGCGAAACGGGTGGCGTTCCAGAGCTTGTTGGCGAAGTTGCGCGCCCCCTCCACCGTGGCCGAGTCACCGCTGGCGCGGTCGTAGTCGAGGCGGATGTCCTGGCCGGCGCCGGCCACCTCGCGCACCAGGGCGAAGCGCAGGGCATCGGCGCCGTAGCGCTCGATCAACGGCAGCGGATCGATGCCGTTGCCGGCGCTCTTGCTCATCTTGCGGTTGTTCTCATCCCGCACCAGGCCGTGGATCATCACGTCGCGGAAGGGGATCCAGCTGGTGCGGCCGCCCACCGGCACGCCGTCGTCCTGCAGGAAGGCGCCGGCCAGCATCGTCATGCGCGCCACCCAGAAAAAGATGATGTCGAAGCCGGTCACCAGCACGCTGGTGGGATACCAGGTGGCCAGATCGGCGGCGTTCGGATCGGGCCAGCCGAGGGTGGAGAAGGGCCAGAGGCCACTGGAGAACCAGGTGTCGAGCACGTCGGGGTCCTGCTCCAGCTGCAGCGCACGGCCCGCCGCCCGGCTGGCGGCGCCGAACTGGGCCTCCGCCTTGGCCTGGGCTTCCTCAGCATCGCGGACCACCACGTAGGGGGTGGCGTCCGTGATCACGCCGCCCGTTTCACTCACCACGAACCAGGCGGGGATGCGGTGGCCCCACCAGAGCTGGCGGCTGATGCACCAGTCGCGGATGTCGGTGAGCCAGTCGCGGTAGACCTTCTCCCAGCGCTGCGGCACGAAACGGGGTTCGCCCTGATCGAGCGCCGCGCGGCAGCGGGCGGCCAGCGGCTCAGCCCGCGCGAACCACTGGGTGGAGAGCAGCGGCTCCACCGGCACCTTGCCCCGGTCGGAGAAGGGCACGCTGTGGCGGTGCGGCTCCACCTTCACCAGGAACCCTTCTGCCTCCATCGCCGCCACCACCGCCGCGCGCGCCTCGAAGCGATCGAGCCCGGCGAAGCGTCCGGCGGCGGCGTTCATCGAGCCGTCCTTGGCCATCACCGTGATCAACGGCAGGCCGTGGCGGGCGCCGATGGCGAAGTCGTTGGGGTCGTGGGCGGGGGTGACTTTCACGCAGCCGGTGCCGAAGGCCGGATCGACGTGCTCATCGGCCACGATTGGGATCTGGCGGCCCACCAGGGGCAGGGTGATCGTGCGGCCCACCAGCGCGGCATAGCGGGGGTCGCCTGGGTGCACGGCCACGCCGGTGTCGCCCAGCAGGGTTTCCGGGCGGGTGGTGGCCACCACCAGATGATCGGTGCCATCGGCGGCGGTGCCATCGCTGAGCGGGTAGCGGAAGTGCCAGAGGTGGCCGTCCGTCTCCTTCATCTCCACCTCCAGATCGCTCACCGCCGATCCCGAGGCCGGGCACCAGTTCACCAGGTATTCGCCGCGGAAGATCAGCCCCTGCTCATGCAGCCGCACGAAGGCTTCCACCACGGCTTTGTTGAGGCCGGGATCGAGCGTGAAGCGCTCGCGCCGCCAATCCACCGAGTAGCCGAGGCGCCGCAGCTGGCCCACGATGGTGCCACCGCTTTCGGCCTTCCAGGCCCAGGCGCGCTCAAGGAAGGCGTCGCGGCCGAGGTCGTCTTTGCTGCCGCCTTCCGCCTTGATCTGCTTCTCCAGAATCGACTGCACGGCGATCGAGGCGTGGTCAGTGCCGGGCAGGCAGAGCACATTTTTGCCCTGGAGGCGCTGGAAGCGCACGACCGTGTCGATCAGGGCCGTCTCGAAGCCGTGGCCCATGTGCAGGCTGCCGGTCACGTTCGGCGGCGGGATCACCACCGAGAACGGCTCGCCGGGGGCGCTGGGGTCGGGGTGGAAAGCGCCAGCGGCCTCCCAGGCGGCCTGCCAGCGGGCTTCGGTGCCGGCCGGGTCGTAGGTCTTGGGCAGGGAGGCCTCGCTCACGGCGGGGATCGGGGCGGCAGCGGCCTCGGCCATGGGGCGGGATCGGTCAGTGGGCCCATGGTCGCAAAAGGAACGGGCGCCCCTGGCCCCGACTCAGCTCAGCAGGGCCAGCTCCTCCTGGAACGGACTCCGGCGCAGCAGATCGCCGAGCCCCAGCCGCTCCCGCCAGATGGCGATCGGCTCCTGCCAGCCCTCCTCCCAGCGCATCGCCAGCAGCCGGTGGTCCAGACGCTCCGCTACGGCCAGGCCGAAGCGGATCCCGTCCCAGATCGCTTTGTGCTCGGTCGGCTCCACCAGGCCGTGGAGGATCCAGGCGCTGAGGATCGCCACCGATCCCGGCTGGTAGAGGGCCGCCGCGTAATAGGTGGAGCCCGCCGCCTCCCCCGCCACGGTCACGGGCAGACCCAGCAGGGTGTGGTGCACGTCATGGGTGGAGCGCAGCCGCAGCTGCAGATAGGCCCCATCGCCCTCGATCGCCCGGATGTCCGGTGCCGGCGTGGGCGCCAGGCCGAGCCGGTCGAAGCGCGACTGATGGACCCGCCCCAGGCTCCCGGGGGGCAGGGCGCGGAACTGCTCCGGCTCGGGCCAGGGGCCCCGGTAGCGCTCCCGGGCCAGCTCCAACAGCGCCGGGTCCTGCAGCAGGAGGCGGCGGCCGCTGTCGCCCAGCGGGGAATGGCTGACCACATCGAGCATGGGAACGGCGTGGACCAGCGCGTGATCGGGATCGCGGGCGGTTTCCAGCACGCCCACCGCAGCCCGCAGGGCCCGGTGGCGCAGGTCGGAATCGATCGGCATGGCGGTGACGTTGGAGGAAGCGAGGGGTGACCGTGACGGTTCCCAGGGACGGCCGCGGCCCGGCCACCAAGGTCGCGTCTCACCAAGCCTGACCCCATGGCCGAGAGCGGGGTGACACGGCTGAAAATCGGCGCCGGGCCGGCCTGATCGAGTCTGCCGCCGTTGGGGCGATCCAGGCGTGGGAGCAGGCCAAGCCGAAGCCCCCAGCGGCTGCGGGTGCCGGTGCCGGTGCTGGGGGGATCCTCCTGACGGACCAGCGTTACACCAGACAGAAGGCCCACTGGCCCATGGGGCTGCTGCTATGGGTCCTGGGCGCCGGCCTGGCTCAGGGTCGGAGAGGACCCCAAGGCCGTGGTGGTGCCAGAGGCAGGTGCTGCTCTGGCTCGGCGGGGGTGGGCGAGACGCGATCGGACCCATGGGCGATGGGGGAACGGCCTTCTGTCCGGGCAGATCATGGACGTTGGCACCCCGTCGCTGAGGCTCTCGCCGGGGAGCAACCGGGAGTTCAGGGCCGACTCATGGCGGGGCCGTCAGGCGCTTGAGGTAGTCCGCCTGGGTGCCGGCGTTGATCCAGCCGGTGGCGATCGTCTTCGTGTGGTTGTGGCTGATCCGACCCCGGTGGAGGTGGGACAACCCGGCCGGAAAGATCAGGAGCTTGCCGCGCACGGCCTCCTCGTGGTGCCCCTGCCAGTGGAACTCGGTTCCCCCCTCGCTCACATCATTGCAATACAGGATCCAGGCCAGAACGCGCCGGATCGGCTCGGTGCCCTCCTCGCTCGTGGTCCAGTCGCAGTGCCAGCGATAAAAACCCTCGCCGGGGGCGTAGCGCTGCAGGTTGAAAATCGGGTTGACAAACATCGCCTGCTCCGGGCAACACTGCCGCAACAGCGGGCGCTCCTCCAGGTAGCGCCCCAGGCCGGCATGGACCCCGCGGAGGATCACAGCGGCGAGGGCGAAGGCCTCTGGATCGGAGCGGTCGATCGCCACCAGGGAGATGTCGGTGGAGACCTTGGCGGGGCCTGACTCACCGGCCTGGCCAGCCGATTCGCCCCCGAAGGCCACACCCCGGCGCTGCAGATCGCTGCGGCGCTCGAAGAAGGCCATCGCCCCATCGGCGAGGGCCTCGAAGCCGGCGTTGCGGTAGGAGGCGATCAGGCGCATCGCTCCCCCCAGGGCACAGCCACCAGCCCCTCCAACACCTGCCACTGCTCGCGCCCAGCCACACGCTCGCCCAGACCCACCCGTTCCAGGGCCACCGCCACGCGCGGGAGCTCCGGGGCGGCAGCGCCCACCAGGGGCAGTGCCAACACCTGGGCCTCGGCCGGATCGGCCAGGAGTTTGAGCTCCAGATCCCCCAGCTCCCGCTCGAAGAACACCCGCCGCAGACGGCCCGTGAGCCTGGGCCCCAGGGCGGCCGCGAACTGCTCCAGGGCCTCCCGCTCGCCGGAGCAGCCGCAGTTGAGCGCCAGCCAGATCATCAACTTGGCCCAGCTCTCCAGTGTCCAGAGGGGCTCAAAGCTCTCGCGGTGCTGACGCACCAGTTCGCCAATGGCGAAATCGAACAAGGTGGCCTGCAGGGCGGTCGGATTCACGGGGGTGGGCGTCACAGAGCGGCGGTCAGGGAAGGGGCGAGCAGGGCAGGGGCCTCGGAGGGCAAGGCGGCCACCGGCAGGAACACCTGCTGTCCGAACACGTTCTGCACCACGAACAACAGCACGAAACCCATCACCGCCGCGATCAGGGGCGTGGTGACCCAGCCCGAAGCGATCCCCCCCAGCACGCCCCACCTGATCTGGCGCACACCCTTGAGCCCCTGCAGCAGACCGATGCCGAGCACCGAGCCGATCACGGCCTGGGATCCGGACACCGGCAGCAGCGGAATCGTGGGCAGTCCCCAGCCCGCCAGCAGGCTTTCCAGCGCCGTGGAGGAAAAGATGAACAGCACCAGCGAATGGGACACCACCACCACGAAGGCAGCGAGGGGCGAGAGGGTCAACAGCCCATCACCCACGGTCATCATCACCTTGCGGGAATAGGTGTACACACCGACGGCCACGGCGATGGCGCCAATCAGGAAGAGTTGCTCCACCGACGAGACCGAGAGCGACCCCAGAGTGAGGTCGCGGAAGGGCGAGGCCGCCACGAAGAAGCCCATCACATTGCCGATGCCATTGGCGCCGATCGCATAGGAGCCGAAGATGCCGGCCAGAATCAGGCCGCTGCGGGTGTTGCGGTCAAGCGAGAGCAGGTGGGGACGGGTGAGCCGGATCCACTCCACCAGGAACTTGTAGAGCAGCATCGCGAAGATCGCCCCAAGGATCGGCGAGATGATCCAGGTGGAGAGGATGCGGCGCAGGGTGCCCAGGTCGGTGGGCGAGCCGCTGAACAGGTTCCAGCCGATGATCGAGCCCACCACCGCCTGGCTGGTGGAGGCCGGCAGGCCCAGCTTGCTCATCCAGGCCACCGTGAGCGCGGCGGCCAGGGCGGCGGTGAATGCTCCGGGCAGGGTGTTGATCGCCCCCAGCTGGCCCAGGCCCTCGGCGGCGCCGGCGCCGCTGGTGACCGCCCCGATGATCACGAACACGCTGCACAGAAAGGCGGCGGTGGAGAAGCGGATCATGCGCGTCGCCACGGCGGTGCCGAAGGCATTGGAGGCGTCGTTCGCTCCCATCGACCAGCCCAGGAACAGGCCGCTGGAGAGAAAGATCAAGGTGACGATCAGATCCATGGCTCAGGCGGCCCTCCCCCCACGACGCGGCGCTCAGAGGGCACGTTTGATCGCGAAGATGGCGAGCTCATCCCCCAGGCGTTCGGCCTTGTCCGCCAGGCCATCGAGCATGTCGGCGGCATTGCGGAGGCGGCACTTGGACTCGTAATCGTGGTCGGTGGCGAAGGCACGGGTCTTGATGCGCAGGGCGATGCGGTCCGACTCCGCTTCGTAAAGGCGCACTTCATTGATGTGATCGCGCACGGCGGCCGGGTCGCGAAAGAAGGTGCGTGAGGCGTTCAGCACCGCCCGCACGGACCCGAGGGCCGCAGCGTTGAGCTCCTCGAAATCAGCCCGGTAGCCCGTGGGAGCGCCCGTGGGCTGCTCGATCATCAGGTTCTGGAAGTCATTGCCCATGTCATCGAGCAACTCGAAGAGATCACCGAGCAGGCGGAACACATCTCCGCGGGCATCGGGTATCAGCATCTCCGAATAAAGCAAGGTGGCGATGCGACGCCTCAGCTCCGCGCATTGCTCCTTGACCTGGAGGATCTGATCGAGCTTCTCCTGGCACACCGGGGACCGACCCTCGCTGGCGAGGTAGGCCTTGACCCCCAGTTCCAGGTACAGGCTCCCCTCAACGATCTTGTCCAGCAACTCCTCGATCAGTCCCTCAAGGAAGCGGGTCTTGCCGAACACCGGAGTTCCGCCCTCAGCCATCGGCAGCAGCCTTCCGGCGCCCAATCCGGCAACTTTAGGGGCGCTGGCGGGTCCCTACCGCTGGCCGGAAGCGACGGCCAGGGTCCAAACTGCACAGGCGTGAACGTGACAGAACGATGGCCCTGGACCTGAACGACCCGGATCTGGAGTTCGCCGATCTGGTCGAGGCCTACCAGAGCTGGGTGATCGCGGTGATCAACGATGAGAAGCTCGGCGGCGACGAAAAGCTCCTGAACGACGACATCGCCGAAGACGCCCTCAATGCCATGCGCTTCCTGCCTGGGGAGGTGACCGCCGCGATCGAGACCACCCTGGCCCGCGTCTACGACGTGGATGCCGACGAGCTCGCGGCCCTGCTCTTCCCGGAAGACTGAGCGGCGGCCCATGGCGGCGGGAGGCACGCCGGCTGATCGGCCGAGCGACACCTACGTGCTGGGCACCGACCCGGCGGAACGGGAGCGCCTGCGGCTCCAGCACGAGCTCTGGCGGCCCGCCGCCCGGGAGGCCTGGGGCCGCGCTGGCCTCGCTCCCGGCCAGCGGGTACTGGATCTCGGCGCTGGACCGGGCTTCTGTGCCCTCGAACTGGCCCGGGCCGTGGGGCCGACGGGACAGGTGCTGGCCCTGGAGCTCAGCTCCGCTTACCTGCTGGACGGCCAGCGGGCGGCGGCGGCAGCGGGCCTCAATCAACTGGAGCTGCGCCGCCACGACCTGAGCAGCGAGATCCTCGCCGAGTCAGGCTTCGATCTGGCCTGGTGCCGCTGGGTGGCGATGTTCCTGCCAGCCGTTAAGCCCCTCGTCGAGACCCTGGCGGCGGCGCTGCGGCCCGGCGGCCAGGTGGTGCTGCACGAGTACATCCACTGGGACAGCTTTGGGCTCCATCCCCACGGGCCAGCCCTTGGCCGTTTCGGGGCCGCCTGCCAGGCCAGCTTCCGCGCCAGCGGCGCTGACCCGGACGTGAACCGGCGCCTGCCGGCGCTGCTGGCGGCGCGGGGCTTTCGGATCGATGAGCTGCGCCCCCTGCTGCTGCTGGGACAACCGGGAGATCCGGTGGCGGCCTGGATCGAGCGCTTCGTGGCCACCTACGGACCCGAACTGGTGCGCCAGGGCCACTGGAGCGCGGCCGAGGCCGAGGCCGGCGCCGCCGAAATCACCGCGGCCCACCAGACCCCCGGCGCCTTCTGGGTGGCGCCCACGGTGATGGAGCTGCGGGCGACAAGATTGCAGCCATGAACTGGACCACCGACGACCTCGGCGACCTCAGTGGCCGCCTGGCCCTGATCACGGGCGCGAACAGCGGCCTGGGGCTGGAGTCAGCCCGGGCCCTCTCGGAACACGGTGCCACGGTGGTGCTGGCCTGCCGCTCCCGCCGCCGCGCCGAGGAGAGCCGTGACGCCCTGCTGCCCAAGGCCAAGGGCGGCCTTGAGGTACTGGAACTGGATCTGGCCGATCTGACCAGCGTGGCGGCGGCGGCCCAGCGGTTGGCGGACACCTGGGGCCGCCTCGACCTGCTGCTCAACAATGCCGGCGTGATGGCCCTGCCCCGCAGCCTCACCCGTGACGGCCTCGAGCGCCAGTTCGGCATCAACCACCTGGGCCACTTCGCCCTCACTCTGCAGCTGCTGCCCCTGATGGAGGGGCGGCCCGGGGCCCGGGTGGTGACCGTCACCTCCGGCGCCCACCTGTTCGGCCGCATCGCCTTCGACGACCTGCAGGGGGAGCGCCGCTACAACCGCTGGAGCGCCTACGCCCAGAGCAAACTGGCCAATGTGATGTTCGCCCTTGAGCTGCAACAGCGCCTGGAGGCTGCCGGCAGCGGCGTGTCCTCCCTGGCGGCCCACCCGGGGATGGCGCGCACCAACCTGCAGCCCAGTTCGATCAGCGCCAACGGCTCCTGGATCGAGCCGATCGCCTACCGGCTGATGGCTCCGCTGTTCCAAAGCGCCTCTATGGGGGCCCTCCCCCAGCTCCATGCCGCCGTCGCCGCCAGCGCCAGGGGCGGAGAGCTCTACGGCCCGGATCAATGGGGTGGGGCGCGCGGTTATCCCGCCAGGGGCCGCTTCGCACCGGCCGCCCACGATGACGGCGCCCGACGCCGGCTCTGGGCGGTGAGCGAGGAGCTCACCGGCGTGGGCGCCTGAGCACGAGCCGGGGCCTTCCGTCTGTGTTCTCGATCAAGGCGACGCTCGGAGAACATTTAATCTATGTTCAAGTTTCTACTGAACAGACGCGGGCTCAACACGTTCCGTGGTCGTTAAGCGATTCCTTTTCTGAAGCTTACAAGGCAAGGCAACTCTTGCCACAGAACGTTCACGAGGAAAGGATCGCCCCCATGGCCAAGGATGGAAGGAGTCAAGGGATGAGCCAACGAGGGATACCCCTTGGTCGATGACTCTCCTGGCAACGAAGTCGCTGCAAACAACGTTGTTGTTGAACTCACAGCGTCAGGCACTCCTGCAATCGCTGGAGAAAGCACACGCGCCCTCTTCAAGCGATGGAGCTGCCATGTTCGATGCGGCAATGAGCCGACTCGGCAAAGCGGGGCTTTTGGGGAACAATGCCGAGGCCAACGTTGATACGCCAATCCAGTTCAAAGCGGAAGAGGATTTCGATCGGATTCCTTAAATCAATGTTAAAGGTGTTTGCCTAGACTGAAAGAAGGGACAACGCGGCTTCAAAGGAATGGGCGGATCATCAATTTCTCTTCTTCAATGAATCGTCTGACATTTTCAGCCCATGGAGCATCCTCAGCGACCAAAGCTGTCGTGGAGCAATGAACTCGTGGCTTCGCCAAAGAAGTCGGAGCGCGGGCCATCACCATGAACTCCATTCACCGGAGTCCATCCATGCCGATCCGTTTTTAAGGGTGAAACCAAGAACACAATCCAGCGTCTGACCTCCATGGCTGTATTGGAAACGGTTTGGTTAACCGGAGAACATCTTTTGGGCTGTTCTTTTTCTGGGTGGTGCGTCTGCGGGATAGGCAATGAAACACACTCAAGCTGTGAATGGAGGTTGTGCCAGGTTGACGCCGTAGGGCAACCCGGTTGAAGCGGACAGGCCAAGCGGATCGCTCCTGAAGCCGCGGCTGTCGACATCCGGCCCGGCGGAACGCCCTATCGCTCCAACTTGCTGGGGATGGCTTTGACGCTGCCTGCCAGGCTCTGGCGCGAGCGGCTGCCGCCCCAGGAAGCCAGATAGAGACGCGTCTCGCTCTCCAGTTGCCGCAGGTCGGAGAGGTTGGCGTTCTCCACCACCGCGCCGGTACCGACTCCTGACTCGAAATCCTGCGGGCTGCGGGGATCCACCGGCGTGGCCGCCTCAGCTGTGCCATAGAAGAAACGGGTGCGCTCCAGTCGGACCCCATCAAGATCGGCGCCGCTGAGGTTGGCCCCCGCCAGGTTGGCATCCGACAGATCGGCGCCCCGCAGGTTGGCCCCCCCCAGGTCGGCGCCGTTGAAATCCACCCCGCGCAGGTCCACGCCCGAAAGATCCACCCCCCGCAGCATCTGGTGCAGGCAGATCACGGGCACCCCATCGAGTCGGTCCACCTCGTAGTTGCCCTCGCCATCGAGAATCGCCCGGCCCAGGCGCTGGTCCCGGCGCAGGGGCGTGAGCAGGCGGGCGTGGGCGAGGAAGCGCAGGATCTTGGCCTTGCCCTCGCCGTCGATGCTGCCGAACACCGCCGCCATGCGTCCCTCGGCGAGCATGCGTTCCAGCGGCCAGTCCTCCAGCAGCCCGTCCTCGTCACTGATCAGCTCAGAGATGCCCTGCATGAAGCTGTCGATGGTCTGGGCCTGGGTGATGCGGTTCTGCTGGGTGGTGAGCCGCTGGTCGACCACGAACTGACGCCAGGCGATCGTCAGGGCCACGAAGGCCACCAGGATCTGGCCGAAGGCTCCGATCACCCCCTCCCCCACCGCCCCGATCGCGTTCCAATCGCCGCTGCGGTAGATGGCCGCCAGCGGTTCCCACCAGCCCAGGGCCACGCTGATCGCCACGGCCCCCAGCACCAGACCCAGCAGCGCCAGGGTCTGAACCGTGGCGGGCTCCTCAAGCCGCGAGCGCAGCACCACCCACAGGGGCGGCAGCAGTTGCAGCAGCGAGAGCACCAGGGTCACCAGACCCACCAGCAGCGCCAGCCAGCTCCAGCCCAGGGCCAGGGCCGCCAGGGTGGCGGTGGCCGCCAGCAGCAGCTGCAGGGCCGGCAACTCCTGGAGCCGGGCCAGAGCCGCCCGGCTGCGGAACGGCAGCACCGGTCGATCGTCGGGGGTGGCGGCCATGGCGCTCAGGCCGCCTGGAAGTAGAAGCCGGCCGCCAGGATCAGGTAGGCCGCCAGCAGCAGCGCCCCCTCCAGCCAGTCGGAGCGGCCATCCACGCTCACCAGGTTGCTGACCAGCACCGCTGTGATCACCGTCACGAGTTCGAAGACATCAAAGCTCAGATCGAGGGGATGGCCCAGCAACGGCCCGACGAGCACCAGCACCGGCACCACCAGCAGGGCCACGAGCAGGGTGGAGCCCAGGGACACCGACACCGAGAGATCCATCTTGTTCTTGCGCGCCATGGTCACGGCGGTGAGATATTCCGCCGTGCCCCCGAGCAGCGGCAGCAGCACCACGCCGGTGAACAGAGCGGTGAGCCCCAGGCCCTCGGTCACGGACTCGACCACACCAACGAAAAGTTCCGATTCGTAGGCCAGCACCGCGGTGGCCGCCAGCAGCACCCCCAGCCAGGGCAGCAGCGGCGGCTTGTGGGCGCTGGAGCCCTCCTCCTGGGCCTCCAGATCGGCGGCGGCCACCTCGTAGAGGCTGCGGTGGGTGCCCAGGGAGAACAGCAGGGTGAGGCCGTAGACCGCCAGCAGCACCCAGGCCACGAAGGTGGAAAAGCCCTGGGTGCTCTCCGCCGTATGGCCGCCCGAGAGCACCGAGAGGCTGGGGATCAGGATCGCCAGCACCGCCAGGGTCATGGCCGAGCCGTTGACCCGTGCCACCACCGGCTGGAACGTCTGTTCCTTGCGGCCGATGCCCCCCACCAGCATCGAGAGCCCCAGGGCGAGCAACAGGTTGGCCATCACCGTGCCGGTGATGCTCGCCTTGACGATCTCCACCAGGCCGGCCTTGAGCGCCACCAGGGCGATGATCAGCTCTGTGGCGTTGCCGAACACCGCGTTGAGCAGGGCGCCGATCGAGGGCCCCAGGGTGATCGAAAGCTCCTCGGTGGCGGTGCTCAACCAGATCGCCAGCGGAATGATCGCGATCGCCGAGGTCACGAACACGGCGCCGTCGCCCCAGTGCAGGGCCTCGGCGGCGATGGACACCGGCACCATCGCCAACAGACCGATGGAGGCCGTACGGCGCAAGGACATGACCCGGCAGCGAATGGCCCGCATTCTGCTGGCCCCGGGGCCCGTGCTCCAGGCGACGGCACGGGGGCCAAGGTCGGCACATCGCCCCCCGCTGAACCCGGCAGCCTTTGGGCATGGCCTGGAGCCCGCTCCAATCGATGCACCCAGAAACGCTGGCGGCGCTGAAGCAACTGGCGGGGGCCCTGCAGCGGCATCCCGAAGATGTGGCCGAACTGGCCATGGCCAGCGACCTGCCGGATCAACTGGGCCGGCTGATCGAGGATTACTTCGACCCCGACGCCCACGACTACGAGGAGTGAGGAGCACGGGCCTGCCTACGTTGACGGCAGCGCTTCCGCCCCCTGGGCACCCCTTCCATGACCCCAGAGCCCAGCGATTCCAGCGGCCCCTGCCCGGATACCACGGTGGTGTTCTTCGGGCTCGGGGCCGTGGGTTCGGCGATGCTGATCTGCCTGGCGGAGCTGGCCGAGCGCGACGGGGTGCCCCTGCACTTCGTGGTGGTGGTGCTCAATCCCGATCTCGCCAGGGATGCCCTGTTCCATGCCGAACGGCTGTTCGATCGCATCGACTTCGTCGGCGTCGATGATTTCGCACCCCTCTGGAGTGGCGCGGGGGAGCGGGCCGAGTCACTGGCGGGGGCCACGCTGCTGGTGAACGCGGCCCTGCCGGAGTTCAACCAGCCCTTGATCGCGCTGGGCCTGCGTCTCGGCGCCCACACGGTGGATCTGGCCTCGGACATGTACGACGCCGAGACCGAGCGGACGCTCACCTTTGCCCAGTACGGCTTCGATGGGGCCCTGCGCCAACGGGGCACGGCGGCGCTGATCAACCTGGGGATTTCACCGGGGGTGACCAACTTCCTGATCGGCCAGCGGCTGCACGAGCTGCGCTCGGCCCGGCGGCGGGAGCTGGAGATCGAAAGCGTCGATCTGTTCCTGCTCGAAGACATCGACTCCGACGAGGTGGTGTTCTCCTGGTCGCCGGTGGTGGCCCTCGAGGAGCTGGCCCAGCAACCACGGCTGCTGCGCAAGGGCCGGCTGCAGGTGCTCGAACCCTTCAGCGCCGCCCGCGATTACACCTTCGCCTACGAGGCCAGGCCGACCCGCCAGTACCCCCTCTACCAGGAGGAACTGCTGTCGCTGCACCGCTCCTTCCCGGAGATCGAATCGATCGGGGTCTATACGGGCGGCTCGGAGGTGGAGCTGGTGAAGGCCCTGTTCCAGCTCAACCTGCTCTCCAAGCGCACCCTGCCCCAGCAGGGGGAGCTGACGATCGAGACGATGGTGCGGGCGATCCTGCCGGGGATGAACAAGCCCCGGCGCATCGAGGAGTACCTGCGCAACGGCGTGATCCGTCGCACCCACTTCGCCGCCGCCGCCGAGATCCGCGTCACTGAGAACGTACGCAACGACCGCCAGACGGCGATCGAAACCGTGGGGCTCAGCTACCGCCGCTACCGCGAACTGCTGGGCACCCCCTATGCCGGCGCCACCTACATCTCCTACCCCACCGCCGTGGGGGCGGCGATCCTCACCTGGCATGCCCTGGCCCTGATCCGCAGCGACCCCGGCGTGCTGGTGGGGGTGATCACCGGCGAAGACCTGGCCCGGCTGCTGCCCCGCCCCCTGGCCGATGCGGTCCGCCGCGATCTGGTCGCCTGGGACATCGACCTGTTCGAAAGCGTGCGCGACGCCACGGCGCCGGATCACTGAGCGCCTGCGGCGCCGGATCATGGAGCGCCTGCGGCGCCGGGCCCCCACGGCCATTTGCGGTTCCACGAACTCAGGGGACAGAACACTCTCCGTTTCCTCAGGGATCGGAATGCCGATGCAGAAGAAGACCACACGCGTGCCGCTCAGATCGATGGGCCGGATGGACCAGCCCGGATCGTCCCCATCTCAGCCCAACACCCTCCAGCCGGGCCGACCGTCCTGGGCACGGGCAGCGGTCGCCGATGACCGCCGCGCCCCAGGGGAACCGGCCCCCACCCTCCAGCGCCCAGCCACTCGAGGCCTTGGGTCATGAAGCAGTCGCCCCGTCGCATCAGCCCGCCCCATCGCAGCGATCGACACCCAGACCCCCTCGATCCACCGTTGCGTCCGCTCGGCCCACCCCGCAACCGTGGATGACACTGCCGAAGGACTCCTCGATCCGCGGGCCCTGGACAACCGCCTGCCAATCTGCTAGTACAGATGTACACCCTGCCGTGCCGACCGATGGTGACCCTTCCCCTCGCTGGCCTTGAGCTCTCCCGCCTTGAGCCCTCCCGCTGGGAAGCGATCGAAGACTGGCCCTGGCTTGGGCACCCCCTGCTCAACGCCACCCGCAGCCGCAAGGTCTGCATGACCTGCCACTGGTTCCGCCACCACGCGGCCCCCGGCGGAATTCCCGTGCTCACCTGCCAGCTGCACCAGGGCCTGCTAGCCCACGGCGACCACCTCACCCACCGCTGCTCGGGCTGGACGGACGACCTGCACCGCCAGCGCGGCTGGGCACCGGAAGTGGCCTGAGGGGGGCTGCCCGCATCCACGGCCAAGGTTGCGCCATGCCACGATTGAGTCACCCCATGGTTGTTCCATGGCCACCAGTCATCGCTACAGCGACGCTCTTCAATGGGCCTCAGAGCTGCATCGCGAGCAGACGCGTAAAGGCAAGCCGGTTCCTTACATTTCCCACCTGATCGCCGTCAGTGGCCTGATCTGGGAAGACGGTGGTGACGAAGACCAGGCGATCGCCGGCTTGCTCCATGACGCGATCGAAGACGCCGGCCAAAGCGAGGCCTCGATCGCGGCGCGGTTCGGGGGTCGGGTGGCGGCCATCGTTGCCGACTGCACGGACACGGTCGTGGGGCGCACGGGCGAGCACAAGGAGCCCTGGCTGACGCGAAAAACCCGCTATGTGGCCTCCCTCGAGCACAAGCCCCTGGATTCCCTGCGCGTCACCGCCGCCGACAAGGCCCACAATGCCCGCGACCTTGTGCTGGATGCCCGGCGGGAGACCAGCAGCTGGGAACGCTTCAACGCCGGTCTCGAGGGCACCGCCTGGTACCTGCTTCGCATCCACCAACTGCTGAGCCATCGGCTGCCCGGCAGTCGCTCCAACGAGCTGCTGGGGGAAGCGGTGCTCGAGATTCTGCACAACCCCGCCTTCATCCGCCGGGTACCGCGGGGGATGGCGCCATCAGTCTGGGCGGCCGGCTACGCCGAACGCCAACTGGCGGGGGCCGGCGAGCTCGGCCGTTAGGACGCAGCGGCGGCGGCCCCAGGGACAGAGGGCTTGCGCCATAACCCCAGCCATTCGCCGTCACGGAGGTTGACTGAACGACCTTCCTGGGCCTCGGCCGACGTTTCTTCAGCGACGGCGCCAGGCACCGGCTCCCAGAGCTCGGCCACCAGGCCGGCGCCGCTGAGCTGCGCCTGCACAACCTCGGGCTGGGCGCCATAGGGCGGGCCACCGGGGCGGCCATGGCACCAGAACAACCCCAGCAGCCAGCCCCCCGGCTCCAGCAACGCCGCCACGGTGCGGGCATAGGCGGTCCGCAGGCTCGGATCAATGGCGCAGAAACAGGTGTGCTCCAGCACGCCCCCCAGACTCCCAGCCCCCAGGCCAGCGGCGACCAGAGCCGGGCCATCAAACAGATCCGCCTGCAACCAGCGCAGCGCCACCGCCGTCGTGCCGTACAGCCGCCGCGCTTCGCCCAGAGCTTCGCTGCTGAAATCCAGCCCCACCACCTCAAACCCCCGATCGGCCAGCAGCCGGGCCTCATGGCCGCGGCCGCACCCAGGCACGAGCACCTGCGCCGGAGGCTGCGGCGCCCGGGGATCGGTGGCGATGAACCGCGCCAGCACGGGCACCGGTTGGCCCAGCTCCCAGCCGTCGCGGCCCTCGCGGTAGCGCTGGTCCCAGGAGGAAGCCGTCATCACCGGTGGGAGCTAGGGAGATCCGCTTCGATCCAACCATGGCCTGCCGATTGGGCGCGCCACCGCATCCCTCCAACCCAGAGGAGAAGCCTTCAGCGGCCCCAGCCACGACGCACGCCGCATCGGAGTCAAGCCTCTGGGTCTCCCACCAAAGGGCGAAACGGCCGGCTGGCCATGCTGGGTTTTCTTCCAGACCGGCGTGGCGACGGAGGCCCTCAGCGACCGACCTCCTGTGGCCTGAGAGTCATGGGGCGGTAGCGGCGCGCTGGTCACCGGCGAGCCCCCGTAAAGCGGCCCCTGCAGACCGGTGCAGCGCCCCAGCGCCAACGGCTTTCAACCGACGCAGGCGGATCCGGTACGTGGCATGGACGGCCCCCAAGTGCTGAATCAGCGCTTCCCTGGCCTCGTGGTGCAAGCCCTCGATCGAACCAGACTCCACGGTCAAGCCCGCCTGGGGCGCCGTGGCCTGTACGAAGCCAGGCCGCTCCTGGGACAGCTCGAAAACGATCTCCCGCATCGATGGGATGGACACCTCCTCAATCCTGAACAAGAAGCGAGCCAAGATGGGGGCGCCGAGGGTACGGAGGACCGATCCTTGCCCCCCTGCTGCGACCCCGGGCGGATGCAGCCCATGGGCGCACCGGAGTGGGAGCAGGACTGAGCGATCTGATGGCCAGCGACGAAGGCCTGGGGGAGCTCCCAACCCCTCCAGCCCCCCCCCCTCTTCCAGCCCAATGAGGCCGGCCAACCGTGCAGCACCTCAAGCCAAGCGCGCTGGCCCTTGCGCTCCTAACGGGACTGGCCTTGGCAGGAGCCTTCATGGCTGGGGCTGTCTTGAGCGGCGGCCTCCAGCGCGCAAACGACCGTGGTGGCGCCCAGGCGCCCGGGGCCAGGAGCGCTGAAGCTGGTCTGCGGTACACGGTGGAGGAGCGTGTCGGTGAACGCCTTCACCTCCTGACGATCCCGAACACACCGGCGCTGGCGATCGTTCCGGTTGTCAGCAACCCGCTGCGTCCCCTGGAGGCCGTGGCCCGCGCCCGGCGGGCCCTCGCCGGAATCAATGGCGGCTACTTCGATCCCGCCAACCAAAAGACGAACGCCTGGGTGCTCGCGGGTGGCCAGGTGCTCGCCAACCCCAGAGACAATCGGCGCTTGATGCGGAACCCGGCCCTGGGGCCCTACCTGGAGGCGATCTTGAACCGCAGCGAATTCAGGCTCTACCAGTGCCAGGGCCACCGTCGCAACGCTATTGTGCCTCATCGATCAGCGGTGCCTCCGGGCTGCCGGTTGGAGCTCGCCCTCGGCGGCGGCCCCCAGCTGCTGCCAGTCATGACGACCGAACGGGAGGCCTTCACGGCTCATGAGCGCGGGGTCTTGGTCCGTGATGCCATTGATGCCTTCGGTCCCAACGCCCGCACGGCCCTGGGGATCAAGGCCGATGGCCAGCTCCTCTGGGTGATGGTGGAGCAACGCCCGGGACGGGCCCGTTCAGGGCTGACCCTGGGCGAGCTGGCACAGTTTCTGCACCAACACGGCGTCCGATCGGCGTTGAACCTCGACGGCGGTTCGTCCTCGTCGCTGTACTTCAAGGGGGAGAGTCATCTGGGCAAGCATGAGGCCGACGGCGCGCCGGTGTCCAGGTCGGTTCACTCTGTTCTGCTCGTTGTTCCCACCCCCCACGACCAGCGCCCGCCCCGCTGAGCGTTGGGTCGGTGGCAGCC
Source organism: Cyanobium sp. Morenito 9A2 (assembly GCF_024345575.1). Classification (GTDB taxonomy): domain Bacteria; phylum Cyanobacteriota; class Cyanobacteriia; order PCC-6307; family Cyanobiaceae; genus ATX-6F1. The sequence goes on from NZ_JAGQBJ010000009.1 coordinate 96,223, forward strand.
ATCGGGACCACCTCGAAGGGCACCGCCACTGGGCCGTGGCCTGCGTGGGCGACGGTTTGCGCTGGTCATCCTCATCGCTGGGGAGGGTGGTCCTGCACCCCAGCACCACGTGAAGCCACGGCTGGCTCCCAGCCCAGCCGGTGACGGGGCCATGGACCCCTGGCAGGAGGGCCGTCCGTCCTTGGGTGCCTGCACCAACTCGATCCTGCGCTGGCCTCGGCGCCTCGGATCGCCAGGATCCCTGCGGCTGGCCATAGACACGCGGTCACCGAACAGAACGAGGAGCAGCGCTCCCGTTCGTGAACTGATCGCAACCCAGGCCCGCCGCCGGGGTCAAGTTGGGGCCGTGGCTGTACCAGGACAACCAACCAAGGGCGCCGAGATGGGTACCTTGTCATTCGCCTCCAGATCATCCCCATGGCGCTGACGGGAGCAGACCTGCTGGCGAAGGTGAACGAACTGGGTGATGCCGGCAAGTCCGAGCTGGCGCGGGCAGCTGGTTAGGTTTCCACCATGAAGGAAGGGACGGAACGGCTGAGTTTCACGGCGTTCTCCCTCGGCAAAGCCTTGCCAAAGAAGGCCTCCCCTGGAGGCCAAAGATGTCAGCCTGGGCGACATTGGCGGTAAGCCAGGTGGCAAAGACAACCGCAAACTCAGCGACATGGCCGCGGAGCAGGCCAACGGCACTGTGTTGGTGGGCAAGGCCTACAAAGGCCTGCTCGATCTGGCCCCGGGGGCTGAAGTCCAAATCAAGATCTCTCGCAAGCAAATACGCCTGGTGCCCGCCGGCTCCGCCGACGATGGGGATTGATCCTGTGCACGCAGTGGGCAGGGTTGTGCTCGGCCTCAGGTCCACGGCCGAAGCCCCCGGGCTGACCCGGCCCCGGGGGCCTCTTGGGACCGACGGGTTGGGCTGGTTGAACAACGGCCTGGTGGATGATGCGGCGGTGCAGGGCGACCGCCGGGAACAAAGCCACCTCCGTCGCCCCATGGCCCTGGCTCCCTGGATCGGCATGGGGATCGCCCTGGTTCGTCAGGTCGGGGAGCGGCTGTGCCCAGGCCTGAGCCGGCAGGCGGTGGTCGCCAACGCCGCTGACAACACCTACACCCCCTTGGACCTCCAGGCGTTGATCGACGGCCGCCATCGGGCCGAAGCGGAACTGCAACACAGCCAGCCGGTGCTCTACCGCGATCGGTTTGCGCTGGAGTTCTTCACCCCCCGGGGAGAGGCGCTGGCGGCCCAGGCGGACGCTATCTCCCTCACGCTACGCCACCAGGGATGCCCCTACGGCAACCGCTGACGCACGGCCGGGGACCGCAAGCCCAGCGCGATCAGGCGACATCCTGCTGCTTCCAGAGCGGGTTCCAAAGGGGCGCGCCGTCGGATGGGCTGCGGACGTGCGCTGGTGCATCTGCTGAGACCACACACCTGGGGCCCGGGGTTCAACGGTCATGGACGTTCAGGGCTCACCCCACTCCATCAGTCCCCGTCGGCGCCTTCAGCCAGACCGAGCTGGGGGCACCAAGGGCTTCCCTCGGGGCTCTCAGCGCGGCCTCGGGGCTCGCCACCATGGCGTGGTGGTGATGGCAAGCGCTGATGGTGGTCCTGGTGCTGAACGAGAGAGAGCGACGCAAGCGTGACCCGTCCGACGACGCCCTCTTCTACGCCGAGCCCCGTTTCGTGCATCACCTCGACGTTGCCTTCCGCCAACGGCTCACGGCCCTCTATCGGGAGCGGCTTCCGCCCGGAGCCGTGGTGCTCGACCTGATGAGCAGCTGGGTGAGCCACCTGCCGGAGGAAGCCAGCTACCAAGAAGTGATTGGCCATGGGCTCAATCCAGACGAACTGGCGGCCAACCGACGCCTTGATCGCCATTGGGTTCAGAACCTCAACCTCAACCAGCGGCTGCCCCTGGCCGATGTCAGCGTGGACGCTGTGCTGATCGTGGCCGGTTGGCAATATCTGCAGCAGCCCGAACAGCTGGCCGTCGAACTGCTGCGGATCGTGCGCCCCGGCGGTCAAACGATCGTGGCCTTCTCCAACCGGATGTTCGCCCAGAAGGCTCCGCACATCTGGACGGAAGGCAGTGATCAGGAGCACCTGGCCTATGTGAGCCGGGGGCTCCAAGCGCAGGGTTGGCCCTCACCACTGCTGATCGCCGAGACCACCCGGGCCGAGGGTCCGCTGGGCTGGCTCGGGGGACAAGGGGATCCGTTCTTCGCGGTGGTAGCCAAGAAGGCTCAGCCCTGAAGCAGCTGAAGCAGACCCCCTGGCTCGCGCTTAACACTCCTTTACATTAGCTTTAAAGAAAGGTGTAGGTCCATGCTCGAAGCCCTCTTCCCCATCGTCTATTTCGTGAGTTTCGCTGTGATCGCTGGTGGAGCCTTTGCGCTGATGACCCAGAACCTCCGCCGTTCCACAGCCGTTTCCAGCCCCCGTCAGCGCCACCCGGAAGCGCCCACCCCGGGAGAAGCGCTGCTCTATGTGGACCTGGGTCGCGAACGCCTTGAGAAGCTCTACGAGCTGCCGTCTTGAATCAAGGCTTGCCCTGGGAGAACACAGTGATGTTCGCCTGCTCCCGATAGATCTCATCAGCCATGTCGTCCACCGTGAAGGCGGTCCAGGTAGCGGAAAGGGCCGCATCAGAGAAGGCAATGGGCCATTCGATCCTGTGCCGCTGGTAGGTGAGACCCACACAGGTGAGGTTTTGGTCATCCGCCATGAGCGACCAGAGCAGCCGCAGGTCGCCACGGTCGTAGACGATTGGATTAATACCACGGCTGGCCTCGACCGGATAGCCCGGCAACAGCTCAAGGCTGCGACTGTTCTCCCAGCAGAGATAGTCACCGTTATCAGTGGGATAGAACCAACAGGTTTCGTGATCGATTTCCGCCATGGCCACGTGATCCAGGCAGGAGATCCGATCGATGGCCATCGGGGGGCCCTGTTGAGGGATCGGCTCCGCCCAAGGGGTCCCATGAAGTTCGTAGGCACCGAGCCAAAGGGACTTGGTTTCAAAGCCAGGGATCAGCGCATCGCAGATCAAACGACGGGGCGTAAAGATCCCAGACGCTGGGGCCGTGAGGGCCGGAAGGAAAGGATCGGTGCCGCTGGCGTTGGCCTCGCCCGAACCCACCAGGTCATCAAGGCTTTGCTCGACATCGGCGGGGACCCGATACATCCGCAGGGCCGTACCCTTAGCGACACCCTGGCGCTGGGCGGCCAAAAGCCCCTCCCAGTCGACAGAGTCGCCGGGAAGGGCCTCCTGGGGAGCCAGAACGAAGACGAGGGCGTGCTCCATGGTTCTGGGGGTTGGGACGGCAGCATCGGCCCGGCTGGACGGTCTCATCCTGGCCGATGCTGCAGAGAAGGGGCTGGATCAGCCGAGGCCGATCTGGCTGAGAATGCCCTGGCCGGTGAGGAGCTCGGTGCCCAGGCCGATCACGAAACCGAGCATGGCCAGGCGGCCATTCCAGGTTTCAGCGAAAGCCACGAAGCCGAAGCGGGAGTCTGAGGAAGAGGTGGTCATGGAGGGGAGGGTGTCGATGAACTCATCAAATTGTAAAGCCTCTTGAAGCCATGTGAAGTTTTTCTTGGCTGGGTGCCTGCTCGCCGACGCTGGGGCATGGGCCACCTGTTCGCCGGCGCCCAGTGCAGGCCTGAGCCCGACGCGCCCTGTCCTGAGCGTTCCCTGGCCCCTTCGTCAACCTCCAGCAACCCTTCCGCAGCGCCGGCCAGGCCATGCCAGCGGGCTCGCACCCTGGGCACGGCTTGGATCTGCATGCGCAGCACCGTGGGGCTGGAGCCGCCTGTAGCAAGCTTGAAGCCACAGCTTTGCTGCGTCCACCGTCAAGCTCGAGGGGGCGACATGCCGTCACCACGTGGCTGACGAGCTCTAAACGTCGGCCAGGAGGAGCAAAAGAGTCAGAGGTGAAAGCCCTGGCAAAGCCTATCGGCGGGTGAGGCAAGGGTTTAAAAAGGTTGCCAAAACCACTGTGCTGAAGGCGTTTTTGCGTATGCCCGATGCCGGTTTCGAACCAGCGACATCCTGCTTGTAAGGCAGGCGCTCTACCGCTGAGCTAATCGGGCGAGGTGGCCATTGTGAACGATCACGCTCCAGCCAGCGCCAGGGGCCGCTCAGGCCGGTGTCGGCAGAAGGGGCTCAAAGCAGGTAGATGATCCCGAACAGCACCACCCAGATGCCATCAACAAAGTGCCAATAGAGCTCGGCGGCCTCCAGGCCGAAGTGCTGATGGCTGGTGATCGAGCCACCCTGACGCGCCTGCCACCAGACGATCAGCATCAACATCACCCCAAGGCTGACGTGCAGGCCGTGGAAGCCGGTCAGCACGTAAAAGGTGCTGGCATAGAGGTTGCTGGTGAGACCGAAGGGGAGGGTGAAGTACTCGCGCATCTGGCTCACCAGGAAGGCCACCCCGAGGGCCACGGTGATCATGAGCCAGAGGCGGCAACCGGATGAATTCTCGGCGCGCAACAGCTTGGCGGATCGATGGAAGGTGAAACTGCTGAGCACCAGCAGCACGGTGTTGATCGTGGGAAGCAGCAGTTCGAGCTCGTAGATCCCACCGGTGGGCAGGGGGTTGACGGCCCGGAAGGTGAGGTAAGCCGCGAACAGACCGGCGAAGGTCATGCCGTCGGCCACCAGGAACAACACCAGGCCGAACAGCCGGAAATCTCCGTGCTCCTCGTGTTCGACCGCAGCAGAAGGTTCCTGCAGCTCGGTGCTGATGGAGGGCAGGGTGGTCATGGTTGGGGCTCCGCTCCGTAGCCGTAGGGGTGACGCACATGGGGAGCTGGTCCGTGCCAGTTTTCCACCGGGGGCGGAGAACTGGTGAGCCATTCGCTGGTGAGCGCTCGCCAGGGATTATCACCGGCCACCTTCCCCTTGAAGTAGCTGGCGATGACGTTGTAGAGGAACGGCAGGGTGCTCAGGGCCATCAGCAGGGCGCCGACACTGCTGATCTGGTTCAGCAAAGTGAACTGCGGGTCGTATTCCGCCACCCGTCTGGGCATGCCGTTGATCCCGAGCCAGTGCTGGGGACCGAAGCAGAGATTGAACCCGATGAAGGTGAGGGCGAAATGCAGAAGGCCAAGCCGCTCATCGAGCATCTTTCCGGTGAACTTCGGATACCAGTGGTAGATGGAGCTGAAAATCACGAACACCGTTCCGCCATAAACGATGTAATGGAAATGGGCGACCACGAAGTAGGTGTCATGCACGTGGATGTCGAACGGCACCTGGGCCAGGGCCACGCCCGTGATGCCCCCGAGCACAAAATTGACGATGAAGGCACAGGCGAAGAGCATGGCGGAATTCAGGGCGATTCTTCCGCCCCAGAGCGTTGCCAGCCAGTTGAAGAACTTGATGCCAGTGGGCACGGCAATGAACGAGGTGGCGATCGTGAAGAACAGCCGCATCCAGGGGGGTGTGCCGCTGGTGAACATGTGATGCGCCCAGACGATCAGGCCCAGGAACACGATCGCCAGAATCGAATACACCATGGTGGTGTAGCCAAATAACGGTTTGCGGGAATGCACCGGAAGGATCTCACTGACGAGCCCAAAGGCCGGCAGCACCATGATGTAGACCGCCGGATGGGAATAGAACCAGAACAAATGCTGGTAAACCACCACATTGCCGCCCTGGCCTGGGTTGAAGAAGCCCGTGTGGGCCACGATGTCGAAGGCCAGAAGGATCAAGGTGCCCGCCAGCACCGGCGTTGACAGCACCACCAGGATGCTAGTGCCCAGCATGGCCCAGCAGTACATCGGCAACTCCATGAGCTTGAGGCCGGGGCGGCGCAGCTTCAGGATCGTGGCGATGAAGTTGATGCCCCCGAGGATGGAGCTGCCCCCCAGCAGAATCACGCTGAAGATCCAGACCAGCTGCCCCGCCGCTGGAGTGGTGAGACTCAAGGGGGGATAGGCCGTCCAGCCTGATTGAGAAGCCCCACCGATGAAGTAGCTGGTGATCAGCATCACCCCGGCGGGGGGAATCAACCAGAAGGCAATGGCATTGAGGCGGGGGAAGGCCATGTCACGGGCGCCCACATAAAAGGGGACCAGATAGTTGCCGAAGGCCCCGTTCACCACCGGCACAATCCACAGGAAGATCATGATCGTGCCGTGGAGTGTCAGCACCTCGTTGTAGGCCTCACGGCTGAGGAAGTCGGAGATCGGAGTGGTCAGCTCGGTGCGGATCATCCCGGCCAAAACACCGCCCACGAGGTAGAAGAAGAAGCTCGTGACCAGATACTGAATGCCGATTACCTTGTGATCGAGGCTGAAACCGAAGTAACGCCGCCAGTCCTCAGGCTCCGGCCCGTCGAAGAGCCCAGGGGATGGGGAGGAGGTGGTGGTGGTCATGGTTGGAGGCTTCCTCAGGCGGCAACGGGGTCGGGGCTGTTCTGCTTCAGCCATTGCTCATAGGCATCCTGCCCATGCACCACAACGGAGGTGCGCATGCCGCCGTGGTAAGGCCCGCACAGCTCGGCGCAGATGATCGGGTAGGTGCCTTCCCGGGTGGGGGTGAAGGCGAGAACGGTCGGCTGGCCGGGGATGATGTCCTGCTTGAGGCGGAACTGGGGCACCCAAAAGGCGTGGATCACATCATTGGCCTTCATGTGCAGTTCCACCGGCTGACCCACAGGCACATGCAGTTCGCCGCTGATGATGTTGCTTGAGGGGTAGCTGAAGATGAAGGCGAACTGCATCGCCGTGACATCGACCGTTGTGGCAGGAGTCAAGCCGGTGGCGGTTCCGATGCCCCCCCAGACCTCGCCGGCGGGGCGCTGATCCATGGCGGTCATGGCCTCCATGGAATGCATGCCGCCGTGATCCCCGAGGGAGGTCATGCCACCCATGCGGTCATAGATGTTGTAGCTGTAGAGGCCGACGAACAGCACCACCACAGCCGGAATGGCCGTCCAGACGATCTCCAGGGGCAGATTGCCCTCGGTCGCCGCCCCATCACTGACATCACCTGCGCGGCGCCGAAAGCGGATCAGGCTGTAGATCAGTACCCCGAAGACCCCCAGGAACAGGATCGTTCCAATGCTGTACAGCACCCGAAACAGCTGGTCGTAGAGGGGAGCGTTGAGGCTCGCCTGCACAGGCAACAGCGAACTGTCGCTGCCCACCCAGAGGCCGATGAGGATGATCGCCACGACCAGGGAGACGACGACCACCCTCGAACGAACGGAAACCAAGCTCAGGCGGGCAAATCGGCTTTCACATTATGGAAAGCGGATCGGTTGGTGCGATCGCCGGGGGGATTGTGTTGAAGGACGGATCGAAACCGGGCTGAGGGCCGGGGGTGACCACGCTCAACCGCCGGCGGCGAACGCGGAGAGCACCAGCACGGACAGCAGCATGCCGGGCAGGAGCAGCATCACCAGCTGGCCCAGATCGTGGATGGTCATGGCCGAAGCAGGAGCACGGCAATGAGGTTAAGCAGGCAGGCCACTGAAAACAGATGTTGACAGATTGATTCAAACCGGCTCGGCCTGCCTTAGCTGAGGAAGTGCCCCATCAGATCCCCCATGGACCGCCACCAGGCCTATCAGCTCCGCTGCACCCTGACCTTTGGGGACATTTACGGACAGATTCTGATCTGGTTGTTGATCATCTTCGTCAGCCTGGCGGCCGGCATGGCATTGATGGGGGCGAGCAGCCCGATCTACGCCCTGGTGGTGGTGGGGGTGATCCTTGTGCTCTCGCTGCCTTTCCTGCTGTTCGCCTTCACCACGACCCTGCTCAACCACATCGCCCTCGATCCGTCGGCCGAGCCGGCCCAAGCGCCCTGAACCATGGCCAGCGGCCGCGAGCACGATCGCCTGACCCTGCGGCTCAGCCTGCCCTTCGCCCTGCTCTGGTGGCCGGCCTTGGGCCCATCGGGTGTCGCCACGGCCCTGGTCAGTTTTCTGGTGGGGGGGCTCTGGCTCTCCCCTGACCTGGACACCCCCTCCAACCCCACCCGCCGCTGGGGCCCCCTGGCGCTGCTCTGGCTCCCCTACCGCAAGCTGCTGCGCCACCGCTCCTCCCTCTCCCACACGCCGTTGGTGGGCACCGCCGGGCGTCTCTTGTACCTGACGGCGCTGCTGCTGGCCCTGGGCCTGCTGCTGAAGCCTCTGGGGTTGGCCCACCTGGGACTGGGGGGGGGCGCCGGACTGCTGGCGGCGGCCGAACAGCTCTGGCGGCAGCAGCGGCCCCTGGTGCTGCTCGCCCTGGGGGGGCTGGAGGCCAGTGCCTGGCTGCACCTGCTCCAGGACGGCGATCCCATGCCCAAGCGGCCAAGGCTGTTGCGGCGCAGCTCGCTGTTGAGACGCAGCTCGCTGTTGCGGCACCGGCGTTCGATGCGAAGGTGAGCGCCCTACGGCCCCCGCAGCCCAGCGCCCGTCCATGTGCACCCCTCCCCCCCCTGAGCATTCCTCCACCGACGCCCTCGCCGAGCTGGTGGCCGTGGTGGACCGGCTGCGGGACCGGGAGGCCGGCTGCCCCTGGGACCTGAAACAGACCCACGCCTCACTGATCCCCTACGTGCTCGAGGAGGCCCATGAGGTGGCCGATGCCATCCGCCACGGGGACGATGGGCACCTGTGCGAGGAGCTGGGGGACCTGCTGCTGCAGGTGCTGCTGCACGCCCGCATCGCCGCCGAGGCGGGGAGCTTCGACCTGGCGCAGGTGGCCCGGGGGATCAGCGCCAAGCTGATCCGGCGTCATCCCCACATGTTTGAGCCGGAGAACGGCACCCCCGCCAGCTGGGAGGCGATCAAGGCGGCCGAGCGGGCCGCCCGCGGCGAAAGGGAGGCCAGCCTCAGCGATCGGCTGGGCGCGAAGGTCCGCGGCCAGTCGGCCCTAAGCGGGGCGATGACCATCTCGAGAAAGGCCGCCGCGGCCGGCTTCGAGTGGGAATCGATCGCAGGGGTGTGGGGGAAGGTGGAGGAGGAGCTGGGGGAGCTGCGGGAGGCGGTGGCCAGCGGTGATCGGGCCCACGCCCAGAGCGAGCTGGGGGATCTGTTGTTCACCCTGGTGAACGTGGCCCGCTGGTGCGATCTGGATCCCGACGAGGGCCTCGCCGGCACCAACCGTCGCTTCCTGGCGCGCTTCGCCCGGGTGGAGGAGGCCCTCGGGGGGGAGCTGGAGGGCCAGAGCATCGAGCGGCTTGAGGGCCTGTGGCAGCAGGCCAAGGCCGCGATCCGCGCCGAGACCACTGGCGCGGAGGTGGGCCGCTCCGGGGAGGCCCTCCCCTGAGGTGTGCGGGACGACAACGGCGAACCGCTTAGCTGGGAGGACCCGATCGAGCCCCCATGGACTCCAACGACGGCTGGGTGGATGAGATCCACGCCGGCTGCCGCTACGGCCTGAAGGCCAAAGTGCTGGTGGACACCCACAGCCCCTTCCAGCGGGTGACCGTGATCGACAGCGAGCCCTACGGCAAGGCGCTGTTGCTTGATGGCTGCTGGATGACCGCCGAGCGCCAGGAGCGCCAGTACCACGAATCCCTGGTGCACCCGGCCCTCACCTCGGCCGCCTCGATCGAGCGCGTGCTGGTCATCGGTGGCGGCGATGGCGGCACCGCCCGCGAGGTGCTGCGCCACCCCGGCGTGGCCCACCTCGACATGGTGGAGATCGATGGGCTGGTGGTGGAGCTCTGCCGGGAGCACCTGCCCGGCCTGGGAGCCACAGCCTGGAGCGACCCCCGCTTCAACCTCACGATCGGCGATGGCCTCGCCTGGGTGGCCGCGGCCGCGGACGCCAGCTACGACGTGGTGATCGTCGATGGCTCCGACCCCGCCGGCCCCGCCGAGGGCCTGTTCAACGAGGCCTTTTTCCAGAACTGCCGCCGCCTGCTCAGGCCCGGGGGCGTGTTCGCCACCCAGAGCGAATCCCCCGAGGCCTTCCGCCAGGTACACATCGACACCGTGCGCCTGCTGCAGCGGGTGTTCGGCCACGCCGATCCGCTCTATGGATGGGTGCCCATGTACCCCAGTGGCTGGTGGAGCTGGATCTTCGCCGCCGTCGATGGCCCCCGCTACCTCACGCCCCAGCTGGAGCGGGCCGAAGCGGTGGCGGCGGGCTGCGAAATCTGGAGCCCCCGCTGGCAAGGGGGTGCCTTCGAGGCGGTGCCGGCGGCAATCGAGCGGGAGCTCAACCGATGAGTGAGCTGTTCGATCAAGGGTTGTTTGACACAGATGGCGCCATCTACATGGGCAGCCGCCGGAACCCCGCTGGCTGCCGCGTCGGCCTGTTCGGAGTGCCCTACGACGGCACCACCTCCTTTCGCCCCGGCACGCGCTTCGGACCAGCGGCGATCCGGGAGGTGAGCAGCGGCCTGGAGACCTACGACCCCCAGCTCGACCTCGACCTGGAGGAGGCCGCCATCGCCGATCTGGGCGCCCTCGAGATCCCCTTCGGTGCCCCCGAACCCGTGGTTGAGGCCGTGGGCCGCGCCACCCGGGCGGTGCTGGGCCTTGGCCTCAAGCCCCTGATGCTGGGCGGAGAGCATTCGATCAGCAGTGGTGCCGTGGCGGCGGTGGCCGAACGGCACCCGGCTCTGGTGCTGGTGCAGCTCGATGCCCATGCCGACCTGCGCGAGCAGTGGCTGGGGGCCCGCCACAGCCACGCCTGCGCCATGCGCCGCTGCCTGGAGGTGCTGCCCAGCGGCGACCTGCTGCAGATCGCGATCCGCAGCGGCACCCGCGAGGAGTTCGGCGAACTGCGCCGCAGCGGCCGCCTGATCGGCCTTGATGGCCTGGTGGCGGCCCTCACCCCCCTGCGGGGGCGGCCCGTGTACCTGACGGTGGATCTGGACTGGTTCGATCCGGCGGTGCTGCCGGGCACGGGCACCCCCGAGCCCGGAGGGTTCCACTGGCACCACTTCGCTGCCCTGGTGGACGAACTCCGCCAGCACCGGCTGGTGGCCGCCGATGTGGTGGAACTGGCGCCCCAACTGGACCCCACCGGGGTCAGCGCTGTGCTGGCGGCCAAGGTGGTGCGCAGCCTGTTGCTTCTCCTGGATCAATAGCAGCAGGTGCCGCTGGTGCGCTGCTCCCGCAAACGGTCGTGCTGCTGGGCGATCAGGTGAATCGCCAGGGTGGGGTGGTTGTGGAGGAGGTTCAAGAAGCGCAGCCGATCGAGGCGCAGCACCTCCACGGGCGTTCGCGCCACCGCCTGATTGCGGTAGTGGCCATCGCTCCAGACGATGTCCTGATAACTGAAGAGCTCCCCCGGGCGGTGACAGACCTTGTCCCCGTCGGGACTGAGCACCTCGACGATGCCACGGCGCACGGCGTAGATGGCGTTGGCCGCCTCCCCCGCCGAAAACACAGGGGCACCGGTGGGAAACGTGAGCATCTCACTGTCGATCTGAGCCCCGAGCAGCTCAGCAGGAGTCGAACTTGCCAGCAACGTGACCAATAACCCACCTCCACGGTGAATTGGGTGACTCATCAGGATGGCACCCCTCACTCCCGGGGCAAGTGCTGGCAGGCACGTTTGCAGGGATTGCTTGGTGGCGACGCCCCCAGGCCCCTCAGCTTTCCACCAGCAGGGGCGTGAGGGCCAACTGACCATTCGCCTCGGTGAGGGGCCATGGTTCAGGTGCCTTGCCCGCTGCGTCCGGACCTGTGGCTGGCAGGCGTGGTGGCAGGGCCGTCCAGTGGTGGCACCAGACCTCGCCACTGAGCTCGGGGTGGATCGCCAGGTGCCGCAGCTTGCACCAGCCCAACACCGCCGCCGTCTGGGGCGTGCAATGGAAGCAACTGCGGCAGCTGGGGCGCTTGCCCATCAAGGGATCCTTGGGCCCCTCAACGTAATGAGAGCGCCCTGGCCTGGCCAGGGTGCAAGCCGAACCTGCTGGATCTTTTCGGATTCGGGCCCGGCCCGGCCGCAGCCAGCAAGGGCCTCCATAGGATCCGCCCCATCCCCGCGCCCCTCCCCGCCATGGCCAACGCCCTGAAGCGCACCCCCCTGTTCGAGGCCGCCCGCAGCGCCGGGGGCCGCCTGGTGCCCTTCGCCGGCTGGGAGATGGCCGTGCAGTTCGGCGGGCTGGTGGTGGAGCACACGGCCGTGCGCGAGCGCTGCGGTGTGTTCGACATCTCCCACATGGGCGTGCTCACCCTCAACGGCGATGGTCTCAAGGACGCCCTCCAGGCCCTGGTGCCGAGTGACCTGCACCGCATCGGCCCCGGTGAAGCCTGCTACACGGTCTTGCTCAACGAGGCGGGCGGCATCCGTGACGATCTGATCGTCTACGACCGCGGCCGGGTGGTGGGCCCCGAAGGCGAAACCGATGAGCTGGTGCTGGTGATCAATGCCGCCTGCGCCGAGTCCGACACCGCCTGGATTCGCAGCCAGCTGGAACCCCAGGGGTTCACGATCGTCGACCGCAAGGGCGACGGGGTGCTGCTGGCCCTGCAGGGGCCCGAGGCTGCTGCTCGCCTGGAGACCCTTAGCGGGGCCGATCTCTCCGGCCTGCCGCGCTTCGGCCATCGGGAGCTGACCCTGGCGGGCACGGCCACCGGCGCCGCCCAGGGGGCGCCGGTGTTCGTGGGGCGCACGGGCTACACCGGCGAAGACGGCTTCGAGCTGCTGCTGGGGCGTGAGGCGGGCCTGGCCCTGTGGCAGCAGCTGCTGGCAGGCGGTGTGAGCCCCTGCGGCCTGGGCGCCCGCGACACCCTGCGGCTGGAGGCGGCCATGCACCTCTACGGCAATGACATGGATGCCTCCACGACGCCGTTGGAGGCCTCCCTGGGCTGGCTTGTGCATCTGGAGATGCCGGCCAGCTTCATCGGCCGCGGAGCCCTGGAACGCCAGACGGCCGAAGGCGTGCCGCGCCGGCTGGTGGGCCTCAAGCTCTCTGGCCGCGCCATCGCCCGCCACGGCTACCCGGTGCGGCAAGGGAGCCAGGTGGTGGGGGAGGTCACCAGCGGCACCTGGTCACCGACGTTGGGCGAAGCGATCGCCCTGGCCTACGTGCCTGCCGCGGCCGCCAAGCTCGGCACGGAGCTGGCGGTGGAGATCCGCGGCAAGGCCGAACCCGCTGTGGTGGTGAAGCGACCCTTTTATCGGCGCTGACGCCCAACAGCCCGGCGCTGACCCATCAACGAACGACCAAGCCACAATGGTCCTTCTCCAGAAGAAACAAACGCAAGGATTCGCTGGGGGGTGCTGAATCCGCAAGGCTCCTAGGAACGGCGGGCCGCCTCGTCCTTCGCATGGGAGGCCAGGGCAGGCAGACCGGAGAGGCCCCTGTCTGACGGGTGCGCCGCAAGGCGTCCTAAGGCAGACCCGCCCCCACCCCCTTGCCCTGCCAGGGGCGGCTGACCGCCGGGCAAGGCCGCTGCGCAGCCCCTCGGGCGCGGCCTCCAACGCCACCCCACCCATCACCATGGCGTAGCAACCGATCACCTGCTCCTCTTCAGGGGCGGGGGAGCCCTGAGCAACGTGGCCGATCGGCTCCGCCAGGCGAAGCCATCGAGCGGGTGCTGGAGCGGATGACAGAACTGGCGACGGAGGCGGCCATGGCAGCAGAACCAGCAGGAACTGGGCCTGGCCATAAGGCCCGCCACGGTGGGGACTGGGTCCCCGGGCGCCATGGGAAAATCCATGATTGCTTGTCTTTTCCCCATGCGGAGCCACGGATGCGGCGACCTGCGCAGCGCTGACGCCGGCCGGTCGGTCCAGCTCTGCGGCTGGGTGGACCGGCGCCGGGACCACGGCGGGGTGATCTTCATCGACCTGCGCGACCGCAGCGGCACCATCCAGGTCACCGTTGACCCCGACCGCGGGGACGGGGCCTTCGCCGCCGCCGAGCAGCTGCGCAGCGAATACGTGCTGCAGATCCAGGGCACGGTGCGTCAGCGGCCGAGCGACTCGCTCAACGAACGCCTGGCCACCGGGGAGATCGAAGTGCTGGCGGAAACGATCACCGTGCTGAACACGGTCAAACGCACCCTGCCCTTTGCGGTCTCCGTTCACGACGACGAAAACGTGCGCGAGGAACTGCGCCTGCGCCACCGCTACCTGGACCTGCGCCGCGAGCGCATGAACGGCAACCTGCGCCTGCGCCACAAAACCATCCAGACCGCCCGCCACTTCCTGGAGGCCGAGGGCTTCATCGAGGTGGAAACCCCCGTGCTCACACGCTCCACCCCCGAAGGTGCCCGCGACTACCTGGTGCCTTCAAGGGTCAACGGCGGCGAGTGGTTCGCCCTGCCCCAATCGCCCCAGCTGTTCAAGCAGCTGCTGATGGTGGGCGGCCTCGAGCGCTACTACCAGGTGGCCCGCTGCTTCCGCGATGAAGACCTGCGGGCCGACCGCCAGCCGGAATTCACCCAACTGGACATGGAGATGAGCTTCACCACCCAGGAGCAGATCCTGGCGCTCAACGAGGGCCTGATCGCCGCGATCTGGAAGGCGGTCAAGGGGATCGAGCTGCCCCGGCCCTTCCCCCGGCTCACCTGGGCGGAAGCGATGGAGCGCTACGGCACCGACCGGCCCGACACGCGCTACGGCCTGGAGCTGGTGAACGTCAGCGACATCGTGGCGACCAGCGGCTTCAAGGTGTTCTCCGGGGCCGTGGCTTCGGGCGGGGCCGTGAAGGTGATCGCCATCCCCGGCGGCAACGACGCCCTCAGCAACGTGCGCATCAAGCCCGGCGGCGATGTGTTCTCCGAGGCCACCACCGCCGGGGCCGGCGGCCTGGCCTTCATCCGCGTACGCGAAGGCGGCGAGATCGACACCATCGGCGCGATCAAGGACAACCTCTCAGAAACCGGCAAAGCCGAGTTGCTGCGCCGCACGGGCGCAGTGCCCGGCACCCTGCTGCTCTTCGGCGCCGGCGACACCGCCACGGTGAACAAGGCCCTCGATCGCGTCCGCCAGTCCCTGGCCAAGGAGCTGGGCCTGGTGGCCGAAGGGCGCGCCAACGACGCATGGAACTTCCTCTGGGTGGTGGATTTCCCGATGTTCGAGTTCAACGCCGGTGAACACCGCCTTGAGGCTCTGCACCACCCCTTCTGCGCCCCCAACACCGATGACCTCGGTGCCGATCCGGCCGCCTGGGCCGAGCGGCTGCCCGGCGCCCGCGCCCAGGCCTACGACCTGGTGCTCAACGGGCTCGAACTCGGCGGCGGCTCCCTGCGCATCCACGATTCCGCCCTGCAGCGCCAGGTGCTGCAAACCATCGGGCTGCCCCTGGAGGAGGCCGAGCGACAGTTCGGCTTCCTGATCGAAGCTCTCGATCTGGGGGCGCCACCCCACGGCGGTCTGGCCTTCGGAATGGATCGGATCGTGATGCTGCTGGCGGGCGAAGACTCGATCCGTGACACGATCGCCTTCCCCAAGACCCAGCAGGCCCGCTGCCTGCTCACCGGCGCCCCAGCCGGGGTGGCGACGGGGCAACTGGAAGAGCTGCACGTGGCCAGCACCTGGGTGGATCCCCAATAGGCTGAGCCCCAGCGCCCAGCCTTCACCCATGGCCCACGCCCCCAGCCTTACGGCCCCCTTGATCGACATCGGCATCCCCGAGGCCCAGCGCCAGGCGATCGTCGGGGGCCTGGGCTGCCTGCTGGCCGACAGCTACGTGCTCTACGGACAGACCCACGGCTTCCACTGGAACGTCACCGGGCCGATGTTCAACACCCTCCACCTGATGTTCATGGACCAGTACACGGAGCTGTGGACGGCCCTGGACGTGATCGCCGAGCGCATCCGTGCCCTGGGCTTCCCCGCCCCCTTCGGCGGCGCCCGCTTCGCGGCCCTGGCCTCGATCAGCGAAACAGAGGGCGTGCCCGCCGCCCTGGAGATGGTGCACGAGCTGGTCAAGGGCCACGAGGCGGTGGCGCGCACGGCCCGTGGCGTCTTCGCCACGGCGGCGGAAGCCAACGACCAGCCCACCGCCGATCTGCTCACCCAACGGCTGCAGATCCACGAGAAAACCGCCTGGATGCTGCGCAGCCTGCTGGAGGCCTGAGGCTGGCAGCCCCCGTAGATTGGGTGGTCCCTGAGGTGACCATGGCCAGCCCCGCCTCCGCCCGCAGCCACGCCGCCAAGTTCGTGTTCGTCACCGGCGGGGTGGTCTCCAGCATCGGCAAGGGCATCGTGGCCGCCAGCCTGGGCCGGCTGCTCAAATCCCGGGGCTACAGCGTCTCGATCCTCAAGCTCGATCCCTACCTGAACGTGGATCCGGGCACGATGAGCCCCTACCAGCACGGGGAAGTGTTCGTCACCCAGGACGGCGCCGAAACCGACCTGGACCTGGGCCATTACGAACGCTTCACCGACACGGCGATGTCACGGCTCAACAGCGTGACCACCGGCTCGATCTACCAGGCGGTGATCAACAAGGAACGGCGGGGCGACTACAACGGCGGCACGGTGCAGGTGATCCCCCACATCACCGGGGAGATCCGCGAGCGCATCCACCGGGTGGCGGCCAACAGCGGCGCCGATGTGGTGATCACCGAGATCGGCGGCACCGTCGGCGACATCGAATCGCTGCCGTTTCTGGAGGCGATCCGGGAGTTCCGCGGTGATGTGGGCCGCCACGACCTGGCCTACGTGCATGTCACCCTGTTGCCGTTCATCGGCACCTCCGGCGAACTCAAGACCAAACCCACCCAGCACTCGGTCAAGGAGCTGCGCTCGATCGGCATCCAACCCGATGTGCTGGTGTGCCGCAGCGACCGCACCATCACCAGTGAGCTCAAGGCCAAGATCGGCGGCTTCTGCGGCGTGCCCAGCGGCGCCGTGATCCAGGCCCTCGATGCCGACAGCATCTACGCCGTCCCCCTGGCGATGGAAAGCGAAGGGCTCTGCCGCCAGGTGCTGGAGGTGCTCGGGCTGGAAGACCACGAAAGCGACATGGCCCGCTGGGCCGAGCTGGTGCGCAAGCTCCGCAACCCCGGCCCGGCGGTGAAGGTGGCCCTGGTCGGCAAGTACGTGCAGCTCAACGACGCCTACCTCTCGGTGGTGGAGGCCCTGCGCCACGCCTGCCTCGACCGCGATGCCTCCCTTGATCTGCACTGGATCTGCGCCGAGCAGATCGAAACCCAGGGGGCCGACACCCTGCTGCGGGGCATGGATGCGGTGGTGGTGCCGGGTGGTTTCGGCCACCGCGGCGTCGATGGCAAGGTGGCGGCGATCCGCTGGGCCCGGGAGCAGCGGGTTCCCTTCCTGGGGCTCTGCCTGGGCATGCAGTGCGCCGTGATCGAGTGGGCGCGCAACCAGGCGGGGCTGGAGGGGGCCACCAGCGCCGAGCTCAACCCCGAAAGCCCGCACCCCGTGATCCACCTGCTGCCCGAACAGCAGGACGTGGTGGACCTGGGGGGCACCATGCGCCTGGGGGTCTACCCCTGCCGCCTTGTGGGCGGCACCCTGGGCCAGAAGCTCTACGGCGAGCAGGTGGTCTACGAGCGCCACCGCCACCGTTACGAGTTCAACAACGCCTACCGCAGCCTGTTCCTGGAGTCGGGCTACGACATCAGCGGTACGTCCCCCGATGGGCGCCTGGTGGAGCTGATCGAACTCAAGGACCACCCCTTCTTCACGGCCTGTCAGTACCACCCGGAGTTCCTCTCCCGCCCCGGCCGGCCCCACCCCCTGTTCCGCGGCCTGATCGAGGCCGCCCAGCTGCGCCTTCCCTCCTCCCCCGAGGAAGCGTTCGCCCGCCGTGGCGCGGCGCGGGAAGCCTGATGGGGCCGGCTAAATCTGCTTGAGCGCGTCGGTCTTGTCCTTGAAGTCAGCGAGCAACAGCTGCAGGTAAGTCACCTTGCGCAGCTTGATGTTGGCGGTCAGGGACATGCCCACCTGGAGGGGCAACAGCTGACCGTTCCTGAGCTTCAAGGTTTGAGTCGAAAGCTGGATCTGGGCGGGGAAGCGGTAGGTCTGCTTGAGCTGATCGGGGGGCAGGGCGTCGGAGCCGATCTCCTTGACCGATCCCTCGATCACCCCGAAATCGGAGGAAGGAAACGAATCGATGCTGATCTCCGCCGGCTTGCCGACCCGCACGAAGCCGATCTTGTCACTGGGGATCTCCACCTTCGCCAGCAGATTGGAGTAGGGCACGATCTTCATGATCGGCTCGCTCCCCTGGGCCACGAAGCCCGGCCCCGTGGGCTTGAGATCGAAGACCACCCCATCCACCGGTGAGCGGATGTCCTGGTAACGGATGTTCACCCGCAGTTCGGTGAGCTTGCTGCGCAGATCGGCCAGCTCACCCTTGAGCTGCTCGATCGCCTGCTCGACGATGGCGCTCTGGCGCAGGCGGTCCACCCGGGTCTTGTCGATGTCTCCCTGCACCTCCTTGACCTTGTTGCGCTGCTGGAGGTATTGCAATTCGGCCGAAGCCCCCTGCTTCTTGAGCGATTCCAGGCGATCGAGGATCTCCTGCTCCAGGTCGCGGTTGCGGCTGAGCACCACTTGCTCTGTGTCGTTGAGGTTGAGGTAGCGCGCCAGCTCCACCGACTTGAGCCGCAGCTGCTCCTCCTTGGCCGTGATGGTCTTGAGCAGGCTGCGCTGGCGATCGAGGGTGGCCTCGTTGTCGAGGCGCAGCAGCACCTGGCCACGCTTCACGCGCTCACCATCGTTGACCAGCATCGTGTCGAGCACACCACCCACGGGCATCTGCACGATCTTGACGTTGCCGATCGGCTCCAATTTGCCGGGGGCCACCACCACCTCCTCCGTCTTGGCCAGGGCCAGCCAGGCCAGCGCCAGGCCGGTGCAACCGATCAGGGTCCAGGTGAGAGTACGGGCGAGAAAGCGCGACTGCTGCAGCGCCAGCTCCTCATGGCTGCGCTGGGCCCGCCGTTCGATGGCACTCTGGGCGGCGCGCACGAGGGCACCGGGTTTGTTGGGGCGGGCCATCAGTCGT
Organism: Cyanobium sp. Morenito 9A2; assembly: GCF_024345575.1. Taxonomy (GTDB): domain Bacteria; phylum Cyanobacteriota; class Cyanobacteriia; order PCC-6307; family Cyanobiaceae; genus ATX-6F1. Next base: position 115,122 of record NZ_JAGQBJ010000009.1, read on the forward strand.
CCTCCTGCTGCTGAACCAGGGCGTAGTAACGGCCCCGCTGGGCCATCAATTCATCGTGGGTACCCGTCTCGGCCACGGCGCCCTCGTGGAGCATCACGATCCGGTCCACCCGCCGGATCGTGGAGAGCCGGTGGGTGATGAAGAACACCGTGGCGTGCTTGACGTTCTCGATCAGGTTGTCGAACACCTGGCGCTCGGTGGCGTAATCCAGGGCGCTGGTGGCCTCATCGAGCACCAGCAGCTTGGGACGGCTCAGCAAGGTGCGGGCCAGGGCGATGCGCTGGCGCTGCCCCCCCGAGAGGCTCGCCCCCCTCTCGCCCACGTTGGTGCTGTAGCCAGCCGACAATTCCATGATGAAATCGTGGGCACAGGCCAGCCGAGCCGCCGCCACGATCGCGTCACTGGTGGCATCCGGATCGGTGAGGGCGATGTTCTCGGCCACGCTGCCGGAGAACAACAGCGGATCCTGGGGCACGATGCCGATCTGGCGCCGGAGCGAATACAGCTCGACTTTGTCGATGTCGTGGCCATCAATCAGGATCCGGCCGCTCTGGGGGGAATAGAGGCGCGAGAGCAGCTTGGTGAGCGTGCTCTTGCCACTGCCGCTCTGACCCACCACCCCCACGAAGGTGCCGGCAGGAATCGACAGATCGATGTGGCTGAGCACCGCAGGGGTGCCGCTCTGGAAGCTGAAGCTCACATCATCGAAGCGGATCGCCCCGTCGATCGGGGGCAGGGGGATCTTCTGCTTGTCGGCCTCATCGGATTCCTCCGGTGTGTCGACCACATCCGCCAACCGCTCGAAGGACACCTTCAGCTCCTGGATCGTCTGCCAGATCGAGGAGAGCCGCAGCAAGGGCTGGGTGACGTAGCCGCTGATGATCCGGAAGGCGATCAACTGACCCAGGGTGAGCTCCCCTTTGAGGACCAAGGTGGTGCCCACCCAGAGCACCAGCAGCTGGGAGAGCTTCTGCAGCACCTGGCTGGTCTCGTTGAGGGCCGTGCCCGTAATCGTCTTCTCAAAGCTGCGGGCGATGTACTTGGCATAGAGGTCCTGCCACTTCCAGCGGCTGATCATCTCCACGTTCTGGGCCTTCACGGTCTGGATGCCGCCGAGCACCTCCACCAGGTGGCTCTGGGTGCGCGCGTTTTCCTGGGCCGCGTCGCGGTACTGGCGCCGGAACAGGGGTGCCCCGAGCACCGTGAGCAGCACCTGGATCGGCACCACGCAGAGGGCAATCAGGGTGAGCAGCCAGCTGTAGAACACCATCACCACGATGTAGATGACGGAGAAAGCCGCATCGAGGAGGGTGGTGAGCGCCTGGCCAGTGAGGAAGTTGCGGATCTTCTCGAGCTCGGCGATGCGTGTCCCCAGTTCCCCCACCGGGCGGCGATCGAAGTAGCCCAGGGGCAGCCGCAAGAGGTGATCGATCACCTCGGCGCCGAGGCGCATGTCAAGGCGGTTGGTGGTTTCAGTGAACAGGAACGTGCGCAGGGAACCGATCACCCCCTCCATCAAAGTGACCACCACCAGGGCAAAGCCGAGCACCTGCAGGGTGTCGAGGCTGCGCTGGTTGATCACCTTGTCGATGATCACCTGGATCAGCAGGGGGTTGGCCAGGCTGAACAGCTGAACAACGAACGAGGCCAGCAGCACCTGGAAGAGGATGCCGCGGTAACGACTGAGGGCAGGCCAGAACCAGCTGAAGCCGAACGTCTGCTCCGGTGTGGCGCTGCTGCGCTCCACCAAAAGCAGGTCGATGCCCTCAGGGAAGGCCTCCGCCAGGCGAGCGGGCGGCAACTCCACCCAACCCTCCCGGGGCGAGGCCAGCAGCAGGCCGCGGGCGTTGCTGGAGCGCACCAGGGCGAAGCCCCCCTGCCAGGGGATCAGGGCCGGGGTCATCAGTCGCGTGCCCTGGGAAGCCGGCACGCGCACCCCGCTCACGTGCAGGCCCATCATCGCGGCCAGGTTGCCGCAGAGCTGCAGGTCGGGGGTCTGGCCGCGACGGAGGGCATCGCGAAGGATCTTCTCGATCGCATCGCGGCGGAAGGGCAGCCGCAGCTCCGTCGCCAGCATCTGAAAGCAGGCGAGGGTCTCTTCCAGCGGGCCATTGCCGCGCAGGAGCCGGAAAACGGGGCGATCCCGCTGGCCCAGATCCAGGCCGGAGGCCAGGGGCGGGCCGGCGAGATCGGAGGAACCGGCGGCCACCAGGGCCGATCCCTCCCCATCCAGCAGCTCGGCCTCGAGCACGGGCGTCGTCCCGATCTCCGCCTCCAGTGCCCTGGGCAGGGCGATCAAACGGGGGGGGAGCGGCGGCAGGGTCTCGGGGACCCCGGCGCTGGGATCCAGGCGACTGCCGATCGGATGGCGCTCGATGTTGTTGCTGGATACCAGCAGCACCTGATCGTCACTCAACAGCGCCAGCACCTCTTGGCTGGGGGCCAGCAGCCGGGCCTCGGGCCGGATCCGCTCGAACTGCTCCAGCAGGGTGAGGCGGACCTGGGGGTGCTGGCGGCGCAGCTCCTGGAGCAGGGCCACCAGTTCGGCGCTGAACAGCTGGGCGGCGCACCAGGCAGCAAAGCTGGGTTCGCCCTGCAGCAGCTGCAGCACCAGGGCATCCGAGAGGGAAGCGGCCACCAGATCGTCGGCGGCGCTCACGTCCTCGCAGGGAGCCGCCCGGAGCAGGGAGGCCAGTCCGACGAAATCACCCGGACGCAGCTTGGTGAGCGTGAGCAGGCGGCCGTCATCACGGACCAGCAGCCGCGCCTCCCCCTCCAGCAGCAGCAGGATCGCGCTGGGAATCAGCCCTGAGCTGGAGAGGGGCTGACCCAGGGCATAGCGGCTCAGCTGGGCCTGGCCCTCCAACAGGGCGCGGCCTGCGGGGGAGAGCTGGGCGAAGGCTGGGTGGGCCAGAAGGGCCGCCAAGAAAGGGGCCTGGGTCATCGCACCCGGGGGGTTGCGGCCGGCGGGTGCGCGGCGGCTTTCGGTTCAGACGTCCCCTCCTGGGCGAGACGCTTCAGTCGCAGCAGCACCTGCTCCTCCGCCCATTCCTCCAGCAGTTCCGCCGCCATCTGGCGGCGGGTGGCCTCATCGAGACTGGCGTCGGTCTGGCTCTCGAGCCGCACCACCAACCACCAGGACTCCACCTGGAACGGTTCAAGCACCACTCCCACCGCGGCACTACGCAACCGCTCCACCAGGTGCGGGTGGGCCTGGGCCAGGGGAACGGGGCCGACGATGCCGCGGGACTCCTTCTCAGGCCCCTGGGAATAGCGCACCGCCAGGTCGCTGAACTCGGCTTCCCCTTCGGCGATGCGCAGGTACAGCTCCCGTGCCAGCCCAGGATCCTGCACGCGCAGCAGGCTGTAGACGAGGCGATCGAGCTGGGGCTTGCGGCTCAGGAAACGGGCGCCCGCACGGGCCAGGAAACGAGCCTCTAGGGCCTTCTGGAGCCGATAAGGCTGCTCGGCCGACACCCGCAGATCGGCTTCATGGAGCAGATTGGCGTCCAGGAAACCGGCCAGAGCCTCCGGTTGCTCCAGCCCCCGCTCCTTGCGAAAGGAGGCGAAACAGGCCCTGGCTTCCGGATCCGGCAAGGGGAAGTCCGCCGCCAGCTCAGCAAGCGCCTGCTGCTTGAGCAGGGGGCGCAACAGGTTGTGGCGGGCCAGCTGGGAGACCACGGCGGGCGTCAGCCACAGGTCTGAGGACAAACCACCAAGGCAGGATTGGACCAAGGTTATGTGCCGGTTGCTGTGCGAACGGTTCTTGACGGATCGGTTGGATAGGGTTCCTTCAGCCAACGTGCGCACGAGGCCAAGTGGACGGGCCCCAGGGGGCGGACCTTCCGGTGGTGGAAACCTTCCACTCCCTCCAGGGGGAGGGCCTCCACACCGGCCGCAGTGCCTTCTTCATCCGGCTGGGGGGGTGCAAGGTGGGGTGCCCTTGGTGTGACACCAAGCACTCCTGGCCCGAGGCGGTCCATCCCCGGCGCCGCCTGGAAGCCCTGGCGGCAGAAGCCTCGGAAGCTGGCCGCGCCGGTGCCGGTTTCGTGGTGATCACCGGCGGAGAGCCGTTGCACCACGATCTGACGGACCTCTGCGAAGCCCTGGGGGCCGCCGCCCTGCCCTTGCACCTGGAAACCAGCGGCGTCGATCCCCTCAGGGGGCGTTTCGACTGGATCAGCCTGTCGCCCAAGGTCCATCAGCCCCCCACCGAGGCCTTGCTGGCCACCTGTGATGAGCTCAAGGTGGTGATCCACGGCCCGGAGGATCTGGCGTTCGCTGAAGCGATGGCCGCCGCCGCCCGGGCCGCTCGCTCCTCCGGCACCGACGAGACGGGCGCTGGGGCCACCGGCCCGCACCTGCTGCTGCAGCCTGGCTGGGACTCCCCTGAGGGGGAATCCCTGGCGATCGCCCACGTGCGCCACCATCCCGCCTGGCGCCTCAGCCTGCAGAGCCACAAGTGGCTGGGGGTCCGCTGAGGCGCCCCGACCAGCCGGCGCCGCTGGGGTCTCAGAGCTGGCGGGCGCTGCGGCTCTCCCTCTCCGCCTTCCAGATCCGCCAACGCAACTCGTAGCCCCTGGGCGTGTAGACGACGATCGGCAGGCTGGCGTTATAGGGCACCACGAAAGGCTTGCTGCCGGCGACCACGAACTGGGGCGTGGGGGGTTCGCCGGGGGGGCAGCCCTTGCGGGTGGAAAGCATCGGACCCACATCCTTCAACCGGAACAGGGTGTAGCCCCAGCCGGGGATCGTTTCGGGCTTGAGCTTGCCGCCGAGGCGGTGCAGGTTGCAGTCGACAGGCACGGTCTTGCCGACGATCAGCTGCACGCGCCAATCGGCTGGATCGGGGGAAAGGGACGGATCCCTGGTGGGGGGCAGCAGACCCGGCAGCTGGATCACCCAGCGCAGCTCGTCGGCCGCCGGCGCCGGATAGGGCCTGAGATCCAGCCGGGGTATCGCCTGGGCGGACCGCACGGCCGAGAACGCCAGGGCTGTCAGCAGCGCCCCCAGGGCCAGGGGCGCCGCCAACGACCTCCCATGGCTCAGCCGGCCCTGGTCACCCCCCGCGTTTGCTCCGGCCATCGCTCCATGGATCCAACTGCCATGATCATGGCCGCCACCAGCCCCCAGAGCCGTTGGCTTCTGCGTTTTCCGCTTCCGGCGCCACGGCCGTGGTCCTGCTCTCCGGCGGCCTGGATTCAGCCACGGCCGCTGCCCTGGCGATCGAGGCCGGTCAGCGGGTGATTGGTCTTTCCTTCGACTACGGCCAGCGCCACCGCCGCGAGCTGGAGGCCGCCCGGGCCCTGGCCGCTCACCTTGGCCTGGCGGACCACCTCACGATCGCCGTGAACCTGGCGGCCTGGGGCGGCTCCTCCCTCACCGATGGCTCCCTGGCGGTGCCCACGGAGGGTGTGGAGACAGGGGTGATCCCCTCCACCTACGTGCCCGGCCGCAACACGGTGTTCATCGCCCTGGGGCTGAGCCTGGCGGAGGCGCGCGGCGCCCGGCGGCTGGTGCTGGGGGTGAACGCCGTCGACTATTCCGGCTACCCCGATTGCCGGCCCGACTACCTGGAGGCATGTCAGACCCTGGCGGATCTGTCCTCCAGGGCGGGGCGTGAAGGCCGGGGCATCCAGCTCTGGGCGCCGTTGATCCACTCGAGCAAAACCGAGATCGTGCGCGAGGCCCTGCGGCTGGGGGTGCCGATCGAGGCCACCTGGAGCTGCTACGCCGGTGGCACTGAGCCCTGTGGCGTCTGCGACAGTTGCCGCATCCGCGACGCCGCCCTGGTCGAAGCGGGGCGCCCGGATCTGGCCAGCCAACGGCCGTGAGGCGGGAGCTTTCCTGGCGGGATCCCTGGGCTCTGGTGGCGGCCCTGGCGAACGCCTTGGGACGCGACGGACTGGTGTGGCTCGATGGAGAGGAGCCCCCCGCCGGGGGCTCCGGCGCCGAAGCGTTCAGGCCGGGATTGAGGGCGCGCAGCTGTGTGGGCTTGGCCCCTCTGGAAACCTTGAGCTGCCGGGGCCTGCCGGGGGAACCCGGCGCCCTCGATCCCTTCGAGGCCCTCCAGCGCATGGAGCAGTCCGGTCGCCATTGGCTGGGCTGGCTGGGCTACGAGGCGGGGGCCTGGGTGGAACCAGGCGCGCACTGGCAGCGTCCGGCGATGGCCACCCTCTGGGCCGGCCGCTATGACCCCCTGCTGCACATCGACCTGCAGGCGAGGAGGCTGTGGCTGGAGGGCAGCTCCCCCGAGCGGCTGGACGCCTTCGTCGCCGTGGTCGAGGCCCTTACCGAGAAGGCTGAGGTGGTTCCCCTCGCCGATCCGGCACCGATCCCGGCGGCGGCCTGGCATTGGCACACCGACGCCAACGGCTTCGCCGCCCAGGTGGCACAGCTGCTGAGCTGGATCGCCTCCGGCGATCTGTTCCAGGCCAACCTCACCGCCTGCTGCGAGACCACCCTGGCGGCCCCCCCCGACCCCCTGGCCCTCTATGGGCGCCTGCGGCGCTCCTGCCCGGCCCCGTTCTCGGGTCTGGCGATCGCCAGCGGCGCGGCCAGGGGGGAGGCGGTGCTCTCCGCATCGCCGGAGCGCTTCCTGCAGCTGGGCGCTGATCGCCTGGTGGAAACCCGGCCGATCAAGGGCACCCGCCCCCGACAGGGCGACCCCGACGCCGATGCCCGGGAGGCCGCCGAACTGATCACGAGCCCCAAGGACCGCGCCGAGAACGTGATGATCGTGGATCTGCTGCGCAACGACCTCGGACGGGTGTGTGTGCCGGGCTCGATCAACGTGCCCCAGTTGGTGGGGCTGGAGAGTTACCGCCAGGTGCACCACCTCACCTCGGTGGTGGAGGGACGGCTGCGGCCGGGGCTGGGGGTGGTGGACTTGCTCAAGGCCAGCTGGCCGGGGGGCTCGATCACCGGCGCCCCCAAGGTGCGGGCCTGCAGACGCCTGAACGATCTGGAACCCGTGCCCCGAGGGCCCTACTGCGGCTCGCTCTTTCACCTGGCGCCCGGCGGGTGCTTCGATGCCAGCATCTTGATCCGCAGCCTGCTGATCAATGGCCGCCAGCTGCGGGTCCATGCCGGCTGCGGCATCGTGGCGGATTCGGACCCGGCCGGGGAAGCCGAAGAGATGGGCTGGAAGATCCGGCCATTGTTGGAGGCGCTGGCATGAACCCGATCGCCTGGATCGGCGATCCCTCTGGAGGTCCCCTCACAGGACAGTGGGGGGAGCCCGGTGCCCTGGGCCTGCCGCTGAATGACCGGGGACTCAGCCTCGCTGATGGCCTGTTCGAAACCGTCCTGGTGGAGGACCGGGAACCCCTGCTGCTGGCGGAACACCTGGAGCGCTGGCGGCAATCTGCCGAATGGCTCGCGCTGCCTCCCCCACCCGGGGCCGATCAGGTGCGGGCCTTGCTGGCGGAAGCCCTGCGGCGCCGTGGCCACGCTGACGGTGCCCTGCGGCTGAACGGGAGCCGGGGGGCGGCCGACGGCCGCGGCATCGAGCTGCCCAGCACTGCCGCCGAATCCGCGCGACCCGCAGAAACCGCCTCGCGCTTCTGGCTGCAGTTCAACCCCGGCGTGGCCCAGTTCACGCCGGTGCCGGTGCTGATCAGCCGCCTGGAGCGCCGTAATGCCTCCAGCCTGGTGAGCCGTTGCAAGACCTTCGCCTACGGACAGGCGATCCAGGCCCGCCGGGAAGCGCGAGCCGCCGGCGCCGGGGACGCCCTGCTGCTGAGCACCGCCGGCGGCCTCAGCTGCGGCACCACCGCCAACGTGCTGATCCAACGCAACGGCAACTGGTGGACACCCCCCCTTGCCAGCGGCTGCCTGGCCGGGGTGATGCGCGGCCGGGCCCTGGCCCTGGGGCTGGCCGCAGAAATGGACCTCAGAACAGACGATCTGGTCAACGCTGATGCCGCCCTACTGATCAACAGCCTCGGCTGCCGACCGATCACGGCCGTGGACGGGGTGCCGCTGAACGGCCCGGGCGCAACGGAAGCAGAAGCCTTCTGGCGCCGCTTGCTCTAGCTCCAACCGGGCCTCGATCCGCCAAGGCAGGACCCAGGTCGTTCAACCCCCGCATCCCTCCCGTCAGCCGTTCCAAACACTCGCGCGCCCAAACGGGAGCCGATCGCGGGGCGCCCTGCGCTAGCGGCCAATGGGACGGCGGGCAATAGAGAGGGCATGGACGCCGGGGCGGGGCTTGAGGATCGGGTCATCGGTAGCCTCCATGCCCTCGACGAACAGCAACCGGTCATCAACGAGGCTCTTCAGTGGCGGCACCCCTCTGGGGGCTGGCGGCATTGAGGGTGAGTGGGCCCACCGTTCACGGGCCTGCATTCGCTGGGCCAGGCCGCGCTGGGGATCATTGTCCACGTCTCCGGGCGGCCCGGTTGAGCAGGACGTTGGGCCCAGCGCAGGTGAGCCCTTCGGCCGAGAAGCGCTGCTCGCCATCGCGGGGCTCAAACGCCCAGCGCACCAGGGTGGAGCGACCGAAGCCGTTGATGAAGCGGAAGGCATGCGGCCGTAGGAGGCCGCTGTGGCGAAGCCCCCCGGCGGATTGTTGGCCGCCAGGAACGCCGCCTGGGCCTGACTGTCGGGGTCAGGCCCAGGCGCTGACCACCCCTACGCCGTGGAGCTGGAACCGGAGGCCGGGGCCCCGGGAGATCCCAGTGGTGTCCGGTGCCTTGGGTTGGTCGCCCGCGAGGGAGAAGCGCGCCTCCAGGGGGATCGGCAGACCGGAGCAGAGGAAGCCAGAGGGAGTACCAGGCCGCCCGGGCCATGGCCACGAAACGGCCCGCGGATTGAGGTGGCCTTGGTGTGGTTGCGGCGCTGGGGGGGTGATCGCGAAGCTGAGCTTGAACGTGTCGATGGGCTGGGTGGGCCCGATCGCCGAGGCCGGAAGGCCGGCCCGGCCCCCCTCGGCAGGGCATCGATCGGCGAACCCATGCCATCCGAAGACGGCACCTACGGTCCCGACCGAACCAGGTGCCTCTGGCCCCAAGGGTTCTGGGCGGGGTTGGCCGCCTGGCAGGACCCAAGGCTGGCTCAGACGCTCAAGAAGCGATCGATCACCGCCTTGCTCAGTTCGCCCGTGGGCCCGCTGGCCACCACACCACCCTTCTGCATCGCGTAGTACCAATCGGCCTGGCGCACGAAGTGCAGGTGTTGCTCCACCAGCAGCACACTGATGCCGGTGGTCTTGATGATCCGCTGCACCGCCCGCTCGATGTCGAGCACCACCGATGGTTGAATGCCTTCGGTGGGCTCATCCAGCAGCAGCAGTTTGGGCTTGCCCAGCAGGGCCCGGGCAATCGCCAGCTGCTGCTGCTGGCCACCACTGAGGTCGCCGCCACGGCGGCCCAGGAACTTCTCAAGGATCGGGAACAACTCGTAGACCAACGGATCAATGTGGCGGTTGCGAGCCAGGCCGCCCGGCAGGGCCTCGAGCCCCAGCAAGAGGTTTTCACGCACCGTGAGCTGGGGGATGATCTCCCGCCCCTGGGGCACGTAGCCGATGCCACTGCGGGCGCGGCGATGGGGTGGGAGAGCCGAGAGATTGCGATCCTCCAGCTCGACCACGCCACTGCGTTGGCGCAAAAGGCCGATGACGGTTTTCAGCAGGGTGGTCTTACCGACGCCATTGCGGCCGATCAGGCAGACCATCTGCCCAGATTTCACGCTGAGGTCGACGTTACGCAGGATATGGCTCTCGCCGTAGTAGACATTGAGGCCGCGCACCTGCAAGAGTGAGGTGGCGACTGGAGTCGGGGGAGCCTGGAGGGTGGTCATGCGCTGGCCTCGTCATCGCTTTCATTGCCCAGATAAACCTCAATCACCTTGGGATCGTTCTGCACCTGATCCATCCGCCCCTCACAGAGCACATGGCCCTCATGCAGCACCGTGACCTGGGAATCGAGATCGCGGATGAACTCCATGTCGTGCTCGATCACCAGCACCGTGTGGTCCCCGGAGAGCTGCTTGAGCAGATCGGCGGTGCGATGGGTCTCCTCGTCTGTGAGGCCGGCCACGGGCTCATCCACCAGCAGCAGATCAGGATCCTGGGCCACCAGCATGGCGATCTCCAGCCACTGCTTCTGGCCATGGGAGAGGCCCCCGGCCGGCAGGTGGGCATGGGCCTCCAGACCCACCACCGCCAGGAGCTGCTGCACCTTGTCGCGATCCTTGGACTCGAGAGCACCGAACAGCAGTTCGATCGGGCCGTTGCGCTTGGCCACCGCCAGCTCGAGGTTGCGCCGGGGCGTGAGGTTCTGGTAGACGCGGGGCGTCTGGAACTTGCGGCCAATCCCGAGCCGAGCAATCTTGTGCTCCGGCGTGCCCACCAAGGATTGCCCTCGGAAGAACACATCGCCCTTGGTGGGCTTCACCTTGCCGGTGATCACATCAAGGAAGGTGGTCTTGCCGGCGCCGTTGGGGCCGATCACGGCACGCAACTCACCCGGGGCCAGCTGCAGGTTGAGGTCGTTGAGGGCCCAGAAGCCATCGAAGCTGACGCTCACCGAGCGCAGCTCAAGCAGGGGCCTCACGCCGGTGGAGGGGGGGGCGCTCATGATTCGGCTCGTTGGGCGGGTGGTGGGGTGAGCTCGGCAGCCTCTGCCTGCACCGCAGGATCAAGATCCAAGGCCGGGTAGGTGGGCACCACGGGGGGCCAGCCCACCATCGCCTGGAGCTGACGGGGACCGCCCTGACGCCACCAGCCCACCAGGCCATCCGGCAAGGCCGTGACCACCAGCAGGAACAGACCCCCCTGGATGAACAACCAGGTTTCGGGCAAGGCCTCACTCACCAGACTCTTGGCGTAGTTGATCAGAACGGCACCGAGGATGGCGCCAATCAAGGTGCCACGACCACCGACCGCCACCCAGATCACCATCTCAATCGAGAACGGCACAGCCATGAACTGGGGGCTGACGATGCCGGACTGAACCGTGTAGAGGGCACCGCTGACGCCCGCCATGGCCCCGGCCACCGCGAAGACCACGGTCTTGTAGGCGGTTGGGTTGTAACCGGTGAAACGCAACCGGGGTTCGTCATCACGAATGGCCACCAGCGCATCACCGAAACGCCCACTGGTGAGCCAGCGGCAGAGGAACCAGGCGGCGACCACCAGCAGCACCGTGACCCAGAACAGCCAGCGCTGCATGGCATCGCTACCGACCAGCTCACCGAAGATTCGGGCCGTGTCGGTCTTGAGGCCGTTGGTGCCATTGATCAGCTTCTGCTGGCCATTGAAGAAGTTGAAGAAGACCAGCAGCGCCGCCTGGGTGAGGATCGAGAAGTAGACCCCTTTGATCCGGTTGCGGAAGACCAGAAAGCCGAGCACCCCTGCCACGAGGGCAGGGATCACCCAGATGGCGAGGAAGGTGAACAGCGGTGAGGTGAAGGGCTGCCAGAAGGACGGCAACTCCTTGACGCCATAGAGACCAAAAAACTCCGGCAATTGGCCGGGCTCGAGGCTGTCGAGCTGCAGGTACATACCAATGGCATAGCCGCCGATGGCGAAGAAGATCCCCTGGCCGAGGCTGAGCAAGCCGGTGAAGCCCCAGATCAGATCAATCCCCAGGGCAACAATGCCCAGGGAGAGAAAGCGGCCGAGCAAGTTGAGCCGAAAGGGGGGCAACACCACCGGCAGGATCAGGGTCGCCGCGACGATCAGCACCCAGGGCAAGGCCCTACGCCAGAGGGGTTGAGCGGAGGAGGTCATCGCTCAGGCCTCCACCAGACGGCCCTTGGGCGGGAAGATGCCCGCCGGGCGGAACTGCAGGAACACCACAATGATCGCGAACACCAGCACCTTGGCCATGGACGTCGTGGCAAAGAAGGTGATCAGCTCATTGAGGCCACTGGGCATCGCTGGCCAGAGCAGCAGCAGGGAGCCCGAGCCGATCAGATAGCTGAGCACGCCGATGCCCAGGGCTGCCACCACGGTGCCCATCAACTTGCCGACGCCGCCGAGCACAACGACCATGAAGCAATCGACGATGTAGTTGCCTCCAAGGTTTGGTCCCACGGAACCCAGCAGGGTGACCGCGACGCCCGCCACGCCGGCCAGACCGGAACCCACCAGAAAGGTCAGGGCATCAACTTTCTCAGTGGGGATGCCAAGACAATCGCTCATCGGCCGGTTCTGGGTGACCGAGCGGATGCGAATGCCCCAGACACTCTTCTGCAGAAACCAGGTGACAGCCACCAGGGAGACAATGGTGAGGGCGATGATGAACAACCGGGCGGTGGGCATGTTCACAGCCCCTAGGTCGATCGAACCCCGCAGCCAGGTGGGGGCTGTCACATCGAGATTGCGGGCGCTGAACCAGGGTTCATCGAGGGCCCGCTGTTGGCCGAGAACTGCCGCCATGGCAATACCAACCAGGCCGGAAACAATCCAGTTACCCACGGCGAGAATCGGCGTCCAGCGCTGCTGCCACCAGGCCCTGGGGGTCAAGCGGGGCAGCACCAAGCCGAGGACCACCGCCAGCACCAGGCCGATGGCGAAGGCACCGGACACCGAGCGCACGAACTGCTGCAGGATCAGGCTCACCCCCCAGGTCGCCAGCAGGGTTTCCAAAGGCCGTCCATAGAGCCTGCGGATCACCGTCTTCTCCAGCAGCAGACCGGCCAGGCCACTGACCAGAAAGGCGATCGGAATGGACACCAGGATGTAGATCGGGAAGAGCCCCTCAGGCAACGAAGCCTTGAAGATGTTCTGCACCACATAGGTGGTGTAGGCACCGATCATCATCAACTCTCCATGGGCCATGTTGATGACACCCATGAGCCCAAAAACCACGGCCAGCCCCAGGGCGGCAAGCACAAGAACGGAGCCGATGGCCAGACCGTTGAACAGTGTTTCGTAGAGAAGGTCCATGGCGTCCCGGCGGAACCGGGCAAAGGGAACAATCAACAGATATGGGCAGGTACGAAAAGAGGGGAGATTCCTCTCCCCTCCGAGGTTGATGGCCTGACGGCGATCACATCTTGAACTTGCCGGCGTCGGGACGCTTCTGGGTCCAATCGCAGGTGTAACCCTTGGTTTCAGGCACGAACTGGTTCCAGGCCAGCGGTTTGACGATGCCCTGGTTCTCGATGATCTTGAACATGCCGTCTTTCTGGACTTCACCAATCATCACCAGTTCGGTGGTGTGGTGGTTGGGTTGAACTTCGATCGGGCCCTGGGGGGCGTCGAAGGTCACACCAATCAAGGCCTCACGAACCTTTTTGTTGTCGACACTGTTGGCCTTCTCGGCGCCCTTGGCCCAGAGGTAGACCATGTTGTATGCGGATTCAGCCGGATCGTTGGTGACCCGCTTGTCGCCGTACTTGGCCTTGAAGTCGGCGGTGAACTTCTTGGAGGCAGGGGTATCGAGGCTCTGGAAGAAGTTCCAGGCGGCATAGGTGCCTTCAAGGTACTCAGGGCCGATGGCAGCGACTTCTTCTTCCGCGATCGAGAAGCTCATGATCGCATAGCCGTTGGCTGGGGTGATCCCTGCAGCCTTCATCTGCTTGAAGAAGGCCACGTTGCTGTCGCCGTTGAGGGTGTTGACGATCACACCGCCCTTGGGCAGAGCCTGTTTGATCTTGGCAATGATCGGTGCCACCTCGGTGTTGCCGAGGGGCAGGTAATCCTCACCCACCAGGTTGCCGCCCTCGGCCTTGAGCTGCTCCTTCATGATCGTGTTGGCAGTACGTGGGTACACGTAGTCAGAACCCACCAGGAAGAAGTCCTTGCCTTTGTTCTTCAGCAGCCAGGACACAGCAGGCTCAGCCTGCTGATTGGGAGTGGCTCCGCTGTAGAAAATGTTCTTGGAGCATTCCTGACCTTCGTACTGAATCGGGTAGAAAAGGAAATGATCCTTGGCCTCAAAGACAGGCAGCATCGCCTTGCGGCTGGCGGAGGTCCAGCCGCCGAAGACGACGTCGACCTTGTCTTGGTCAATAAGCTTCTTCGCTTTCTCGGCAAAGGTGGGCCAATCGGAGGCTCCGTCTTCCTCGACGGGGACGATCTTCAGTTTCTTGCCGTCGATCTTGACACCACCGGCTTTATTGATCTCCTCGATCGCCATCAGTTCGGCTTCGGCCACCGTGTTCTCGGAGATGGCCATGGTGCCGGAGCGGGAATGCAGGATCCCGACCTTCACTTCACCGTCGAAGCCGCCGCCGCCGTCGGAAGCCATCTTGTCTCCGCCGCCGCCGCCACAGGCCACGAGGGTCAGTGAGGTGGCCAGCGCGGTGGCGCCGCCCAGCAGACGAAAGGCCGTCTTCTGCGTCGAGGTGGGCTTCATGGGGCAAAACTCCTTGGGATGATCCGCCTGCCAGCGGTGACAAGGAATGTATTGACGGGCACCTGGGACGACCGGTAGCGAATCACACCGTTTGGCCAACCCATGGGCGCCCTGTCACAGATCCCAAGCCAAGAGAGCGTCAACTTGGTAGCTGTTGCAACAGAAATTTCTCCACTTGTTCGAGTCCCTCGCCCGAGCGCAGGTTGGTGAAGCACCAGGGCAAGCCGGGCCGCATGCGCTCGGTGTCCCGTTCCATCACCTCCAGGGACGCGCCCACCATCGGGGCCAGATCGACCTTGTTGATCACCAGCAGATCGGAGCGCGTGATGCCTGGCCCGCCCTTACGGGGGATCTTGTCGCCAGCGGCCACATCAATCACATAGATGCACAGGTCGACGAGCTCAGGGCTGAAGCTGGCGGCCAGGTTGTCGCCGCCGCTTTCCACCAGCACCAGATCAAGTTCGGGGAACGCCTGCTCCAGTTCCTCCACCGCCGCCCGGTTGATCGAACAGTCCTCACGGATCGCCGTGTGGGGGCAGCCACCCGTCTCCACCCCCCGGATGCGCTCGGGAGCCAGGGCGCCGGCGCGGGTGAGGAACTGGGCGTCTTCCTGGGTGTAGATGTCGTTGGTCACCACCGCCAGTTCCAGCCGCTCCCGCAGCGAGCGGCAGAGGGCTTCCACCAGGGCCGTCTTGCCGGAACCCACGGGCCCGGCCACCCCCACGCGCAAGCGACTCATCTAACTGCGGAACAGACGGGAATAGAGCTCAGCATGGTGCAGCTGAGCCAGGGCCGCGCCGACCCCGCCGCTCCAAAGGGCGCGGGGGTCGGCGCCCACCAGCTCCCGGGCGCGGCGCTCCAGCAACGGCCCCAGGCGCAACTGCAGCGCCTGGCCCGAGGTGGCCCCCAGCGGCACCAGGCGCACGGCGGCGCTGATCTGATTCGCCACCCAACCGTGGAGGTAGGCCTCGATCAACTCCAGGGGCTCCAGCTCCAGGCATACCCCTGCCCAGGCCCAGGCGGCGCTCCAGCCCAGGGCACCCCGCACCGGCGGACCCTCAGGCCCCGGCAGGGGCCAGCCCAACTCCGCCAACAACTGCAGGAGCGAGCGCCCCATCTGACGCTGCTGGGCGCGCACCTCCGCCGCCTCGCGCTGGACCAGCAGCCAGCCGTCGAGCTCCCCAGCCGCAGCCAGGTCCCCCCGGGAGAGGGCCGCCATCAACGGAGCCAGGGCCGCGGCCTCGATCGCCACCAGGCCGCGCTCCAGTTCGGCGGTCAGCCAGCCCTCCAGGCCGGCGACCTCAGCCAGCTCACCCCGCTGCACCAGCACCTCCAACCCCTCCGAGTAACTGAAGGCGCCCACCGGCAGGGCCGGACTGACCAGTTGATACAGGCGCAGACGGGCCAGGCTCACGGGTGGCTGTGACCGTGGTGGCTGGGCCCAGCCCCGGCATAGGCGCCCGCCTCCGGCAGAAACGGAGCCTGCAAGCGCTCTACCACCAGGCCCCGCTGGCGCAGCAGGTCTTCGAGCACAGGGTCGACCCCCAGCCGCAACTGATCGGCCCGAACCTCCAGGGGCACATGGCGGTTGCCCAGGTGGTAGGCCGCCTGCAGCAGCGCCAGGGAATCGGCGGCGCGCACCACCAACAACGGTTCGGGGGCCGCCTCCACCAGCACCATCGGGCTGGCGCCCGTCGGGGCCAACCGCTCGCCGGGCTCCAGGGCCGCGCCCCGCGGCAACTGCAGCAGCAGATCCCTCCCGCAGGCGCTCAGGCGATGGCCCCGCAGGCTGGTGCGCTGGTCAGCTTTCAGGGGCAGGCGCAGGGCCGAACCGGCCTCGCCCCCTGCGGCTGGTCCGCTCAGGCGACGCACCAGCACCAGGGGCGCCATGTCTGCGGAGCTGGAAGGGCTGAGGGGGGGATGGGTCATCAAGGAGCGACGGGACGGGCGGGGGAAAGCGCCAAGCTGGCGCCACCCTGACCAGGGGACCGCTCCCATCCTGTAGGTCTCGTTACCGGATCAGGGCCCAAGCGGTCCCACCATCAACCCTGGCCTGCCCCCCGCGTGATCGTCAGCCCGCCCGAGCGAACCACCAGCCCCTGGCGGGCCAGCGCCCAGCTGCGCTTCAGCCGAGCGGCCCCGGGCGGAGCCACGGTGCACCAGGGCGGAGCCACGGCACCGCTCAAGATCCAACGCGCCTTTCGCCAGCAGGATGGTCGCTGCGAGCTGCCGCTGCTGCACACCGCCGGCGGCCTGGTGGGGGGCGATGAACTCGCCATTGAGGCTGAGCTGGCTCCCCAGAGCCAGGCGCTGATCACCAGCGTGGCGGCCCAGAAGGTGTACGGCACAGTGGGACGCTCACGAATCACACCCAAGGGCACCTGGGCCCGGCAAAGGCTGCACTTCGCGCTCGCCGAAGGGGCGGACCTGGAGTGGCTGCCCCAGGAACTGGTGCTGTTTGCCGGCGGCCTGTTCGAGCAGCACAGCCGGGTGGAGCTGGCGGCCGGGGCCAGCTGGCTGGGGGCGGAGGTGGTGCGGCTGGGCCGCAGCGCCGATGGCGAAACCCTCGGATCCGGAGCCTGGCGCTCCTCCCTGGAGATCCGGCGCGAAGGCCGCTGGAGCCTGGTGGACCGGCTGGAGTTGGGGGGGGACAGCCTCTTAGGCCCCCATGGCCTGGCCGGGGCCCCCGTGTTCGGCAGTCTGGTGTGGGCTTCGCCGGAACCGATCAGCGAGGCGCTGCTTGAGGCTTGCCGCACCGACCGCGCCGGACTGGAGGGGGCGATGGCCTGCGGCCGGTTGGATCAGGGGCTTGTGGCCCGCTACCACGGGCCTTCCACCCAGGCGGCCCGCTGGTGGTTCACGCGTCTCTGGGCACGTATTCGCGCCGAGCGCGGTCTGCCGCCGCCCGAATTGCCACGGGTGTGGCCGTTCCAGGAATCCCCCCTGGAGCGAAGCGCCACCACCCCAGCCCCTGGCCCCTAAGCGTGTCGTCCCATCAGGTTGTTCAGCTGACACGGGGGTGTGAGGTCGCCAGGGTCGGAGTGTCACCGCCGTCCCAAGACCTCACACCCCATGCATAGCCACCCACAGGCCCGACTGACACCCGTCAGTCAAGAACTCCTCATTCGGCGGCACCCAATAAAGTCCGAACCGCTCAGAAGGCCTGTCGTATTAGGGCCTCAGAAATCCCTGTGGCACGGTTGTGGCACCAGCAAAGCAAATCCCTGTGCCACGCCACATCGTTTTGCTGAGAGGGGTGTTGGCCAAACGGGCGATGCGCCACCCTCCTCCCCTGGGGAATTTCCAATGGCATGGAAGTTAGGAGTGGGGCACGGCGTCAGGCGACATCGAAAACTTAGCCAGAGGCGACACGAAAACTGAGCCACCTGGCAGCCGATCCAACGAGCAAGTCCCCTGGGGTTGTCCTGGTTCCACTCGGGGTGGAGCGGGCTACGGCAGTGCCGTCAACAGCGGGTGTCGGCTTTGGCGTTGCCTTGAGTGGGCCGGGCTGCATCACGGGCTCTGATCGGCATGGGGGGTGCGATGCAGACGCCGGAGGAGTTGCTGGTGATGCGCCAGCTGCTGGAGCGCGGCTGGAGCAGGCGGCGGATTGCCACGGAATTCACTGATGCAGCTGTAGTCGGGCTGCTGGTTGCCAGTCAGCACCCGGCAAGCGAGCTCTTCGTGGCAGGCGCGCTCGATCCTGCGGGAGGAGACGATGCCCACGCAGTAGGTGTAGAGCAAGAGCATGGTCAACATGCGCGGGTCAAACCCCTTCTCGCCGCGGGGATCCTTGGCCTGAGCAGGGATCAGGATCTCGGAGAGAGCTAGCTCATCCAGCAGATCCAGATCCAGCAGGAAATACATTTGGTGATCTTTTGAGAGCCACTCCCTGGGTGATGGCGGCAGCAGGGTCGTCTGCTCCGGCTGCCAGGGTCGAAAGGATTTGGGCTTCTGCGTGGCCATGTTTATCGGTCAGATCCATTGTAGTCACTGGGATCTGGGCGGATTGACAGGCGTCTGTGAAGAACAGTTGCGTGGATCTACGAGTAACAGCCTCTTAGCGGCTAACGCCCACCGGGGATGACTGGGCTCCCGGGCCTCAGCCCCGGCTCCCTGCTCGGGGAGCATCCGACCACCGGGTCCTCATTCAGTTGCTTCGAGCCAGGCCTGCCCTCTCCGGTAGTAGCAGTAGCGGCCTATGCAATCGAGGCGACTATGCGCAAACCGCATGCCAACTGGGGTAGAGAAATGGCCATCAGATCGGCCTATAAGTGATAAATTTAGAAAAAATTCTTGAATTCCTGTATGGCATCGCCGCTCGAAACCCTGCTCCAGGGCTGGAACGAGCGGCTGGCCGGCTGGGCAGCGGATGGGCCCTTGGCAACCGCCGCACGCCACGCCCTGAACCTGGATGCCGATCCACCACTGCTCCAGGAGCTGGTGGCGCAGTGGGCGTCACGAGATTTCTCAGCCCTCCCACCCATCGTGTTGCTGCCGGCCACCTCCATGCCCGGAGCGGCTGGCGCCTACGCCATCAGTACAGGGACGATCTACCTCAATCAGGACTGGCTGCAGACGGCCACTGAGGAGCGCGTTCAGGCCGTCCTCACCGAGGAACTAGGCCATCACCTCGATGCGCTGCTAAACAGCCGCGATACACCAGGCGATGAGGGTGAACTGTTTGCAGCCAGGCTGCTGGGTGGCGTCACGTCCGCCCAGGAACTCCTCAGGCTGCCCAGCGAAAACGATGCCTTGACCCTGCTGATCAATGGAGCTGCTGTAGCAGCGGAAGCCAGTGCACCCGACACCCTCGCCCCCGTCATTCAGGGCTTCTCCCTCGGCTCCACCAGCCTGGATCCCTCCCTGCCAGGTGGCGCTTATCTCTCCACATCACTCCAGTTCTCTGACAACCTCTCCGGATTTGACTACGGATACCTGAGCTTCCGCTCCACCTCCTCCAGCCAGTCGCGCAGCCTTTACCTCAGTTCATCATCCCTGCAAGGATCCAGGCTCGCTGGTACCGTCTTTGCCTCCGAGAAACTCGACCCCTTCACCGCAGCGGGCACCTGGGAACTCAGCTCCATTGAATTACGGGACTCGGCCGGTAATTCCCTCTACAAATCCAGCGGCTCCTCTGATTGGAATACATTCCTCTCCGCTAACTCCATCACCCAGACCTCATTCCAGGTGGTCTATGGCAACAACCCTGCTCCAGGCACAGGGCCAGACTCACTTGCCCCAGTCATCCAAGGCTTCTCCCTCGGCTCCACCAGCCTGGATCCCTCCCTGCCAGGTGGCGCTTATCTCTCCACATCACTCCAGTTCTCTGACAACCTCTCCGGATTTGACTACGGATACCTGAGCTTCCGCTCCACCT